>NZ_JAUSXF010000001.1:658775-1317550 GCF_030816475.1 Arthrobacter pascens | reverse complement strand
AGGTCCGCCGAGATGGTGTCTGCCACGAAAGCGCCCCGTTCACCCAGGACAATCGCAGTGCGTTCTTTCATGGGAGACAACCAGTTCACGATGTGGTTGGTGACGATGCCGCCGCCCAGGTGTCCGATCGCAGTCACCATGTCTTCGTGTTCGCGTCCGCTGCGGGAGGTCGTGTGTGCCATCACGTCGACGTAGTTACTTTGAGCCAGCCATGCTGTCAGGTCGATGTCGTGCGTCGCGAGGTCTTTGACTACTCCGACGTCTGCGATTCGAGACGGGAATGGGCCTTGTCGACGGGTGGAAATGTGGTAGACATCGCCTAGATCCCCCGACTCCAGCCGTTTCCGGAGGCTTTGCAGGGCGGGATTGAACCGTTCGATGTGGCCGACGGCACCAATCAGCCCCCGGCGTTCGAACTCAGCCGCGATCCGGCCGCCCGACTCCGAATCAGCAGCGATGGGTTTTTCCACGAGGCAATGGATGCCGGCCGCGGCCAGCTGCATTGCGACCTCCTCGTGGAGGTTTGTTGGCACCGCCACCACGGCAATGTCGATCCCCTGGGCGATCAAATCATCGACACTGCCGCATACCTTCAGGCCATCGGCAGCGCCGTGCTGGTCGCCGAAAGAATCAGCCACGGCGACAAGGTCCACTCCCTCAAGCTCCCGGATGACCCGGGCGTGATGCCGGCCCATCATTCCGAGTCCTACAAGGCCGGCACGCAAGTTCGCCATTAGCTTCCTGCCTTTGCGATGGCATTTACGGCCGAGACGATGCGCTCGAGGTCTTCCTGGGTGAGAGAGGGGTGGACCGGCAGGGAGAGGACAGTCCTGGACGCCTCATCAGTGGCCGGCAGGTCATCCTCTGTCTGGAACGGGGCCAGCCGGTGGTTTGGAATCGGGTAATAAATTCCGCAGCCAACGTTGTACTCTGCCCGCAAGGCCTTGGCGAAGCCGTCCCGGTCATCGGCGACCCGGATCGTGTACTGGTGATAAACGTGCTCGCAGCCCTCAGCGACTACGGGAGTAACGACGCCCTCAAGGTTTTCAGTCAGGAAGGCGGCGTTTTCCTGGCGGGTCTTCGTCCAGCCCAGCACCTTGGTCAGCTGGACGCGCCCGATGGCGGCGTGGATGTTTGTCATGCGTGCATTAAACCCAACCAGTTCGTTTTCGTAGTGGCGTTCCATTCCCTGGTTCCGGAGCAGGCGGAGTTTCCGTTCGACGTCCGGGAGGCCCGTGCTGACCATTCCCCCTTCACCTGAGGTCATGTTCTTGGTCGGGTACAGGCTGAACATGGCGAAGTCGCCGAATGTCCCGACTTTCCGTCCGTTGACGGCGGCGCCGTGGGCCTGCGCCGCATCTTCAAAAACCTTGACGCCGTGCTTTGACGCAACTGCACCTATAGCCTGAACGTCGAACGGGTGGCCGTAGAGGTGGACAGGCATGATGCCTGCGGTCTTCCCGGTGATCTTCGATTCGACCGACGTCGGATCAAGGGTGAAATGCTCCAGCTCGATATCCGCGAAGACCGGCGTTGCTCCTGTGAGTGCGACAGAGTTGGCTGTGGCCGCAAAGGTGAAGGAAGGAACAATGACCTCATCGCCTGGCCCGATGCCTGCGGCGAGAAGCCCGAGGTGGAGGCCGGACGTTCCGGAGTTGACAGCCACGGCAGCGCGCCCGTCCAGCAGGACGTCAGAGAATTCCTGCTCAAACGCGGCGACCTCCGTCCCCTGCGCCAGCTGACCTGTTGCGAGCACGGCGTCGACGGCCTTGCGCTCGTCGTCGCCGATAATGGGCTTGGCTGGGGGGATGAATTCCTGGCTCATACCTCTACCTCTCGAAGAATTTCATCGTGTTCGACATACTTTGCACCGGTTTCGGGGCACACCCACTGCCCGCCGCTCCTGGTCAGCGGAAATCCGGCTTTTCCGACCCAGCCGCGGCGCTTCGCCGGGACTCCGGCCATGAGCGCAAAATCGGGGACGTCCTTCGTCACGACAGCGCCGGCCGCGATTGTTGCCCACCGGCCGATTGTCAGGGGCGCCACGCACACCGCCCGTGCACCTACGGATGCTCCCTGCTTGATGTTGACACCGACCGGAACCCAGTCATGCGCGCTTTTCAGTCCGCCTTCCGGCGTGATGGCGCGGGGATAAGTATCATTCGTTAGTACGACCGCAGGGCCGATGAAGACTCCGTCTTCAAGTTGGGCGGGCTCATAAACCAGGGCATAGTTCTGGACCTTGCAGTTGTCCCCCATCGTGACTCCGGTCCCAATGTAGGCGCCCCGGCCGATGATGCAGTTCATGCCGAGCCGCGCCTCTTCCCGTATCTGGGCAAGATGCCAGATTCTGGACCCGTCACCGATGACCGCCTCAGCTGAAACATCGGCGTTGTCCGCAACTACTATCACGCGTGAATGTCCTTCCTCATAGACTCACGACATCGTCATTCATACTAGCTGGCAGGACGCGGGCCCCAGACATACAGGCGAAGCGGAGCTGGCGAATTATCCACATGCGGCAACGGCTCCGGGACAACCAGGACGTCCGATGGCTAGCGTGGATTCACGCTGACCATGAGGACTCGTGACATGCCACTGCATTGCACCTTGGCCGGCAGCCCGGGATCCAGGCTGCAGGGCCCGCCCGTCGAACTCACCATCGATGCCCCGCCCGGGACGTCCGGCGCGGACCTGGAGGCAGGGATTTCCGCCAGGTTCGGAACCAGTCAGCTCGCGGTGGACGGGCTACGAATGGCTGCGATGAAGCTCGGCGAACCACCCCTGGTCCACGGTGCGATCCTCGTCGACGGCGCCGGTACCAGGTTCTCTCCCCGGTCAGGACGAACCGACTCCGGGTCCGCCTTTACCCTTGCCTTGGCCGTACACAGTGGCGCCGGCGCAGGAACTGTGGTTCCCCTGAGGCGCGGAACCTACAGCATCGGGCGGAGCGGCACCGACATCCTCATCCCCGATCCGGAGCTTTCCAGGGAGCACGCACGCCTGATTGTGACGGATACTGCCATCACGATCGTTGATCTCGACAGTGCCAACGGGACAGAAGTGGACGGTGAGCGGATAAAAACGGCCGTCGTTTCGACGGCCTCCACCATCCGCTGCGGGAACTCATCCTTGTCACTCATTTTCCTGGAATCACCCGGCCCCAACCTGGATGATGCAGGAAGCTGTGTCCAGACGCCCCTGGTTGTCAGCCGCCATGTAGATACAGGAAACCGTTCGGTCCTGCTGCTCACGGCTGCGCTCCCCCTCGTCCTTGGAGTCGGGTTGGCAGTCTTCACTGGCATGTGGATGTTCCTGGCGTTCAGTGCAGTCTCGGCGATCTCCATCGTGGTGCCCGTCTTTTCAGGGCGCCGGCAGCGCCGGGCGTTCGCCGCAGCGCTTGCGTCTGCGGTCAGGGAGGACAAGGAACGACGACGACGGTCCGCGCCCCCGCTTTCTGACGTTGCCATCGCGGGGCGGCTTTCACTCGAACGTCCGGGTGCCCGGGAGGACAGCGATCAGGGCATCTGGCTCCGGCTGGGCCAAGCCGTACAGGAAGCGAATGTCCGGTTCGAACCGGCAACTCCGGACAAAGCCATCCCCTCTGCCGGGCTGATGCCGCTGACGCTGGATCCAACCAAACCACTGACCACAGTCCGCGGCCCGAGTATGGCCATCGACGGCCTGGTCCGGTCGGTCCTCATGCAACTGCGCGGTTATCCGCGAGGCCACGACACCTTCGTGGTGGTCCATGGCACCGTGGAACATCTTCCGCTGGCCGGGCGATACCTGCCCGGCGTCACTCTCGCGCCCGACCACGCGGCCCTGGAGGCATTGGTGCTCAGGGGATACGGGCCGTCTTATCACCATGCTGTGCTGCTTCTCGACGGCGGCGAGGACGGCCCCGACCCCGGCTCGGGGAACATCGCACGCGCTCTCCGGGAGAACTGGCAGGTTATCCGCCTCTGGCGAGGCGACGGCGGGACGACGACGGCCGACGTCGAACTTGATGAACACCGGTCGCTGCTGCACACGCCAACGGAATGCATCCGCTTCGTACCCGATCTTGTACCTGATCAGGTCTTCAGTCGTTTTTGCCGTCAGTTCGCCCGCGAAGCTGCCCTCCCGGGTCACACAGAGGCAACAATTCCGGCAACGTGTTCCTTGGGCGCCACGCTCTCCCTGTCGCCTTCCGACATCTCTTCACGATGGGCAGGCAGCCAGTTGAGCCCTGGTCTCGCTGTTCCTATTGGACAGGGCGCTGAGGGAAAACGGGTCCTGGACCTCCAAAGCGATGGCCCCCACCTGCTGGTCGCCGGCACCACCGGCTCCGGCAAGTCCGAACTCCTGCGCAGCCTGACCATGGCGCTGGCTCTCTGCTACCCGCCAGACCGCGTCAACTTCCTGTTTGTGGATTTCAAAGGCGGGTCCGGGCTGGGACCGCTAACGGCTCTCCCCCACTGTGTTGGAATGCTTACCGATCTGACAAGCCACGAAGTCGAACGCTCGCTGGCGTCCCTGCGGGCTGAGATCAGGCTCCGGGAGGAACTCCTCGCGGCGGTCAAGGCACCTGACCTGGCGTCATACCGGGCCTCCCAGGCGGGACAGGACTCACCGCTCCCACACCTCGTCCTGGTCATCGACGAGTTCCGCATGCTCGTGGAGCAAGCGCCCGAGGCTCTGCGTGAGCTGATGAGAATCGCCGCAATCGGACGATCCCTGGGTGTTCACCTGGTCATGGCGACACAGCGCCCGCAGGGTGCACTGACGGCGGATATCCGCGCGAACGTGACCACCAGCATCGCCCTGCGCGTGCAGTCGGAGATGGAATCCTTGGACATCATCAATTCCAAGGCCGCGGCAGGGATCAGCCTGGACACACCTGGGAGGGCCTACCTTGTGCGAGGGACGGAAGCTCCCCAGGAGTTCCAGGCTGCGTCACTCAGCACCGCTGCGGTTGAACGCAGATGCGTAGGAGTCAAGGTCAGGCTCGCCACAGAAGCACTGGAGTCGCCGGCCGGCGGCCCGCATCCTGCAACAGATCCTGCTCTCATCACGCCTGCACTGGCCGCAGCTCCCCTAGTAACGGCCATGACCGGGCTGTGGACTGCTATGGGCGGAAGAGCCGTCCGGCGGCCGGTTGCGGCGCCGCTTCCGACCGTACTGTCAAAAAGGGAGGTGATGGAATCGGCCAGCAGCGAATCGCCCTCGACATATCCTGGCCTGCCAGCGGCGGAGCAGGACGGCATCTTCGGCGGCCGGTCGATCCGGCTTGGCCTGATGGACCTACCCGACGAGCAGCGGACAATTCCTGTCGCGTGGGCACCCGCCCGCCATGGACACCTTGCACTCATCGGAGGATCAGAGTCGGGTGCCCGCGAGACCCTGGCGTCCGCCGTGGATGCTCTCGCCTGCCACCCCATGGAATCGCATTTCTACATTCTCGACGCCGACAACACCTTCAACGCCATGGCCGGGCACGGCAGAACGGGCGCCCATGCCGGCCTGCACGAACTGCGGCGCGCGGTACGCATTCTGGAGCGCCTGGCCCGGGAGCAGTCCGAACGGCTCACCCGTCCCCTTCCCGATGACACAACGCCTCTTGTCGTGGTGATCACGGGGTGGGGGTCCTGGGTCTCGGCCTTCCGCTCCGGTCCCCTGGCCTGGGCCGAGGACCTGGTCCAGGATCTTGTCCGGGACGGTGGCAAGGCGGGGCTCACCATGCTCCTTTCGGGACAGCGCGAACTGGTATCCGCCAGATTCTTCGGGTCGATCCCGAACCGTGTCTATTTTCCGGTCGGATCCAGCGAGGACAGCCGCATCTCCTGGCCACGAATGCCTGAGACCGCCAGCGTGCGGGGGCGGGCCGTGGCTTTCGGCGCGCTCTCGGCGGGCAGGGTTGCGGTCTGCCAGTTTTACACGCCTTCCCACAGCGATAGCCAGGTCAGTTCTGCTACGGGCGTGGGCCTCGTGCGCGTCCTCAGGCGTCCGTTCAGGATCGAGCCATTGCCAGCGAAAGTGCCCGTCCCGGAACTGCTGGCCCGTGGACAGAAGGACGGAATGTTTTGCACTGCCAAACGGTCCCCCACGGGGCAGCCCGGCCAGCCCTCCCGACGGCACCATCGGCTGTATATAGGGGTGGGCGGCGACGAGCTGACTCCGGTCGGTCTCCGGCTGCCGGCAGGCGCAGTCCTGGCTGCCTTGGGCGGACCTTCCTCCGGAAAATCCAACTTTCTGCAGCTGCTGCCCAGACTCAACGCCGGCGCAGGTCCCTGGCTTTTGCCGGAAGGGGCGACTGAACCAGTCCGCTACTGGTCTGAAGTCCGCCGCAGGGCTGCCGCCGGTGAGCTTGACCCGGGTTCGATCGCTTTGGTTGACGACGCCGATCTGCTTCCGCCGGCCGCGAACCAGGACCTCGCAGACCTCCATACGATGGGCTTCAACGTTGTACTGACTGCCGCTTTCAGCCCCTCCATTGTCCAGCGTGTTCCGTTGATGCTGAGCGCCCGGGGCACGGGGACCGGATTGCTGATCGCCCCGCGTACCTTCACCGACGGCGATATTTTCGGTGTTCGGTTCGAGGTCGAATCAAATCCCCCGCCTGGCCGGAGCGTCCTGATCTCAGAAAGCCGGTCGACGAGCGTCCAGCTTGGCTGGGTGCCCCCTGGCCTCGTCCCCTCGACTCCGCCCCGGCCCGGAAGCGCCGCCTCGGCCGAGTCAGCTGTCCCAAGCCGCCCGTCGCCAGCCTGGCATCATAAGGCCGGAGATGATCCGCCTGTGCGGGACGCATAAGCAATAACACGTTTGTCGAAGAGCAGCACGATGGCTGTCAGCGCCGGCACCACCATGGCGAGCCCTGCCCATAACAACCCGCCGGTCAGCGTCGGGAATCCGATAGTCAGAACGATCGCCTGGGCAACCAGGGCGGCCGACCGTGTCCAGCGGTATCCGCGGAATAGGAAGTGGCCCACTGTAAAAAGCCATACGGAGAATGCCAGCAAGAGCGCGAGCGTGAAGACAGCGCCCCAAAACGACAGCACGGGCGCGCCAGTGATCAGCTCGTAGGCATACCAGCATCCGGCGGCCAGCAGGGCTATGGCTTCCGCCGCAACGATGGTGGCTATCACGGCAAGAGCGCGAGGCCGCCGGGAGTCCGCCGCCGTCACTGGTTCCTGCCCTCCGGAGGACCCGGAGCCGTCATCAGACGGGTCGGACGACGGGTTTTCAGGGTTCAGCGGGGGTCTTGACACACTGGCACCCTACCGGACATAGTCGGACTGTAGTGGGGGCCATCAGCACAGATGTGATGTATCGCTCAGGTTTCCAGGGATATCGGGCCTTATTACCCCTTGTTTACACAGCGTTAACATGACAGGCTTAATTCAGATGACCAAGGGGGCCCGACGGGCCCCTTTCCTTTGTAGCTCCTAGTGAATAATTTCACAAAGGGCTCTTCCCAGAAATGGAGCAACTGATCAGCATGGATTGGCGTAACCGCGCGGCGTGCCTTGACAAGGACCCGGAACTGTTTTTCCCGGTCGGAAACACGGGCCCTGCCCTACTCCAGATCGAGGAAGCCAAAAGCGTCTGCCGGCGCTGCCCGGTTGTCGATACCTGTCTTCAGTGGGCTCTTGAATCCGGACAGGACGCCGGGGTGTGGGGCGGAATGAGTGAAGACGAGCGTCGCGCACTGAAGCGCCGCGCAGCGCGCGCACGCCGCGCCTCCTGACCGAGAGTCAAATAACGTCAGGCCATGGCCGCGACCCAAAGGGTCGCGGCCATTGCCTTTTAAGTTTCCCGTACTCCTAGAACCGCAGTTTCAAGCCGGACGCTTTATACCGGAAATCCTCGGCAGGGCGCTGTAACCACTATTTGGCCGCGAGGCTTAAGCGGATCTGTACTGCCGTTCCCCCGCCTTCCCGCGGCTTCCACTGGATGGAGCCGCCAAGTTCGCTGGTGACCAGTGTGCGTACGATCTGCAGCCCCAGCCCTTCCAGATGTGGTGTGTCAGGCAGGCCTACTCCGTCATCCGCCACCGTCACGGTCAGGAGTTCGTCGCCATCTTCCCCTTCGGAGCGGTCAGCCAGAAGCCATACCGTTCCCGTGCGGCCCTCAAGACCGTGCTCGACGGCGTTGGTCACCAGTTCGTTGATGACCAGCGCCAGCGGCGTGGCGAAATCGCTGGGCAGCTCACCGAAGAGCCCGGACCGCTCAGTTTTCACCTGCTGTGAGGGCGATGCTACTTCGGCCGAGAGCCGGAACTGGCGGCCGATGAGCTCATCAAAATCAACGCTCTGGGCCAGCCCCTGTGAAAGTGTTTCGTGGACCAGGGCAATGGTTGCCACCCGCCGCATTGCCTGTTCCAGGCCTTGTTTGGCTTCATCACTGACCATTCGGCGGGACTGCATGCGCAGCAACGCGGCCACCGTCTGAAGGTTGTTCTTGACTCTGTGGTGGATCTCCCGGATGGTTGCGTCCTTCGTGACGAGTTCCATCTCACGCCGCCGCAGTTCCGAGACGTCACGGCACAGCACCAGGGCGCCGAAACGCTGCTGCTCATCGCGCAGCGGAATGGCGCGCAGCGAAAGACTCACCCCGCGGGATTCGATCTCGCTCCGCCACGGCATCCGCCCTGTCACCACCAGCGGCAAGGTCTCATCCACCATGCGCCGGTCCTTGAGCAGGCTCGCCGTGACCTCGGCCAGCGAACGGCCCTCGAGGGACTCGCCGTCGCCCAGCCGTCGAAAGGCGGACACGCCGTTGGGGCTGGCATATTGCACGATGCCCTCCGCATCGAGCCTGATGAGGCCGTCCCCCACACGTGGCGCTCCGCGTCGCGAGCCAGTGGGCGACGCGAAATCGGGCCACAATCCCAGCGTTCCCATGCGGAGCAGGTCATAGGCACACTGACGATACGTGAGTTCCAGGCGGGATGGCATCCGGGAGCTGGACAGGTCCATGTGGGTGGTCACGACAGCCAGGGTCCTGCCGTTCCGGACCATCGGCACAGCTTCCACCCTCAGTGCCATGTCGCTGCTCCAGTTGGTTTCACTGGAGCGTTCAATGGACCGGCTGGCCCAGGCTTTGTCCACCAGGGGCTGCAGATCGGAACGGATGCCCTCGCCGACAAAGTCTCCGTGGAAGACTGTGTGCGTCGTCGAGGGCCGGACGTGAGCCAGCGCCACGTAACCGTGGTCCGGATGCGGGAACCACAAGGCCAGGTCGGCAAAGGCAAGATCAGCAACCATCTGCCAGTCGCCCACGAGGAGGTGCAGCCATTCAGCATCGCCCGGCCCGAAATCAGCATGTTCCCTGATGGGGTCCGTAAAGATTGCCACTGCACCTCCAGTTGCGGCGCGGAAATTCCTAGCGCCGGACGATTGACCTCAAGAGCCTCAATGCTACCGACAGTGAAGCCATATCGTCGGCCTCGAGCGAATTCACCTCATCGAACATGGTCTTGGCCCGGCCCAACTGCTCTGCGTTCTGGCCTTCCCACGCCCTCAGCCGCTGCTCGGCAGAATCTTCCGGCCGCGTCGACTCGAGCACCGCCGTCGTCATGTCTGAGACGGTGGAATACAGGTCGTCCCGCAGCGCCGCCCTTGCCAGAGCCTGCCACCTGTCCTGCCGCGGCAGGCTGCTGATCCGCTCCAGCAGCGAATCCGCGTGGAAGCGGTTGAACACCGTGTAGTACACGGCCGATATTTCTTCGACGGGGTCCTTGCGGAGGTGCGCGATCTTGGCAATATCCAGCAGCACGAAGCTCTCGAACAGCTCCGCCCAGCGTAGTGCAAGACCCTCAGGCAGGCCCCACTCGCGTCCCTTCTCCAGCCACCCTGCAACGCGTTCGCGGTCGTCCCCGCGCAGGTAGTCAAGCAGGCGGGCGCGCATCGGATCCATGAGCGGTTTGAACTCAGCGACGATGTCGGCAATGGGCCGTGACACGCTGCCCTGTCCCAGCAGCCAGCGGACGGCGCGGTCCAGGAGGCGCCTGATATCCAGGTGGACGGTGCTCCAGTGCTCGGTCGGGAACGACGCGGGAAGGCTGTTAAGCTCACCCACCATTGCGTCCAGCTCATAGATCTCCCGAAGCGCCACGAAGGCCCTGGCCACTGCCACTTCGGAGGCCGATGTCTCCTCCATGGTGCGGAAGGCGAAGGTGATCCCACCCATGTTGACCATGTCGTTGGCGACCACTGTGGCAATGATTTCCCGCCGCAGCGGATGGGTATCGAGCTCCGCGTCGAAGCGTTCCCGGAGCTGCTGCGGGAAGTAGGCCCGCAGTGTCCTGCGGAACCACGGGTCATCCGCGAGGTCGCTATCGCGCAGCGCCGTAGCGAGCTCGATCTTGGCATACGCCGCCAGCACGGACAGTTCCGGAGAAGTCAGTCCCTGGCCCTGGTTCAGCCGTTCCCGCAGTGTCTCCGTGGTCGGCAGGGCCTCAAGGTCGCGCTTGAGGTCCGCTTTCTTTTCCAGCCAGTCCATCAGGCGCTCGTAGCTGGGGCTCCACTCGGCAACGCGCATGCGGTCGTTGAGGAGCAGGATGTTCTGGTCCACGTTGTCTTCAAGGACCAGCCGGCCTACTTCGTCCGTCATGGACGAAAGGAATCCGGGGCGTTCTTCCGGCGTGAGCTTGCCCGCGGCCACCATCCGGTCCACGAAGATCTTGATGTTGACCTCGTGGTCAGAGCAGTCCACACCGGCGGAGTTGTCGATGGCGTCGGTGTTGAGGATCACTCCCTGGAGCGCTGCCTCTATGCGGCCGCGCTGGGTCAGGCCCAGGTTTCCGCCCTCACCGACCACCTTGACGCGTAGGTCCTTGCCGTCGACGCGGATCGCGTCGTTGGCCTTGTCACCCACAGAGGCGTTCGACTCGGTGCTTGCTTTGACGTAGGTCCCGATCCCGCCGTTGTAGAGCAGGTCTGCCGGTGCCAGAAGGATGGCGCGGAGGAGCTCGGGCGGACTCAGCTCGGTGGTTGCCTCAGGCAAACCGAGCGCGGTGCGCACCTGCGGCGAGACGGGAATGGCTTTGGCCTGGCGGGCAAAAACGCCGCCACCCTCGCTGATGAGCGATTTGTCGTAGTCGTCCCATGAGGACCTCGGCAGGTCGAACAGCCGCTGCCGCTCATCGAAGGACGAGGCCTCATCCGGGGCAGGGTCCAGGAAAATGTGCCGGTGGTCGAAGGCGGCGAGCAGCTTGATGTGGCGGGACAGCAGCATTCCGTTGCCAAAAACGTCACCCGACATATCTCCGACGCCGACCACGGTGAACGGCTCCGTCTGGGTGTCCAGGTCAAGCTCGCTAAAGTGGCGCTTCACCGATTCCCACGCCCCGCGGGCCGTGATGCCCATGGCTTTGTGGTCGTAGCCGACGGAGCCGCCCGAGGCGAACGCGTCGCCCAGCCAGAAGCCGTACTCTGCGGACAGTCCGTTGGCGATGTCGGAGAATGTCGCCGTTCCCTTGTCCGCTGCCACGACGAGGTAGGAATCGTCGTCGTCGTGCCGGACAACGTCCGACGGCGGCACCAGGGTCTCGCCGTCGGGCCGGGTTACGAGGTTGTCGGTGAAGTCCAGCAGCCCGCGGATGAAGGTCTTATAGCTTTCGATGCCCTCCGCCATCCAGGCGGCGCGGTCCGCCGCAGGGTCCGGCAGCTGCTTCGCGAAGAAGCCGCCCTTCGCTCCGGTGGGAACAATAACGGCGTTCTTTACTGTCTGGGCCTTCACCAGGCCCAGGATCTCCGTCCGGAAATCCTCGCGGCGGTCCGACCAGCGGAGGCCGCCGCGGGCCACCTTGCCGAAGCGAAGGTGGACACCTTCGACCCGTGGGGAATAGACCCAGATCTCGAACATCGGCCGGGGGAAAGGCAGCCCTTCGATGTGCGCGGGATCAAGCTTGAAACTCAGGTGCGCCTTGTACTGGTAGTAGTTGGTGCGAAGCGTGGATTCGATCAGGTTGACGAACGTGCGCAGGACCCGGTCGGCGTCGAGCGTTGCAACCTGCTCTATTGCCGCGGCCAGTTCGCTGCGTACTGTCTTCTGGGCCCTGGTGCGTTCATCCTGGCCCAGCGCAGGATCGAACCTCGCGGCAAACAGGGCGTTCAGGCCCTTGGTGACTTCCGGGTTTGCCAGCAGGGTGTCGGCCATGAACTCAAAGGAGTTGGGGTTTCCCATTTGGCGCATATACCGGGCGTAGGCCCGCAGGACCGTAATCTGCCGCCATTGCATACCCTCGCGCAGTACCAGCCTGTCAAAGGCGTCAGATTCGGCGGCACCGGACACGCCAGCCCCGAACGAGTCGGCGAGCAGCTGGCCGGTGGACACCGGATCGACACCGGCAGGGTACTTAAGACCCAGGTCATAGAGGAAGAAATCGCGACGGTCCGCTGTCTCTATTTCGAAGGGCCTCTCGTCCAGGACCTCAAGCCCCAGGTTGTGGAAGAAAGGCAGAATCTGGCTGAGGCTCTTGGGCTCCAGCATGTAGAGCTTTACCCGTGCGTCTTCCTCCAACGTGGCCCCTGCACCTTCGGGGAGATAGACGTGGACTCCGGGCCGTTCCTGCTTGGCTCCGGCTTTCCGTTCAGCTTCCGCTCCATATTTCTCGAAGCGGAGGATGTCCTCCAGCGCGTCCTCAACTTCGTAGTCCACCCGGTACCCGGCAGGAAATGCCTCCGCCCAGATCCTGGCCAGTTCCTTCGGGTCACCGTCGATGTGCCGTTCCCGCAGGACTTCGGCGACTCCCTCGCTCCATGAGCGGGTGGCGCGGACCAGCCGCTTCTCCAGCTCTTCGGTGTTGACGTGGCTGACTTCGGCGCCTCTTGGCAGGCGGATGCGGAAGAACAGACGGGCAAGCGCTGACTCTGTCATCCTTGCTTCGTAGTCAATGGAAACGGCCTGGAACGTCTCCCGCAGCTCTTCCTCGATCCGGAGCCGGACGTTGGTGGTGTAGCGGTCGCGGGGAAGATAGACGACGGCGGACATGAACCTGCCGTAGATGTCCGGCCTGAGGAACAGCCGGGTCCGTCGGCGCTCCTGCAGCTTCTGGATGCCTGTCGCCGTCGCGGCCAGATCCGGAATTTCGATCTGGAACAGTTCATCGCGCGGATATGTTTCCAGGATTCCCAGCAGGTCCTTTCCGGAGTGCGAATCCGGCGGGAAACCCGCGCTCCTCAGGACGGCGTCCACTTTCTCCCGGACGATGGGGATATTCCTCACGGAACCGGCGTAGGCGCTGGTCGCGAAGAGTCCGATGAAGCGCTGCTCGCCGTTGACGTTGCCGGCCGCGTCGAAGCTCTTCACTCCTATGTAGTCCAGGTAGGCGGGGCGGTGCACGGTGGAACGCGAATTCGCCTTGGTGATGACCAGTGCCCGCTTTTCCCTGGCCTTCTTCCTGCCGGCCTCCGTCAGGTGCTGGATGTGGTGTGAGTCGTCGGCCGCCCGGAGCAGGCCGAGTCCGCTGCCGTCGCGCGGTTCCAGGACATCCTCGCCGTCAACGTTGACGAGGTCGTATTCCCGGTAGCCCAGGAACGTGAAGTTTCCCTCGTCGAGCCAGCGCAGCAGATCCTGCGCCTGCCGCAGTTCCGCGATCTGCGCCGGATTGGCCACCTTGTCCAGGCTTTCGGCGATCTGAAGGGCCTTGTGCCGCATCTTGGGCCAGTCTTCGACGGCGGCGCGCACATCACCCAGTACACGTTCCAGCCCGGAAAGAAGCGACGTCCGGGCTTCCTCGGATGCGCGTCCGATCTCGACAGCAATCCACGATTCCATGTGGGAGGCGTTATCTCCCTGGGCGATCAGGTGAGACACGCTGGGCATGCTTGCGGTGTCACCGCTGGAGATGCCTACGCCCGACGGGACCTTGGCAACCTTGACGAGCTCTCCGGTTTCGCGGTTTCGCGTCACCACGAAGAGCGGGTGGACCACCAGGTGGATTGCCGCGTTTTGCCGTACGAGTTCGGCGTTGACGGAGTCGACCAGGAAGGGCATGTCGTCGGTCGCAACGTAGACAACGCTGTTTTCCTCTTCACTGACGACGGCTACCCTCGCCTGCCCCGGGAATCGCACAGCAGCGACCTCGCGGTGGGTTTCGGCGCGGGCAGCCAGGACTTCCTGTCGATAGCTCCGGGCGTCCTCTTCGGCTAGGTGCTGGTAGTAGTCCCCGAAGAAACCTTCACGGTCTCCAATGGAAAGGGGCTGATCCTCCACGCTGGATCCAGACGACATCGACAAACGCCTCCATCACAAGATTGATGCTGCACCTTTGCAGCTCTTATGGTGAGCCTAACTCTTTACCCGACGGCTCGCTGTGGAAGTAAAGACAGAGGATCGGGAACTTCGTTGGGCAGGTGCACAAACCATATCGGCAATAGCGCGTCGCAACTTCGAATCCGGAGCTGTTTCAAGCAGCAACGACCCGCTGAGCAAAGCAGCATCGGCAGCAGCAGCATCCGCCGGCAGGAACGTTTTAATGCCCGCCGAGGGCCCGTACCTGTCCCAGGCATCCCGCAATTGGCGTTCGGGAGATCTGCCAACTGCGGCCGCCCGCACTTTATTCATGACAACCAGCGGGGAAACGTGCGGAACAGCAGTTTGCAGTTCGGCCAGGCCACGGACCAGCCTCGGAACACCCACCGGGTCAGCGGCACCTACCGCATAGACAATGTCCGCGAGTTCCAGGCTGCGCAGCGTGGCCGCGTTTCGCCGCGGCGCCATGGTGTCGAAGCTGAGCTCTTCATCGGCTTCGAGGCAGAAGCCCGTGTCCACCACGACGACATCGGCAATGTCCCTGGCACGCTCCAGCACAAGCGACAACGCAGCGGCGCGGAGCTCGGTCCAGCGGTCGGCCCGCGTGATACCGGTAAGGACCCGGAACGTTCCGAGCCTGGTGGCCACGGGCGTTGCCACCCTCAGCAGCGCGTCGGTGTCCAGGAGCCCCTGATCCGCCAGTCTGCAGGCCTGGGCCAGGCCCGCAGATTCATCGAGGAGACCCAGGACAGCGGCAATACTGGCTCCATAGCTGTCGGCGTCAATGAGGAGGACGGACTTTCCTTCAGCAGCCAGCTCCCCCGCCATGTTCGCTGCGGTGAACGTGCGCCCGGGAGATCCGGCCGGACCCCAGACGGCAATGATTTTCCCGGATCCGGCAGCAGCAGGAATGTCCGATGAGGCGGCCGGCAGCTGCCTGAGCGCCGCACCTGTGTCCGCCAGGCCGGCCCCGGAATCGGATGGCCGGTATCCGGTCAGCTGGGAAACCGACTCGGCGATCCGGCCGGCGAGGGCCTCGGATTCGATTCCGGACAGCGCTGATGCCACGCCTATGCGCCTCAGCCTTGCCGCCTCACTCGGGCTATCAGTCAGCGCGATGATGGCAACGCCTACCGCGGCGAGCCTGTCAACGAGGGAAGCTGTCAGCTGCTCGCAGCCTTCAGCGACAACGGCAGCCTGGGCCAGTCCACTCTGACACGCCGCAAGCAGTTCGGTGAGCTCGGCGCAGCGCCGAACCACCGTTACCGGTCCATGGAGCCGTTCCAGGCCACCGACAACATCTTCCTGCGACTGACCGACGGTCACAACAGGAATGCTCACGACGCTCCCCCGCGCGGATTCCATACGACGGAAATCTTGGCCTGGTTCGCCTGTGCCCCCAGCAAGGCAGGCATCTGGCTGTCCGCCACCAGAACCATGAGCACCGTATTCCGGGAAGACCCCAGAGTGGTGGACTCGGTGGTCACTTGGGCAATTTCTGCACCGGGAAGGAGCAGCTTGGGTTCGCTGAACCCGTTCCGGGCATCCGGCATGGCCACCCAGACATCCACGCGAGTACCGGCAACGGCTTGGGGCGGCAGGCTTTCCCCGATGGTCACGGCTACCGGCTTGCGGTCCAGGGCATCGACCTTGCCGAGGCTTTCCCTGGGAACCAGCTGGTTCTTCCCGATTCGTTGAACGGCAACCAAACCTTCGGGCAGCCCGGATTCCACTGTGACATACTGCTCCTCCGTCTCGCCCAGCCGCACCTTGGCGCGGACGACGTTGTCCGGGGTCAGCTTTTCACCCACCGCAATGGAGTCCCTGGCTGCGTAGACTTCGGTGGTCCGGTCAGCGCTGCCTACCAATGAAATGACGCCGGCAACCGATGCCAGGACAAGTACCATGCCTACCAGCAACCGGGGGTCCTTCCATGATGGCCGCTTCAACCGTGCGCCAGTGGCCGCGCCGTCAGGACTCATGCGTCTTCCCCCTTGCTCCGCACCCGACGGTTGATCGCGCCGGACACCCTTATTGTGACTGCAAGGGTGCTCTAACAAAAGTCAAAAAACCAAACGACATCAAACTGTGGATAACAGCACCAGATGGTGCCTGCAGTGGCAAAATGGTTACATGCCACGATTCCTCACGCTCGCAGATGTCGCCGAACAGCTTCAGATCAATTCGCCCGCGGCGTATGCACTGGTCCGCAGCGGAGAGCTCAAGGCCATCCAGGTTGGCGGCCGCGGACAGTGGCGGGTGGAAGAGAAGATGCTTGAGCAGTACATCGAGGAACGCTACGCCGAAGCAAGCCGGATGATCCAGGAAGCCAAGTCGAAGTCGGTCTGATCCCGTCACGTGGCTGCCCAATCCGCCGCGTCACCGGTTCGGCGGCCGCTACGCCTCTCCGGCCCGCGCCGATCTGATTGCACACAGTGCGCCAAACGGAATAGTGGAAACGTGTTTCACCTGCAATGCGCGGCGGACTTCACCGTCACCCACCGCCGCGAAGTCGAAAAAGTCCCTGCCCACCCTATCGATGACACCGAGCAGTCCACTGTCCCGGCCGGATCCGTCTTCGAGGGTCACTGAAAGCTCGGTCCTGTCCCGGGACAGGACCCTCAGGGCGTTCGACAATCCGATTCCGCGCCGCACTTTTGAAGGCTCGTTCAGCGACAGCCGGCCCAGCCCCACATACCGGGAGACGGCAGCATACGGGATCAGGACCTGGTGCCGTGCCTCGTTCACAACCAGGGCATCTGCCCCCGCATGACTGAGAGCCCCCTGAAAGACTTTTCCGCACACAAGGTGCACGGCTACGACGGCTCCCAATGATCCGCGCAGCCTGTCTGCCAACTGGATATCGGCGGTCTCAATTCTCGCCCGTTCCGTGACCTCGGCCTCCAGGAACAGCCTGTCCCCTTCAGCGAACTGTGACTCCATGTCATTGAAGAGTGCATCCCAGCGCATTGCGCCAGCGTAGGGCGGGGCATGGGTGGTGGTCAATCCAGCCAAAGATTCTCTCCAACGTCTGGACAAAAATCGACTAGCTAGGGCAAACTGAGGCTAGATGCAGCAAACGCCATCAAACTGTATCAAATGAGGAGGAGTACGCATTGGCTGCAGTAGCAAACCGTGGCATAGGCGCCGACGCCGGTATGGCGGGGTTGCTCTTGCTCCTTGGTTCCTTTCTCTTCTTTACCGGTTCCGGTCTCGAGGAAAAGTGGCGCCTCTCTGCCGCACGCCGGCAGACGCCCGACGTCGACGACCTTCTTGGTGCCGTCGCCACCACCATCGGACTCGCCGTCGTCGCATGGTGGCTACTTTCCATGCTTCTGGCCACCGTGGCGGCCGTTTTGGAGCGAAGAGGCAGCAAACGCGCTGCGGCAGCCGCCGGACGACTGTGTCCCGCCTTCATGCGGCGCCTTGCCCTCGCCGCGCTTTCTGTCCAGCTGCTGTCGGCACCATTGGCCAACGCCGCTGTGCCGCTACCAGCCGGTGCCGCATGGCTGCCAACGCAGGAAGCCGCAGTCCCTGCTGGCTGGAGCCCGACAGGCGGGACAGACGAAGCCCTACCGGCATCGGACCTTCAAGTGGCATGGCGGCCTGCGGCTCCTGTGACCGACCCTGGACTTCTCGCTCCCCCGCCGGTGCGCGCCGCACAACACCCGATCCCAAAACCTGGCGAAACCTCGGTGGGCGAAACCACGGTGCTGGCAGGCGACACCCTCTGGGATATCGCTGCACGGGAGCTCGGGCCCGCTGCAACTGATATCGACGTTGCCCTTCACTGGCCTCGCTGGTACCAGGCCAACCAGGCCGTCATCGGGGAAAACCCCAATGTACTGCTGCCAGGACAGATCCTCAAACCACCCTCCGCGGCCTAGCCGACGGTTCCATGCGACATTCGCAACCAAGCAAGGGGAAATCATGAGTGCAGTAATACCTATCGGCACGGCAGCAGCGTATGGCAACCGTACGGCGCCTTCGCGACAAGTTCCGCCCCGGCCGGACAGCCCGGTCCTCCATCCTGTCCGCGAAAATGATGATGACGCGGAAGTCCGGGCGATCACCCGGAGCACAGTCCAGGCCGCGATGGAGGTCCTCGCCGGGATCCGGCCGGTCCACCAGCTTGCGCGGAGACTGGACCCGCGCTGCCTGGCAGTGCTGCAGCACCGCGCATCGTTGATCCGTCGGGAACGTGCACGCTCTGCGTCCCCGACACTCGCAAGGCTCCACCGGAATTCGGTAGTGCGCTCCGTCCGGGCCTGTGAGGTCGCGCCGGGCATCTACGAAGCCAGTGCGGTAGTAGTTGACGACGTCCGGGCACGGGCAGTGGCCGTCAGGCTTGAACGGAGCAAGCAGGTTTGGCGCGTGACCGAGCTGGTCGTCGGGTGAGCCCGGTGCCAGGGCTCAAGCCGCGACCCAAGCCGGGACTCAAAAGGGCAGGACCCGGAACTGGCGCTCCGGGTCCTGCCCTATGGCTTGATCACGCAGGGTGTGTCAGCGGCGCTTTTTCTTCGCGGCACGCCTGGTCGGATCCTGCGCGGCGGCCTTTGCCGGGTTGCCTGAACGCGACGGGTTGCCCGGACGCGAGGAGGAGGACCGGCTCTCCACCCGGGTCTGGGTTCCGCCATCCTCGCCCGGCGCGGTGTACTGCAGCTGGGCCGGCTTCTCCGGCGCCTCGAGTCCGGCCGCGTGGATCCGGGGTTCCATATGTTCCGTGTGCCCCCCGGCCGCGTCGGCAACCACGACATCCTGCGCCGGTGTGACCTCGACTTCAAGGTTGAACAGGAAGCCGACACTTTCCTCACGGATGGCCTCCATCATGCTCTGGAACATGATGAAGCCTTCGCGCTGGTATTCAACGAGCGGATCACGCTGGGCCATCGCCCGCAGGCCAATGCCTTCCTTCAGGTAGTCCATCTCATAAAGGTGTTCCTGCCATTTGCGCCCGATGACCGACAAGACGACGCGACGCTCAAGCTCCCGCATGCTTTCGGAACCGATTGCTTCCTCACGGGCCTGGTACACCAGGCGCGCGTCGGACAGCAGTTCCTCCTTGAGCAACTCCACCGTCAACCGCGACTTTCCGCCGGCCTCTTCGATGATGTCCTCAGGCGAGACACTGACGGGGTACAGCGTCTTCAGGTTCGTCCAGAGCTGGTTGTAGTCCCAGTCGTCACCGGTGCCCTCCGCCGTGGCGGCATCGATGAGGGCCGTGATGGTGTCCTCGACGAAGTACTGCACTTTCTCATGAAGGTCGTCGCCCTCGAGGATCCTGCGCCGGTCGCCGTAAATGGCTTCGCGCTGGCGGTTCAGGACGTCGTCGTACTTCAGGACATTCTTGCGCTGCTCGGCATTCCGGCCTTCGACCTGGCCCTGCGCGGATGCTATGGCGCGGGAGACAAGCTTGGATTCCAGCGCCACGTCATCCGGCACTGAGCTGTTCATCAGCCGTTCGGCGGCACCGGAGTTGAAGAGACGCATGAGGTCATCGGTCAGGGAGAGGTAGAACCGTGATTCACCCGGATCACCCTGGCGTCCCGAACGGCCGCGGAGCTGGTTATCGATGCGCCGGGATTCGTGCCGCTCGGTTCCCAGCACGTAAAGCCCGCCGAGGTCCAGGACTTCCTCGTGCTCGTCCTTGACTGACTGTTTGGCGGCCTCCAGGGCGGCTGGCCAGGCGGCCTCATACTCCTCAGAGTTCTCTTCCGGGTCCAGCCCGCGCTGGGCAAGGTCTGCCACTGCTGTGAATTCGGCGTTGCCGCCCAACATGATGTCCGTACCGCGGCCTGCCATGTTCGTGGCGACGGTGACGGCGCCCTTCCGGCCGGCCTGCGCGACGATGGCCGCTTCACGTGCATGGTTCTTGGCATTCAGGACTTCGTGCCTGATGCCTTCCTTGGCCAGCAGTTTGGAGAGATATTCGCTCTTCTCCACACTGGTGGTGCCTACCAGGACGGGCTGGCCCTTTTCGTGGCGTTCGGCGATGTCCCTGACGACGGCGTCGAATTTTACTGTTTCATTCTTGAAGACCAGGTCGGACTGGTCGATCCGCTGCATATCCCGGTTGGTGGGGATTGCCACGACACCGAGCTTGTAGGTGCCCATGAATTCGGCGGCCTCGGTCTCCGCAGTACCGGTCATGCCAGCGAGCTTGTTGTACATGCGGAAGTAATTCTGCAGCGTCACCGTGGCCAAGGTCTGGTTCTCGGCCTTGATCTCGACGCCTTCCTTGGCTTCGATGGCCTGGTGCATGCCCTCGTTGTACCGCCTGCCCGCGAGGATGCGGCCGGTGTGTTCGTCGACGATCAGGACTTCGCCGTCCAGGATGACATAGTCCTTGTCCCGCTTGAAGAGCTCCTTGGCCTTGATGGCGTTGTTGAGGAACCCGATGAGCGGAGTATTGGCGGATTCGTAGAGATTCTGGATTCCGAGGTAGTCCTCGACTTTTTCGATGCCGCTTTCAAGAACGCCCACCGTGCGCTTCTTTTCGTCCACTTCGTAGTCCTGGTCCACCTGGAGCCTCAGCACGACCTTGGCGAATTCGCTGTACCAGCGGTTCGTGTCCCCCTGGGCGGGACCGGAGATAATCAGCGGCGTCCGGGCCTCGTCGATCAGGATGGAGTCGACCTCGTCCACGATGGCAAAGTGGTGCCCGCGCTGAACGAGCTCTGACTGGTCCCAGGCCATGTTGTCGCGAAGGTAGTCGAAGCCGAACTCGTTGTTGGTGCCGTACGTGATGTCGGCGGCGTACTGCTCGCGCCGGACTGAGGGGTCCTGGTTGGACAGGATGCAGCCGCTGGTGAGACCCAGGAAGCGGTAGACGCGGCCCATGAGGTCTGACTGGTATTCGGCCAGGTAGTCGTTCACGGTGACCACGTGGACACCGTTCCCGGTGAGGGCATTGAGGTAGGCCGGAGCAGTGGCCACGAGGGTCTTGCCTTCACCTGTCTTCATCTCGGCGATGTTGCCCAGGTGGAGGGCAGCACCACCCATCATCTGGACGTCGAAGTGACGCATGCCAAGGGTACGGGAGGAGGCTTCACGCACTGCGGCAAAGGCTTCCGGCAGAAGGTCATCGAGCTTCTCGCCGTCCTGATGCCGGGCGCGGAGGCGGTCCGTTTCTTCACGGAGTTCGGCATCAGTGAAAGTCTTGAACGAGTCTTCGAGAGCATTGATGGAGTCGGCATAGTTCCGGAGTTGCCGCAGGGTTTTTTTGTCACCCGTACGGAGAAGTTTTTCGATGATTGATGCCACGTGAAGATGCTCCCACTCTCATGCTGCCGAATTCTGGCGTTTTTAGTCTACGGGAGAGACACAGGCCACGTGGCCTGTGTTCCCTGAGAGCGGATGCCTCCGGCATCCGCCCGGACGGCTGCTTCCAGCCCCGCCGCCAGGTCACCGGCAGGGTGAACCACTACGTCCTCAAGTCCCAGCCAGTCGGCCATGAGCCTCAGTTCGGCGGCAAGCTCGACGGCGGTGTCCAGCGGGGGGTCCGGCTCGGCATGGGCGGACTTGACCAGCAGCTGGCCTGAGGCGCGGTCCGCCTTTAGGTCAACCCGGGCCACTAACTTGTCCCGCAGGAGGAACGGGAGGACGTAGTATCCGAACCGTCTTTTATGTTCTGGCGTGTAAATCTCTATGCGATAGTGAAACCCGAAAAGTTCCTCCAGCCGGCGCCGTTCGAAAACCAGGGAATCGAAGGGACTCAGGAGGGCGCGCCCCATGGCCTTCCGGGGAACCCTGGCATCCACGTGGCGGAACAGTTCTCTGTCCCAGCCGGCAACCCTGACCGGTTCAAGCCTGCCGGTCTGCACCAGATGGTGCACGGACAGGGCGGCCGCTTTTGCCGGGACCCGGAAGTAGTCGGCAAAGCACCTCACAGTTCCGATGCCGTGTGCCTGCGCGGCTGCGTCAATGAGGCGGTGCATGGCGGCAACCGGATCCCGCGGGCGCTCCTGTTCACCGGCCAGGCCCGGCAGCACACGCGCGGTCAGCGTATACCTGCGCTCGAACTGGTCGCTTCTGGAAGCGGCAGAGACCAGACCATCTTCGAAGAGATGCTCAAGGACCCTTTTGACGGCGTTCCAGTTCCATCCCCAGTTGTCGGTCCGCCGGTCCTCGACGTGTCCGATCCTGGCCGTCAACTGCGCGGCTGTCAGGGGCGGGCCGATGGAAAGTTCCTCGAGGATTTTTCCAGCCACCCCGTCCCGAAGTGCGGGTTCCATGGCCGAAGCACCCACCCATTTTCGTTTTTGCCACAAAAGCAGATCCGGGAAGTGTTCGGGCCGTATGTAGCTGGCTTCGTGTGCCCAGTACTCCATCATCCGACGGGGATGGGTGGCTGACAGGCGCTGCAGGATACTGCGGTCGTAGTTCCCCAGCCGGGAGAAAAACGGGAGGAAGTGGCTCCGGGAAAGAACATTGACGGAATCGATCTGGACAAGCTGGAGCCGGGCAAAGGTACGGCCCACCGTCCGTGATGTCACGGGTCCGGCGGGCCGTCCTTTGTCGAGTCCCTGGGCTGCCAGAGCAATCCGCCGGGCCTGGTCCAGGCTCAGCGTTGCTGCCACCTCAGTCCTCTCGTTGGATGGTTTTCACAATCCTAGACTTTTGCTGCCTCATCATCGGAACGGTAAGCGATGATTTTTTCCTCAATCACTGTATCCCCGGGTTCGCATTCGTGGTCCAGGGTGATGACCCCGTACGTCCAGCCGCGGCGGCGGTACACCACGGACGGTGTGTTGGTGGCTTTATCAACAAAAAGGTAAAAATCGTGGCCTACGAGCTCCATGTTGTCCACGGCGTCGTCGAGGGAGAGGGAGGCAGCAGGAAAGACCTTGCGCCGGATCAGCACCGGGGAATCGCCTGCGGGAATATCGTTGTCAACCTCATAGGGGGACGCTTCGGCCCGCGTTGCCACGGGTTCGTTCCGGTGGCTTGGTTCCGCATAAATAGGTTCGTGGGCACTCGCGGGTTCCAGGGCGGCGGTGGCCTCCCGGACCGCTTTGGGTGTGTGCCGGCCGTGGTGGACCTTCTTGCGGTCCTTCGCACGGCGGAGCCGCTCCAGCAGCTTGTTGTAAGCGAGATCAAACGCAGCGAATTTGTCAGCGGCGCTGGCTTCGGCACGGATCACTGGTCCACGTCCCAGGACGGTCACTTCAACGGTGAGCTGGTCGCCGGTCTGGCGGGCATTCGTTTCCTTGGAAACTTTCGCATCCACTCTCTGGACCTTGTCGCCGAGCGATTCGATCTTCGAGATCTTTTCCCCCGCGTATTCGCGGAAGCGGTCTGAGACCGTCAGATTTCGTCCGCTGATCATAAACTCCATGGTGCCCTCCAAATGACTTCGGTGACACGACGGCGGCACTTCCTAGGGCCGATCTGCTTGACAGTCGAGCCCCTCTCCGAGCCGCCATCGAAAGGTACATCTGTTCTTGGTACCCATAACCGACGTTAGTTCATAGCCACACGTTATTCATCTTTTCTTCGTTTATTTTTTTGTAAGTCGCGGCCCTTCCTCCAGCCCCTGTGGAAGGGGCGCCAGGGCACCGGAATCGGGCGGGCGCGTGGCTGCGAGGACCACGGCGCCTGCCACGAAGGCACCGCCCAGGTGGAGCGCGCGGGCCGCCTCGGAGAGCGTTGCCCCGGTGGTCAGGACGTCATCCACAATGACGCATCGCCGTCCGGCGACACTCTTCCCCTTCCACCCTCCGACGCGCATGGATCCTCGAACCCGCCTGGCCCTCGCCCCGCGGCCGAGGCCCTTTTGGCCACCCGGAAGCCGCTCGGCCACATCGTGGCGGCGGGATTTTCGAAGAACGTCCAGAACAGGTGTGCCGCCCAGAAGGCCCCGTCCCGCCAATGCACGAAGGAGAAGATGCACCGGGCTGAAGCCGCGTTTCACGAATGCTCCGGCGCTGCTGGGGACGGGCACGAGGAGTACGGCGTCCATGCCTCCCGTCGCCGCGGTGAGGGCATCGCCCAGCCCCTTCGCCAAAACCGACTTCAGGTGGGGCTGGCCATGGCTCTTGAACGAAAGGAGCGCCTGCGCCAGCTCTTCACGGTAAACCCCGGCGGCCACCACCGGGAGGATGATGCCGCCGTCGACTTCCATGAGCGCCGGGGCCTGCCCCTCGGCCCTGAAGGGTCTGCTGGTGAGTCTCCTGACCTGACGTTCACAGGCCACGCAGAGGCACCGGTCCTCAGCGCCGCAGCAGACGCAGTCCACCGGAACGGCAAGGGCCAGAAGCTCGGCCCAGGCGGCGGCCAGCTGGTCAGCCATTTTCAGGACCCGCGTCCGGTACTCGCCGCGGTGCTTCGCGGGTGAGAGAGCAGCGGGAAGGAGGTCCGGATCGGCGGGAACCATGATCCCGCCAGGTCCCCGGGTAGGCGGTCCGTCAGTCACATCACCATGGTCGTCCCGCGGCAGCCACTGCAGAAGGCCCGGGCCGGGCTATGTGAGTAACTCGGCCCGCTCAGCAAGGCCGCACACTTAACCCGGGAAGGACGGATCCATCGGGCCCTTGAGCTGCGGGGACCAGCCGTTCCCGAGCCGCTGGAAGATCCCCTCGGCCGACTGGCCGTAGATCTCCTCCTGCCCGTTGCCGGCGCTAAGCGCAACCAGGCCCGGCCAGGGTGCCAGCTGCTGGGGCTGTCCGGAGGTGAGTGACAACAGCTCCGGCGTCACATTCGCTGCCGGTGCCCCCTTCATCACCGCGATCGTTGTATCGCTGACCCAGACGCCCTGGTCCGGCTCGCTGTCCGTGACCAGCGTTATAGGTGAGGTCAGCTCCCTCGGGGTTCCATCGGCATTGCGGATGATCCCGGCAACCTGCACCCGCGTCTTTCCGTTCTGCTCCGATATCACGAGTGCGCGCACCCCTTCCCGGGACACTCTCAGGTCTTTGATGGTCCATCCGGCGAGCCAGGAAGGTGCCAGGGTAACCGTGGGAACGGCTGCTCCCTCAGCGATTCCTGCCGGATGGTAGGCCACGATTTCCGTTCCTCCGGAGGCGCCGGGCCCGGCAGCCCATACCCAGTCGTGCAGGCTGAAGGAGGGATGCGTCAGGATGCTGCGCGTGGTCAGGGCCCTGGCGGGCTGTCCGGGAACCATGCTGTAAAGCGTCGTCCTGCTTTCATTCAGGAACGCAACGGTTTGGGATACGGGCGATTCCGCCGGAAAGCGCGGACCAAGAGCGGAGACGGTCTGCATGTCCGGAAGCGGAGAGATTCTGTTGTTCTCATACCGCACCAGTTCCTTTCCGCTGACGGCGATCTGGCGGGCGGGAACGTTCTTGTTCTGTACGGGCGGCAGCACCGACCCGTTGTCATCCACCCGGACAAGGTCCTGGTTGGCCCGCAGTTCGACGTTGACCACATCAGGCTGGCTCCTGAAGGTCAGGGCGAGCTGCGTCTGCATCCGGAGCCTGTCCTCCGCGGACGCCTCGGTGAGTTCCTTGGCGCTGAGGTCCACCTGCGCGGCCCCTGACACTACCGGAACGGATTCACGCGCCAGTTTGATGCCGGAGGGGAAGGCGCTCACCACTGCACCCCGGAGGTACGGCGCCGGCCCGGCGAGCAGGGCACTGGTCATTGCCTTCACGGTTTTGTTCTTGATGAACCACCGCACGTCCGGAACCGCGTACGTGAAGCTTGGATCGTAGAAGTAGATGGGAAAGGCGCCGTAAATGACCTTGAACGTTTCCTCCGGGATCGCAGTCCCGTCAGGAATGGCTGAAATCCGCCATTGCCCGTCAACCTGGGTGAGCGTGGCGGGAATGTTCTCCATGGTGCCTGGCGGGCTCTGGGTTGCGATGCCGTCGGCGTCGACTGTGTACGCAACGTCCAGTTCGTAGTTGTAGACATTGGCGACGCTGGTGGGCACAACACGTGCTGCCCGGTACACGAGTGCGCGCTGATCAGGTTTCCATGCCACCGAAGATGCCTGGGTGAGGTACTCGCGGGCCAC
This sequence comes from Arthrobacter pascens, assembly GCF_030816475.1. Lineage (NCBI taxonomy): Bacteria > Bacillati > Actinomycetota > Actinomycetes > Micrococcales > Micrococcaceae > Arthrobacter > Arthrobacter pascens. Next base: position 1,291,332 of record NZ_JAUSXF010000001.1, on the reverse strand, counting down.
AGCATAATCGTCCTCGTAGCCGCTCCCTGCCCGGTAAAAATCCTCAATGATGTTCTCCGGGGCGGCGCCGGGTTGAGGTCCGGCCGGGAGGAAGACCGGAGCGCTGACATTCCCGGCACTACCCTCACTGCTTTTCCCTACCGGACCCGACGTGGGGATGCGCGCGCAGGACGCGAGCAGGACGACCAGGATGACCATCAGCACAAGCTTGCTGTGCCGCATGCTGACCTTCATTTCAGTCATGGCGAATCCTTCCGCGCTGCCGATGCGGCGGAACGCGGAGGCGAAGTCACGTCCCCGCTGCCAAGTGCAGGCTCCTCAGCATGTTCATCTTGCCGGGGCGGCACACTGTCTGCCGCCTCCGGTGCGGGATCCGGGGCTGGCGGAACAGGCGCCGGACCCCGCTCCAGGACCAGCATGTTCTTTCCGTCCGGCCCTCCGGGCAGGGTGATCTCCCCCGGCTCCAGCTGCACAGGTGACCTCTCGATCTCTTCGCCCTGCCTCAGGGGGATCGTCAGCCGGAAGTTGGCCCCGCTCCCCTTCTTTCCCCAGGCCTGCAGCCAGCCGTTGTGCAGCTTGGTGTCCTCCATGGCGATGGATAGTCCCAGGCCGCTGCCGCCAGTGGTCCGGGCCCGGGCGGGGTCGGCCCTCCAGAACCTGTCAAAGACACGGGCCGCCTCCGCCGGGGTCATTCCGATGCCGTGGTCGCGGACGGCAATGCCCACTGCCGTCCGGTTGGCGGCAACTGAAATGTTCACGGGTTTTCCTTCGCCGTGTTCCACGGCATTCAGGATCAGGTTGCGCAGGATCCTGTCGATGCGCCGGGCGTCCATTTCCACGACTATGCCGCCGGCGGGGGCACGAAGCGTGATCTCGCAGCCGTACTCCGCCGCGACAGGCGCGGCGCCTTCGATGACGTGGGCAATGACCTGCAGGATGTCCTCCGGCTCCGCGTCAAGCACGGCCACGCCGGCATCAAAACGAGAGATCTCGAGCAGGTCGGAAAGGAGCGACTGGAAACGCTCAACCTGGTTATAGAGGAGCTCAGCGGAACGCTTGTTAATAGGATCGAAGTCGTGCCGGGCGTCGTAGAGGACCTCCGCCGCCATGCGCACAGTGGTGAGCGGAGTCCTCAGCTCATGCGAAACGTCCGACACGAAGCGCTGCTGCATCTGCGACAGCGTGGCCAGCTGGGTGATCTGTTCCTGGAGACTGGCGGCCATGTGATTGAAGGAAGCGCCCAGCCGGGCCACTTCATCCTCGCCTTTGACTACCATGCGCTCCTGCAGCTGCCCGGCAGCGAGTTTCTCCGATACCAGGGCCGCGTGGCTGACCGGACTGACTACGTTGCGGGTCACATACCACGCGATGGCGCCGATGATCAGCACCAGCACGGCGCCGCCGGCCCACAGCACGCTCTGGATCTCGTCGAGGGTCTGCTGCGCGGTGTTGAGGTCATAAATCAGGTAGAGCTCGTACACCGTCCCGTTGAAGGTCACCTTGTTGCCTACCGCAATTCCCGGCCGGTCCTCGGTGCCTACCGGAATAACGGTGGAAGCCCAGTACTGGTCCTTGCCGGATTGCTGGACTGCCTTCCGCAGTTCGGGCGGGATGACGCTCACTGTCAGCTGGTCCGATGCCCTGGATTCAACCCACCGGTTCCGGGGCTTGGTCTGCTCCGGCATCGCCTCGAACACGTAGCGGCGCTGGATGATGTCTCCCCGCCCCTCGACTGCGGTCAGGGTGTCGTAGACCAGGGTGATGACGCTGGACTGGTCGGTGACCTGGGCGCCGTCGAAAGTGTCCTGGACCTGCTTGACGTTGTACCGGGTCTCGGACTCAGCCTGGGTCAGGCGCTCCTGGAAGAGGTTGTTGGCGATCTGGTTCGACAGGTAGGCGCCGACCACGGCAAACGACGTCACGGACAGCAGCAGCGTGGTGAGCACAGTCCGGAACTGCAGGGAGCGCCGCCAGCGTCGGTGAAGCGATTTCGCCAGGTAGCGCAGGGCCGGAAACACGCGGCCGAGGCCGGTCCTGACCAGGCGCGCCACCCTCAGGCTGACGATCAGGGTCCGGCGCTTCCAGATGCTGGCGCGCAACGGCAGCCGCATCAGTCCCGCGGCGAGGGCATCCGTATGCTCCGGGGCGGCATGCCGCTCCGGGCGGACCTCCGGCTGGCCGGCCCCGGCAGCGTCCGGCGCGCGCCCGCTGTCGGCTCCTGAGGGGTCAGGAACCTGCTTTGTAGCCGACACCACGAACCGTCATTACTACTTCCGGCGCTTCCGGGTCCCGCTCAATTTTTGACCGGAGGCGCTGGACATGGACGTTGACCAGCCTGGTGTCGGCCGCATGGCGGTAACCCCAGACTTGTTCAAGCAGCAGCTCCCGTGTGAAGACCTGCCAGGGCTTGCGCGCCAAGGCCACGAGGAGGTCGAACTCCAGCGGAGTCAGGGAAATGCGTTCACCGGCGCGGCTCACGGTGTGGCCGGCCACGTCGATCGTGATATCGCCGATCCGAAGCGTTTCGGGAGCCTTCTGGTCACCTGGCCGCAGGCGCGCGCGGACGCGGGCAACCAGCTCGGCGGGCTTGAATGGCTTCGGCACGTAATCGTCCGCACCCGATTCCAGGCCGCGGACGACGTCGGACGTGTCCGACTTGGCGGTGAGCATCACGATTGGCACGTCGGATTCCGAGCGGATCTGCCGGCACACTTCAATCCCGTCGACTCCGGGAAGCATGAGGTCAAGCAGTACGAGGTCCGGCTTGGATGAACGGAAAATGTCAAGCGCCTGGCCGCCGTCGGCGCAGAAGACCGGCTCGAAGCCGTCGTTACGGAGAACAATTCCAATCATTTCGGCCAGCGCTTCGTCATCATCAACTACCAGAATGCGTGCCTTCATAGTTATATATTCCCTTATTGATGGGCCTTTGTCGTGTTGAACGCCTTCCCGGCATGGCGTCAGGCTATGACGCCCGACGCCGGAACTATAGTCTGGGATCGTGCCGGCTGCTGCCGGACTGGCTACCGCTGATTTGCCCTGACATCCTCCCCCCCGGAAAACACGGGGCAAGGGCAGTGCACCAGCGGTGCCGCACGGGGGAAGGAACAGATTGTCACAACAGGATCCGAATATGCAGCGGCCGGGTCAGAACGGCCAGCCGCAATGGGGGCCGCCGCCAGGGCCGCCAGATTCCCAACAGCCGCAGTGGGGCGGGCAGCCCGCCTGGGGCCCTCCACCGGGTGCCCCGCCTCCTTGGCAACAGTCACCGTGGGCCACTCCCCCGCACAACGCCTACGGCAGCCCACAACCTTACAGCCAGCCGCTTTACGTCGCCCCGCCCAAACCCGGCATCATTCCGCTGCGCCCCCTGATGTTCGGCGAGATCCTGGACGGCTCCTTCCAGACGATCAGGCGCAATCCCCAGGCCATGCTCGGCGCCGCCCTGCTGGCACAGTCTTTGGCCGCCGTAGTCACCGCGGTCGTTACTGCGTTTTCCGCCAACCCCGGGGAATCCCCGGGAACGTGGATGCAGGGCCTCAGCCGCCAGGAGATGGTCGCTGTCGGGCTCGGTTTTGGCGGCGGAATCCTGCTGTTCAGCATCGTCACGTTTTTCATCTCCGCTGTTCTCCAGGGTGCCATGGTGGTTCCTGTAGCCCGTTCCGTTCTCAATAGGCGGACGCCGTTCCGGCAGATGTGGGCGCTGGCCAAGTCACGGGCCGGTGCACTCATCAGGATGGCAACACTGCTGCTTCTTGGCGGAATCATCGTGGTGATGATTTTCGCTGCCTTCGCCGTCGGGCTGGTCAGTTCCATCGGCTCAACAGCCGCCCTCACGCTCATCCCCCTCGGCCTGGCTCTCTTTGCACTCCTGCTCTGGATCTACATCAAGCTGATGGTGGCCCCGGCTGCCATCGTCATCGAGGAACTCGGGGCAAGGGATGGCCTTCGGCGGTCGTGGGAACTCACGCGGGGCAGCTGGTGGCGCATCCTCGGAATCACCCTTGTGGTAGGGATCATGGTGGGCGTCATCGCCCAGGTTGTCATGATTCCCATTAGCTTGCTGCCAGCCTTCTTCATGGGCGTGGTCTCACCGCATGGCGGCGTCCAGCAGGCGATTGCCATGGCGGTGGCAGTGGGAGTCGGGACAGCCATCGTCAGCGCACTGGTCAGTGCGGTGGGCTACGCGTTCCAGACGTCGGTTATGGCCCTGCTCTACATGGACCTCAGAATGCGCACGGACGGGCTGGACATCGCGCTGCTGCGACTGCTCGAATCAGGAGCGGATCCTGACGGCGTCCCTGGCCGGGGCATGTCTGTCCACACAGCAGGCCCCGGCCATCTTCAAGGGCCGGCATACGGGGCATGGCCGAATGGCAGCTGAACCCCCGGTGGTTCCCGGCAGCGACGAAGCACGGCGGTGGGCAGTGGAGGAACTTTCCAAGTCCGAATACCGCGAAGCAGCTCCGGGCTGGCTGGACGGTCTGTGGCAGAACCTGCTGGACTGGCTCCGTTCCCTGGACGGGTCCGGCATGGACGGCACGCCGGCCGCCCCGCTCATCGGCGTGGCCATAGCCGTGGTGATCGCTGTGGCCATCATCCTTGTTCGTCCCCGGCTGAATGCCGGATCAAGGCGATCGGACGACGTGTTCGACGCCGACAGCACCTTCAGTGCCACCGACTACCGCGCGCGCGCGGCGGCCGCAGCAGCCGCCGGCGAGTGGGGTGCGGCCGTCGTGGACTGTTTCCGCGCCATGGTCCGTACTGCCGAAGACAGGAACGTCCTGGACGCCCGGCCGGGCAGGACCGCCGACGAGGTGGCGCGCGAACTGGCCGGCCCGTTCGCCGCCGAAGCCCGTCGCCTCGGCTGGGCTGCGAGGACGTTTGACGGGATCAGATACGGACATGAGGCGACAGACGGCGACGCTTACGCGGCCATCCAGGCGCTGGATGCCGCCCTGCAATCCCTGAAACCCCTCGACCCCGCAGTGGTGGCGGAGCCGGCGGTTCCCCGGTGACCCAGGACTTGCATAGCGGGGTCACCGCGGTCCCGAGTGACGCGGCCGCCGGGACAGCAGCCGGTTCCCGCGCTGCCAGGGCTGTTTCCTGGCTACGGCGGCACCGCGCCAAGGCAGCGACGGCTGGCATATTCGCCGTCGCGCTCGCTGTGCTCATCTCCACGCAGCTTGCTCCCAAAGGTGACACCATTCCGTTGTCCGTCAGCAATGCCGGGCCGGAGGGTGCACGGGCTGTGAGCGAAATCCTGGGCCGGCATGGCGTTACCGTGAACAGCGTGGAAACCTTCAGCGCCGCCATGGATGCCCTGACTGACCGGCCCGGTTCCACCCTGCTGCTCTACGACCGCAACGGCTTCCTGGACGAATCCCAACTGAGCGAGCTCACGTCGGAGGCCGGACGCCTGGTAGTGGTGACACCACGGCTGAATACCCTGGCGGCGCTGCGGAGCGGCATCAGCCAGGCCGGTGTGGTGCCTGACACCGCCCCGACCCTGGAGCCCGGTTGCGGCCTAACCGAGGCGGAAGCCGCGGGAACCGTGTCCGGGGAATCCGGCTTCCTGTACGACGGCGGCACGATTTGCTACCGGCCGCCGGGAACCTCCGCCGGGCTGCTTGCCTCCACTGACGGCGGAGTGCTGACCGTCCTGGGCAGTACTGCCGTTGTCAGCAACAGCGGGCTCGCCCGCTACGGACACGCAGCGCTGGCCCTCCGCATGCTTGGCAATTCCCGGGATCTCGTCTGGTACCTCCCCGGGCTCTCCGACATGAACCCGGCCGAGTCGCCCCGGACGCTGGATGACCTCGCGCCGCCGTGGGCGCACTTCCTCGGTCCGTGGCTGGCCTTCGTGGCGGCCCTGGCCATTGCCTGGCGCGGGCGGCGGCTCGGACCACTCGTCTTTGAACCTCTGCCAGTCGTGGTCAAGGCTGTCGAAACGGCGGAGGGCCGCGCGCGGCTGTATCACGATTCGCATGCCGTGGACCGGGCGAGGGACAACCTGCGGGCCGGCACCCTGGTGAGGCTGGCCAAGGAACTCCGGCTTGGCAGTGACGCCGCGGCTGACGACGTAGCCGATGCGGCGGCCCGGCACCTGGGGAGGCCTGCAGCCGAAATCACGGAACTTCTCCGTGAACATCCGCGGAACGAAACCAGACTGGTGCAATGGTCCCAGGAGCTGGAGAAACTAGAAAACAAGGTGAGGACCCGATGAACGAACACAGCAGCGGCCCGCAAATCCTGGATTCCGTCCAGCACGCCCCTGCCCGGCAGGCGCTCCTTGACGTCCGCCATGAGGTGGCAAAGGCTGTGGTAGGGCAGGACTCAACCGTCACGGGTCTCCTGATCGCACTGTTGTCGCAGGGCCACGTCCTGCTCGAGGGCGTGCCCGGAGTTGCCAAGACGCTGCTGGTCCGCGCGCTGTCGGCTGCACTGAGCCTGGACACAAAGCGGGTGCAGTTCACGCCTGACCTGATGCCGGGCGACGTCACCGGGTCCTTGGTCTACGACTCCCACACGTCAGAGTTCAGCTTCCGTGAGGGACCGGTGTTCACGAACATCCTGCTGGCAGACGAGATCAACCGCACGCCCCCCAAGACCCAGGCCTCCCTGCTCGAGGCAATGGAGGAACGGCAGGTCTCGGTGGACGGCGTGTCCCGCCCGCTGCCGGCGCCTTTCCTTGTGGCGGCAACACAGAACCCGGTGGAATACGAGGGAACCTATCCGCTGCCCGAAGCCCAGCTGGACCGTTTCCTCCTCAAGCTGACCATGCCCCTTCCGAACCGGACGGACGAGATGGAGGTGATCCGGCGGCATGCGTCCGGCTTCAACCCCCGCGACCTTGCTGCAGCCGGCATCCGTGCCGTGGCGGGCGTGCAGGATCTTGAACGCGCCAGGCAGGCTGTGGCCACCGTGGCCGTGGAACCCGAGATCATCGGGTACATCGTGGATCTGGTGCGGGCAACCCGCGCGGCTCCGTCCTTCCAGCTGGGCGTCTCCCCGCGGGGAGCGACAGCACTCCTGAACACCTCCCGGGCCTGGGCCTGGCTGTCCGGCCGGAGCTTCGTCACCCCGGACGACGTCAAGGCCCTGGCCCTGCCCTGCCTGCGCCATCGCGTCGCGTTGCGGCCCGAAGCCCAAATGGACGGGGTCCGCGTGGATGACGTGCTGGGCAGCATCCTGGCCTCCGTCCCCGTCCCGCGCTGACCTGCCATGGCACTCTCCGGACGTTTCGTACTCCTGGCGCTCGTTGGCCTGGTGCCGGTGCTGCTTTTGCCGGGATGGGGCATCGTCCTGGGCGTGCTCCTGGTCCTGGCGTTCCTCCTCGCCCTGGAACTGGGCCAGGCTGCATCCCTGCGGGACGTTAAGGTGCAGCGAATGGAGTCCGGAAACGTGACCCTGCACGGCACGGCAACCTCCACCATCACCGTCCGGAACAACGGCCGGCGCAGGCTGCGCGCCACACTCCGTGACGCCTGGCAGCCTTCGGCCGGTGCACAGAATCCGGTCCAGGACGTGGAGGTACCCGCGGGGGAAAGCCGCCGCGTGACCGTCCGGCTCCAGCCGACACGGCGCGGAGACCTGGGTGCACTGCACGTCACCCTGCGTTCACACGGGCCGGTGCGGCTTGCTGCACGCCAGCGCACCCTTGCCTGCCCCGGCTCCCTGCGTGTCCTGCCGCCCTTCCACTCCCGCCGGCACCTTCCCTCCAAACTCCGCAAGCTGCGTGAGCTCGACGGCAAGGCGGCCGTGCAGATCCGTGGCGCGGGAACCGAGTTCGATTCGCTCCGGGACTATGTACGCGGGGATGACGTGCGGTCCATCGACTGGCGGGCAACCGCCCGCCGGTCCGCCGTCGTCGTCCGGACCTGGCGGCCCGAAAGGGACCGCCGCGTGGTGATCATCCTGGACACCTCCAGGACCTCGGCCGCGCGGATCGACGACGAGCCCCGGCTGGACACCGGCATGGAAGCTGCCCTCCTCCTGGCTGTCCTGGCCGAGCGGGGCGGCGACAGGGTGGACTTCCTGGCCTTTGACCGCAGGCCGAGGGCCAGGGCAGGATCGGCCACCACCGGGAACCTGCTGGGGCAGCTGGTCCAGGCGATGGCCCCCCTTGAGGCAGAACTGATCGAGCTTGACTGGTCAGCCATTCCGGGACAGGTCCGTGCTGTCTCGGCGCACCGCTCCCTGGTGGTTCTGCTGACGACGCTTGACGGCGGCGCCCCGGAAGAGGGACTCATCCCCGCTGCCGCGCAGCTGGCGCAGCAGCACGTCGTGGTAGTGGCGTCCGTCCGGGATCCTGTGCTGGGATTGATGCTTCAGGACCGGGACAATGCCGCCAGCGTATTCCGGGCGGCAGCAGCCGAGCGAGCCCTGCTGGAACGCGAGGCAGTCAGCGTCGAACTCCGGCATCACGGTGTGGAGGTGGTGGATGCGGAACCGCATCAGTTGCCTCCACAGCTGGCCGACATGTACATCAGGCTCAAGGCTGCCGGTAGATTGTGAGATCACACCCGGCCCTGCCCGCAGTGCCGCCACGAGGAGGTCCAGCATGAACGTACCCATATACCAACAGGTCCTGGGCGGGGACTTCAGCAGGCTTCAGCCCGAGCTGCAAAACTACTTCTCCCTGGTTCCCGGCTCGGGGCAGTACGGCGTGGGCGAGGGCGTTTTCGACGTCGTGGGATGCCGCCAACCATGGCTGCGTCCCCTGTTGCGCCTGACATCCTCGGAGCAGGCGTTCTTCCCGGAGTACGGTGAAAGTGTTCCCTTCCGGATCGAAAACCACGCTCATCTAGATCCGTTCGGACGTTCCAGCCTGACGGCCAGGCGGGAAATCCGGTTTCCCGCAGCCACCCGAATCTTCCAGGACACCACCAGCGTCACTGACTCGGACACCGGTCCCCGGCTTGTTGACTATGTGGGCAGGTACCGGCGGGCGGTGACTGACCTGAACCTCAGTGTCACAGGTGAGGGCCGGCTGCGCGGCGTCTCCGAAGCCTCCCGGCTTTTCCTCGGTTCCCTCCGGCTGCCGCTGCCGGCAGCGCTCGATGCCAAGGCCTACGCCGAGCAGTGGTGGGACGGGTCGGAGGGCGTGAACGGGAAGCACCGGATCCAGGTCAAGGTCATCCAGCCCCAGATCGGCCTGGTACTGGTATACGCAGGAAGCTTCGACTACCGGTTGCGCCCCTACGCCGGGGGCAGCTCGGCACTGAGTTTCCTGCCCCCTTATGCGCAGCCGGACCGTTGGGAAAGCAGGACCTAGCCCAGCGCCCGCTGGTTCAGCCCGTCAGCCACCTGTGTAAGCCGGTTCAGTACGGCAGTGGCAGTTGAGGGCATATGTCCTGCCAGACCGGACGAGGGTGTGATGCGGACCGTGCCGAGGGACGACGCCGGAAGGCCCAGCTGATGCCAGGGACGCCAGACGGAATCAACGGCGTCAGCCACCTTGGGCAGCGTGGCAGCGGAAACGTCAAGGGCACCGGCCCAGAGCCTCTTGCCCGCCTCAATCGCTCCGGCAAGCTGCTCCCATTGACGTGAAGTCAGGGCCCTCAAGGGGACGGCTATGCCATCGGCCCCGGCGGCAAGGATGCGCTCAAAAGGTGCTTCAACTTCCGGAACCGAGATGGCGATTTCGGCAGCCCCGGCAACACGGAGGGCGTCGATAACGACCCTCCACGACTCGGTGACCTCCTGCCCGCCCACCGCCCGCAGCGTCCGGTAGCCGCTCGACGTCGGAATGGTGCCCGCAAGCACGGCAGCGATATCGGGTTCGTCGAGCTGCACCACCAGCCGGGCGCCCGGAACCGCCATGGAGACCCGGGACAGGTAGCCACCGACACCCGCGGCCAGCGAGGCGGCGACATCACGGCGCGCGCCGTAGTCGATAAGTGCCCGTTCACCGTTGTGCAGGTGCAGACCCGCGGCCAGGCTGAGCGGCCCGAGCAACTGGACCTTGATTTCGGCGGCAGGTCTGTCCTCCTCGCCGGCCACGTCCGCGAGGATGTTGATATCGGTGGACAGGGCGGAGGCTGCGCGACGGAAGTCCTTGCCCGGCCGGTCAACCAGGCGCCAGCCGTAAGGCTGGACGTCTACTGCCATCTCTACGAGGAGCGAGGCCGTACGTCCCAGGCTGTCCGATCCGACGCCGCGGTCCGGAAGCTCTGCCAGGAACGGCATATGCGGGCTGCCCAGTTCACCGCGGATAATCCGCGCGGTCTCCACCGGATCCTCGCCCGGCCACGGGCCAAGGCCTGTTGCCGTCACTTCCAGGGGCAAGGCAGCCACGGCTTCCGGTTTATCCTGATCCGGTTCCTGCCGGCTGGTAATCCTCACGGGGCGGCCCTCACGCTGTTACTGAGGCGTGCGGGCCTGAGGCGACGCCGGTACCGTCGGGGGCGGGCTGCGTTTCCGGTTCCCGGTTCTGCTTCCCGGAGGCAGCCTCATGGTCCTCTGCGATAGCTTCGTGGTGGCGGATCACTTCGCCAATGATGAAATTGAGGAACTTCTCCGCGAAGGCGGGATCAAGATGTGCCTCCTCCGCCAGCCGCCTCAGGCGGGCGATTTGGGCCGTTTCCCGGCCTGGGTCTCCGGCCGGCAAGCGGTGGGCGGCCTTCAGGAAACCCACCTTCTGGGTGGCCTTGAACCGTTCCGCCAGAAGGAACACCAGCGTGGCATCGATGTTGTCGATGCTGGAACGGATGGACAGCAGTTCCGCCATCACCGAGTTGTCCACCTGGCCTGCCAGCGAACTGGCGGAGGCGTCGTAGGATCCGGAATCAGGAACATCGTGGTTGTGCTGCGTCATGGTCCAAGTCTATGGGCAGGCAAAGGAATTCCCGGCGGTGTTAAGATCATGCCCGGGCCAAAGGACACCCCGCCGACCTGATCCGTCGACGGGGTGTCCTTCCTATGGTCCTCAGGGCTCAGATACCCAACAGTGCCCGGTGTTCTTCCCTGCGTTTTGCCTGTTCATCGGGATCGGGAACCGGAAGGGAAGCGATCAGGCGTTTGGTGTAGTCGTGCTGTGGCGCCCCCATCACCTGGCTGCCGATCCCCTGCTCCACCAGCTTGCCCTTGTACAGCACGCCCACCCAGTGCGACAGGATATCCACCACCGCAAGGTCGTGGCTGATGAACAGGGCAGCGAAGCCAAACTCGCGCTGGATCTCCTTGAACAGCTCCAGGACCTTCGCCTGTACCGAAACGTCCAGGGCCGACGTCGGCTCGTCCGCGATGAGCAGTTTCGGGTTCAGGATCAGCGCCCGCGCCAGTGACGCCCGCTGGCGCTGCCCTCCTGACAGTTCGTGCGGGTACCTTTCCGCGTACGACGCCGGCAGCTGGACTGATTCGAGCAGTTCACCCACGCGTTTGCGCGCCTGTGCCGGCGTCGGGTTGGTGTGGATGATCAGCGGCTCCGCGACGCATTCGCCGATGGTCAGCTGGGGGTTGAAGGAGGCGGCGGGATCCTGGAAGACAAACCCGATGTCCTTCCGGAGCGGCTTGAAGGTGCGCTCCTTGAGATTGAGCATCTCGTAGCCCAGCACATTCAGGCTCCCTCCGGTGGTCCGGTTGAGTCCTGCGATGGCGCGTCCGATAGTGGTCTTTCCTGATCCGGATTCGCCCACCAGCCCGAAGACTTCGCCCTCTGACACTGTGAAGCTGACCCCGTCCACTGCCTTGAAGGAAGGGGTTCCCAGCCGCCCGGGGTATTCGATGGTCAGGTTCCGCGCCTCCACCAGCACCGGCGAGCCCTGATGGGCACGTTGTTTCATGCCCTCCGAGGCCGAGTTGCGCCCGAGGTGCGGGACCGACGCGAGCAGTTTCTTCGTGTAGTCCTGTTTGGGCTGCGCAAAGAGGACGCGTGAGGTTGCCTCCTCCACGACGTCGCCCTGGTACATCACCACCACACGGTCAGCCAGGTCAGCAACCACGCCCATGTTGTGGGTGATCAGCACGATGGCCGTGCCGTAGATGTCCCTCAGGTCCCTGAGCAGTCCCAGGATCTCCGCCTGCACCGTCACGTCCAGGGCGGTCGTGGGCTCATCGGCCACGATCAGCCCGGGGTTCAGCGCAAGTGCCGCGGCGATGACAACCCGCTGCTTCTGGCCGCCGGAGAACTGGTGCGGATAGTAGTTAACCCGGTGCTCCGGATCCGGGATCCCCACTTTGCCCAGCGCCTCGATGGCACGGAGCTTGGCTTCCTTGGCGGAGACGCGCTTGCCGCCGGCGCCGCCGGCGTGGGCACGGATACCCTCCGCGATCTGCCAGCCCACGGTAAAGACCGGGTTCAAGGCGGTGGAGGGTTCCTGGAACACCATGGCGACATCGCGGCCGCGGATCTGCCTCAGTTTTGAGGCGCTGACGCTGATCACATTGTTTCCGTTGATAAGCACCGCCCCGCCGCTGGTGGCGGTCTCCGGCAGCAGCCCGAGAATGGTTTTGGCCGTCACCGTCTTGCCGGATCCGGACTCACCGACAATCGCCAGCACCTCTCCCGCCTTGACGTTGAGGCTCACATCGTTGACGGCGTAGACATCCCCGCTGTCAGTCGCAAACGTGACCTTGAGGTGGTCAATCTCCAGGACCGGGGGATCCGTTGGGTTCTGCCGGTCCGATACTGAACCGAGGTTGATGGTCAAAGTACTCTCGATTCTGCTTCGAGGGCGGCAGGGGCGGTCGAATCGGGACCGCTTTTGCCGCTCCCGGCGCGTTTGCGCCCGCGGATGCGCGGATCGTTCAGGTCGTTGATGCTCTCCCCCACGAGCGTGAGCCCGAGCACCGTCCAGACAATCGCCAGGCCAGGGAATACACCTGTCCACCAGATGCCCGACGTCGTATCGGCAAGGGCCTGTTTGAGGTCGAAGCCCCACTCGGAGGCGGAGGACGGTTCGATGCCGAACCCCAGGAAGCCAAGGGCTGCAAGGGTCAGGATTGCTTCCGAGGCGTTCAGCGTGAAGATCAGCGGAAGGGTCCGGGTGGCGTTGCGGTAGATGTGCCTTGTCATGATCCGGAAGCTTGATGCGCCCACAACTTTGGCCGACTCGACGAACGGTTCCGCCTTGAGCCGGATGGTCTCAGCCCTGATCACGCGGAAATATTGCGGAATGAAGACGACAGTTATGGAGAAGGCGGCCGCAAGGACACCGCCCCAAAGGCTCGATTGACCCCCGCTGATGACAATCGCCATGACAATCGCCACCAGCAGGGACGGGAAAGCGTAGATGGCGTCTGCGATGACAACCAGGATCCGGTCCAGCCAGCCGCCCAGGTAGCCGCTGACCAGTCCAAGAATAACGCCGGCGAAGATGGAGAGGATGACGGCCACGACGATGACGAAGACAGCGGTTTGTGAACCCCAGACGACGCGGGAAAAGACGTCATAGCCGCCCACCGTGGTTCCCCACAGATGCTTGCCGCCGGGCGGCTGCTGGGTGGGAAAGCCGCCTTCGGTGTCGGAAAGCTGGGCGAAGCTGTAAGGGGCGATCAGCGGCGCAAACGCCGCTGTCAGTAAGAAGATGCCGGTCAGCACGAGCCCGATGACAAGCATGCCCCGCTGCAGCCCCACGCTCTTGTTGAAATGGGAGATGACGGGCAGCCGTTTGAGCAGGGGCACGTTGCGGCCCGCAGCGGTTCCCACTGGAGGATTCGTGCTCATGTCAGTACCTCACGCGGGGATCGATCAGCGCGGCGACGATGTCCACGATGAAGTTGGTCACGGCCACGATGACAGCCAGAAGGACAACGATGCCCTGCACAGCGACAAAGTCACGGGCCGTCAGGTAATTGGCAAGCTGGAAACCCAAACCCTGCCACTCGAAGGTCTTTTCGGTCAGGACCGCGCCCCCAAGCATCACGGCGATCTGCAGGCCCATTACGGTGATGATAGGGATCAGGGCCGGCTTGTAAGCGTGCTTCGTGACGAGCCGGAACTCGCTGACTCCTCGTGAGCGCCCTGCCTCGATGTAGTCCTTGCCGAGAGTACCGATCACGTTCGTGCGAACGAGCCGGAGGAAGATGCCTGCGGTGAGGAGGCCAAGGGCCACTGCCGGAAGGACTGCGTGTGCCATGACGTCGCCGAGCGCGGCCATGTTTCCACTGCGGATGGCATCCAGCCAGTAAATCCCGCTGCGTGCCTGCAGCGCTGTCAGGGCCAGCTCGTTGGACGTCTTTGCCCTGCCGGCAACAGGTAGCCAGCCGAGCCAGACCGAAAACGTGAGCTTAAGGAGCAGCCCTGCGAAGAACACCGGAGTGGCGTAGCAGAGGATGGCGAAAACACGCAGCACGGCATCGGGCAGATGGTCCCGCCGGTGCGCAGCAATCATGCCGAACGGAATGCCGACCAGGAGTGCCACAATCAGGGCATTGATCGTCAGTTCAAGAGTGGCCGAACCGTACGTCGCCAACATCTCCGTAACCCTGCGGTTGTCAGAGAGGGTGGTTCCGAAATTGCCGGTGACGAGCTGGCCGAGGTACTCGAAATACTGCACCAGGAGCGGCCGGTCATAGCCGGCGGCATGGATCCGCTGCTGCAGCTGATCGGGAGGAAGCCGGCCACCCATAGCCGCCGTAACGGGATCACCGGTGATCCGCATCAGGAAGAAGACCAGGGTAACAAGGATGAAAATAGTGGGAAAGATCAGCAGGAACCTGATCAGCATGTATTGGCCGAGTCCTCCGCCGGCAGCTTTCTTCTTTGACGGTAACAGGCCGTCGGCGTCGCTTGGCGGCGCCTCAATCAATGTAGTCATTCTTACCTAATGTCGACGTTCCCGGGTGTTGCCCGGGTGGCTGCGTCCGGAGGGGAGGCGGGACGCCGGTAGGCGTCCCGCCTCCCCTGCCGGATGGATCCTGGTGGAGCGGGCTCCTACTTGGAGATCACACCAAGACGGGTCTTGAAGGACGCGTCGAGCGTCTTTTCCACGCCCTTGACGTCCGCGCCGGCGACCATCAACTGGGCGCCTTGCAGCAGCGGCAGCGTCGACAGGTCCTTAGCGACGGCTGTCTGCACGTCACCGAGCACCTTTTCACGCTCTGACTTGTCAGCTGTAACGAGTTCCTTCTTGATCAGATCGATGACTGCCGGGTTCGCATAGTGGTTATGGAGGAAGTTGTCCGGGAGGAAGAACGGTGCCAGGTAGTTATCGGCGTCCGAGTAGTCCGGGAACCAGCCCAGCTGATAAACCGGGTAGGCGTCCTGGGTGCGTGCCTTGGAGTAAGTCACCCACTCCGTGGACTGCAGGTCCACGGAGAATAGGCCGGACTTCTCCAGCTGTTCCTTGACCATGGCGTATTCATCACCGGAGGACTTACCGTAGTGGTCCGGGTTGTACTGCAACTTGATATTGACAGTGCCTGAGATTCCGGCGTCAGCGAAGGCCTTCTTGGCCTTGTCCAGGCTCGGCTTGCCGTTGCCGTCCCCATACATGTCCTTCAATGGCTTAGTTGCCCCCGGCAACGCATCAGGAACCACGGAATATAGAGGCACGTACGTTCCCTTGTATACCTGCGTGGCGATGGCGTCGCGGTCCACGATGTTCGCCATGGCCTGCCGTACAGCCAGCGCCTTCTTTGGATCCGCTTCAGGAGTCTTGGCGCCGAAGGGCATCGTGTCGAAGTTGAAGACGATGTAGCGCAACTCACCGCCGGGGCCCTTGTGGACCTTGACCTTGGAGTCTTTTTCGAGGTCTGCGGCGTCGGTGGCTGTCAGGCTGCGGCCGGCAACGTCGATGTTTCCCTGCTGTACGTCCAGCTTCAGGTTGTTGGAGTCAGCGTAGTACTTGATATTGGCGCCGTCATTGGCGGCTTTGCCAAGCACGCCGTTGTAATCCGGGTTGGCTTTGAGGCTGACCAGTTCGTTCTTCTTGTAGCTGTCGATCGTATACTGTCCCGCGAAGGGCTTAGCCTTGACGATCTCGTCATCGCTCAGGATTTTGTCCGCTGGAAAAACTTCCTCATCGACGATTGGGCCGGTGTTGGTTCCAAGGACGCTCGGGAAGACCTGGTCATTCCCTTCCTTCAGCGTGAAGACGACCGTTGAGTCATCCGGAGCCTGCACGGATTTTAGATTCGAGAGCAGCGATGCCGGCCCGTTGGGGTCAGCGATCTTACCCACCCGGTCAAAGGAAAACTTGACGTCAGAGGATGTCAGGGCGTGGCCGTTGGCGAACTTAAGGCCTGCTTTGAGCTTCACCGTGTATTCAGTGGGACTGGTAAAGGATGCCGACTCCGCGATGTCGGGGCTGGGCTCGGGTGATCCCGGTTTCGAATTCATGAGGAACGGATAGACCTGGTTCATCAACATGAAGGAACCGGCATCATAGGAACCGGCGGGATCGAGGGTGACCACTTTGTCGGTCGTTCCGTAGGTGAGGATTCCGCCGCCGGCGCTCCCGGTGGTCGTTCCGCCGCCGCCCGAGGGGCCCGTGCAGGCAGTCAGTGCGAAAGCGGAAATGCCTGCGAGCGCGATTGCGCTCCGCCAGGCCCTGGTGTTCTTGATCATCTGTGAACTTTCTGTTCGATGAGTACGCGCTCGCCGCCCGCCAAGGCGTGTTTTGTCAGCGGGCAGCACGCTGTCCTGATTTCTTGATTCAATCAGACGGTCATCATATGAAACGATTCAAAACTGATTCGGTACACAAAATTTACCTGATTGGTTCACAGCTCTCACTTTTCCCGCGAGAGCGCGGGCAAAGCCCCTCCGCCCCAGGGCGGGACGCTAAAGTTCCACGCGCTGCAGCGAGCGGGCGGCGTCTATGGTGGCTTGCCCCAGCACGCGGCTGCCCTGATAAAGCACCACTGTCTGGCCAGGAGCGACACCGCGCAGCGGGTCCGTCAAGGTGACGACCAGCTGCCCGCCCCCAGGCACTGCCGCCCCCCCGGCGCCGGAGCCAGGCAGCATTCGCGCCGTCGCCGGAACGGGGTCCCCGTGCACGCGGACCTGGGCATAGCAGTCAAACTCGGCACCCGTGCCCACTTCGGCAATCGGCAGGCCGGCCCAGGACACCTTGATGCCCCGGATCTCGTCGATGGCAAGCAGCGACCCGGGACCTACCACAACCTTATTTTCCTTGGGCCGGATCTCCAGCACGAACCGCGGCTTGCCGTCGGCGGCCGGGGTGCCCAGCTTGAGTCCGCGGCGCTGTCCCACAGTGAACGCATTGGCGCCAGGGTGCTCCCCCACCTTCGCCCCGGTCTCATCCACGATGTCGCCGGTGGTCATCTCAATCTTCTCGGCGAGCCAGCCCGCAGTGTCGCCATCGGGGATGAAGCAGATGTCATGGCTGTCAGGCTTATTGGCCACGGAGAGACCACGGCGCTCGGCTTCGGCACGCACCTCCGCCTTGGATGGCGTGTCCGCCAACGGGAACATGGAGTGCCGGAGCTGCTCGTGGGTGAGCACGCCCAGGACATAGCTCTGGTCCTTGGCCCAATCCGCCGCACGGTGCAGTTCAGGATTGCCCTCGGCGTCGGTGATCACCTTGGCGTAGTGGCCGGTGCACACGGCATCGAATCCCAGCGCGATCGCCTTCTCCAGCAGGGCAGCGAACTTGATGCGCTCGTTGCACCGCATGCAGGGATTGGGAGTCCGGCCGGCAGCATATTCGTCGATGAAGTCCTGGACCACATCCTCCTTGAAACGCTCGGAGAAGTCCCAGACGTAGTATGGGATCCCCAGCACGTCGCAGGCCCGCCACGCGTCGCGCGAATCTTCGATGGTGCAGCAGCCGCGGCTCCCGGTCCGCAGGGTTCCGGGCATCCGGGACAGCGCGAGATGGACTCCGACGACGTCGTGTCCCGCCTCGACCGCCCGGGCTGCGGCAACGGCGGAATCAACTCCGCCGCTCATGGCTGCTAGAACTCGCATGCTGGCTTTCTCTAAGGTGTAGGGGTGGTTGCCGGCCTGTGGGCCACAGAAGTAGCACAATGCCTGCGGCCCTATTCTATCGCCACGCCGAATCCTCACCCAAAAAGACCTTGACTGCCCCGTAGCCGCATTCTAAAGTCAAGAGTAACTGTTTTAGATATCGCCCTCTGACATGCGGCGCGGAGTCAGTTGCGGCCGCAGGAATCGAGTCATCATGGCCAGTGGCAACATCGTGATCGTGGGCGGCGGACTCGCCGGCGCCACCGCAGCCAAGACCCTTCGGGCCGAAGGATATGCCGGACCTGTGATCCTGCTCGGCACTGAAGGCCATCCTCCCTACCTGCGGCCTCCCCTGTCAAAGGAGTATCTGCTGGGCAAGGCCTCCGAGGACGACGTCCCGGTGGTGCCGGCAGGCTGGTACGCAGAGAACGACGTCGACCTCCGCCTGAACGCCTCGGTCACCGCTGTTGAGCCTGATTCCCGGACGGTGGGACTGGGCGATGGAACATCACTGAGCTACGCTTCGCTGCTGATCGCCACCGGTGCCACACCCCGGGAGCTGACCCTCCCGGGCAGCGGGCTTACTGGCGTTTCGACCTTCCGCACCTTGGACGACAGCCGCCATCTGCGCCAGGGCCTGCAGGAGGGCGGGAAGAACGTGGTGATGATCGGATCCGGCTGGATCGGAATGGAACTGGCCGCTGCCGCCGCGACGTATGGGAACAAGGTCACGCTGCTCGGCCTTGAGGAGATCCCGCTGGCAGCCGCAATCGGACCGGAACTCGGAAGTTTTTTCCGCTCCCTCCATGAAGCGAACGGCGTGACCTTCCGGCTTCCCGCCTCAGCCCGGGAAATCAGGGGAGACTCGGGAGCCGTTACCGGCGTCGTTACCGACTCGGGCGAACTGCTCCCGGCGGACCTCGTGATCATTGCCGTGGGCGTGCTCCCGGAGACGGAACTCGCACGCGACGCGGGACTCGACGTTGACAATGGCATCCTGACGGATGCATCCCTCAGGACCAGCGCGCCCGGCATCTTTGCTGCCGGAGACGTGGCCAACGCCCTGCACCCGTTCACGGGACAGCACCACCGCAGCGAGCACTGGTCAAATGCCCTCAACGGCGGCAAGGTGGCAGCCAAGGCCATGCTCGGGCAGGACGCCACCCACAGCACTGTGCCCTATTTCTATACGGACCAGTTCGACATCAGCATGGAATATTCGGGCTTCCCCACCCTGGCAGCCGGAGCAGAACCCGTCATCCGCGGCTCCCTGGACCGCAAGGAGTTCATCGCCTTCTGGCAGCAGGACTCGAAGGTGGTGGCCGGCATGAGCGTCAACTGGCCTCGGGAGGTCAAACCGGGAGCGCAAAAGATCATCAAGGCCCTTATTTCGGCGCGGACGCCCATCGCACCAGAGCGGCTGGCGGACGGGTCAGTGGGCCTCGATCAGCTCCTCCCGGAGGCCTGACGCGCCACCGTTCCGGCGGTCTGGATGGAGGATTCATGCCCTGCCATGCCTGCCTGCCGTGCCCTCAGGTAGGCATCGGGGAGGGCGGCCAGCAACGCATCCACGTCGGCTTCGCCCGAAGTATGGCCAAGGGTGAACCGCTGGGCGCCACGGGCCGTTTCCTCATCCAGGCCCATCGCCAGCAGCACGTGGGACGGCCGCGGGACTCCAGCGGTGCAGGCTGATCCGGTGGACGATTCCACACCTGCCAGGTCCAGCAGGAACAACAGCGAATCCCCTTCACAGCCCGGGAAAGTGAAGTGTGCGTTGCCGGGAAGCCGCCCCTGGTCCGGGGCTCCACGCAGGACTGCCTCCGGAACAGCCACCCGGACCCCGTCGATGAGGCGGTCGCGGAGGCCGGCAATCCGGGCGGACTCTTTGTGCAGTCGTGCGCTTGCCGCTTCTGCTGCGGCGGCAAAGGCGGCAATGGAAGCAGTGTCCAATGTCCCGGATCGCACGTCCCGCTCCTGGCCGCCGCCATGTTGCACCGGGATTAGTTTGACCGCGCGTCCCAGCAGCAGGGCGCCCACACCTACCGGCCCGCCGATCTTGTGCCCGGAAATGGACATGGCATCAAGGCCGGCAGCCTTGAAGTCCACAGCCAATGAGCCAAAAGCCTGCACGGCATCCGAATGGACCGGCACGCCAGCGGCATGTGCCAGCTCCACGATCCTGTGCACGGGCTGGATGGTGCCCACTTCGTTGTTGGCCCACATGACCGTCACGAGTGCGATGGTTTCCGGATCACGGGCCAGCTCGGACGCCAGTTCGTCCATGTCGACCACACCCTCGCCGTCTACCGACAGCCAGGTGACGTCTGCGCCTTCGTGCCGCTCAAGCCATTCGACAGTGTCCAGCACCGCATGGTGTTCGACGGCGGAGCAGAGGATGCGGCGGCGGGAAGGGTTTTCGCCGGACCGGGACCAGTACAGGCCCTTCACGGCCAGGTTGTCCGATTCAGTCCCGCCCGAGGTGAAGATGACTTCGGAGGGATGGGCGCCGGCCGCACCGGCAATGGTTTCCCTGGCGTCCTCTACGGCGCGGCGGGCACGGCGGCCGGAGCCGTGGAGGGAGGACGGATTGCCTGTGCGGGCCAGTTCCCGCGTCAGGGTAGCCAGCGCCTCCGCGGAAAGAGGCGTGGTGGCGGCATGGTCCAGGTATACGGGCACCCATCAATTCTAGCCGCGTCCCTTTCACTTGCTGATTTGGCCGGCAACGCATTCCCGGGCAGCGGCGCCGGGTCAGGGCGCGGTGATCCTGGCGCAGCATTGGCCCGGGACGCTGTTTCCCGCCACGCGGTCCTCGGACTCCCCGCAGCCCGCGGCGGCACCGCCCAGAAATGCCCCGTTCATGGCGCACACAACTTCCGGATGCCCGTCCGCCAGGCGATGGAACGGGCAGTTCGCAAGGATGAACCCGCCTTTCCCGTCAGGCTCTGGATGGTAGCCCTCCTCGGCCAGGAACTCCTCCAGGCTTGCGCTTTCAGCAGCCAGCGCCCTGCCCTTTCTTGACGCCGCCGCCAGCAATGACTCACGGACAGGTTCCCCGGCCGCGGCTGAGTGCTCTATTGCCGTAGCCATCAGCTCGCCGGCGAGATCGTAGTTCCGGTCCGGCACGGAGGCGCCGACCTCCGACTCCGCCGTCCTGTACATCTTGGCGGGGCGGCCCGAGCCCGGGCCCGCTTTGCCGGCAGGTTTGTGGAATTCAACGGCCAGCAGGCCGTCCGCCACCAGCCTGTCCAGATGGAAGGATGCCGTGCTCCTGGCCATTCCCAGCGCGAGCGCGGCATCGTCGCGCCCCACCGGGACGCCTGATGCGCTCACCAGCTCAAAGAGCTGCCGGCGCTTTTCATCACCGAGCGAGGCAACAGCCGCCATGCGCCGCACCCAAGGAAGCTTTCGCATAAGAACCCTCCTTCTAAAAACAAGATCCATTGCTTAATTAGCTGGATATTTCTAAAATAATGATACCTACTTTTAGAAGGAGTCATCATGAAAACCACCTCCGCAGTTCAGGGAACCAGCCAGGCGGCCGCCACGGAACCGGCCCGGCAGGCCTTCCTCCTGCTGCGCACCGTGTTTACCGTCGCCCCGATCATCTTCGGCCTGGACAAGTTCACAAACATCCTCACGGACTGGACCACCTACCTGGCGCCGGTGGTCACATCCGTAGTGCCGCTCCCGCCGCAAACATTCATGTATGTGGTCGGCGTTGTAGAGATCATCGCCGGTATCGCAGTGGCGGTCCGTCCCCGGTTCGGATCCTTGCTCGTGGCCGTCTGGCTGCTGGGAATCATCATCAACCTCCTGGTCCTGGGCAACTTCTATGATGTGGCGCTCAGGGATTTCGGCCTGCTGGTCGCCGCACTGGCCTTGAACCGCCTCTCCCCCGCGGGAGCATGGAGAAGGGGCCGCTGATCACGCTGCGCAAGTCAATTGGGCCAGTCAGTTGGACCGGTCAGTTGGACGGCGGAACGACCAGGAGCCGGCGGGTGACCTCCGCACGGGCGGCAGCCAGTGCGGAGGCATCAGGACAGGCTACTGAAATGTAAACAGAGGAACCGGCCGTGCCGAACAGTCGGGCGATGATAGCTGTGACTTTCGCTCCCGGAGCGGCCGGCGGCTCAAGCGCCAGTACCTCAACCACCGGCCCTGGCTGTTCGGGGTCTCCGCCCCAGCGCAGCGTTTCCGTCTTCAGGTATTCGGGCAGGATGCTCGGGTCCAGATAGGTGAAGAGGGCGATTGTCGACTCGCGGTCACCGCCCCGGACTAAAGGAGACTGGTTGGTGCTGACTTTGGCAGCCACGCGGCACCCGTCCGTCTTCAGGTACTCGCTTCCGCCGGCAACATCATCCTTGGCCAGCTTCCAGCCGGGTGCATCCTTAAGCCCGTTGGAGATTCCCACCGGAACTCCAGGAGCCAGCGTGCCGCCGGCGGAAAACGGAAGGTCCTTGGCAGCCACGGCCTCGGCGTCGTGGCCCGGGGTAATGGTGGGGGTGGCAAGTGCAGGAACGGTCACCTCCTGCGCCGGGACTGCGGGATCGGGGACGTTGATGCTGCAGCCGCCCACAAGCGACGCACCGAGCAGCCCAGTCACCAATACCACCGCCATCCGCGGCTTCACCTCCACCCCAAACATTCTCTTCCCCCCTCGACGGCACCCGCCGTCGTCTGGCGTTACCCGCCGTCGTCATCCAAGAGTCTAAACGTCCATGCACCGATCCCGTTGCCGCATGCAAGGCCAGGCCACGGCGGGAACCAATCGGGCTCTCGCGGTCGTTATCCGGACAGGCGGTTAAACTGGGCTAACCGGGCTGCCTTCCGTGGACTGGCCAGATCAAGAGAAGGATGAGCTTGACCGAGAGCAGCAGCTCGCATTACCAGGTGCTCCGCGTGGCCGTAACTGCCACCGACAAGGAGATCAAGGTGGCGTACCGCCGGGCTGCCCGCAAGGCCCATCCGGATCACGGTGGTGACCCCGCAGCCTTCCGCCGGGTTACAGCGGCATATGAAACCCTCATCGATCCCCAACGCAGGAGCGCCTACGACCGCTCGTATGCAGCGGGCACGGCAGGAAACGGTTGGGAGGGTACCCCGGGACCGCATTTTGATGCACCGGCTGCGGGAAGCCACGCGTCGGCCACGGTCCACCGGGCAAATACCCCGCGCAACACCGCCGGTGACCCGCCTGTCTACGTTCCCCCCTACGATCCAGCGGCCGACGAGGCGTCCGGAACCGTGCCGCTGGTCCCTCTCCGCGAGGCCAGCCAGCAGATCCACGGGATGCCGCGGAAAAGGGGAATTTTCGGCGCCGAAGCCCGGATCCAGCGCGAGATGAGGACCGTGCAGCTCATCAGCCGCCAGGTGCTGCCCGCGATTCCCGCTGCCCGGCTGATCAACGGGCTGCAGTCACCAGCAGACAACAGCCATATCGACCAGGCGCTGCTCTCCGGCTACAGGCTGGCGCTCATCAGTTCGATGCTCCTGCCCAAGGGCGCCTATGCGTGGGACGGCCGCACCCTTAACCACGGCGGACGGTCAGTCGTCCCGCCACAATTGGCCCATGTGGTCAGGGCGATGCAGGACATCTTCCCCGAACTGAACGTCACCGGCTGGATCGTGGTCCACAGCCCTGACGGCAACCTGCACGAGCCCGTGATCGACCGGCACCGCCGGGCGGCCGGCGGCCACGACACCATCCAGGTGGTCAATGCAGCAGGCCTGGTCCGCGGCCTCAAGCAATTCCTGTCCTCCGGCCCCGCACCCAACACCGTCAATGTGTCCGTGCTGGCCAGGCTGCTGCGCGGTATGCACTGACCCCGTGGCCCGGCTGGCTAGGATGGGACGGTGTTCCGAATCCTCTTCAACGCTCCCGAAATTCCGGGCAACACCGGCAACGCCATCCGGCTGGCAGCCATTACCGGCGCCGAACTGCACCTGGTGGAACCCCTTGGCTTCGATTTTTCCGACGCGAAGTTACGGCGCGCCGGCCTGGATTACCACGACCTCGCCGTCGTCACCGTCCACAAGACCATCGAGGCAGCGTGGCAGGAACTGCAGCCACAGCATGTATATGCCTTCACCTCGGACGGGAAGTCCAGCTACACAGACATCGAATACTCGCCCGGCGACGTCCTGATGTTCGGGCAGGAGTCAGTGGGGCTTCCCGAGCACCTCAAACGGGATCCTCATGTGACCGCCACGGTACGCCTGCCCATGCTTCCCTCCCTGCGCTCGCTGAATCTTGCCAATGCAGCGTCCATCGCGGTCTACGAAGCCTGGCGCCAGCATGGGTTTGCCGGCGCCAGGACCTGACAGCCCTCCCCGGCCATCCCGACCGGGATCTGCACCGAATCACTCCTGGAACATCCGATGATGAGCAAGGAGCGGCAGGTGACACTACTGGAGGCTGGCCAGGCTGTAGACCTTCCGGAGTTGCCGGTTTCCGGGAGCCGCCTCGATACCGCCGCTCCGCCGTCGCCTCGGGACTTATGCTTGGAAGTGATGGAAACTCCCACCCCGTCAAACTCCGAAGCCAGTGCCGCCGTCACAGACTCGCCGGCTCAGGTCAGCCAACGCCTTGCCGGCTTGCTTGGCCGCATTGCCGACGGCGACCAGGCCGCGTTTGCGATGTTCTACCAGCTGACGTCCCGGCGGGTTTTCGGCATGGCGCGAAGGGTCCTGATCGACCCCGGACTCAGCGAGGACGCGACCCAGGAGGTCTTCCTGCAGGTGTGGCAGAACGCCTCGAAGTTCGACCCCGAAGCAGGAAGCGCGCTCTCGTGGCTGATGACCATTTCGCACCGCCGGGCGGTGGACAAAGTGCGCTCGTCGCAGTCCTCCACTGACCGCGAAGCCAGGTACGGCGCCAGCAGCCAGGACATCGACCATGATTCAGTTTCCGATGAAGTGGACAGCAAGCTCGAGGCAGAGTCCGTGATCCGGTGCCTGGAGACGCTGACGGATACGCAGCGCGAGTCTGTTCGGCTGGCCTATTACGGCGGCCTCACGTACCGGGAGGTGGCGGAACGGCTGGACACCGCCGTGCCGACCATCAAGTCCCGCATCCGCGATGGACTGATCCGCTTGAAGACGTGCCTGGGGGTGAGTTGAGATGGCTGGAATGGATAATCACGAAGCCAGCCGGCAGCCCGGCCCGTTCAGCGATACGGTCGCTGCCGATCTTGCCGCAGGGCACGCCGTGGATTTGGCTGAACTGTATGCCTTGGACGCGGTGACCGCCGCCGAACGCTCGGCCATCGAGCAGTACATCGCCTCAGCTCCGGAGGCTGAGCGGAGCTCCTTCCTTGAGCGCGTCCGCCAGGCCAGGGAAAGTATCACAGTGACGTTCACTGCAGAGGAAGAACCCCCTGCAGATCTCTTTGCGCGCATCGTCTCGCAGCTGCCGGCGCAGTCCTTAACGGCCGGCCGGGAGCAGGCACCGCTTCAAGCGGGGGACAGCACGGCCGCCCCGCACGCCAGCGGAACCACCGGGACGCTCGATGAGCTGTCAGCTGCCAGGCAACGGAGGGAAGAACGACGCCGGCAGGCAGGTCCGCGGCGCTGGCTGGCAGGCATCGCTGCCGCGGCAGTCCTGGCCCTGGGTGGTGCGGGCGTGGGCGCATACATCGCTGACCAGAACGATCCCCTGAACCAGGTGGTCCGGGCCGACGATGTCCGCGAAGAGTCGGTCGCCGTTGCCGCCGGGGGCACGGCAACCGTCCTGATCTCCCCGTCAAGGGACGCAGTGGTGGTCAGGATGAACGGTGTTCCCGCCCCGCCGGCAGGCAAGGTCTACCAGATGTGGCTGATTCCGAAGGACGGCTCCGCGGCTGTATCACAGGGCCTGATGGACGAAGAAGCACTCTCCAAGCCTGCGGTGGTAAAGGGCATCGCCAAGGCCGCCACCCTCGGCATCACGGTGGAGCCCGTGGGAGGTTCCACCTCCCCTACGTTGCCTACGGTTGCCGCTGCGCCGCTGGGTACTTGATTCGGCGTACTTGATTCGGCCGCTGGCCAAAAGCCCCGCTGCATGTCCTCCGGACGGAAGGCGCGCAGCGGGGCTTTTTGCGTCGGGCGGGCCCTGCTGCCTAAATAATGAGCGACAGGAGCATCACGAAGCCGAACCCGACCACGGAGATCAACGTTTCCATCACCGACCAGGTCTTGAAGGTCTGGCCCACCGTCAGCCCAAAGAGCTCCTTCACCAGCCAGAAACCGGCGTCATTGACGTGGGAGAGGAACAGCGACCCGGCGCCGATGGCGAGGGCCAGCAGCGCTGCGTGGGTCGGGGTCAGAGAACTGGCCAGGGGCGCCACGATCCCGGCTGCGGTGACTGTAGCCACTGTCGCGGAGCCGGTGGCCAGGCGAAGCGCCACAGCCACGATAAAGCCCAGGACCAGGACGGACATGTTGGTGCCCTCCGCCCACTTCTTCACGGCGTCGCCTACACCGGCCCCGATCAGGGTCTGCTTGAAGCCGCCGCCGGCGCCCACGATCAGCAGGATCGCTGCAATGGGGCCGAGGCTGGCACCGATCTTGGACGTGATCCTGTTGCTGGTGAAGCCCACTGCATAGCCGAATGTCACCATGGCCAGCAGCACTGCGAGGGTCATGGCCACCAACGGCTGGCCGATGAAATCGAAGACCATCCGGACAGCCGGGGCAGTTGCCGGGTCAGGCCAGACGATGTCGACGATTGCTTTGAGGAGCATCAGCACCACCGGGAAGATGATTGTCAGCAGGGTGACCAGGAAGGTCGGCTGGCGCTTGACCCCTTCGGTGTCGGCGCCATGCCGGGTGTCAATGCCGCCGGCCACGGCGGGGGCGCCGACAGGTACCCAGCGGGCCGCCAGCCTGGAAAAGAGTGGCCCACAGATGATGACGGTGGGGATGGCAACGAGGATTCCTAATGCCAGGGTGGTACCAAGCTCAGCCTTAACCGCGCTGATGGCGATGAGCGGACCGGGGTGCGGCGGAACAAGCCCGTGCAGGACGGAAAGGCCGGCCAGAGCCGGAATCGCAATCCGCATCAGTGGCATCTTGGACCGCTGCGTCACCAGGACGATCACCGGGAGCAGCAGCACGAGCCCGATTTCGAAGAACATGGGCAGGCCGATGATGACTGCAACCAGCGTGATGGCCCAGACGACCTTGTTTCCGCTTGCCTTTTCCACGAGGGTGTCCACCACGCGGTTCGCGCCGCCCGAATCTGCCAGCAGTTTACCCAGCATTGCGCCGAGCGCGATGAGGAGGCCAACTTCCTTGAGGACGCCGCCAACGCCGTCCTCGAAGTTGCTGATGACTTTGGCCAGCTCCACCCCGGAAGCCAGCCCCACGAATGCGGACCCGAGCACCAGTGCCAGGAACGGATGGAACTTGAACTTGGCGATGAGGACCACGATAAGGGCTATGCCCAATCCGGCGACCACGAGGAGTTGGGTGTCATGCCCGGTCCAGGCCTCCAAGGCAGCGGGGAGCTGCCCTGTTACTAGCGAATTCACAATGGGTTCCTAATTCTGGCCCGAGGCGCTCGTGGCGCCTTCGAGGCCGAGTGTCTCAATGATTTCCTGGGCTTCCTCCGCGGGAGTGGCGGAGACGCACAAGGAAATGTAGTTTTCGTCTGCGGTGGGTTCTTCGAGCGCGTCGAACTGGGATTCCAGCAGCGCCGGAGGCATGAAGTGCCCGTGGCGGGAGGACAGGCGGTCAGAGATCTTGTCCTTGCTGCCCTGAAGGAAGACAAAGACCACCCCTTCGCCGCGAAGGACATCCCGGTACCTCTTCTTCAAGGCCGAGCACGTAATGACGCCGGGCTTGCCGTTCTCAGTGTGCTGCCGGATCCAGCCGGCGATGATTTCCAGCCAAGGCCACCGGTCCTCGTCCGTCAAAGGTGATCCGGCCTGCATCTTGGCCACGTTCGCCTCCGGATGCAGGTCGTCGCCTTCCGCGAGGTCCCAGCCAAGTTTGCCGGCAAGAACGCCGGCCACCGTGGATTTGCCTGATCCCGAAACGCCCATGATCACCAGAACGGGCTGTTGCGCAGTCTTCGCCATCAAAGTCTGCCTTCCTGAATAAATATGATTTAAACAGAGGCCAGCATATGACAGGCGTTACAGCCTCGCAATCCTAGAAGCCGGCGATGGTCCTCGGCCCGTTGATTGTGACGACATGGAAAGCCTCGGCACTGCGCCCGCCCGGCAGGCCTGCCCGCCTTGCATTCAGGACCATTCCGCTTCTGACTGCCGATTCCATCGCCTCGACGTCCGGATGCTGGCTGACATGGACGTGGATTGCCTGGAGTTTGCTCTCCACCTGCCCGGTGATGTCAACGAAATGGTTTTCCCGCTCTTCAGGACCCGCGTAGAGCCACAGCCAGGGAACCTTGTACGCCTGCAGTCCGGATTCGGCGAGTTCCGGATAGGCGTAGGGGTTTTCCGCCGCGGGGTAAATGGCCCGGGTCACCGCCTCCCCCACCGCCAGATGGTCGGGGTGGCTCTTCTGGATCCGGTTCCAGTTGCGTTCAGGATGCATGGAAAGCACGACGTCGGGGCGGATTTCCCGGATCAGCTTCACTACCCCGGACATCACCTGGTGGTTCGGTTCGAGAAAGCCGTCCCGTTCGTGAAGGTAGTGGATGTCGGTGACGCCGACGAGCGCCGCAGCCCGTTCCTGCTCGGCCGCCCGCAGAGCGATGATTTCCGCGCGCTGAGCGGGGTCGAAGCCGCCGGCGTCGCCGTCGGTCATGATGCAGTAGCTGACCTGGACACCGGCCGCCGTCCACGCCGCGATGGTACCTGCTGCTCCGAAGTCGATGTCGTCGGGATGGGCTGCGAAACAGAGCACCCGCCCAACCTGGTGGATGGCCGGGTTGAACGGGCTCTGTGCTGGAACAGCGTGGTCAGTCAAAAATCAGCCTTTTCGCTTCTTGATCTCTTCCGTGGCCTGGGGCAGGACGTCAAAAAGGTCCCCGATGATGCCGAAGTCGGCAATCTCGAACACGGGTGATTCGGCGTCCTTGTTCACGGCCACAATGACCTTCGCCGTCTGCATGCCGGCCTTCTGCTGGATCGCCCCTGAGATGCCTGCCGAGATGTACAGCTGCGGGGAGACGGTCTTGCCTGTCTGGCCGACCTGGGCGTCGTGGCTGATCCAGCCGGCGTCGGTAGCGGCACGGGAAGCGCCTACGGCGGCACCCAGTGCATCTGCCAGCTGTTCCACCGGGCCGAAGTCACCGTCGAGGCCCCGCCCGCCCGCCACGACAATCCGTGCGTCCGTCAGGTCCGGGCGGCCGGTTGCGGTTTTCTGCTGGCGGTCGGTGATGCGCGCAGCCGTCGCAATGCTGTCACCCGGTACCTCAACGGTGACGGCGTCGGGGGTGCTCGGACTGGCCGCCGGCTCCGGCGTCACGTTGTTGGCCTTCACCGTCAGCACGGCCACCGGCGTGGTGACCCTGGAGGCAGTGGTGTAGGAGCCGGCCAGGACTGATTTATGCGCCGTCCCGTCGGCGTCGACCCCCACAACATCCGTAATGACGCCTGCGCCCAAGCGGATCCCCAGCCTCGCGGCAATTTCCTTGCCCTCCGGCGAGTTGTCCAGGAGCACTGTGCCGGCACCTGCAGCTTCCACGGCTGCCGCCAGGTAGGCCGCCTTGGGCGCCACCAGGTAGTTGTCCAGGTCCTGGGACGACGGCCGGTAAACCGCGGTGACGCCATATTCCGCAAATTCGTCCGAGACGCCGCTGTTGAGATCGCCGTTCAGGGCCACCACAGTCTCCCCCAGGGAACGTGCAAGCGTCAGCAGCTCGAGACTGCTCTTCTTCAGGGCGTCGCCCGGGTTGTCAATGAATACGAGTACTTTTGCCATGTCTGTGATCCCTCTTAGAGCAGCTTCTGGGCGGCCAGGAAGTCCACCAGCTTGATACCGGCGTCGCCTTCGTCGGTGATGATGGTGCCAGCCGTGCGCGGCGGACGTTCCTCGGCCGACGTCACTGTGGTCCAGGACCCCGCCCGGCCCACCTGCGAGGGATCAACCCCTACATCCGCCAGGGAGAGGGTGGTGATGCTCTTGCGCTTGGCGGCGATGATGCCTTTGAAGTTGGGGTAGCGCGGCTCATTGATCTGGTCAGTAACGGAAACCACTGCCGGCAGCGAAGCTTCCACAGTCTCCGAGTAGGTGTCGGCGTCCCGGCGCGCGGTGAGCCGTCCGCCGTCGAGCTCCAAAGAGGAAGCGAATGTCACCTGCGGAAGGCCGAGCCGCTCTGCCAGTTGCGCCGGCACAAGCGAGGTTTCGCCATCGGTGGAGGCCATGCCGGTGAGGACGAGGTCCACTGGGGCGCCGGTGCCGATGTGGCGGATGGCCGCCGCGAGGGCCAATGACGTGGCGGCAGCGTCCGAGCCGGCGAGGGCATCGTCCGTGAGGTGGAAACCCTCGGTGGCGCCCATCTGCAGGGACTTTTTCACGGCGTTCACGGCGCCGGCAGGTCCCATGCTCAGGGCGATGACCTGGTTGCCTGCCTTGCTGCCGCCGCGGGCTTCGGCCAGCTGTAATCCGGCCTCCAGCGCGTATTCGTCCAGCTCCGAGAGGATGCTTTCGTCGCGGTCCGTGGTGTAGCCCTCTCCGTTGAGGTGACGGTCGAACTGCGCGTCCGGTACATGCTTGACCAGGACGATGATCTTCAATGTCTCTTCCACTGTATTTACAGCAGCCTTCCATGCTTGTGGATAGCCAGCCGGGTGAGGACATGGCCGCGGAACGCCCGGGGTACGGGTAGCTCCTAGCTAACCATATAGCCGGGCTCCGGCGCCCTCCCGTTAAGGCCTGTGTCAGACCCGCCAGGTAGTGGACCGACGACGACGGCGGAGGCCACCCGATTAAGGTGGCCTCCGCCGTCGTCGCCCGTTCTTCCTACTGGTCGGGAGCGGTACCCAGCGTGACGTCCAGCGTCTGCTCCTGGCCGTTGCGCAGGACAGTGATCTTAACCGTGGATCCACCGGGCTGCTCGCGTACAGCCGCCGTCAACTGGTTGGGGTCACTGATGGCCAGGTCGTTGAACTTGGTCACCACGTCTCCCACCTTGATGCCTGCCTTAGCGGCGGCCGAACCGGCTTCAACGGTGGCAACATCCGCTCCCACGGAGAAACCGGATGATGAACCCGAGGTGGACTTGTCCTTCACGCTCACGCCCAGCTGGCCATGGGACACCTTGCCGTTGTCAATGATCTCCTGGGCAACGCGCTTGGCATGATTGATCGGGATGCTGAATCCCACGCCGATGTTACCGCTCTGGGTCGAGGTCGAGTCGGACCCCGCGGAGGCGATGGCCACGTTCACGCCGATGATCTCGCCCTTGGTGTTGACCAGCGCACCGCCGGAGTTGCCGGGGTTAATGGCGGCATCGGTCTGGATCACGTTGATGGAAATAGAGCCCTGTCCGGCCGTGCTCTGGCCCCGTCCGCCGCCTGGAGGGGCGAACTGGAAGCCCTGGTCCCCGCCCTGGGAATCGTCGCCGTTTTTGGGTGCGGCCGAGGAGGCGACGCTGATGGTGCGGTTGAGGGTAGAGACAATGCCGTCGGTGACTGTGCCGGTCAGTCCCAGCGGCGAGCCAATGGCGATCGCGGTATCCCCCACGTTGAGCTTGGAGGAATCACCGAGGGTGGCTGCCGTCAGACCTGAAGCGTTATCCACCTGGATAACTGCGAGGTCGGACAGCGGATCGGTGCCCACGACCTTGGCAGGGATGACCTTGCCGTCGCTGGTCCGGACCTCGATGGTTGCGCTGGCCGTCTGGCCGTCCAGGGTCACCACGTGGGTGTTTGTCAGGATATGGCCGTCGTTGTCCAGGATGATGCCGGATCCGGTGCCGCCGGAGCTGCCGCTTGTCGCGCTGATGGTGACAACGCTCGGGGACGCCTTCAGGGCGGCGGCGGTGATGGCATTGACGTCGTCCTTGTTGTTGACGATGACGGTGCCCGGCTGGTTGCTGCTGCTTACTGGTGACGAGGGGCCGTTGCCGAAGAGGTTGGCGGATCCCACGGTGGCCACGCCGCCACCCACCAGGCCGG
Source organism: Arthrobacter pascens (assembly GCF_030816475.1). Lineage (NCBI taxonomy): Bacteria > Bacillati > Actinomycetota > Actinomycetes > Micrococcales > Micrococcaceae > Arthrobacter > Arthrobacter pascens. The sequence continues at coordinate 1,259,388 of NZ_JAUSXF010000001.1, read as the reverse complement.
CAGCGAGGATGCTTGCAATCAGGGTGCCGACGCCGAACGAGGCCTTCCGGCGAGGAGCATTGGCAGGATTGGAAGCAATGCCGCCGCTTCCGTCGTGACCGACAGGGCCCGCTGAATGAGCTCCGTACTGGGCGTACTGCTGGCCAGGGTTGTACTGTCCGGAATTGTGGTGCCCGGGGTCCTGCTGGCCGTAGCTGTACTGGCCGGGGTTCTGCTGGGCGTTCTGCTGCCCGTAGAACGGTTCCCGGGGAGGGTAGACGGGACGAGGGGCGTCGGAGAGTTGCCGGGTAGGGTTGGCAGGCTCCTGCGGGCGGTCCAGCCTTTCGGTCACGCTATCGCGCGCCTCCGGTCCCTCGTTGCCGGCTGCAGGCGCGTAGTGATCCCCTTCCCCGGCGACCCCGTTGTGCGACGGCGTGGGGTTCTGTCCGTACCGTGCTTCCGGCTGGTGAGCGTCCTGCGCTTCCGGCGATTGCCATTGGCCCGGATTCCGGTTCTCAGGCGCTGCACCCGGCGTTGGGTTCTCAGTCATTGGACTTCCTTTCATCCTCGTCTGTATTAACTATGGACTCTCTTGCTGGAACCCGGGCACACGTTGACTGGGAGGTTCCTGAATGTCAGTCGCATCGTTTTCCCGTTCTTTCAGCACCTGCTTCAGCACCTGCCCTGCGGTTTCGCTGCTGGCATATTCGCCGCTGTGGACCGCCCCGACGGTGCACCATAGAATCAAGAGGAATTGCCACAGCGACCTGCGGCTTTGACACACGCGTGGGGGCGCTGATCGATTCCGAGACGACTGATTCGTCCCGAATCAGTGTCAGGCGTGCTGAAGGGTTGCACATGCGGTCAAAGTTCAAACGTATCCTCGCCGTGATCGGCCTGACCGGTTTGCTGGCGGCTCCCGCCGGTATCGCCTGGGCGGAGAGCCCGGTGACTATTCCCTCGGGAACGAACATTGTGGATAACGCCAATGTTCTGGGTGGCCGGAAAGCGGAGGTCCAGGAGGCCATCTCAAAGCTTCTGAAAGACCACAAGTACAACCTCTACGTGGTCACCGTGAACTCTTTTGAGAACCCCGCAAAGCCTGAAGACTGGGGCAAGGCCGTCGCGACAAACAAATCCATGGGTAAAGCCGACGTACTGTTGGCCATTTCGACCGCGGGTCAGTTCTATTTTGCGACTGACGCCTCAAGCGCCATCAGGTCCAAGCAGTCGAACATCAGCCAGAATGCCGTGACCGCAAATCTTGCCGGTGGCAAGAAGGACTACGCGCAGGCGGCCATTGATACTGCCGCGGCGGTGGGCGATGCTGCCGGAGGCGGGAGTGGCAATGTCCCGTCCGACAGTGGCGCAGGAACCGCGCTCCTTGTTGGAACCGGTGTGGTAGCCGCCGGAGGTGCCGGCGCGTACCTCTACTTCCGCAACAGGCGGAAAAAAGCGGGCCAGGCATCCAGCGCCAGCTACGGCCCCCAGGGTGCCGAGCTGGATCCGCTCGCTTCGCTCACGGTGGAGGAGCTCCGCCGCAAGAGCGGATCGCTGCTCATCGAAGCAGATGACGCCATCAAGTCCAGCGAGCAGGAACTGATGTTCGCCCAGGCCCAATACGGCGATTCCGCCGTCGGCAATTTCACCAAGGCATTGGCGGAAGCAAAAGCCCACATGTCCGAGTCGTTCAAACTCCAGCAACAACTGGACGACCACATTCCCGATACCGAAGAGCAGCAGCGCAGCTGGCTTGGCGAGATCATCCGCCGGTCCAAGGCCGCACTCGCTTCCCTGCAGGAACAAAAGGCCGATTTCGATTCCTTGCGCGAGCTGGAAAAGAACGCCCCTCAGGCACTTGCCACAGTCCAGGCCGGAGCGCACGAAGCCGACGCGAAGATCGCCAAAGCCGAACAGTCGCTCACCGCCCTCCGCTCCAAATATGCGGACAGCGCACTGGTTCAGGTCGCAGACAACATCACCCAGGCCAAGGAGCGCCTGGCCTTCGTCCAGAACGCCACAGCCACGGCGGAGCAGAAACTGGCTGAAGGCGAGGCCAGCCTCGCCGCTGTCGCCGTCCGTGCATCAGAAGAGAGCCTGCACCAGACCAACGTTCTCCTCGACGCCATTTCCAAGGTCTCCACCAGCCTGGATGAGGCGCGGCACGGCCTTGAGGCCGCCGTCGTGGATACCTCCCAGGATCTGGCGCAGGCACGGGCCCTGATCCAGTCCGGTGCCCACCCGGAGCTGGCCGGACCGGTGGCCGGGGTCGAGTCGGCCCTTGGCCAGGTCAAGGCCGAGATGCAGGGCGGGAAGATCGATCCCATCGCCACGCTGCAGCGCGTGGAAACAGCACATCAGGCACTGGACCAGGCGCTGACCGGGATCCGGGACCAGCAGGAACAGGCGCGCCGGGCCCAGGCTTCCCTGCAGCAGACCATCATGTCTGCCCAGGCCCAGATCAGCGCCACCTCGGACTACATCACGGCCCGCCGCGGCGGCGTGGGTACCGAGGCGCGCACCCGGCTGGCTGAGTCGCAGCGGAACCTGGACTACGCCCTCTCCATCTCCCGAAACGATCCTGTCACTGCCCTTACCTACGCCCAGCAGGCGCACGCCCTCGCCGCCCAGGCGGCGCAGCTCGCCCAGGCCGACGTCGACAACTTCGGCGGCTATGCCAACCAGGGCTACGGCGGCGGAGGCATGTTCGGCGGAGGCGGCGGAGGCGGCCTGGGCGGCGCCATCCTCGGTGGCATCCTCATCAACTCCATCCTCAACGGCGGCAGCGGCGGCGGCTGGGGCGGCGGCCACAGCGACGGCGGCGGCTGGGGCGGCGGAGATTCCGGCGGCTTCGGCGGAGGTGATTTTGGCGGAGGCGAGTTCGGCGGAGGCGACTCCGGAAGTTTCTGAGCCGATAGAACTGGCGCCGGCCGGAATGAACCGGCTGGCGGATAGAAGCGAAACAACAAACTGTTCACTGATTTCAGTGGCCACCATTGAGCAGGATGAAAGGTAACACCATGGTTAAGCAGTCCATTTTCGGCCGCATCGCGCAGCTTGCAAAGGCAAACATCAACTCGTTGCTGGATAACGCTGAGGATCCGCAGAAGATGCTGGACCAGATGGTCCGGGACTACACCAACAACATCGCCGAGGCTGAATCCGCCGTGGCGCAGACCATCGGCAACCTGCGTATGCTCGAAGACGACTACAACGAAGACGTAAAGAACGCCCGCGATTGGGGCAACAAGGCCCTCGCCGCATCGCGCAAGGCCGATGAATACCGCGGCACGGGCCACGCTGCAGATGCCGAGAAGTTCGACAACCTGGCCAAGGTGGCACTGCAGCGCCAGATGTCGGCCGAAAACGAAGCCAAGGGCGCCGAGCCGAGCATCTCCTCACAGCGTGAAGTCGTGGACAAGCTTAAGACCGGCCTTGACCAGATGAAGGGCAAGCTCAACGAGCTCACCAGCAAGCGCAACGAACTCGTCGCCCGTTCCAAGACGGCCGCTGCCCAGTCGCAGGTCCACGATGCCATCAAGAGCATCGACTTCATGGATCCCACATCCGAGGTGGGCCGGTTCGAAGAGAAGATCCGCCGGGAAGAGGCCAAGGTGCGGGGACAGCAGGAACTTGCCGAGTCCAGCCTCGATGCCCAGTTCAACCAGCTTGAGGATCTCGGCGAGCAGGTTGAAATCGAGGCACGCCTGGCCGCACTCAAGTCCGGCAACGCCAAGCCGGCTATCGGCGCTTCCGGCGCGTCAGCCGCTTCGGAATCAACCGTCGAGGAAGCTGATTTCGACAAGCTTTAGCGGCATGCGGGCCCTAAGCCCGCTGAAGCCTTCAAAGGCCGGGGTTCGTGAGGAACCCCGGCCTTCGCCGTGCTTGGGAGTCTGGCGGCCGTCAGCGGCTGACTTTGCCCATCAGGGAAGCTATCGGGCGAAGGAAGATGGGCCGGGCCAGGAACCAGGCTGCCACCATGACTGCCACCGAGGCGACGAAGACCCAGAATCCGAACCAGCCGGCGTCGTCGCTGGGGCCGTACATATGGTTCAGGTTGCGCAGCGCCCCCGTCGCCAGTACCAGGAAGACATGGACCACAATGAAGGCGACGAAGTAGATCATCACCGGGAAATGGATGGCCCGCGCCAGTTCAATCGGGTAAGCCTTGTTCAGGCCCGTTGCTTTCTTCGGCCAGACGGAGGAGGTCCGGATGCCGGAGATGAAGGCAAGCGGTGCGGCAATGAAGACCGTGGCGAAATACGTGAGCAGCTGGAGCGCGTTGTAGTTGACCCAGCCGTTCTCAGTGGGCCAGTTGAGGGATACGTACTGAAGCGCGGCTGACAAGGCATTGGGGACAACATCCCAGCTCGTAGGGACGATCCGCATCCACTGCCCGGTCGCGAACAGCAGGACTGCGAAAACCAGCCCGTTGAGGATCCACAACGCATCCAGCGTCAGGTGGAACCAGAGCTCAAGGGTGATCTTGGTGGGCGGCGTCTTCGTCTTGATCAGGCCCTTGTTATTGCGCGTCCAGTGCCCGCTGGGGCGGGTGGTGGTGCGCACCTGCCAGCCGGTCCGGATGATGAGGAGCAGGAAGAAAGCATTCAGGAAATGCTGCCACGCCAACCACGCCGGAAAACCCACCGGCGCGTCCCCCGGGAGCTCCGAGTGGCCCGGATAGTCGGCAAGAAAAGAGGCCACAGCCGGAAGTCCGGTCATCCACCTGGCCAGAAGCACCACGAGCACCAGCACCACCAGAGCGGCAGGGACACCCCAATAGAGTCTTGACCGCTTGCCTGCCGCGGACCCAGGCTTCTTTGTGGATGTGGACATCGAAGAACATTCCTCTCGAGAATGACTGGCCAGTGCTCAAAACGTGAGTCTCTGCGAAAGAGAATACTAGGGACAACCGGCATTCCAGCAAAAAGAAGACCCCGACCGGCGTAACTGCCGGTCGGGGCCTCCATCTGGTTGCGGGGACAGGATTTGAACCTGTGACCTCTGGGTTATGAGCCCAGCGAGCTACCGAACTGCTCCACCCCGCGTCGCTTGATCAACACTACCCTACTTTGGCTGCCACTTTCGCCAGGTCCGCTGCACCTGCCTGGTCCGTCTAACAGCCATTCAAACCCACGACGGCACAAACAGGAAAGCCCGGACCTGTTTCCAGATCCGGGCTTTCCGTCAGTTGCGGGGACAGGATTTGAACCTGTGACCTCTGGGTTATGAGCCCAGCGAGCTACCGAACTGCTCCACCCCGCGTCGCAAGATCAACTCTACCGGCAGGTGAACGGGAGGCCAAATCGAGAAGGCGTGATGTGCGTCTCGCTCTCGGCCCGGCAGGGCTCTGACGTCGGAAGACGTCTGATGGCCGGCGCAACTGCGGCAGCCCGGCCACTCCCTTCTGTGGGATGTGGCCGGGCTGCCGCAGTTGTTTGTTCCAGGCCTGGGCCTGTCAGGTGACCGTTTAGGGCGACGGCGTGGACGAACCTGACGGGCTTGCCGATGGGGTGGCAGCGGGCGCCGGCGTGGCTTCCGGAGTCGTTGCCGGGATCTTGGCCTGGGCGTCAAGGGCACTCTGGATGGCTGCGGCGAGCTTCTTCTGCTGGTCCCCGTACGTGGCGAAGTCACCGGCCGCGAGGGCCGCCTGCCCGGCCTTGATGGCGGCGTTCGCCGCTTCCAGCGCGGCCTTCAGGTCGGCCTGTGCGCCGACGCTGACCGTAGGCGGCGTGGCACCCGGAGCGGCTGGCGTCTGGCCATTGTTGGCGGAGTCGCCGGCGGAAGCGCCTGAATCCCCGCCGAAGAGCTGTTTGAGGGCCGCGTCCAGGGTGGGGGCGAACCCAACCTTGTCACCGAAGGCCACGAGCACGCGCTGCAGCGTGGGATAGGACGTTTCACCCGTGGATTTGAGGTAAACGGGCTGGACGTACAGGATTCCACCGCCGACAGGAAGGGTCAACAGGTTGCCGTTCAGCACATCCGAGGCCCCTTGCCTCAGCAGGTTCAACGCCTGGGAGACAGACGGGTCCGAGTTGAACTTGTTTTGTGCCTGGCCCGGACCGGGAACCTGGGCCTCAGGCGGAATCCGGAGGAGCCTCAGCTGGCCATAGGTGTCTGCCTTGACGCCTTTCTGGTTGCCGGCGTCGGAGTCCGCTGCCAGGAAGCCGTACAGGACGTTGCGGGCTGTACCGTTCACAATCTGCGGAATGAACGACGATGTCAGCTGGAAGGCCGGCTGCTTCTGGTCAGGCATCTGGAGGGACATGTAGAACGGGGGCTGTTTGACGTCCGTTGAGACCGTGGGGTCGTTCGGCACGCTCCAGGCGTCGTCTGTCTTGTAGAAGCTGACAGGGTCCGTGACGTGATAACGGCCGAGGAGCTCGCGCTGGACCTTGAACAGGTCCTCCGGGTAGCGCACGTGGCTCATGACGTCTCCTGACATTTCGGAGAACGGCTTGAGGGAAGTCGGAAAGACCTTCTGCCACGCCTTCAGGAGCGGATCCTGGTCGTCCCAGGCGTACAGGGTCACCGATCCGTCATAGGCGTCGACGGTCGCCTTGACCGAGTTCCTGATGTAGTTCACCGAGCTGTTCGGCAGTGCCACTGCGCGTCCGGAAGTGGTCTGCGAGTCCGTCGTGGCGTCCGAGAGCTGCGCCTGCTGGGAATACGGGTAGTACTGGCTCGTGGTGTAGCCGTCCACAATCCACTTCACGCGTCCGTCGACTACAGCCGGGTAGGCGTTGCCGTCAACAGTCAGGTACGGGGCGACTTTCTGGATCCGCTCCCGCGGGTTGCGGTCATAGAGGATCTGCGAGTCCGCGTTCACGCCGTCCGACAGAAGCAGGTCCGAAGACTGGAACTTGATGGCGTAAAGGACCTTGTTGAAGAAACTGCCCACGTTGGGGCCGCCGTTGCCGGTGAAGGTGTACTGCGTTTCGCCGCCGCCTTCCTTGCCGGAGGGCCTGTCCTGCTCCCGGGGAGCGGCGCCGGCCGGGCCGCCGACGATGGAATACTCCGGTGAATCCTCGCCGAAGTAAATGCGCGGCTCGTATGTGGAATCGTTGCCGAGGACACCGGTCGAGGGTATGCCTGACTGGAGGAAGTCCGGCTTGCCGTCGACGGTGAACTTGTTTCCCTTCGCCGCGACAACGCCGTAGCCGTGCGTGTACACAACGTGCTGGTTGAGCCAGCCTTGCTGGTTCGACGCCACGTTCTGGGGATTGAGTTCACGGACAGCAATGACTGTGTCCTGCACTTTGCCGTCCACCTGGTAACGGTCCACATTAAGCGACTTGGGGAACTGGTAGTAGGGCCGGTACTGCTCCAGCTGGGCGAACGCGTCCGAAATGAGGTTGGGGTCCAGCAACCGGATGTTGGCGGTGGTCTGGGCGTCGGGGGCGAGAGCGCCGGTAGTCGCATTGTTCGTCGCGTTGTACTGATCCACCTGGACCTTGTCCAGGCCATAAGCGGAGCGGGTCATCTGGATGTTGCGGGTGATATAGGGATTTTCCAGCGTCTGCTCGGAGGGCCGGACCTGGAACTGCTGTATGACCCAGGGATAGACTCCGCCGGCCAGGATTGAGGTGATGACCAGCATGGCGGTTCCGATGACAGGCAGGCGCCAGCGTCCGATGACCGCGGCCACGACAAACAGGATGGCCACCAGCACGGCGGCTACCGCAAGGATGGCTTTCGTGGGGATGACGGCGTTCACATCTGTGTATAGCGCGCCGGCCCAGTGGCCCCCACTGTTCTGCAATGACCCGAAGCGGTCGAGCCAGAAGTTGGCGCCGAGAAGGAGAAGGAACGCGGCGCCGGTGACCGCGAGGTGGATCTGGGCGGCGCGGCTCGTGAAAATTCCGCGTTCCATCAGCCGGATGCTGCCGTAGAGGTAGTGGGTCAGGGTGCCGGCAATGCCTGCCAGCACCACGACGCTGATCAGGAAACCGGTGACGAACCCGAAAAACGGAAGGGTCATCAGGTAGAAGCTGATGTCCATGCCGAACACAGGATCCCTCTGTCCGAACGGCTCCTGGTTGAAGAACAGGAGGACCTTCTGCCACTGGCTGGCGGCGGCGCTGCCGGCGAAAAGACCGAACAGGATAGGCAGTCCCACCATGACGACACGGCGGACCGGCTCGAGCTGGGCCTGGTACCGGTTGAGGTTGTCCCGGACCTCCGAATCGGGGGCGTAGACAGGCCGGGCCCGGTAGGCGGTCCGGATGGCAAAATAGACGGCCAGGAACATGAGCGCAAAGCCTGCGACAAAGATGCCGATACGTGCGACGTTTTCCGTCACGAACACTTCGAAGAACCCGAGCTGCCGGTACCAGAGGACATCAGTCCACACGTTGGCAAAGAAAATGAAACCCACCACCACAAGGGCAACCAGGATCAGCGTGGGCGTGAGGGCACCGCGTCTTGACGGGTTCCTTCCGGACGGGATGGGGCTGGTGGGACGGGACAAACTCGGTACCTCATAGCTGTCGTCAGATTAACATTTCAAGCGCGTGCCTGCAGGTGACATCCGTGACCGGTCAAGCCTGTGGCAACGTCCGTCATATCTGCCACGAGTGGCGGTAAAGCTTAGTTCCTGGCCTCAGTCTAGTTGCTGGAACAACCAGGCAGACCGGACGTGTCGTGGCCTGAACCGGCAACCTCGACGGCGTGGCGCGCCTGGGCGAGATTCTCCACCTTCACCACCTGCAGCCCCTGCGGAATATGTCCCACAACCTCGTTACAGTTCGCTGCCGGCGCAAGGAACAGCGTGGCTCCGCCGGCGCGGGCACCCTCCATTTTTTGGCCGATTCCGCCAATCGGCCCCACCACCCCGTCGGGCGAAATTGTGCCTGTTCCGGCGACATGCTTCCCGCCGGTCAGGTCACCGGGAGTCAGGGTATCGATGATGCCCAGCGAAAACATCATGCCCGCGCTGGGTCCGACGACCTTGTCCAGCGAGATTTTCACGTCGAAGGGGAAGGTGAAGCGGTACTGGAGCATAACGCCCAGGATGTACCGGCCGGCGCCGTTGTCCATCGGCGTGACGGTCTCGGTGACCGGCTGACCTGCCCTGTCCATCACCAATGTGGCCGGTGCCCCCTTTCCCGCTGCCAGTTCTGCCTGGACGACAGCGAGGGAGGTCACTGGTTTGCCGTTGATCGACTCGAAGACATCACCCTTCTCGATCTTGCCCGCCGACGGGGAGCCATCAGAGAGACCGGCGGCCTGGAGCTGCTGGCCGAAGGGAATCTTGAGCTCGGTCAGGGCGGAAGCGACGGCATTCTCCTGCGAGGTGGCCATAGCCACCGCCCCCTCTTCCGCGGACTGCTCCTTGGTGGTCCCGCTCGGGTAGATGAGTTCCTCCGGGTATACCGCTTTTGACCGGTCCAGCCAGGCGGCGAAGGCCCCGAGGATGCTGATCGGGCCGTTAGGGCCGCCCTCGACATAGACGGTGGTCAGGTCGAGGTTCCCTTTGGCCGGATACGCTTCATGCCCTGTGACGCTGATGACCGGGCTTCCCTGGGCCTCGCCGAGCGTGTTGAATGCAGGACCGGGCGATTCCACCACGTAGGGCACGGGGACCGTTCCGGCCGCAATGCCCAGACCCAGAGCCAGGACGCCGGACACCGTCATCACGGACAGCTTGTTGCCTTGCTTCGCACGCCGCGGCACGTCGCCGTCCGGGGCAGTGTCATCGGGCAGCGTGCTTGCGTGTCCTGGTTCGGTGGGCTGTTCGGCCGGGGCCATGCGGGCTTCGAGCCTGTCGGCGTGGTCCTCGGATGGGTGCTCGCCACGGGTTGTAGTCACCGAACCAACACTACGCGGTGACGCCTGCAGCCCGCTCTTTGCCTACAGCGAACGCATGCGCTGTCCGGCAGACAGCCGCCCCGGCCCGGGGTACCGTGAAGTTGAACAGTCACACCGACGATCGGCGGGATCATGACCTCCAACCCACTCAATCCATCCAATGGCGATGATGCGCCGAAGGATCCATTGACGGAAATGCTGCAGAACCTGATGGGCGGCAAGGGCATGGAAAACATCGACCCCGCCGAGCTCGCAAAGGCGGCGGGACTTCCGGACGACCCCAATCTCCTGGCCCAGATGTTCTCCCAGGTCCAGGCCATGATGAGCGCGCCCTCAGAGGGACCTGTCAACTGGAAGCTTGCGCACGAGAATGCGCGCAGGGTGGCGGCCAGCGGCATTGACCCCTCTGTCACCTCGGTGCAGTCCCGTGAGGTCGACGAGGCCCTGCGCCTGGCCGAACTGTGGCTTGATCCGGTCACGGACCTCCCGGCAACGGGCCTGATCGGCCGTGCCTGGTCGCGTGCGGAGTGGGTGGAAGCCACCCTGGGAACCTGGAAGCGGCTCACCGAACCGGTGGCGAACAGCATCGCCAACGCGCTGTCCACCGCCATGACTGAACAGATGCCGGAGGAAATGAAGTCCATGATGGGCGGCGCATCCTCCATGCTGCAGAACATGGGCGGCGCCATCTTCGGGATGCAGCTTGGGCAGGCCATCGGGGCGCTGTCAGCCGAAGTGGTCAGTTCCACCGACATCGGTGTGCCGCTGGCCGACCTTGAGATGGCCCTGCTGCCGGCGAACGTGGCCTCCTTCGGCGAAGGCCTGGGCCTGCCGGCAAATGACATCCGGCTGTTCCTGGCCGTCAGGGAGGCAGCCCACGCACGCCTGTTTGTCCAGGTTCCCTGGCTCCGGGGCCACCTCCTGGGAGCGATCGAGGCATATGCGCGCGGCATCCACATCGATACCTCACGGATCGAAGAGCTTGCCCGAGACCTTGATCCCAGCAATCCCGAGGGCATCCAGGAGGCTCTGTCCCAAGGGGTCTTCATGCCCCAGCGCACTCCTGCCCAGGAACAGGCCCTGGAAAAGCTTGAGACTGCCCTCGCCCTGGTTGAAGGATGGGTGGATGAACTGACTGCCGCGGCAACCGAGAGGCTGCTGCCCTCGGCCGCCGCCCTCCGCGAGACGGTCCGCCGTCGCCGGGCCACCGGCGGTCCCGCGGAGCACGCTTTCTCTTCCCTGGTAGGGCTGGAACTGCGTCCCCGCCGGCTCCGGGAGGCCGCCACCCTGTGGGCCGGCCTCAAGGATGAACGCGGCATCGAAGGACGCGACGCCATCTGGCAGCACCCCGACCTGCTGCCGACCGCCCATGACCTTGATGACCCCGCGGGCTTCACCGGCCGCCGTAAACTGGCCGAAGCCAGTGACAGTGAAGTGGACGACGCACTGCAGAAACTGCTGAACGGCGGCTTCGATGACGCCCCGGCATCCGGTGATGTGACGACCGGCCCCGCCGGTGAAGATACAGCCAAGGACGGCGACGCGAACGGTCCCGACGACGACGACGGCCAGCCAAAGGGCTGAGCCGGATCTAGTAGGCCTCCTGGTCGTCCCCCGGCGTGGCGGCCTGCCCCGGTTCCAGCCCGCGGGCAGTGGCGAAGGAAACGCCTTCAAGGAACGCCTTGGCCCGCCGCGTATCGGGATAAGCCTCCAGCAGTTTCCAGAACGCGGAGTTGTGCCCGGCTACCAACAGGTGGGCCAGCTCGTGGAGCAGCACGTAATCAATCACCCATTGGGGCATGGGCCTGAGCTTGTCTGAGAGGCGGATACTTCCGTCTGCCGGTGTGGCCGACCCCCAGCGGGAGTTCTGGTTACTGACCCAGCGTACCGACGTCGGAACGGCCCGGCCGCCGAGGTAACGGGCTGACAATGCGGCGGCGTGGGCTGCCAACGCACTGTCCGTAGCCGGCCGCCTCCTCCCCTTGTGGCCGCGCTGCTCCCCTTGGCGGTGCAGCTTTTCGAGCATCCGGTGTACCCATTCAGCCTCCTGCGCGACGGTAAAGCGGGCCGGTATGGCCACCACTGCCGTTCCGTTTTCCCAGAAAGCTGCCACGGTCCGTGTTCGGCGGGACGAGCGCCTCACCTCAACAGGAGCGCCATCCCCGGTTGTTCTTGGCGGTGCCGAAGCGGGCGGCCTCACAGGGCGGTGCTTTCAACTAGCACGCGGAGCACGTCTTCGCCGTAGCGTTCGAGCTTGGAAGGTCCGACGCCGGCAAGGGCTGCCAGTTCCTCCAGCGAGGCAGGCTTGGCCTCGGCTATGGCAGTCAGCGTGGCATCCGTAAAGACCACAAAAGCCGGTACCTCAGCCGACAGCGCGACAGCCTTCCGCCACTGCCGGAGGGCGTCAAATGTCTGTTCCTCATAGCTGGGGGGACAATCGTTGCAGCGCCCCACCTTCCGCTCGGCACCGCTGGCCAGCATGCTGCCGCAGACCCGGCACACGGCAGGCGCTGCCGCTTTCCTGCGGGGCGCCGGACCTTTTCCGCGTGCACTGGAACTGGCCACCGAATCGGGCCTGAGCCCGTCGAGGAACCGGGAAGGTTTCCGGTTGGCCCGGCCGCCAGGGGTGCGGGCGGCTGACCAGGAAAGGGCAAGGTGCTCCCGCGCGCGGGTGATCCCCACGTAGAGGAGCCGGCGCTCCTCGTCCACGGCTTCAGGTGTGTCGGCAAAGGAAATCGGCATCAGGCCCTCGCTGAGGCCCACCAGGAAAACAGCGTCCCACTCCAGGCCTTTGGCGGCGTGCAGGGACGCGAGCGTGACCCCCTCGACGGTGGGGGCATGCTGCGCCAGGGATCTTTCCTGGAGCTCGTTGACAAAATCAGCAAGGCTGAACTGATCCCCCCGCGTCTGGACCAGCTCGTCCGCGAGTGCCACCAGGGCGGCCAGTGATTCCCAGCGCTCCCTCAGGGCGCCGCCGTTATGCGGAGCCGCTTCGGTGTAACCGAGCGAGGCGAGGATGTCGCGGACAAGCTGCCCGAGCGGCTCCTCCGTCGCGGTTTCGGCCACTGCCCTTGTTGCGGCCCGTAGCTGGAGGATCGAATCCCGCACTTCCTTCCGGGCAAAGAAGCGCTCGCCGCCGCGCAGCTGGTAGCCGATGCCTGCTGCTGCCAGGGCCTGCTCGTAGGCCTCAGACTGCCCGTTGGTGCGGAAGAGAACAGCCACCTGGCTCGCCGGTGTGCCGGCGTCGAGCAGTTCCCGGATCTTGAGCGCCACGGTGGCGGCTTCCGCTTCATCATCAGCGCACTCGGTAAATTGGGGTGCCGGACCTGCCGGCCTCTGGGCCACGAGCTGAAGCGGAGTGGCCCACGCGGCATCTGCTACCGGTCCGCCGCCTCGCCGCCCGGCCAGAAGGTCGTTGGCCAGTTTGACCACCTGGGGGGTCGACCGGTAATCCCGTATCAGCTTCACCACATGGGCTTCCGGGTACCTGGCCTTGAAGCCCAACAGGTGCTTGGGTGAAGCCCCCGTGAAGGAGTAGATGGTCTGGCTGGCGTCGCCCACAACGCAAAGGTCATCCCGGCCGCCGAGCCACAGCTCGAGGAGGCGTTGCTGCAGCGGGGACACGTCCTGGTACTCGTCAACGACAAAATGCCGGTATTGCTCGCGAACTGTAGCGGCTACCTTCTGGTCCTCCTGGAGGATACCGACAGTGATCAGCAGCACGTCCTCGAAGTCGATGACATTGCGGTCGGTTTTGACGTCCTCATACGACTGGAAGACCCGGGCGACGGCGGTGAGGTCGAACCCTCCGGGTGTGCCCCTCCCCTGCGCGTTTTCCAGGTAGTTCGCCGGAGTCAACATGGAAACCTTCGCCCACTCGATCTCCGATGCCAGGTCCCGGATGGAGGCACGGTCGGTGCTGAGCCGCAAGCGGCGGGCCGCTTCGGCGATCATCTGGGCCTTGTGGTCAAGCAGGTTTGGCAATGTGCCGCCCACTGCCTGTGGCCAGAAAAACTGGAGCTGCCGCAGGGCGGCCGCGTGGAACGTCCTTGCCTGGACGTTCCCGACACCCAGATCGCGCAGCCTGCTGCGCATTTCGGCGGCGGCGCGGGCCGTGAAGGTCACTGCCAAAAGCCGCTGGGGGCTGTACACCCCTGAATGGACACCGTAGGCAATGCGGTGCGTGATGGCGCGGGTCTTCCCGGTGCCGGCGCCCGCAAGCACACACAGCGGTCCGTTGAGCGTGCTGGCGACTTCGCGCTGTTCGGCGTCCAGGCCGCCGAGAATCCGATCCTCGAGGGACTCTGCGCTGTCATTGTTCTCTGTTGTCACTTCTGCTGCTCTGTTGTCTCGACTGCCGCTTGCTGGAGTCTGCTCGATAGGTGGTGCCTGGTTTTGCCTGGCGGTGCCGGGTCAGGACTCGCTTCGGTCCAGGATTCTTCCGCCATACCAGTGCTCGATCAGCGAGCGGGCAATGGATAGGCGGCTGGAGATCGTAATTTCACCGTTCAGCACTGCCTCCTGGAGTTCCTCCCGGCTGAACCAGCGTGCCCGGGTGACCTCCACGCCGTCGGGCCTAGCCTCGGTATCGGCGGTGACGGCGGTGAATCCAAGCATAAGGGAGGCGGGGAACGGCCAGGACTGGGAGCCCAGATACTGACACCCGGTGACCCGCACACCAACTTCCTCGTGGATTTCCCTGACCACTGCCTGCTCAAGGGATTCGCCGGGTTCCACGAACCCGGCGAGCGTTGAATAGTTCCTGGCATCGACCGCGCCGCCGCCGCCGAGCAGCAGGCGCCCGTCCGGCCCCACAACGGTGACGATGATCGCCGGATCCGTGCGCGGGTAGTGCTCCGAACCGTCCTGGGGACAGCGGCGGACCCAGCCGCCCGCTTCCACGAGCGTAGGGGCTCCGCAGCGAGGGCAGTGGGTATGGCCGGAATGCCAGTTGGCGATAGCGCTGGCTTCGACGAACAGGGCCGTGTCGGTGGGATTCAGGGCTGAGGCAATGTCGCGGAAGCCTGTCCAGGATGCGTCTGCCGGGATTCCGGCCGTTCCAGGCTCCGTGGCGGCAGGAAGCACAAAAAGGACGAGCTCGGTGCCGGCGGGCAGGTCCGACCCGGGCAGGGCGGACCCGAGATAGATCACCAGATCGGGAGTCGTGCCAAGACCCTGCAGCTCCGACAACAGTTGTGAGGCTCCTGCCAGCAGCAGGTTGTTCCCCTGTACCAGTGCCTGCCGTCCGCATAGCACCGCCGCCAGCGTCCCATCGCGTCCGAGCAGCTCCTCGATCATGCCGGGCCTCATACGGACTGCAGAGCCACGATCAACGAGGGCGGGCCGGACCGGGAGTACCGTATCGAAGAGATGGTTGGCCCGCAGCTGCCCTGGCTGCGTCTGGTAGGCAGGTGTCTGATAGGGCGGTGTAGCGGACTCCGCATGACTCATGTGTCCACCGTACTGACTCGGACCGACAATTGACATTTCGGGGCTTCGCGGCGCTGGCACTGCGCGGAAGCACCGAGATTTGGAGCCGATCTGAAGACTCGCCGTCGCACATCGTTGTCTTGGCCTCCGGTCAACCTACCGTGGAACGGTGAGAAGAAAACCGATCGAACTGGCAGCCGTGGCAACCGCGGCAGTCCCCGGGCTGACGCCCACCGCCGTTAGCGCCGCTGCGGACGATCCTGCCGATTTCGACTCAGCCCTGCTGCTCGATTCGGAAGGAAAGCGCTGGCGCGTCCGGTCACCGAAGCATGCAGAAGCCAGTGCCAGGCTTGAAACGGAATTCCTGGTGCTCCGCGCCTTTGCTCCAGGGATTCGGGCCGAATTGCCATTCCTCATGCCCACGGTTGCCGGCAGCGTCCGCCTCGGCAGCCTGAGCACCTTCGTGTATTCCCACCTTGCCGGCACCACCC
Source organism: Arthrobacter pascens (assembly GCF_030816475.1). Taxonomy (NCBI): domain Bacteria; kingdom Bacillati; phylum Actinomycetota; class Actinomycetes; order Micrococcales; family Micrococcaceae; genus Arthrobacter; species Arthrobacter pascens. The sequence goes on along the minus strand of NZ_JAUSXF010000001.1, from coordinate 1,243,678 downwards.
GCAGCGTGGAGGAACTCACAGCCGGTCCCGATGCCCTGGCCCGCGAAATCGGCGGAGCCCTGGCCGCCATCCACGATTTGCCCCACGCCTTGGTCAGCAACGCGGACCTCCCCAGCTACACTCCTAACGAATTCCGCCAGCGCCGGCTTAACGAGCTTGACCAGGCAGCCACGACGGGCAAGATCCCGCCCGCGCTGCTGCGCCGCTGGGAACATGCCCTGGAAGATGTCTCGCTGTGGCGGTTCAACCCCTGCGTCGTCCACGGGGACCTTCATGAGGACAACCTCCTGGTGGACGGCGCCCGCGTCACGGCCGTCACCGGATGGACAGACCTGAGGATTGGTGATCCCGCAGATGACTTCGCCTGGCTGGTCGCCTCCAACGAGCAGGACTTTGTGGACAGCGTACTCAGCAGCTACACCGCCGGCCGCCGGGACCTGCCGGACAAGCATCTGATCCGGAGGGCGGCGCTTTCTGCCGAATTTGCCCTTGCACAGTACCTGGTAAAAGGCATCGCCGCCGGCGACGCGGACATGATTTCCGAAGCCGAAGGCATGCTCGAATCCCTCGCCAGCGATGTCGCGGAACACGGCGGGCAGGCCATCAGCGTGGAAGCGCTGCCAGTAGCCAGCGCTTCCAGTCCCGGCCCTGGGGCAGCGGGCGAAACCGATGGAACGGCTGCCGCCGCCGGAACCCCCGCCACGGGAAGCACGGCCACCGCCGCCGTCATCGCCACCAATCGCCCCGCAGGTGCCTCACCGGTTCCAACGGTGACCGTCGCTCCTGTCCCTGTGCCCCCGCCTGTGCCATTGGTTTCCGTCCCCGCGCTGCCGGCAGTCCACGTCGCTCCGATTCCGGCCGAGGAACTATCCCCCGCTGCGGAAGCGTCAGCCGTGGAAGAGTCGGGCCGGGAGGAGCCGGACGACGCCGGCCTCCCGACTCCGTCCGCAGACGACACCTCCACGGCGGCAATCAGCATCATTGACGTCCAGAAGCACTGACACCCAGGGCCGCGGCAAGGATCTCCTCCAGTTCCGCGGCTGACGCGAGATTGTGAGGGCGAACCACTTCGTTGTCCGCCACGTAGAAGAATGCGGCCCGCACATCTTCCACGGCAACCCCTTTCAGCCGCGCCCACGCCAGCCGATACGCGGCCAGCTGCACCGCCTTGGCGTCGAGCTGGGCGGCGGAGGGCTTACGGCCCGTCTTCCAGTCCACCAACTCCCAGCGGCCGTCCGCGTCGCGGAAAACGGCGTCGATCCGGCCCCGCACCACCACTTCACCCACGCGCGTTTCCACTGGGACCTCAACGAAAGCCGGGGAACGGTCCGCCCACTCGGATGCGCGGAAGGTGGCCACCATCGCGTCAAGGTCGAAGGCGGCATCGATATGGCCGTCCGGACCGGGAGCTTCTCCAAGATCCAGCATTCCGGCAGCGCCGAAGTACTCCTCCACCCAGGAGTGGAAGGCAGTCCCCTTCCGCGCTGACATGCCGGGCGCCCGCGGCACCGGCCTCCGGAGCCGGCCCAGGACGGCCGAGGGGTCTTCGCCGAGATCCACCAGCGTCGACGCCGAAATGTGGCCGGGGAGGTGCACGTCCTGGCCGCCCGCCCTTCTGAAGCGCCGTTCCAGCAGCAAGGCGGCTTCCCTGGCCCAGCCGGCTGCGTTGCCGCGGAGCTCACCCCTGTCCCGGCCAGGGCCGACCTCGGTGACGCCAACCGTTTCCACTTCGCCCGTTTCGACTGCAGACAGGGCCGCCAGTACTCGCGCCGCGGCCGCTTCCATGGCGGCCCGCCGCCCCGGGACGGACCGGAGCCGTTCGCCGGTCCGGGGATTGACCGGACCCTCAAGTGGATCGTATGGCCATCCCGCCACCTCCGTCTCCAGGGTCAACGGGCTCGTCTCTGGTAGCGACTGCTCATCCACAGAGTCGGGATGCACGACGGCGGCGCTGACCTCGCTCCCTTGTGTCGCCCGGGTGACAAGCGGTTCCAGCTCGGCGAGGAAGGGCGACATTTCGGCACGCCCTGCCCTGGAACCCACCCACGCAGCGCTTGAGACCCAGAGGATGTGTTTGGCCCGGGTATATGCCACATAGGCGAGACGGCGTTCCTCGGCCTCCCCGTGGGCCTGGACAGCTGACTTGAACTCCTTCTCTGCGTCCAGCCAGCCCTTCTGATCCGTCTGGTCGGTGTCCCACTGCGGCAAATCAGCACGGTCCCCGCGTAAGGGCCACGGCAGAGCCGCTGATCCGCTGCTCCACCGGGAATCCCTGTTGCTTGGAAAGGCGCCGTCGTTCAGGCCCGGCACGAAAACCACATCCCATTCCAGCCCCTTTGACGCATGGACGGTCAGGAGCTGCACCGCCTCGCGGTTCACCTCGCCGGCCGGCGTATCCAGGCCGTTCTCTTCAGCCGCCGCGGCCTCGAGCCAGGAAAGGAATGCCAGGATGTCCACCCGCTGGGATGTGCGCAGGAAACCGGCGGCAGCGTCCTGGAAGGCATCCAGATTGCGGCGGGCCTGGTGGATGCTGATTCCCGGGCGGGCCGCGACCTCGATATCCAGCAGCATGGCACGTTCCACCTCCCCGAGGAGCGTGGCAAGATCATCCCCAAGGTACCCGCGTAGCTGACGCAACTCCAGGGACAGCCTGCTGAGCCGTTGCCTGGCGTCCAAGCTGAGCGATCGTCCATGGGAGGACGTCCAGTCCTCATATGGGAGCGAGTCCAGGGCCTCCACCAGGCTGGCACCGTCCGTCAGGTCGCTTTCGATCACGGTCTCCTCGGACACATCCGTGCCTCCACTGTCCGGGGATGTTGCTTCGGCCCGGTGTCCGCGCCTGCGGGCAAGCTGGCCGGACCAGTCCCTGAAAGCCATCAGGTCTGCGGGACCGATCCGCCACCGTGCACCCGCAAGGAGGCGCATCAGTGAATCCGAACGTCCCGGGTCGGCGAGTACCCGCAGGCTGGCCACCAAGTCAACGATCTCGGGCGTATCGAGCAGGCCCCCCAGACCCACGATCTCGTAGGCGATCCCCCGCGCCTCGAACTCGCGGCGTATGGTCTCCATCTGCGCCCGACGACGGCACAGCACGGCCAGCGCAGGAGGAACCGGACTGCCGTCCGGCCGGTGCTCGAAATCGGTGCGGCGGTACCTCAGCACATCGTCAGCCAGCGCTGAGGCTTCCTCGGCGTCCGTGCCGAAGCGCCCAAGGACAACCCGCCCCTCGGCTGCAAACGGGCTGGGCTGCAGCGGCGGTACTTTCGCAGCCGCCAGCGAACCGTCACCTCCGCCCGCAGGTTGCCTAGACATCGCCGCCCTGCCAAGGCCCTCAGACATGACATTGGCCGCCGAGAGGATCGCGCGGCCATTCCGCCAGGCCGTGGTCAGGTACGACGTCGGCGCAGGGGCGAACGTCTCCTGTCCGTCCGGGTCCGCGAGTCGGACCGGGAATTCGCGGACGAAATGGAAAAGCTGGCCGGCCGAAGCGCCGCGGAAGCCATAGATGGACTGGTTGGGGTCGCCGACAGCGGTGACGGCATGGCCGCCGCCGAACAGCCGGGAGAACAGCACCAGCTGGGCGTAGGACGTGTCCTGGAACTCGTCCAGGAGAACAACTTTATAGCGCTGCCGTTCCATCTCAGCGGCCAGCGGGACCTGTCTGGCCACCTTCGCGGCGAGTGCCACAAGGTCCCCGAAATCCAAGGCTCCCCTGGCACGTTTGGCGGCAGAATAGCGGCCTACCATGTCTGCGACGCTTGCCCTGGTCCGCAGCATGGCCGCCAGCTCGGCGGAGGCGTGGGGAGCGTTCTTCTTGGCCCCGGCCGTGTACGGCAGCTCCTCGAACTCTGCAACCCTGGCCATCAGCCAGGCCTCAACCTCGCCGGGTTCCTGCAGATGCTCCGCGCATTCCCCAGCAAGCTGGATGACGGCCTTGACCAAGGTGGACTTGGCCGCACTGAAGTGGCGGTAGTCGCCGTCGAACGCCTCCACGACTTCGCTGGCGAGCTGCCAGGCCTGGGCGCTTCCCAGCAGCACCACGTCGCGTTCAATTCCAAGCCGCAGGCCGTAGTCGGAAACGATCCCGCTCGCGAATGAGTGATAGGTGGACACCCTGGGCTCGAGGGCGTCGCTGCTGAGCAGTCCTTCCGGGAACACGGCGTGCCGGCTGTCCTGGGCGGCGATGCGCTGCAGCGCCGCCAGCTTGGCCCTGATACGGGTGGCCAATTCACCGGCCGCCTTCCTGGTGAACGTGACGCCCAGTACTTCCTCGGTCCGGACCCAGCCGTTGGCGACCAGCCAGACCACCCGGTCGGCCATGGTTGCGGTCTTGCCGGAGCCGGCTCCTGCTATCACCAGCCTCGGAGCCAGGGGCGAGGAGATAATGGCGGACTGTTCCGGTGTGGGGGTGTTCTTTTCACCAAGCATCCCGGACAGCTCCTCCGGGCTGAAACGTGCCGGCGGGGTCTCAGGTCCGAAGCTCACTCCGTGACCTGCTTTCCCCGGATGCACAAAGGACAGACTTCGGGAAGCCTGCAGCCGTGGCCGCCTTGCCTGCCCTTGGACGGATCGTGCCGTGCTTCGAAGCTGTTGCCGGACATCACGACCGCCGCATCGGTGACCATCTCCAGGGCCCAGTTTTCCTGCGGGTCCAGGGCGTCCTGCTGCTGCACCCCGGGGTTCTTCGTGCCAGTGCCGAGCTGCGCCAGCACGGCACCGCCGGGCCTGGGATCGGGTAGTGCCCCCTGCGCATCCCCGAAGCCGCCGGCAAGGACAGCCGCCTGGTATGCACCCAGCTGGGGGTGGCGGGAGAGCTCGGTTTTGCCCGGCTGGCGCTTGCCGGTCTTCAGGTCCACGATGACGAGCCTGCCCTCCGCATCAATCTCAAGCCGGTCCACCTGGCCACGGAGAACAGCCGACCGCGATGAGCTCCCTGAAGCTGGCTCCGCGCCGGCGTCGTTCTCCGCCTGCTCAGCTCCTGTGTCCGCGGGCAGGTCAGGGAGCCGGACCTCAAAATCCTGTTCGACTCCCAGAAGGCTCCGCCCCTCGCTCCGCATGACCAGGACGTACTGGGCCAGTTTCCGGACCATTGCCTCTGCACGCTGGAAATCGAGCTTGCCTTCCCAGTTGTCCTTCATTCCCAAAGACGGCCACCGGCGGACGAGCTCGGCGACGTACTCGGAACCGGAGGCGTCCGGAAGATCCTGTGCGATCGCGTGGACCAGTGTGCCAAGGCTCCGTGCGAAGTCGGTGGCAGCTTCGCCGCCTGCAGCCTGGACAAACCAGTCGAGGGGCGATTTTTGCACCGATTCCACCTTGGACGGCGACACGTACACAGTCCCGCCCGGCGGCACGACCGCAGCCGTGGTGCTCAAAGGTGCGAGGCCCCACCAACTGTCCGGATGTGCGCCGGGAACGGGAGGTTCAGCTGCTACGAGTCCGGCGAGCACCCTCGTTGCCTCGGCGGCTTCGGGAGCGTACCGTCCGTCCAGCTGGGCATACTGCCTGAGTTCGGCCACGAGGGCACGCAGCGTCATGGGGCGCTCCACTGGCGTGAATCCCCGGCCCTCCTCATCGGCTGCCAGCGGCGAGACGTAATCGAGGAAAGAGGACGGCTGATCATCCTCGGAGGAAACTGCCGTGCAGATCAGGAGTTCGCGGGCACGGGACACGGCAGTGGAGAAGCTCCTCAGCTCGTCATACCGGATCTCCCGCAACCGGCTGAGGGGGTCGAGTTGCAGGGCGTAACCGACGCTGTGTTCGACGGCGTCAGCGTAGAGGGTGCTGCCCAGCAGCTCCCCTCGGAGCCTTGTGTTCGGCCAGACCCCCTCCTGCAGCCCCGCCACGATGACAACAGGCCACTCCCGCCCCGCGGCACTGGCCGGTGTCATGAGTTCGACGGCGTCATCCACCTGGGCTCTTGCGGCCAGTGTATCCATGGGCAGTTCCTGGTTGAGGAGGTACTCGAGGAATTGTTCGGGTCCGGCGCCCGGCATCTGGTCCACGTAGCGCTCCGCGGTGTGAAAAAGCGCCATCATGGCATCGAGGTCCCGGTCAGCCCTGGCGCCGTGCATACCGCCTGACAAAGCGGATTCCGTCCAGGCGTTTGCCAGGCCGGTGGCGTGCCACAGGGCCCACAGGACTGTTTCGGCGTTGGCTCCCGGTTCGGCCGCCGCCGACCGGCCGGCCTGGATCATGCGGGCCGTCCTCCGCGCGGCCCGGCCCTCCATACCGAGGGTAGTCAACGCACCGGGCTGCAGAATGGCCTCCACAAGGAGTGCGTCGCTGGTCCGTCCGCCGCCGCCCAGCAGTTCCTCGCGCCGGAGCGACTGCCTGAGCCTTCGCAGTTCCAGTGATGTCGCTCCCCCGATCCGGGAAGTAAGTAGGGATACGGCGGCTTCGGGCGTCATCAGGGCCGGGTCCAGGGCAATGGCATAGGCGTCAAGGAGCGGGCGGACTGCTACTTCGTCGCGAACGGCCGATTCCGCCACAGGCACCCGCACGGGGATGCCCTGCCCGGACAGGTATCGCTGGAGCTCACTAAGCTGGCCGCCGTTGCGCACAATCACGGCTATTTCGGCTAGTTCCCGCTTGTGGTTGATGTGCTGGTCCAGGATCCGCTGCGCGACGTACCGCAGCTCATGGACTGCCGACGGGACAAGATGTGCCTCCACGGCTCCCGTATGGCGGCCCCCATGCGCCACCTCCTCTTCCAGCCCTTCAGCGGGAGGGGCTGGCTGCTCCAGCCGTCGGGCCGCCTGGCCGCCCGCCCGCTGTGAGATCCTTCCCGCAACTCCGAGCCAGGCTTGGGCGATCGACGGTGCATGCCGGTGGGTGTGCCACAGTGGCCGCTCCATTACCCCGCCATCGGCGGACAGCAGCCGTGGCAGTTCGGCCACGAGATCGGGCCGTGCCCCGCGGAAACCCTGCACCACGGTATCCGGCGACGAGGCCACGTAGCAGTCCTTGCCCGCCGCGATGTCCGCCAGGAGTTCAAACACTGCGGGGTTTGCTTCCTGGGCGTCGTCCACCAGCACCAGCTGCAGGCGTTCCCTTTCCGTAGCCAGGAAGTCAGGTGAATCCTGGAAAATCTGGCGTGCGGCGGTAATGATTCCGGCGGGGTCGAACGCCTCCGGCATACGCAGGTCCAGGACGTCCCGGTACTCTGCATACAGCGCGGCGGCGGCAATCCAGTCCTGTCTGCCGCACTGCCTGCCGAGCTCCTCAAGGTCCTCTGACGTCCTGCCTGATTCGATAATCCGGTCAAAGAGCTGCCTCACCTCCTGGCGGAAGCCGCGCGTCTCCAGAGCTGCTTCAAGGTCCGCTGGCCACGGCAGTTCCAACCCAGGCATCCTGTGGCCTTCCAACAGTTCCTTGATGATCAGATCCTGCTCCGGGCCGGACAGGAGCCGGGGCGGGCGCGGAAGAGGCAGGATCCCTTCGGCCTTGGCGCGTCGGATCAGGTCAAAGGCATAGGAGGCCCACGTGCGCGCCGGTGTGGTGCTGAGGCTCCGGTCCAGCCTGGCCGTGAACCGGTCCCGCAGCGAGTCCGCGGCCAGCCGGCCTGGCGCCAGGATCAGGATCCGTTCCGGGTCGACGCCGTCGTGAAGTGCCCTGCGGACTGCTGACTCCACCAGGACGGTCGATTTTCCGGTTCCCGGAGCCCCGGGAACCAGGACGGGCCCCGAACCGTGCGGTACCTCGACGGCGGCCCGTTGGTCGGCAGAAAGCACCGGCAGCTCCGCGCTGACCTGGCGCGGCGGAAGCAACCGAAGCCTGGTACCCATCGGGCCGGGCGCAGCCGGGCGCCCGTCAAGGTAAGTGGCGAGGGGGCCAGCCAGGGGTCCAGTATCGCGTGTTGGGTTGCCGGGATTGAGGGGGCCAGTCAGGGGGGTTGTTACCGTCACACCGACATTCCATCATCAGCCACCGACAATCTGTGCAACCGCCGTTCCAGCTGTTCCGCAATGGCGTCTATCCGGTCGAAGCAGTCCTCGTCGGGTGCCCAGCGCGCCGCCGTCAGGTCAACCCTCCACCGGCCTTCACCTGTACGCAGGTAATCGAGGTGCTCGCCCCGCAGTGGTGTGCCCTCCTGCAGATAGTGGCGCAGCGCCTCAGCTTCGTGTCCTTCCGGAGCCAGCCCGTTCGCCCTGAGGACCCGCCACCAGGGCACGGCGCTGCCATAGTGGCTCATGACGGACCCGACTTGGCGTGGACCGCCCGAGCCGAGGAGCTCGGCGACGTCCCCGTAGGCAACTGCGGACCCGGCCGGAACCAGCTCTACGAGGGCCAGCACCGCCTCTACATACTCAGTCCGCATGGATCCAGACTAGCTGCAGTGGCGTTCCCCGAAATTGTCCTGCCCCGCCGGTAGCGTTGACGCATGACCACCTGGAACACCCTCCCCCGCGCAGCTTTCGACCTCGAGACCACCGGGCGGAATTCCCGTGCCGCGCGGATCGTCACCGCATCAGTGACCGTTGTGGACCATAAAGGTGACGTCATCTCTGAGCATGAATGGCTGGCGGATCCGGGCGTCGAGATTCCCACCGAGGCGAGTGATGTCCACGGCATCACCACAGAGCAAGCCAGACGCGACGGCCGGCCTTCCCATGAGGTGACAAGGGAACTGGCCGCTGTCCTCCAGGGACTTTTTGACGACGGCGTTCCTGTCATCGCATTCAATGCCAGCTACGACTTCACGGTTCTCGCTGCGGAATCGGCCCGTCACGGAGTCCCGCAGTTGAGCCGGTTTCCAGTCCTTGACCCGTACATCATGAACAAGCAGGTGGACCGGTACCGCAAAGGCAAGCGGACGCTCACCGCACTCTGCGAGGAGTACGGGGTGAACCTGGACAATGCCCACACCTCGGCTGCAGATGCCCTTGCCACGCTCCGGGTGCTCGATGCCATGGCCGGCAAGTTTCCCAAGCTCAGAATGCCGGCAAGCCAGCTCCACAGGCTCCAGGTTGAGTGGGCGGTCAGCCAGGCCGAGGACTTCCAGGGGTACCTTCGAAAGACCAAGCCCGCTGCGGTGATCGAAGGCGACTGGCCGGTCCTGCCCCCGGAAGACGCCAGCCGGGGCGAGTTCTAGCTGCGAGCTAACTCACACTTCCCAGGACGTCACAATCGCCGCGAATTGGACACGAGGGAATTCGGCTGCGCCTGAGGGCATGAGTGCTTCCGGCCATCTGCATGAGAGATACGCCGAATAAAATTCGGTTACCAGCGAGTCAAGCCTGCGATCGTTCACCTATCCACGCCCCTGGCGTGAAGTGAGAGCATTAAGTTTTGCGGTCATCCCGCCCCCCGGTCATCCGCGCCATTGCCGGGCAGGTCCCAGGCTTCATTGCCAGCCTACGGCCCTGTTGAAATTTATGACTCATATGAAAGTGACTTACTCATGACAACCAAGACCATGAAATGGCTGGCCAGCGTTCCCGTGGCAGTTGCACTGGCCGTCTCCCTCGCCGCCTGCGGCGGAGCGGCGGCACAGCCCGGCGGCAGCCCCACTGATGCCCTCGCCGGCAGCGACCAGACCACCCTGGACAAGTACACCACCAAGGATGTCACTCCCCTCGACAAGATCGATAAGAGCAAGCTGGGCCTGGCCACCCCCGGTACCCTGCGGGTGGGCACGCTTTCCGATGCCCCGCCCAACATCTTCATCGATCCCTCAGGCAAGTTCACGGGATACGACAACGAGCTCCTGCGCGCCATCGGCGACAAGCTGGGCCTCAAGGTCGAGTTCGCGTCCACAGACTTCGCCGCACTGCTCTCCCAGGTCAAGAACAAGCAGTTCGACGTCGGCTCCTCCTCCATCTCCACCACGGACAAGCGCCGGGAGACAGTAGGCTTCACGAACGGCTACGACTTCGGCTACATGGCTGTTGTCACCAAGAACGACGCCAAGGTCCAGGGCTTCGCTGACCTCAAGGCCGGCGTCCGGATCGGCGTCGTTCAGGGCACTGTCCAGGACGACTATGTCACCAACACGCTCAAGCTCGAGCCGGTCCGCTTCCCGGACTACATCACCGTCTACTCCAACGTTAAGAACGGCCAGGTGGACGCCTGGGTGGCCCCGTCCCAGCAGGCCAGCGGACAGGTCAAGGACGGCGACAATACCAAGATCGCCGAGAAGGTCGTCAATACCCAGAACTTCACCGCCTACGCTGTGAACAAGGACAACCAGGCGTTGATCGACGCGCTCAATGCCGGTCTTGACGCCGTGATCGCGGACGGCACCTGGACCAAGCTCACCGCGCAGTGGTACACGGACCGGCCCACCTCCGCCGAGCAGACGCCGCAGGGCTGGAAGCCAGGCAGCAAGGCCGTCCAGATCCCCGCGAAGTAACCCGGGCGTTCCATGGATATCCTCAAACAACTCGGCGACACCTTCCTCGACTGGAAGGCGATGGGCGAAGTCATCCCCATGATGTTCGCTGTCGGACTGCCGAATACGCTTGTCCTGGCCGTGACGTCAGGCATTATCGGAACAGTGCTGGGCATGGTGCTCGCCCTCATGGGGATTTCCCGGAACGCAGCCGTGCGCTGGATTTCCCGCGTTTACACTGACGTCCTCCGTGGACTGCCGCCGGTGCTGACCATCCTGGTGATCGGCCTCGGCTTTGGCCCGATCATCCGTCAGTTCACAGGGTCAACCAGCCCCTATCCGATGGCCGTCGCCGCCCTTTCGCTGATGTCGGCGGCGTACATCGGAGAGATCTTCCGCTCCGGGATCCAGAGCGTGGATAAGGGGCAGCTTGAGGCGTCGCGCGCATTGGGGTTCGGCTACGGCCCTTCGATGCGCCTGGTGGTGGTGCCCCAGGGCATCCGTCGGGTGCTTCCGGCGCTTGTTAACCAGTTCATCGCCCTGATCAAGGAGTCCTCGCTGGTCTTCCTGCTGGGGCTGCTGGCCACCGAGCGGGAGATCTTCCAGATCGGTAAGGACGCCGCTTCGACCACAGGCAACCTGTCACCGTACGTCGCGGCGGCCTTGTTCTATCTGGCCCTCACTATCCCGCTCACCCATTTCGTGAACTGGATCGACTCCCGCCTGCGCTCGGGCAGGCCGGAAAAGAAGGAACCGGACGAAGCGGCCGCCAAGGTCGGAAAGGGGGCCCAGGTATGAGCGAGTTCGCCTCAGGGTCGCTGACAGCGAAGAACATCCATCTCTCCTTCGGGTCCAACCATGTGCTGCGGGGCATCGATCTTCACGTTCCCGAAGGGACCACCGCCTCGGTGATCGGGCCCTCCGGATCCGGCAAGTCGACACTGTTGCGGGTCATGAACCGGCTGATCGAACCGGACCAGGGCGATATCCTGCTGGACGGCCGCTCCGTGCTCAACGACAATCCGGACGTGCTGCGCAGGCGGATCGGGATGGTCTTCCAGCAGTTCAACCTGTTCCCGCACAAAACCGTGGCGGAAAACGTCTCCCTGGCGCTTCGCAAGCTGCGGGGCATGTCCAAGGAGCAAGCCCGCGAAGAGGCGCTGGAACAGCTGGACCTGGTGGGCCTGAAGCAGAAGGCCGATGCACGCCCGGCAAACCTGTCCGGCGGCCAGCAGCAGCGGGTCGCGATTGCCCGCGCGCTGGCCATGAAGCCCGAGGTGATGTTCTTCGACGAAGCCACCTCCGCGCTGGACCCCGAGCTCGTCAAGGGTGTCCTGAGCCTCATGGCCGACCTCGCAAAAGGAGGGATGACCATGGTGGTGGTCACCCACGAAATGGGCTTTTCCCGCAACGTTTCGGACACGGTGACGTTCATGGACGGCGGGGTGGTGGTGGAATCCGGGCACCCGGAACAGATCTTCACGGCTCCGGACACCGACCGGCTGAAGGGCTTCCTCTCCGACGTTCTCTAAATTCGGCCCGGAACCAGGAAAATCCCCGCCGCCCGGACATTACCCCCTCGCATGATGGGGGGATTTGTCCGGGCGGCGGGGATTTTCCGGTTAAGCCCTAGTGACCGGGCTAGCCCTGGGCGGCAGCGGCGGCCTTGGCGGCTGCCGGCAGCGCGTCCAGGATCCGGCCCATGGCGGCGTCGTCATGGGCTGCAGACAGGAACCAGGCCTCGAACACCGACGGCGGCAGGTAAACCCCGGATTCCAGCATCGAGTGGAAGAACGGCGCGTAGCGGAAGGTTTCCTGGGCCTGGGCATCCGCGTAGTTGTGGACGCCGTTGGCCGAGGTACCGAATGCAACGGAGAACAGGTTCCCCGCGAACTGGATGGAGTGGTCCACGCCCGCGTCATCCAGCGCCGCGGACAGCGCGGAGGACAGCTCCAGGGAGCGGGCATCCACGAAGGAGTACACGTCATGGGTTGCATGGGTCAGGGTGGCAACCCCGGCGGCCATAGCGACGGGATTACCGGAGAGCGTTCCCGCCTGGTAGACCGGCCCGAGGGGGGCGAGGTAGTCCATGACGTCGGCACGTCCGCCCAGGGCCGCCGTCGGCATTCCGCCGCCAATCACCTTGCCGAAAGTAAGCAGGTCAGGGGTCCACGGCTCGGCGGCATCGGCGGCTCCGCCGGTAAGGCCCCAGTAGCCGGAGTAGCCGGTACGGAACCCGGTCAGCACCTCATCGAGGATCAGCAGCGCGCCATGCTCCCGGGTGATGCGTGAGAGCCCCAGGTTGAAGCCCTCTCCGGGTGTCACCACACCCATGTTGGCCGGGGCTGCCTCGGTGATGACGGCGGCGATGTCGGGGCCGTGGGCTGCGAAGGCAGCCTCGACGGCGGCGAGGTCGTTGTACGGCAGCACCAGAGTTTCGGCCGCGGTTGCCTCAGTCACGCCGGCCGAGCCAGGCAGCGCCAGGGTGGCGACCCCGGAGCCGGCGGCGGCCAGCAGGCCGTCGAGGTGGCCGTGGTAGCACCCGGCGAACTTGATGATCAGGTTCCGGCCGGTGAACCCGCGGGCCAGCCGGACTGCCGTCATGGTGGCTTCCGTGCCGGTGGAAACCATGCGGACACGCTCGGCAGCCGGCACGCGCTCCTGGACGATGGCCGCGAGGTTGGCCTCGTCCGGAGTGGAGGCGCCGAAGGAGAGACCCCGGTCCACGGCGGCGTGGACGGCCTCCAGGACGGCGGGGTGGGCATGTCCGAGCAGCGCCGGGCCCCAGGAGCAGACCAGGTCAACGTACTCCTTGCCGTCTGCGTCCGTGAGGTACGGACCCTTGGCCGAAACCATGAACCTGGGGGTCCCGCCCACGGATCCGAAGGCACGGACGGGAGAGTTGACTCCGCCCGGCATCAGCTGGCGGGCGCGGTCGAAGAGAGCCTCGTTGCGAGGGTTGCTGGAAGTCATGGTTCCTATTCTTTCAGGTAGCCGGAGACGCCCCGGCCAGCAGCTCCGCCACCCTGGGCGCCACCTCGGCGCCGAACAGTTCGATGGAGCGCATCATGGCCGCATGCGGCAGGGTTCCGTTGCTGTATTTGAGGTCGAAGCGGTCCACGCCCAGGTTCTTCTTGAGCAGGGCGATCTTCGCCGCGACAGTTTCCGGCGAGCCGACGTACAGGGCACCTTCCGGGGTGCACATCGCGTCGAATTCGCCCCGGTTCGCCGGGCCCCAGCCGCGTTCGCGTCCGATCCGGTTCCGCTGTTCGAGCCAGTGCGGGAAGAGTTCCTCGCGTGCCTGCTCGTCGGTGACGGCAATGTGGCCCGGCGAATGCGTGGCCATCTGCTGCATGGGGTGGCCGTATTTTGCCATCGCCTGGCGGTAGAGGTTGGCAAGCGGTGCAAAGGACCGCGGTTGCCCGCCGATGATGGCGAAGATGATCGGATAGCCGTACAAGGCGCAGCGGAGCACGGACTCCGGGGTGCCGCCCACGCCCACCCAGGCGGGCAGCAGGTGGTGTTCAAGCGGCGGATAGACGCTCAACCCGTTGATGGCCGGCCTGGTGCGGCCCTCCCAGTGCACGGGTTTCTGCGCCCGGACCTTATCGAACAGCTCAAGCTTCTCTTCGAACAGGACCTCATAGTCCGCCAGGTCCAGGCCGAACAGCGGGAAGGACTCAATAAAAGATCCGCGGCCCAGCATGACCTCCGCCCGGCCGTCGGAGATGGCATCCACTGTGGAAAAACGCTGGAAGACCCGGATGGGATCATCGGAGCTGAGCACCGTCACAGACGAGCCCAACCGGATGTTCCTGGTCCGGGCCGCCGCGGCCGCGAGGAACACTTCGGGTGCCGAGACCGCGAAGTCCTTGCGGTGGTGCTCCCCCACGGCAAATGCGTGAAGTCCGACGGCGTCCGCCAGCTCAGCCTGTTCGAGGAGCTGGCGCAGCACCTGCGCGTGCGGGACGGGCTGCCCGTCAGGGTAGGTTCCGACGTCGCCGAAGGTATTCAGGCCCAGCAGGATCCGGTCCGGGGGTACCGGTGCCGTCGGGCCCGCCGCGTGATTGGCGGCCTCACTCACCGCGATTCCCTCAGCCAGCCCGCAAGCTCGGACGCCCAGTAGGTCAGCACCATATCCGCGCCGGCGCGGCGGATGCCCAGAACGGATTCGGTGATGGCTGCGCGGCGGTCGATCCATCCATTGGCGGCGGCGGCCTCGATCATCGCGTACTCCCCCGAAATCTGGTACGCGGCTACGGGCACCGGACTCATGGCTGCCACGTCGGCCACGATGTCCAGATAGCTCATGGCCGGCTTGACCATCACGATGTCCGCGCCCTCGGCCAGGTCGAGCTCGACTTCCCGGATGGCCTCTCGGCGGTTACCGGAGTCCATCTGGTAGGTCCGCCGGTCCCCCTTAAGCTGGGAATCCACCGCCTCCCGGAACGGGCCGTAGAACGCCGAGGCATACTTCGCGGCATAGGCAACCACCGAGGTCGCGGAGTACCCGGCGCCGTCCAGTGCCGTGCGGATGGCCGCGATCTGGCCGTCCATCATTCCCGAGGGGCCCAGCATGTGGGCTCCGGCCTCGGCCTGCGCCACTGCCATCCTGGCGTAGATCTCCACGGTACGGTCGTTGTCCACGTAGCCGTCCGCGTCCAGGACCCCGCAGTGCCCGTGGTCGGTGAATTCGTCCAGGCAGACATCGCTCATGATGACGAGTTCGTCGCCAACCTCAGAGCGGACGTCCCGGATCGCCTTGTTGAGCACGCCATCAGGGTCCAGCGACGCCGTGCCCTCCGCGTCGCGGACCGCCGGTATGCCAAAGAGCATGATGCCGCCGATGCCCAGTTCCACGGCTTCAATGGCGGCACGTTTCAGCGTGTCGGTGGTGTGCTGGACGACTCCGGGCATGGAGGTGATCGGGTTGGGCTCGGTAAGGTCCTCCCGGATGAAGGCCGGAAGGATCAGCTCTGCCGGCGCCAGCCGGGTTTCTGCGGTGAGCCTGCGCATGGCAGGTGTGGTGCGGAGGCGGCGGGGGCGTTGGCTGGGAAAGCTCATGAGTCGTCCTTCACGGGTGGTCCGGGTTGGGTCGGGAATCCAGGGCTTCGCGTACCGCCGCCACGAGCCCGGCGGGGCTGGGCTCAGCCGCAACGGCGGCCACGTCGAGTCCGAGCGCCGCGGCTTCATCCGCCGTCGAGCGTCCGATCGCGACGAGCCTGCACTCCCGCAGCGGGGACAGCGCGGAACTGATGCGCCGGGCGGCGCTGGGTGACGCAGCGACGACGGCGTGCAGCCGGCCGGCAGCGATCTCGTCCCGGGCGCCTTCCGGGGTCAGCAGAGCGTACGACGCCGGTCGGGTCACCTGTGACGGTGTGCCAGCCAGCCACTTCTCGGCCGGGTCCATCGCCACAGGCTCGACGGCAAGCCGGCGCTCAGCATCGGCCGGATAGTCCACGGTCCGGTACGCGGTGATAACGGTGACAGCCGCACCGGATGCAGACAGTCCTTCGGCGAGGCGCGGTGCCGCGATATCTGCCTGCGGCAGGAGTACCCGTCCGGCACCTGCCGGCCACACATCCAGCAGGCCTGCGGCCGACTGTGCATCGGGGGGCGGCGTGAGTGCCACGGGAACTCCGGCGGACTCCAGCAGCCCGCGTGAGGCTTGGCCGATGGCGGCCACCCTGGTGTTGGCGGGCAGCCAGTTGCCAAGGGTCATGCCGCGTTCGGCAGCCTTGTCACTGAGCACGTGGACCGTCGTGGCGCTGCTGACAACCAGCCAGTCGAAGGCACCTGCCGCAAGGGCATCGCAGGCTACGTCCAGGGAATGCTGGTCAGCTGCCCGCTCAAAGTCAATCATCGGCAGCAACAGTGCCTCCGCCCCTGCCTCCTCCAACGCGGCGACGAGGGTTAGCGACCGCTCCGGGCTGCGCGTGACCAGGACCCGGGCATGCGCGAGCGGCCGCGGATCCTGCTGGAAACTACTGTCCTTGTCCGCCATCTCAGGACACCCCGGCGCATGCGTCCATGATGCGTTCAGGAGGCCTGGAGGTCTGCAATGTCGGCCGCGCCGCCGGCAAGGAGAACCTCGGCGAGTTCGATGCCAAGCAGCGTCGCGCCAACCTCGGTCAGCCCGTCAGTGGCCCGCTTGTCACGGACGGATGCCGTCCCGTCAACGGCGCAGACAACGCCTTCCAGGTGAAGCATGCTGCCTTTCCGGTAGGCGTAGGCGCCAACGGGTGCGGCGCAGCCTGCTTCGAGCCGGGCCAGGAGCGCACGCTCGGCAGTGACGGCCAGCCTGGTGTCCGGATCGTCCAGCGCCGCGAGGGCCTGGGCGAGGACGCCCTGGGAGCCTTCCGTGGATCCGGCCTTCCGGGGTGCGTCGGCTGTCCGGCATTCAATGGCCAGCGAACCCTGTCCGGCAGCCGGCAGCATCACGTCGGTTTCGAGGAACTCACTGACGGCGTCCAGCCTGCTGATCCGCTCCAGCCCGGCAGCCGCGAGGACAACGGCGTCAAGGTCGCAGGATTTGCCCGGCACCACCTGGTCGGTGACGTTGCCCGGCAGACCGGGGACCCGGCCAAGGCGGGTGTCCACGTTGCCGCGGATGTCCAAAATCTGCAGGTCCGGCCTGGCAGCCCGGAGCTGTGCAGCGCGCCGCGGTGAGCCGGTGCCCACGGTGGCCCCCTGCGGCAGGTCGGCCAGCTTAAGGCCGTCGCGGGCGCAGAGGACGTCACGCACGTCGACGCGGCGCGGCGTGGCGGCCAGGGCCAGGCCCACCGGCGCGCCGGTCGGAAGGTCCTTGAGGGAATGGACGGCGACATCGCATTCATTCCGCAACAAGGCATCGCGAAGGGCGGTCACAAACACCCCGGTGCCGCCCATCTGGGACAGCGAGCCTTTCAGGACGTCGCCGTCGGTCCGGATATGCACCAGTTCCACCGGGAATCCGCCGACGGCGGCCAGCTGGTCGGCGGTCTGCTGGGTCTGGGTCAGAGCGAGCTTGCTGGCCCTGGTTCCGATCCGGACGGTCATTGCACGCCTTCTCCCCCGGCCGGCACGCCAACCGCTTCGGGGTACGGGTCATGTCCGGTACCAACGGTGGTGTCCGCGCCCGCGATGGTGGGCTTCTCGCCGCGGAAGTTGGCGCAGCAGCCCGGACGGCAGACGTCGTACCAGGGCCCGAGGGCGGTCACTGCCGGGCGGTCGGCGATGTTGTTGGACCTGGTCCGCTCCGAGATGAGGTCCACCAGCCCGTTCACGAATTTGCGGTGGGTTCCGGGAGTGGGCACCCTGGTGGCGGCCAGGCCCAGGTTGCGGCAGGTTTCCAGGGCTTCTGTGTCCAGGTCCCAGACAACCTCCATGTGGTCGCTGACGAAGCCAAGCGGAACGATCACGATGCCCTTGATGCCCTGGCCGGCCAGTTCCTCGACGGCGTCATTGATGTCCGGTTCCAGCCACGGCACGTGCGGGGCGCCCGAGCGCGACTGGTAGACGAGGGACCAGGGTGCGGTAAGGCCGGACTCTGCCTCGACCCTGCTGATGATGGCCGCCCCGGTGGCAAGGTGCTGGGCGACGTACGCCGAACCTTCCTCAAACTCGCGCGGTTCGGCCTCGGAGCGTCCGGCCGCTTCGGCGTCGCGGGTGGGGATGGAATGCGTTGCGAACAGAATATGCAACGGCGCGTCCGGGGTGCCGACCGCATGGAGTTGAGCGCGGACATCGGACAGCCCGGCGGCCGTTCCTTCCACAAAGGGCTCCACAAAACCGGGGTGGTCAAAGTACTGGCGCACTTTGTCCACTTCAAGCCGGCCGTCCAGGCCGGTTTCGGTCAGCGCCATGCCGATGTCCTCGCGGTACTGGCGGCAGCTGGAGTAACAGGAGTAGGCACTCGTGGTGATCATCAGCAGGCGACGGTGCCCGGCGTCGTACGCGTCCTGCAGGGTCTGCGGGATGTACGGCGCCCAGTTGCGGTTGCCCCACAGCACGGGCAACGCGATGCCGCGGGCGGCCAGTTCGGCTTCCAGGGCTGCCTTAAGTTCACGGTTCTGCTGGTTGATGGGACTGACGCCGCCGTTGGCGCGGTAGTGGTGCGAGACTTCTTCAAGCCGCTCGTCGGGGATGCCTCGCCCGCGGGTCACGTTGCGAAGGAACGGGATGACGTCCTCCTGGCCCTCGGGGCCGCCGAAGGAGGCAAGGAGGACAGCATCGTAGTCCTTGGGCGCCATCCGCCCGGCCTCGGTCACGGGATTGAGCGGGGTTGCCGGGGCAGCGGTTTCCTGAGGGTCCAGCGGGCTCATGCCAGGACCTCTGCGATTTCCGGGGCGGTGATGCGACGGCCCGTGTAGAACGGGATTTCCTCGCGGACATGGTTGCGCGCTTCGGTGGAGCGCAGGTGCCGCATCAGGTCCACGAGGTCAACCAGGGCGGGAGCCTCCAGGCCCAGGATCCACTCCCAGTCCCCCAGGGCGAAGGAAGACACAGTATTGGAGATGACCTGCGGGAACTCCCGGCCCAGCATGCCATGGTCGCGCAGCATCTTTCCGCGTTCGGCCTCGGGTAGGAGGTACCACTCGTAGGAGCGTACGAACGGGTACACGCAAAGCCATTCCGCCGGCTCCACGCCGCGGGAATAGGCAGGGGTGTGGTTCTTGGCGAACTCGGCTTCGCGGTGCACGCCCATTGCGGACCAGACGATCTCAGTCCCGGCGAAGAGCTTGCTGCGGCGGATATCGCGGATGGCCTGCTGCAGCGCTTCGGGCTTGGCACCGTGAAGCCACACCATCACATCGGCGTCGGCGCGCATCGCGGAGACGTCGTAACTACCGCGGTGGGTCACACCGGACTCGGCCAGGCGGGACAGCAGCGCATCGAAGTCCTCAGCAGCGTCGGCGCTGCGCAGGACCTCCGCGGACCGCTTGAAAACGGTCCAGAGGGTGAAAAACTGCTCGGCTGATTCTTCGGTTTTAGTGACAGATTCGGCAGAAGTGTGGCTCATGCCTACCAGTTTGCCCCTTCCCCTGCGCCAAGTCGAAACCGGGCACTTCTACATGACGTAGAAGCGTTGCATTTCACATTTCACACCCGCTGTCGGGCAGAGGAACGCAGCCGGAGCCTCAGGACCGGCGGATCCTGGCAAAGACAAGTCCGGCAACTCCGGCTGATCCCAACAGGCCCACTCCCAGCCACACCTTGGTGGCTTCGACGGCGGGCGCAGGCGCGGGAGCCATCGACTGCCGGCTTCCGGCCGGGATTCCCGCAGCATGGAGGTTCCCGATCCGGGATGTCGATCCGGCCGTTGGAGTGAGTGCCGACGTCGGTTGATCCGGCGCGGGAGACTCCGCGGGCGCCGAGGCTGGCTGGTCCGCCTGCTGCGGCGCCGGGACTGCGCCTTTGGCTGCGGGTGCCATTCCGGAGGCCGCGCCCGGGGTTGCAGTCCTGGTGCCGGAAACCGCGGGTGCACTGCCGGCGGGCGCAGCGCCGGCGGGCGGCGTGCCAGCAGCCTGCGGCTGGGAAGCTGTAGCGGGGGCCGGAGCCGCGGTGGCAGGTGCAGGGGCAACAGAAGCCGTGGGCGCAGGAGAGGTGGATGCCGGTGTCGGGGACTGCGTGGCGGAACCTAGCAGCCCCTGCACCAGGCTGCCGACCACTGGCAGCTGCACGGTACCGGTGACCTGGACATCGGGGCTGCCGGGATCCGGACTGCCATCCGCTGCTTGTGACGCGGGAATCCCCGCTGAAAGGACCAGTACCACTCCTGCTGCGGCAGCCGCGGTGCCGCGCCGGAGTCCCCCATGGATACCGGTCCGGGAATGTGAAAGTCCGGACCTGTAATCAACCATAGTCATCGACCCTAGCCATATTCGCAGGTGAAATGAAAGCCGGCAGGACGCTATTGGACTCGTTTTTTGGGGGCGGGCAGCGCGCTGAACTGGGACGATGCCGTGCTGAGAAGCACTTGGATCTGCTCCCGCGTGTCAGCCACGACAGCCGCAAGACCGTTCCCTGCCACCCATCCGCCCACCACAGCGAGGCAGCCGGCCCTCGCGCAGGCTTCGCGGACATCCGCGACCCGGGCCTTGTGGCCCACGGCGGCGAAAGGCAGCGCCCCCTGCCACCTGACCACGTCCCAGCCGATGACGTCCTCCGCTTCGACCGACACGCCAAGCAGCGCTGACGCGTCCCGCAGCGAAGCAGCCAGGAGTTCATCGTCTGTGGAGGGTTCCCGGGTGCGGGCTGCGGAACCGTCGATGCGCCCGTAGGAGAGGCGGAGGACGTGGGTGCCGGGCCCTGCTGCGGCGGCAAGCCATTCCCACTTCGCCGTTGCATGGGTGAGTGCTTTTGCCTGGATGCCAGGGGTCTGCGGGGCTACCAGGATTCCGGTGCCCCGTGGCCTGCTGTCCAGTTCCGGAAGGTCAACCACCAGCGTGACGAGCCTGACGTCTGGCCCGCGTTCCGGCCGCTTTCCGGCAAGTCCGGGCACTGCCTTTTCCAGCAGCCCGACGGCGGCGGGGCCGTCGAGCGCCACTACCAGCAGGCCGGCGTCGTACGTTGCCTTTCCGGCAGTGACTCGCCAGCCGTCAGGTGTTTGGGCCACCGACTCCGCCGGCGAAGCGTCCAGCAGGGTCACGCCGCGGTCCCGGAGGTCGCGCAGCAACGCAGCGATCAGGGTGTGCATGCCGCCTGCGAGGCCCGCGACGGCGGAGCCGGCTTTCGCCACGGGCGGCGTCCCGTCCCGGGGGGTGGCGTTGCCGCGGCGCTGGGCCGCAACTGCGGCGGCCAACGAGCCGTGCCGGCGGAGGCCCGCCCGCAGTCCGGGCGCCACCATGTCCACGTCCAGGAGACCGGGATCGGCGGAGTGCACTCCCCCCACTACCGGTGCGACGAGCCGGTCCAGCACGCGGCGTCCCATTCGCGCCCGCACCAGCGATGCCACGCTCGTGACGTCCGCAGCAGTCCCCACCGAGGCTGGCAGGTACTTGTCCAGGGATGCTCGAAGCGAGCCCAGGAACCCCAGTGAGCGCCGGACTTCCGGGTCCCAAGGGTTGGCTGGTATCCCCAGGACTCCCGTCTTGGGAAGTTCCCGGGGACCATCCGGAAGCTGGACCCAGGCGCCTCCCGGCCGGGGCTCGACGATCTTTGCCGCGAGTCCCAATTCGGCGGCGAGGTCGGCCACGGCAGTGGAGCGGGTCGCAAAGGACTCCGCGCCGCTGTCCAGCGTGAGCCCGGCTACGACGTGGCTGCCCACGCAACCGCCCCAGGTTCGGCTGGCTTCCAGGACGGTCACCGCGCAGCCGGCCGCGGACAGCTCCCGCGCTGCAAGCAGCCCTGAAATGCCGCCACCGGCTACCAGCGCAGTTTTGCCGGCCGGGACGGATGCTGCCGTCGAGGCAGTTGCCTCCCGCCGCCGTCCCGTGCTTTCCCCTGAGCCGCCCATGGACTTATTCCGGCGAAATGGAGTGGATGAGCTGCACAACCCGGGTCAGGACGGCCGGATCTGTTTCCGGCGGCACCCCGTGGCCAAGATTCAGCACATGGCCGGGCGCTGCCGAACCGGCCGCGATCACTTCCCTGACGTGGGCCTCGAGGACTTCCCACGGGGCGGACAGGAGCGCCGGATCGATGTTGCCCTGGAGCGGCACGTTACCGCCCAGCCGGCGGTTTGCCTCATCCAGCGGAAGCCGGTAATCCACGCCCACCACGTCTACGCCGACGTCGCGCATGGCGACCAGCAGTTCCGACGTTCCGGTGCCAAAGTGGATCAGGGGTGCCCCGAGGTGCCTGACGTGGTCCAGCGCGCGGGCTGACGCCGGGGCCACGTATTTGGTGTAGTCGGCCAGCCCCAGTGAGCCTGCCCAGGAATCGAACAGCTGCCCCGCGGAGGCGCCGGCTTCCAGCTGGGCTCGGAGGAACAGCCCGGACGCGTCGGCGGCCCAGTTGGCCAGGGCCGTCCACGTCTCAGGATCCGCGTGCATCATGGTGCGCGGGCCGAGGTGGTCGCGGGACGGCTTGCCCTCGACCATGTAGGCGGCCAGGGTGAACGGTGCCCCGGCGAAGCCGATCAGCGGGGTCTTGCCCAATTCCGCGACGGTCAGCCGGACGGCCTCCCGGATGGGCTCCAGCGCTTCCCAGGTGAGCTGCGGCAGGGCGGCCACATCTGCGGCTGTGCGCACGGGCTTGTCCAGGACCGGGCCGACGCCGGGCACGATGTCCACTCCCACGCCTGCGAGCTTGAGCGGGATCACGATATCGGAGAAGAAGATGGCGGCGTCAACATCGTGCCGGCGCACCGGCTGAAGGGTGATCTCGGACGCCAGTTCGGGCCGCAGGCAGGAGTCCAGCATCGCGACGCCTTCACGGACCTTCAGGTACTCCGGCAGTGAGCGCCCGGCCTGTCGCATGAACCACACTGGACGGCGGGACGGTTTGCCGCCGCGGTAGGCCGTGATGAGCGGGGAATCTGCGGTGCGGCCGTCCATGAGGGGATGGCCGGCGGGCAGTGCGCTGGCAGCGTCCGCC
The DNA here is from genome assembly GCF_030816475.1 of Arthrobacter pascens. Classification (NCBI taxonomy): domain Bacteria; kingdom Bacillati; phylum Actinomycetota; class Actinomycetes; order Micrococcales; family Micrococcaceae; genus Arthrobacter; species Arthrobacter pascens. Next base: position 1,220,826 of record NZ_JAUSXF010000001.1, on the reverse strand, counting down.
TTCGACGCGGTAGCGGGCGCTGCGTTTGGCCCTGCATTTGACGCCGGATTGGACACGGCGGAGCTGGAAGTCATGCCTTCGATTGTGCCCAAAATCGGCTGTAAAAGATAACGACAGCCTGTCATCCGCATCCGCCCTGCCGGTCACGTGTCAGGAATCACGGCACCGTGGTCCGGGTCGCGGTCACGCAGGTTGTTCTACCGAGACACGAAAAAGCTATGATTGTGGTGCTGTGGTTCTTTTTTCATTGGTGGCTACACACGCCGACATCGATCTTGAGACCGTTGCTCAACTGAGCAACGGTGCTTCCGGGGTCGCCACATCCGCCCTCTCCGGATCGCCGGCAGTGACGGGTGCGGTGGTGCTTGCCACCTGCAACAGGTACGAAATCTACGGCGAAGCGCCCCATGCCGATGACGTGGAGGCAGCCCGCGCCGCCCTTGTCTCGCAGATCAGCGAACTGAGCGGCCTCAACGAACAACTCGTGTCACGATCCTTCGGCACCCGGACCGGGCCCGAAGTCAGCCAGCATCTTTTCGCCGTCAGCGCCGGACTCGACTCCGCCGTCGTCGGCGAACGCGAAATAGCCGGCCAGGTGCGGCGTGCCCTCATCACGGCGCAGCATGAAGGTACGGCCAGCTCCGGCCTCGTCCGGCTCTTCCAGGCCGCCTCCAAAACGGCAAAGGACGTCGGTGCCCAGACCGCCCTCGGCTCCCGGGGGCTGTCCATCGTGTCGGTGGCCCTGGACCTGGCCACGGATCTGTCAGAGAACGCGGACTGGACAACCAAGAAAGTCGTGGTGTTCGGCACCGGCGCCTACGCGGGCGCCACCATGGCCCTGCTTCGGGAACGCGGCTGCACCGACATCTCCGTGTTCTCCTCTTCAGGGCGTGCGGAGGGCTTTGTCGCCACTCGCGGCGGGACGGCCCTGGACAGTGAATCACTTCGACCGGCTGTGGCGGCGGCCGATGTCATGATCGGCTGCAGCGGCTCGGACACCCGGGTCGAGGCCGACGAGCTTGCGGAGGTCCGCGCGGAGTCCCCGCAGCCACTGATCGCCATTGACCTCGCGCTCACCCACGATTTCGACCCCGAGGTCGGGGAGCTCGACGGCGTCGAGCTGCTCACGCTCGAATCCGTACGCCTCGCCGCTCCCCAGGAGCAGGCCGAGTCCCTGGCCCAGGCCAGCGACATCGTCAATGGCGCCGCCAGGGCCTTTGAACAGGAACGCGAGGTCCGCTCGGTGGATTCAGCCATTGTTGCCCTGCGCAGGCACACCATGAGCGTCCTGGACGCGGAAATGGAAAAGGTCCGGGCCCGCCACGGATGCACGGCCGCTGCCGAGGAAGTTGAGTTCGCGCTCCGCCGAATGGTCAAGCAGTTGCTGCACGTCCCCACGGTGCGCGCACGCGAACTTGCCTCCAACGGGCAGCAGGACGACTACGTGGCTGCCCTGGAGACGCTGTACGGAATCACCGTCGAGCAGCCCGCTGCCACTCCTGCAACGCAGGCCGAGTGCCCGGTTGACCAAAGATTTGAAAGCGCCTGACCCCCCGGCGACGCTCTCTCACTTCCTTCACGGAAGTGAGAGAGCGTCGTTCAAATTGGTGCGAAAAGTGAGAGAGCGTTGCTGACGGGCTCTGGTCAGTAGACGGGCTTTCCCGGCTCCACGTCGCGCACCCAGGCCAGGATTCCGCCGTCGAGATGACTGACCCTCTGGTAGCCGGCCTTCCGTGCCGCTTCAAGCACGTTGGCTGACCGGGTCCCGGCTTTGCAGTGGAAGACGATGTCCCTGTCCTGCGGAAGCTCGCTCCAGGCCTCCCCCGCCAATATTCTTCCCTGCGGGATCAGCAGCGAACCCTCGATGCTGACGATGTCGTGTTCACCCGGTTCCCGGACATCTATCAGGTCAAAGTCCTTCAGTCCGGCCTTCCGCGACGCCAGCATGGTGGCCAGCTGTGTCGCCGTCACTGTGTGTTCGGTATCGGCGGACGCGGCGGGGACAATTCCGCAGAAGGCGTCGTAGTCGGTCAGCTCGGTGATGGGTTCCGCCGCCGGATCCTTGGAGACCCGAATTTCGCGCCAGCTGCCGCCCAGCGCATCAAACAGTGCCACCCGGCCAAGGAGGGAACGCCCGACGCCGGTGATCAGTTTGACGGCCTCGGTCACCATGAGCGAGCCCACGGCTGCACACAGCATGCCGAACACGCCGCCCTCGCCGCAGGAGGGCACTGACCCTGCCGGCGGGGCCTCCGGATAGAGGTCGCGGTAGGTCGGCCCGTGCTTTTCCCAGAATACGCTGACCTGGCCGTCGAAGCGGAAGATCGAGCCCCAGACGTACGGCTTGCCCAGGATGGCGGCGGCGTCGTTGACCAGGTAGCGCGTGGCGAAGTTGTCAGCGCCGTCCAGGATGAGGTCGTATTCGGCGAAAAGTTCCAAGGCGTTGGAGGCGTCCAGCCGGACGTTATGCAGCCGGACGTCCACCAGCGGGTTCAGCCCGGCGATGGCATCCCGGGCGGAGTCGATCTTGGGTCGTCCGACGTCAGCGATGCCGTGGATGACCTGGCGCTGCAGGTTGCTGAGGTCCACGGCGTCGTCGTCGATGATTCCCAGTGTGCCGACGCCCGCCGCGGCAAGGTACAGCAGCGCAGGGGACCCCAGCCCCCCGGCTCCGATGACCAGGACTTTGGCATTCCTGAGCCGTCGCTGCCCCACGGCGCCGATCTCCGGAATGATGAGGTGCCGCGAATAGCGTTCCACCTCCGCCGGGGTCAGATCGCCCGCGGGCTCCACCAGCGGTTCAAGCGAAACGGACGAAGCATTTGCGGTGAATGTCGAAGCCATACTTCAATGTAGGCCCCGAGATCCCGCGCGGTCATATTACCGCGCAGTAAAGTGGAAGTAACTGCAATGGAAAGTAGGACAAACTGTGGTCCATGAAGCACGGACTGACCGGGCGTCCGGCGGCGAACCCACTTCCCCCCAGCGCACGTCGGGCCAGCGGTCCGCCAGGCTCCCCCGCGACGAACGCCGGGCGCAGCTTCTTGCGGCTGCGCAGGAAGTCTTCGTCGCCAACGGGTACCACGGCGCAGCGATGGACGAGATCGCCGAGACGGCACATGTCAGCAAGCCGGTGCTTTACCAGCATTTCCCGTCGAAACGCGAACTGTACCTTGCCCTGCTGGACAGCCATCTCACGGCCCTGACGGAACTGATGCTCGGCGCCCTCGGCTCCACCACCGACAACGATGAACGGGTCCAGGCAGTCATGCGGGCCTATTACCGGTTCATCGCCAGCGATGACCAGGCGCACCGGCTGGTCTTCGAATCCGACCTCATCAACGATCCAGATGTCAGTTCCCGGCTGGAAACCTTCAACAGGACCTTCGCCGACGCCGTTGCCCGGGTCATCGCCGAGGACACCAAACTGCCGCACATGGAAGCACAGCTCCTGGGGCGGGGGCTGGCCGGAATGGCACAGGTCAGCGCACGTTACTGGCTGGAAACGGACGGGAACCTTGACCTCGATGTGGCAAGTGACCTCATCTACCGTTTAGCTTGGCGCGGAATCTCTCGCTTCCCCAAGGAAACCTAGACTACAAATAAGACATCATCATCGAAACTTTGATTGGCTGGGAGGCCCCGCTTTGGAAATTAAGATCGGCGTTCAGAACATTGGCCGCGAAATTGTGCTTGAGTCGGATGAGGATGCTGATGCGGTCGCCAAGATTGTCCAGGAGGCCCTTACCAAGGGCAGCGAACTGCGCCTGAAGGATGACAAGGGACGCGTGATCATCGTTCCCGGCAACGCGCTGGGCTACGTCGAGATCGGTGCCGAAGAGGCCCGCCGCGTTGGTTTCGGCCAGTTCTGACCCCTGTGCCGGGCTCCGGCCGCATCCTGAGGAGATCCCATGCTTTCATTGACCATCGTTGTCCTGGTGACCACAGCCGCCGGCTTTATTGTCTGGGCCAATGACAAGCGGCATGCCAAATACGGCATGGGCCTGCCCGCAGGCGTTGCAGTCGCGGTGGCCGCACTGAGCTGGATCATTTTCATGGCGGCGGGCTTTGGGTACCAGCCGGGCCTGACCTGGATCCCGTGGGTCCTGCCCACGGCGCTGGGAACCGCCGCGGCCATCGCGGCGGTTGCCTACCTGGGCCGGACCCGGGCCCGTTACGACACCATGCGGCTGACTGCAGCGCTCAAGCTTTAGCGCGGGGGCCTAGGCCTCAGGGTCATAGCCTTCCTCAGTGCACAGGCACAATCGGTTCCCTTGGACATCCGTGACCACCACCCAGTCGGGTGCGTGGTCACGGTTCATTGACGCGCCGGTCGCAGCCGTCTTCTCCAGGACAGGTCCGGATTCGGCTTTGCTCCAGTGCACGTCCACATGGATGCGGCTGCTGTTGGGCGTCGGTGTTTCCTGGAACCAGACATTGGGCCCGCGCCCGAACGGATCCACCAGATCGTTTCCGCCCTCAACCCGCTTATACCCGAGGGCAACGCGCCATACTTCCGAGATCGCTGCGGCCTCCGCGGTATCGATCGCCAGTTCAACCGTCCTGTACAGGCCCGGTTCAGCCGCTGCCCCGGCCGCTGAGGCAGCCGCGCTGACCGCGGCTGCCGCCCTGGTGTCGCGCTCTGTGACTTCACCGCCGGCGTCGTGGGAGGTAAACCGGATGAAGACACGGTTATACCGCCAGTCCAGGTCCGGATGGTGGTTCTGCTCCTCAGCGAGGCGCCCGACGGCGGCGATCAGCTCCAGCGCGGCGGCCGCCGTCGGCGCTTTGTAGGCAGTGACCAGTCCGCCCAGGCGGTACCGCCAGTCCGGGAGTCCGTCCAGGGCCTCGTCGATCCGCGCCCTGGTGAGAATGTCTTCCTTGCCGGCCACTGCTGACTCCTTGGCTCGTCGCGGTGAGCCCGGTCCTGGCGGCCGCGGCGGCTGGATGCCGGTCTACAGGAACTCTGCCCGGCCTTCCATGGCCGATGACGCCAGGGCGTGCTCGCGGCGCGGTATCCTCCCGGCCGCTTTCGCCAGCCTACCGGCGATAACGGCGTGTTTGAAGGCTTCGCCCATCAGCGCCGGGTTCTGGGCACGTGTCACGGCAGTCGCGAGCAACACGGCGTCGCAGCCCAATTCCATGGCAAGGGCGGCGTCCGAGGCGGTGCCAATGCCGGCATCCAGGACCACGGGCACCGACGCCCGGGAAACGATCAGCTCGATGTTGTGCGGATTGAGGATCCCCAGGCCGGTACCGATGGGCGCTCCGAGCGGCATGACGGCCACGGCGCCGAGGTTCTCAAGCCGAAGGGCAAGGACGGGGTCGTCGTTGGTGTAGGCGAACACCTTGAAGCCGCGGTTGACCAGCTGCTCCGTGGCGTCCACCAGCTCAACGGCGTCGGGCAGGAGGGTCTGTTCATCGGCGATGACCTCTAGCTTGACCCAGTCGGTTTCCAGCGCCTCACGGGCAAGTTCCGCCGTCATGACGGCATCGCGGGACGTGAAGCAGCCGGCGGTATTGGGCAGGACCCGGATCCCGTGTTCCACCAGGAGCTGGAAGAGCGATCCCGTCTCGGCGGGCGAATAACGGCGCATGGCCACGGTGGTCAGCTCGGTTCCGGACGCGATCAGGGCAGCACCGAGCCCGTCCAGGCTCGGCGCGCCGCCGGTGCCCATGATGAGCCGGGATCCGAGGGCGACGCCGTCGATGACCAGGCTGTCCGCGTCCGTCCGCTGCTTCACTGTGTCGATGCCGCTGGTTTCCGTCATGGCGCTCAGCCTCCCTGGACTGCTGTGACAAGTTCCACGTCGTCACCCTCGGCGAGCGCTGTGACGTGCCACTGGCTGCGGGGAACTACTGCGGAGTTGTGCGCTACGGCCACGCCGAGTTTCCGGCCGTCCGTCGCCTGCCCGTCGGGCGCGAGGGGGCGGCCTGTGACCTGGCTGACCAGGGTGGTGATGGAGGCGCCGTCGGCCACGGCGTGGTGCGATCCGTTGAGGGTGATGTTCATGCTGTTTCCTTTTGTGGGTCAGGGTTGCGGCCGGCCAGGGGCGTGCCGGAAAACCTGGCGGGGCTGAAAGCCTGCCAGCGGCGGTCCTCGGCGCCATCCATGAGGGACCTGCAGATAGCCGCCGCAGCGGGGGTGAGCAGGACGCCATGACGGAAGAACCCGGTGGCGATGATCAGCCCCGCAACATCTTCCCCGCTGTCCTGAAGCGGGCGCACCCTTGCCCGGCCAAGCAGCGGTGCGTTGTCCGGCGTGGCGGGACGTGCCCGGGCGGTGCTTTCCACCAGTTCCAACTCCGCGACGGCGGGTACCAGCGCCTGGGCATCGCGCAGCAGCTGGTAGACCCCGCCAGCGGAGACGGCGCCGTCGCCCGTGACGGACAGTGCGTCTTCACGCTGGCTTGCTCCGATGACCACCGAGCCATCCTGCCGGGGAACGATGTACACGGGAACACCGTGGACCAGCCCGCGGACGGTGGAGGTAACCAGCGGGCGCAGATGCTGCGGAACGGCGAGGCGGAGGATGTCCCCATGGACAGGGCGCAGCGGCAGCCGGAGCCCTTCCGGCAGGCCCTCCAGGGATGAAGCCTGCAGCCCGTTGGCCACCACAGTCTCGCGGGCCAGGACCGTCCCGCCTTGAGCGAGCCTCACGCCGCTGACCCGCCCGTCCTGCCAGAGGAGGGACGTAGCCCGGTCCTCGACAGCGAAGCCATCCCGGGCTCCTTCGACGTCGGTTCCGGATCCGGGCTCATGCGAAGCGAGCACCTGCCGGAGGCACGCCACCAGCTTCCGCGGATCCACCTGGTGGTCGGCGGGGATGTCCAGTGCGCAGGATATCGCGGGGCTGAGCAGGCCCTCCCTGGCCCTGGCCTCACGAACCGTGAGCGGTTCCACTGTCAGTCCGTTGGCCTGCTGGACGGTCCGCAGGTCCATGAGCACCCTGCGGTCAGCGGCGTCGGCCGCCACCGCGATAGTGGACGTGGAGAGGTAGCCTGTGTCCAGCCCCGATGCGTCAGCAAGGTCTGAGGCGAAGGCCGGCCACAGGCCGGAGGATTCAAGCATGAGCTCCAGGAGGTCCTGCTCCTGGTAGTGGAGCTCGCTGACCGGCGCAAGCATGCCGGCGGCCGCCCAGCTCGCACCGGAACCTGGCGCGTTGTCGATGAGGACCACCGAACGTCCTGAACGCCTCGCTTCCCAGGCGATGCCATGGCCGATGACTCCGCCGCCGATCACCGCCACGTCCGCTTTTAGCAGCCCTGAAATGCGGGGAGACGAAGCAGAATCCGGTGAGGGACTCCGGGATGGGGGCAAGACGTGTTTCCTTCCCTACGCCGGTACTAGCCGGATCAGGTCAAGCGGTCGGCTCTGACGCCCTCTCAGCCCGGTGCTTTGTGACAGCCGCCGCGGCTCCCGCAGTACCAGCCCAGTTTAGAGGAACTAGGGTGGTTTGCATGAACCCAGCCCTTTCTGACCACGCGGCCGTCTCCACCAGCTCCGACGCGGCCGGCAGTGAAGACGGCGGCCGCGGCCTCGGCAGTGCGCGCCTCTACCTCTGCACCGACGCACGGCGCGAGCGCGGCGACTTTGCTGAGTTTGTCGACTCTGCGTTTGCCGGCGGTGTGGACATCATCCAGCTCAGGGACAAGGCCATCGAAGCGGCCGAGGAGCTCGAACTCCTCGCGGTCCTGAAAGAGGCAGCCCAGCGCCACGGGCGCCTGTGGGCGGTGAATGACCGGGCAGATATCGCTGTCCTGTCGGGGGCACCCGTGTTCCATATCGGTCAGAGGGATCTCCCGCTGCCGGCGGCCAGGACCCTTCTGAACGGGAACGCGGAAATCGGCCTGTCCACTCACAGTACGGAACAGATCGACGCCGCCATCGGGGCATCTGCCGCAATGCTGGCCGCCCCGGCGGGACTGGACTATTTCTGCGTCGGTCCTGTCTGGGCCACCCCAACAAAACCAGGCCGGGCCGCCGTCGGACTTGACCTTGTCAGGTACGCCGCCGGAACGGTAACCAAAGCGGAATCCTCTCCCGGCGGTGCACCCGTGCCCTGGTTCGCCATCGGCGGCATTGACCTGGGCAACGTGGAGCAGGTGGTGGAAGCCGGAGCCAGCCGGGTGGTGGTGGTCCGCGCCATCACCGAGGCGCCGGATCCGGCAGAAGCGGCCTCAGCGCTGCTTGCCGCGCTTGACGCCGGGATGTCCTAAAGCCTTGGTGCCCTCCCTCGAACGGCCGCCGGGGCGATAGCGTGCACTAACTGTGGAAATCGGGCTAACCTGATTTTCGTGTCACATCATCGGCTGGCCCCTAACGTCCACGAGCACACCAACGCGCTCGAGGAGGCGCTGGGCGCGCTGAGAACGGAACTGGAACTGCCGGGACCGTACCCCGACGAGGCGGTGCGCGACGCTGAGGCGGCCGTGGCTTCACACCGGATGCCGGCCTCCGACCTGACTGACGTAGAGTTCCTCACCATTGATCCCGAATCGTCCACCGATCTGGACCAGGCGCTGTTCATCGAGCGCGACGGTACGGGCTACAAGGTGCTTTACGCCATCGCGGACGTTCCTTCCTTCGTGGTCCCCGGCGGCGCCCTGGACGCCGAGACCCGGCGCCGGGGTCAGACGTTTTACGCGCCGGATGGCCGGATCCCACTGCATCCGGAAGTCATCAGCGAGCAGGCCGGCAGCCTCCTCGCAGGTCAGCTATGCTCTGCGTTCGTCTGGGAATTCCGGCTTGATGATGCCGCCGAGGTCACCTCCGTGACTGTCCGGAGGGCCAGGATGCGAAGCCGCACCAAGCTCAGCTACAAAGGCGCCCAGGCGGAGCTCGACGCCGGAACAGCCACCCCTGTCCTGCAACTCCTCAAAGAAGTGGGACTCAAGCGCGTTGCCCTGGAGCGTGCCCGCGGCGGAGCCAGCCTGAACATGCCGGAACAGGAGATTGTCCAGCTGCCCGACGGCGGCTACCGCATTGCCGCCGCTCCCCAGCTTCCCGTGGAGGACTGGAATGCCCAGATTTCGCTCATGACCGGGATGGCGGCCGCCAGGCTGATGCTGGACGGAAAAGTGGGGATCCTCCGTACCATGCCGTCCCCCGACGAACGCTCCTTGGGCCACTTCAGGATCCAGACCGAGGCCCTCGGCAAGCCGTGGGACGGGGAGGTCAGCTACGGTGAATATCTCCGAACCCTGGACCCCCTCGACCCGCGCCAGCTGGCCATCCTCCATTCGGCAGGCATGCTGTTCCGCGGCGCCAGCTACACGGCGTTCGACGGCGACGTCCCCGAGGACGCCATCCAATCTGCCATCGGTGCTGCCTATGCGCACACCACTGCTCCGCTCCGTCGGCTGGTGGACCGCTTCGTGCTGGTGATCTGTGAGGCGCTCAGCAACGGCAGGCCCGCGCCAGGCTGGGCCAGGGAAGCGCTGCCATCGCTGCCGGTGATCATGGCCGGCTCCGACCAGCTCGCGTCGCGGATGGAACGCATGGCACTGGACACCGTCGAAGCCGCCCTGCTGGTCAACCACATCGGGCAGGAATTCGACGCGATAGTCATCTCGGGGTCCAAGCCGCAGAAGGATAATGGCGGCGGCAATGGCAACGGCAGGAACGGGACCGCTAACGGCAGGAACGGCGCCAACGGCAACGGCGGATCCGGGATTATCCAGATTGCTGAACCGGCGGTCACGGCCCGGTGCGCGGGTGATCTTGAGCCGGGCACCAAGGTCCGGGTGCGGCTGATCTCCTCGGATATAGCCACCAGGGAAGTCCATTTCGAACTTGTGGAGTGAGGCCCGGCGTCCGTGACTTCAGTGCCGCACACTCCGCACAGGGGCCCAAAGCCAGCATTCAGGCTCCGTACGGCTAGACTGAAGGAGTAGAAATGGATGCCCGGTCGTTGATTTCCTTGATTTGAACTCAACAAGCCCGCCCCTACGCGATCTTGAGATACACCCGCTGGTCACCAGTGCCAGTACTTAGATAGCCCGCGATCGGCTTCCACTGGATTTGCTTGCGCGCCCGAGCGTGCTCCGGAACGGCCATGCAGGCCGGCCCGTCGAGCAGGCAGCGCCAATGCCCAAATGAATAAGGAAACTCACCTGTGAGTGAATTGCATACCCACCAGCTTCTGACTGACGATTCCGGCATCGAAACCCTCGTGCCCGAAGAAACCATCATTTCGGATGAGAAGCCGCACGAAATCGAGGAGAAATCCTTCGCTGACTACAACGTCCGCGCCGATATCGTCGAGTCCCTGGCCGATGCCGGGATCACCCACCCCTTCCCGATCCAGGCGATGACGCTGCCCGTTGCCCTGTCAGGCCATGACATCATCGGCCAGGCCAAGACGGGCACCGGCAAGACCCTCGGCTTCGGTATTCCCGCCCTGCAGCGCGTTGTGGGCCAGGACGACGCCGGTTTTGACAAACTCGCCGTCCCGGGCGCCCCGCAGGCCCTCGTGATCGTTCCCACCCGCGAGCTGGCCGTCCAGGTCGCCAACGACCTCCAGACCGCTTCCCGCAAGCGCAACGCCCGCATCACCACCATCTATGGCGGCCGTGCCTACGAGCCCCAGGTGGATGCCCTGCAGAAGGGCGTAGAGATCGTCGTGGGAACCCCCGGCCGCCTGATCGACCTCTACAAGCAGAAGCACCTGGTCCTCAAGAACGTCAAGATGGTCATCCTTGACGAAGCCGACGAGATGCTGGACCTCGGCTTCCTCCCGGACGTCGAGACCCTGATCGCCGGCACGCCGGCTGTCCGCCAGACGCTCCTGTTCTCCGCCACAATGCCTGGTCCCGTCGTCGCCATGGCGCGCCGCTACATGACCCAGCCAACCCACATCCGTGCGGCTGACCCGGATGACGAGGGCCTGACCAAGCGCGACATCCGGCAGCTCATCTACCGTGCGCACAGCATGGACAAGACCGAAGTTGTCGCCCGCATCCTGCAGGCCCGCGGACGCGGCCGCACCATCATCTTCACCAAGACCAAGCGCACCGCCGCCAAGGTGGCCGAGGAACTGGTGGACCGCGGCTTCGCGGCGGCCGCCATCCACGGCGACCTCGGCCAGGGCGCCCGCGAGCAGGCACTGCGCGCCTTCCGCAACAACAAGGTGGACGTCCTGGTGGCCACCGACGTCGCCGCCCGCGGCATCGACGTCGACGACGTCACCCACGTCATCAACTACCAGTGCGTCGAGGACGAAAAGATCTACCTGCACCGCGTGGGCCGCACCGGCCGTGCGGGCAACAAGGGCACCGCTGTCACGTTTGTGGACTGGGATGACATGCCGCGGTGGGGCCTGATCAACAAGGCCCTTGGCCTCAGCGTTCCGGAGCCCGTCGAAACGTATTCCTCTTCCCCACACCTTTTCGAGGACCTGGACATCCCCGAAGGCACTAAGGGCCGGCTGCCCCGCAACCAGCGCACGCTGGCCGGAGTTGACGCCGAAGTCCTGGAGGACCTGGGCGAGACGGGTAAGAAGAACACCCGTGGCACCAGGGACACCGCCCGTTCCGGCGCGCGCGAGGGAAATCGCGACGGCGGCCGGACCGGCAGCCGCCGCAGCGGCAGCACGAGCAGCGGAAAAGAAAGCGGACGCTCCGGTGACCGCCGTCGTCGTTCATCCGACACTGAGGCTCCCGCAGGCGCGTCAGCCCAGCCGGCAGAAGCGGCGGGGACAGCTGCCACGGAAGTGGACAGGGCCACCCGTGCCCGCCGCCGGACCCGCACCCGCCGCCGCAACGGCGAGATCGTGGCTGGTGGCGACAACGGCGCACAGCCGGGCAGCGCCGAGGCCTAACAGCCTCAATGACTGACACTGTCTGGGCGCCGGACGGCAGCAACCTGGTGGTACACGCGGACAACGCGGAATTCCTCCCTTCGCTGCCGGACGGCGCCTTCACTCTCATTTATGTGGACCCGCCCTTCAACACGGGCAGGGCACAGCAGCGCCAGGAAACCAAGATGGTGGTCAACGCCGACGGTGCGGGCGACCGCGTCGGTTTCAAAGGGCGCTCCTACGACACCATCAAAGGTGCCCTGCACCGCTATGACGACGCCTTCAGCGACTACTGGTCCTTCCTGGAACCGCGGCTTGTTGAAGCGTGGCGGCTGCTCGCGGACGACGGGACGCTCTACCTGCACCTTGACTACCGCGAAGTCCACTACGCCAAGGTGATGCTGGATGCCATCTTCGGCCGCGAATGCTTCCTGAACGAGATTATCTGGGCTTACGACTACGGTGCACGCGCCAAGTACCGCTGGCCGACCAAGCACGACAACATCCTGGTGTACGTCAAGAACCCGGCCACGTACCACTTCGACAGCGCCGAGGTGGACCGCGAGCCCTATATGGCCCCGGGCCTGGTGACCCCGGCCAAGCGTGAGCTCGGCAAGCTGCCAACGGACGTCTGGTGGCACACCATCGTCTCCCCGACGGGCAAGGAAAAGACCGGCTACCCCACCCAGAAGCCGGAAGGACTCATCCGGCGCGTGGTGGCTGCCTCAAGCAGGCCCGGCGACTGGTGCCTGGACTTCTTTGCCGGCTCGGGAACACTTGGCGCCGTGGCCGCGAAGCTTGACCGCAGGTTCGTCTGCGTGGACCAGAACCAGCCGGCCATCGACGTCATGGCCAAGCGGCTGGGCGCCAAGGCCGAGTTCACCTCGTACGGACCCAAGTAAGGAGCAGCAGGTGTCGTTATGAGCGCTCATAACGACACCTGCTGCTACCCGGTTGGGTTAGAAGGGGCGGACTACGCCGGTTCCGCTGCCCAGCTCCTCGATCCTTGCCAGCACCTCCGGTGCGGTCAGGTTCTCCCCCAGCAGGTTGGGTTTGCCGGTGCCGTGGTAGTCGGATGAACCTGTAACCAGCAGTCCGTGCTTGGCCGCGAGGCCACGAAGGAACTCCCGGCCGTCCTCGGGATTGTCCCGGTGGTCGATCTCCAGGCCGGCGAGGCCGGCGTCGATCATCTCCCGGTAGGTGCGCTCCCCCACGATCCTGCCCCGGGCCGAAGCCACCGGGTGGGCGAAAACAGGTACGCCTCCGGCTGCGCAGACAAGTTCGACGGCGGTTGCAGGATCGGGTGCGTAGTGCTGGACGAAATAGCGCGAATGGGAGGTCAGGATGGAGGTGAAGGCCTCCGAGCGGTCCGCGACCACTCCGGCTGCCACGAGCGCATCGGCAATATGGGGACGCCCCAGTGTCGCGCCGGGTGCCACATGGTGGATGACATCGTCCCACGTCAACGGGTAGTCCTCGGAGAGCAGGGTGACCATTCGTTCGGCCCGGGTAAGCCGGGCGTCCTTGGCCTTGGTAATCTCCTCCAGCAGTCCCGGATGGGCCGGATCATGAAGGTAGCTGAGGAGGTGCACGCTGATGCCCTGGTCCGTCCGGCAGGAAATTTCCATGCCCGGAACGAACGCCACTCCGTTGTCCAGCGCGGCCAACGAGGCCTCGGCCCAGCCGTCAGTGGAGTCGTGGTCTGTCAATGCCACCACGTCCAGGCCTGCCCGGGCCGCAGCTGCCATCACATCGGCGGGCGTTTCCGTGCCGTCGGAAACGTTGGAGTGGGCATGCAGGTCAATCCTCACCCGTCCAGCCTAGTTCACGCTCACCGCTGTCACTGCCCGGGGAGATGGATCACGCCCAGCTGCTGCATCAACCCCAGGTCATCCCTGTTCGACCAATGCTCAACGATCCGGCCGTCCTGGATGCGATGGACCGCCACCGCGCTTTCGCGCAAGGGCGCACCGCTGGGCGGGAGCGGGCCGGGGAGTTCGCCTTCGTGGGTTCCGGACGCCGTCAGGCGGGGTCACCACCCTGTCGCCCTCCGCGACCTGGTCCTCGATCTCGTGCCTTCCCGGGGTGGCCTTCCAAAAGATGCGGAAGGCCTGCTTCAGCCCCTCGCGTCCGGCCGGCATGCCTGGAAACGGCGGATTGTGGTCAAGGTAGTCCTCGGCGACCAGGTCATCCATGGCGTCGATGTTCCCTGCATCGATCGCCTCGTAGAAACGCCTGATCAAAGCCTTGTTTTCGTCGGTTTCCATGGCAGTCCTCCCGGGTGTCCACGGAAGCCCTGCCTTATGCCGGTCATTGCCCGTGGGAGGCAATCGTAGCGCCAGGGCAGGCGCGCGGGAAGGAGTCTGCTCACGGCCCGCCTGGACATTCACCCGGATTGGTTTTTCCTTTGTCGCCCTAGCCCGGCTGCTGGTGAGACGATGGTGCCGTGAACGATGCCGAAAACACCCCTGACTCTGCTTCCCAGCCTCTCGATGAGCGGGTTAACAACCGCTCGCAGCGGCCCAGTTCGGACGCCTTCAAGGCCTTCATGGCCAGCAACTGGGCTCCCTCGGACCAGGAACTCCCGCCGCGGGACGATGTGGCCGACCACGCCGCAGCCCGGCGAAAGGCAATATCGGACAAGTTCAAGGGCGAACGCCTGGTCCTTCCCGCCGGCCCTCTCAAGGTCCGCTCCAACGACTGCGACTACCGTTTCCGCCCGCACTCCGGCTTCGCGCACCTCACGGGCCTGGGCCTGGACCACGAGCCGGACGCCGTCCTGATTCTCGAACCCGTTCCCGAAGGCACGGGCGACGGCGGCGGCCACCACCGCGCCACACTGTATTTCCGCCCGCTGGCCGGAAGGGACACCGAAAGGTTCTACGCAGACTCACGGTCCGGCGAGTTCTGGATCGGCGCGCGTCCTACGCTGGCGGAGTTCGAAGCCCGTCTGGGCCTGGCCACTGCCCACATCGACGAGCTCGAAGCGGCCATCACCAAAAATGTCGGCGCCCCGGAAATCGGCGGCATCTCCATCCGCCTGGTCCGGAAGGTGGATGAGAACATCGACGCCTTGGTGGACACGGCCCGCTACAACACGGCCAAGGATCCCGAGAATCTGGATCTCGCCGTCCTGGACGCGCTGGACGAGAAACTCACCGAAGCGCTGTCCGAACTCCGCCTCCTGAAGGACGAGTGGGAGATCGAGCAGATGAAGATCGCCGTGGCCGCCACCGTTGAAGGTTTCGAGGAGGTGGTCAAGGCCCTGCCCCGCGCCCTCACGCACGCACGCGGCGAGCGGGTTGTGGAGGGTGCCTTCTTTGCACGCGCCCGCGAGGTCGGCAACGAACTGGGCTACGACACCATCGCGGCCTCCGGTAACAACGCCACGGTGCTGCACTGGACCCGCAACACCGGAAAAATCAACGCCGGCGAGCTGCTGCTTCTGGACGCCGGGGTGGAAGTGGACTCGCTGTATACCGCGGACGTCACCCGGACTCTTCCGGCCAACGGCGTATTCTCCGAGGTCCAACGCAAAGTCTACGAGGCAGTCCTTGATGCCGCCGACGCCGGATTCGCCGCCGCACAGCCGGGCACCAGGTTCCGTGACATCCACACGGCCGCCACCACCGTTCTGGCCGAGCGGCTGGCGGAGTGGGGCCTGCTTCCTGTCAGCGTCCAGGAAGCCATCCGTCCCGAGGGCCAGCAGCACCGGCGATGGATGCCGCACGGAACCAGCCACCACCTTGGGCTTGACGTCCACGACTGCGCGCAGGCCAGGCGCGAGCTGTACCTCGATGGCGTGCTCACCGAGGGCATGGTGTTCACCATCGAGCCCGGCCTGTATTTCAAGAACGAGGACCTCGGCATTCCGGAGGAATACCGAGGCATCGGCATCCGCATCGAAGACGACATCCTGATGACGTCCGAAGGCCCCGTTAACCTCAGCGCCGCCCTGCCCCGCAAGGCCGAGGACGTCGAGTCGTGGATGGCGGGCATCTACCGGGAGGCCGACGGCGACGCCTCCTAAGCGCGGCGGCCGTAAGGCGCGTTAACGGACTGTTGAGGCCCCGCCGGGGCCTCAACAGTCCGTTAATGCTGAATGAGCTTGCAGAACCAGCTAGGGCTGCTGTTCATTCCTGTCACGTTGAGAAGCTGATTCCTGCTGCTGGACGTGCTGTCCGCTGTCCTGGTGCTTGTCGCCCTCGCCAGCCCCTGCGGCAGCGGGAGCCGGATTGTCCGAAACCCTGACACCGTACTGCGGGCGGCCGTCAGGCAGGTCCGGATACCTGACGCCTGCTGCGGGCGCCGGCCCGCCCGGCTGCCCCTCAGGAACGGGCCCGCCCTGGTCCGGCGTGCCGGGTCCCTGCTGGCCGTAGGGGTCTGACCACCCGGAAGGCCGTACAGGACCCTGCCCGGGCGCCTGGCCTGGTTGATTATAGGGCTGGTTCTGGTAGTCGCGCTGGGTGTACGGCCTGGCGGCGGCATCGGAGGGAGTCATCGGCAATTGCTGGAGCAGGCGCCGGGCCTCGTGGGCAGCTTCCAGTGAGACCACAACGTCATAGCTGGTGGCTACCACTTGGCTCGTGGAGGTGAAGTCGCGCTTTCCCCGCTGCATTGCATAGGTCACAATCCCGAACAGCATGAAGAACGCCGCGCCCATCAGCACGGAGGTCAGGATGGAAAAATAGCCCGGGGATGGCGCGAAGAAGGACAGCATCACGCCGACGAACAGGCCGAACCACATGCCGCTGAGAGCCCCGGAAAGGGCGACCCGCGGATAGCTGAGACGGCCTGTCACGCGCTCCACCATCTTGAGTTCATTGCCCACGATGGAAACCATCTGGACAGGGAACTGCTGGTCGGCAAGGTAGTCCACCGCCTTCTGGGCATCCAGGTAGGACGTATACGAGCCGACCGTGTCACCGGTGGGAACGGTACGCGATTCGTCCGGCCCGCTGGGGCCACCGGCCCTGGGAGCACCAAAAATGTTTGACATACCTCCATTCTTGCCCATCAGCATGTGTAGCGCCTGTAAATTCAGCTAAAAGAGAGCAGACTCGGTAGCCTGTAGACGTGAGCACAAATCTGACGCGTGTCTTCGTCGCACGCCTTCTGGGTCTTGACGTCTTCGACCCGCTGGGCGACCGGCTGGGCCGGTTGCGCGACGTTGTGGTGCTCTCCAGAGGAACCCGCGGGGCCCCGCACGTAGTGGGTATCGTCGTTGAGGTTCCGGGTAAGAAACGGGTCTTTGTGCCCATGACGCGGATCACCTCCATCGACCAGACGCAGATCATCTGCACCGGCCTGGTCAACCTCCGCCGCTTCGAACAGCGCGGCGCGGAGACCCTGGTGGTCGCAGAAATGTTCGACCGCCGGGTCACCCTCCGCGACGGAAGCGGCGACGCCACGATCGAAGACATCGCCATGGACCAGCACCGTTCCGGCGACTGGTTCGTGAGCAAGCTGTTTGTCCGCCGCGGCCATTCACTGTCGCCACTGAGCCGGCTCCGCCGCAACGAAACCCTGATCATCGACTGGGCGGACGCGCTCCAGGGCGCCCGGACAGAACCGCAGGCCGCGACCCAGTTTGTGGCAAACCATGAGGACCTCAAGCCCGCCGACTTCGCCGAAGCCCTTCAGGAGATGAGCGACAAACGCCGCTTCGAAGTCGCCAGCGAACTCCAGGATGAACGGCTTGCCGACGTCCTGCAGGAGCTTCCCGAAGATGATCAGGTGGAGATCCTCTCCGCCCTGGACGTCCAACGCGCCGCCGACGTGCTGGAAGAGATGGATCCCGACGACGCCGCAGACCTCCTGGGCGAACTTCCCTCCGCCCAGGCTGAGGAACTGCTGCAACTGATGGAGCCCGAAGGCGCCGAGGATGTCCGGCGGCTCCTGGAATACGACGCCGACACCGCCGGCGGCCTGATGACCCCCGTTCCTGTCATCCTGCCCCCGGAAGCGACAGTTGCCGAGGCCCTGGCACATGTCCGGCGGGAGGAACTCTCGCCGGCCCTCGCTTCGTCCATCTTCATCTCCAGGCCCCCGCTGGAGACTCCCACCGGCCGTTTCCTGGGCGTGGTCCACATCCAGCAGCTGCTGCGCTTTCCTCCGTTTGAACCGCTGGGCAACCTCGTAGACAAGAACCTGGAGCCGTTGTCGGACCAGGCGCATATCAGCGAAGTGGCCCGGACCCTGGCGACGTACAACCTGAACTCGCTCCCGGTGGTCAATGACGCCGGCCGCCTGGTGGGGGCGGTGACGGTGGATGACGTTTTGGATCATCTGCTGCCGGATGACTGGCGCGCCTACGACGGCGAAGCCCCCATAAGAAGGCTCGGAGGCCGCATTGGCTGACATGGCCCCGAAGAATCCCGGCCAGCGGAACCTGCAGAAGGCCGCGGGCAAGGGCAGCCTCGATACGCCCCTGAGCGGCCGCCAGCGCATCCTGCCGAAGTTCTCACCGAACCCCGATGCTTTCGGCCATGCCACGGAGGGCTTTGCCCGGTTCATGGGTACACCGCAGTTCCTGGTGTACATGACTGTCTTCTGCGTCTTCTGGCTGCTGTGGAACACGTTCGCCCCGGTTGACTGGCAGTTCGACTCGCGCGACCTCGGCTTTACGCTGCTGACGCTCATGCTCTCCCTGCAGGCCTCCTACGCGGCGCCCCTGCTGCTGCTGGCACAGAACCGGCAGGACGACCGCGACCGCGTCTCGCTCCAGCAGGACCGCCAGCGGGCCGAACGCAACCTCTCCGACACTGAATACCTGACCAGGGAACTGGCATCGCTGCGGATCGCCCTCCGCGAAGTGGCTACCCGCGACTACGTCCGGGCAGAGCTCAGGTCCCTGCTCGAGGACATGCTGGAGGCGCAGGAGGAACTGCGGACCCATGATCCTTCCGGAGACGGCAGCCACGAATCACCGCGCGACAAGGTCAAGGAAAAGTTGAAGGAGAAGCGGGACCGGCAGCGCAATCCCCGCACGCAGCAGATTCCCAGAGTCGGTCCCGGCCACAGCGCCCAGGACCGCCCCGGCTCCCCGCAGTCCCCGACCCCCGAAAGCTGAGTCCAGCCTGCATGAGTGCCACCTTGGACCAGGCAGTTCACGCTGCACTGGCAACCGTTATCGATCCTGAGCTCCGCCGTCCCATCACTGAACTGGGAATGGTCGATTCCGTTGAGATTTCCGACGACGGCGCCGTCCGGCTGTCGGTGCTGCTCACCATCGCCGGTTGCCCCCTGCGCGAAACCATCACGGCTGACTCCGAAAACGCGCTGTCGGCGGTGCCAGGCGTCACCGCCGTCGAGGTCGAACTGAAGGTGATGACCCAGGCACAGCGGGACGCCCTCAAGGAGAAGCTCCGAGGAGCCGGCGGGCAGCGCGGGATCCCGTTCAACCAGCCGGGGTCGCTGACCAAGGTTTTTGCCGTGGCCAGCGGCAAGGGCGGCGTGGGAAAATCGTCAGTCACAGTCAACCTGGCATGCGCCCTGGCGGCGCAGGGGCTCCGGGTGGGCATTGTGGACGCGGACGTCTACGGGTTCTCCGTCCCGGCGCTGATGGGAATCACCCAGTCGCCCACCCGCGTGGACGACATGATCCTGCCGCCTGTGGCGTTTGGGGTCAAGGTCATTTCGATCGGCATGTTCGTGACAGCCAACCAGCCGGTGGCCTGGCGCGGGCCCATGCTGCACCGTGCACTGGAGCAGTTCCTGACCGATGTCTACTTCGGCGACCTCGACGCTTTGTTCCTTGACCTTCCGCCGGGTACAGGGGACATCGCCATTTCGGTGGCCCAGCTGCTGCCGAAGGCGGAGATCCTGGTGGTCACAACGCCCCAGGCGGCCGCGGCCGACGTCGCGGAACGTGCCGGTGCCATCGCCACCCAGACAGGGCAGTCAGTGGCGGGCGTCATCGAGAACATGTCCTACCTGGAGATGCCCGACGGCGGCAGGATGGAACTGTTCGGAAGCGGCGGCGGGGCGATCCTCGCCGAAAGGCTGACGGCAACGGTGGGTGCCGACGTGCCACTGCTGGGGCAGATTCCCCTGGACATCCTGTTGCGGGAAGGTGGGGACGCAGGTTCCCCGATCGTCCTGGCCCGGCCTGAGACTCCGGCATCCCTGGCGCTGACTGCAATTGCGGACAGGCTGGCCGCCAAGCCACGGGGGCTGGCAGGAATGAAACTGGGGCTGCAGCCCCACTAGCGGCGGCGCTCTAAGACAACCGCCCTACGTGGCTTCCGAATCGAAGGGGGCCACGTCGCCCGCCGAGAGGCGCTGGACGACCCTTTCCGACGGGGAGGTGTCCCCGGTCCCGCTGGCGGCCACGGCCGCTGCGCCGGACACAGCCGCCACGGCGGCAGGGGCGCCCGGGCTGACAGGTTTGGCATCGTCGTCGAGCAGCGCTTCCTTGATGATGCGGCGCGGATCGTACTGGCGGGGGTCGTATTTCTTCCAGTCGACCTCGTCGATATCGATCCCCACCTCCTCTTTGATTTGGTCGCGTGCCCCGGACGCCATGCGCCGGACTTCCTTCACCAGGTTGGCGAGCTTTTGGGTGTATTCGGGCAACCGTTTGGGACCGATCACGAGAATGCCGATGATCAGCAGAAGAAAGAACTCCGGGCCGTTGATTCCAAACACTTTAGGAAGATTACCCTCTCCTGCGTCCCACTGACGATTCGCGCCCGACGGCGGCCGAAACAGCGGGAATCAAGGCGTCAGCATTTCCGCAATTTTGCGGATTCCCCGCTGCAGCCGCTCGCTCACGGATTCGTCCCGGGCGCCAGCCTGAGCCGGTCCGGCCTCCGTAGTGGTACCGGCGTTGACCCCCTCGGCAGCGAGGGCGCTGAGCTTCTTCAGGAGTGCAACGGCGTCGTCCGTCTGGTCCGCCGGAAGGTCGGACTGATACGTCAACGTCCCCGCCGGGGTCTGGTAGGTGGCCGTCCAGGGATCGGTACTGGTGACCCGCAGCTCCCCGGCCGCCGTCGGCTGGCCGCCCGCCTGGTGCCGACCATCCCCAGTGTGCTGTTCAAGGACCGTGGCGTAGTGCTGGCCGTCCCACAACTGCAGTTCCACAGCAGGCACGCCCTGCAGGGTGGTGGTCCTCGCTGACTGGACGTGGAATCCCAAGGAACCGAGCTCGGGGCAGACCCAGCCCTCAGTGCGGAGTTCCGTCAGCTGCGCCTCAGTCAACTTTCTGCCGTCCGCCGGAAGCTGCACAGCATGCTGGGCCAGGCTGCCGGCCAGGTAGTCTCCCGTCGCAGGCAGAGTGTCTCCGGCCAGGGTGAAAGCGCTGACCGCGAGCACGCCTGCGACAGCGGCCGTACCGCCTGCTGTGAATGCGAGGACCCTGGCCGTACGATGCTGCCCCGGGGCAGGCCGCGGAGGGGCAGCGGCCAGAATTTCTGTGTGGGCCAACAAACGGGCCGTCAGGTCCTGGCTTGCCGGCGGAACAGCCGCGCCACGGAGCCGTTCAATGTATTGGCGTTCGCGATGCATGGCCGCGGCACACTCTGCACATGATTGCACGTGGTTGACGCCGCGGTGATGCCTGCGGCCAAAGAGTTCCCGGGGCGCCATGGGGCCGATCAGAGAATGCCGGCGATGCGTGGCAGGGAAAGCTTTGGCTTGCGCGACTGCTGCGGCCTGGGGTCACGGTGGGCAAGTTTTTCCCGCAGCATGGTCCGGCCCCGGTGGATTCGTGAACGAACCGTTCCGAGCTTGACGTCCAGGGCCGCTGCGACCTCGTCGTAGGACAGCCCTTCCAGGTCGCAAAGGACGACGGCGGCACGGAAGTCCGGCGGCAGTTCCTCCAAGGCAGCCTGGACGTCCAGGTCAAGGTTGTTGAGTTCAAAGCTCTGCTCCGGCCCCGGCTCGCGGCCCGGGATGCGGGACTCCGCGTCTTCCGCCAGGGCATCGAAACGGATCCGGCTCTTCCGCCGCGCCTGGTCCAGGAAAAGGTTGGTGGTGATGCGGTGCAGCCAGCCGTCCAGGGTTCCCGGCTTGAAGTTCTCCAGCGAACGGAAGACCCGGACGAACACTTCCTGGGTGAGGTCCTCGGCGTCGAACTTGTTTCCGGTCAGACGGTAGGCAAGGCGATAGACCTTGGCGGAGTGGTTGGCCACCACTTCCTCCCAGGTAGGCCTGACCCATTCAGCCGCTGAATCTTCTGCTGCAGGGACAGGTGCCACAACTGATGCTGACATCGTCCGCTCCCCTCGTGGATTGCTAACGCCCGGATACTGTTGACATCTCTGGTTCGGCGCCGATCACCACATGGATGAGCGGATAACCATCATTTCAAATTTCGCTGGGAATTACCTGACCGGGGCTGCTTTTTTGCCAAGGGCGCAACCCTGCGCCTTCCGCGGATGGCACTGGGTGAACCAGTAGGCTATATGAAACACTCCCCTGCCGCCCAGAAAGCGAATCCCATGAGCGCCGACAAGTCCACGAGCTGGTCCTATGCAGAAGATCTGCCCGCAGAGGATGAAGTCATGCTTCGGGCCAGGGAGCGTTCGTTCGAGCTTGGTGTGACGGCTGTGGGCCCCGGCGTCGGCGCCGTCCTGACAGTCTTGACTGCAGCCTCCAAAGCCCAGACCGCCGTTGAAATCGGAACCGGTGCCGGCGTTTCCGGCGTCTGCATCCTGCGGGGATTGGGCCCGCAGGCAGTCCTGACCACCATCGATGTGGACGTGGAACACCTGAAAGCCGCCCGGGAGGCTTTTTCTGAGGCGGGGAGTCCGGCAAACCGGACCCGCACGATTTCCGGCCGCGCGGGTGACGTCCTGCCCCGCCTTACGGATGCGGCCTACGATCTGGTGTTCATCGACGCCGACAAGCCGGGCCTGCCGGGTTATGTGGAACAGGCCATCCGGCTCCTGAAGAGGGGCGGCGTGCTCATCATCAACGACGCCCTGGACAAAGACCGCGTAGCCAACCCTGCCGACAGGGAGGCCAGCACTGTGGTGCTCCGCCAGGTGGGCAAGACCATCCGCGACGACGACCGCCTTGCCTCCGCCATGCTGCCCACCGGCGACGGCCTGCTGGTAGCCGTCAAGAAGTAGAGGAACCCTTAAAAGGCCAGGGCCCGCAGCGCTGAAGCTGCGGACCCTGGCCAAAGGCCCGGCGGGATTGTTCGGTCGGGATTACTCGGTAACGCCGACGAGGCATTCCTTAAGGTTGGCCGCTTCCGCAGCGTTGAGTTCGACCACAAGCCGTCCGCCGCCTTCGAGCGGCACACGCATGATCAGGCTGCGGCCCTCTTTGGTGACTTCCATAGGGCCGTCGCCGGTGCGTGGTTTCATAGCCGCCATGAGGAATTCCCCTCCATTTAGTCCCAGGACATAGCAGCCCGGACGGGCTGTGTCCGCATGGTCAATCAAGCCGCTATGGCAGCCCGAGGGGCCGCCGTGGCTGAACATCGTCTGAATGCTTTTGTCCTTGCTTACTTACTATTATCCCGTAATTACCCGTACGTAGCTAATCGATGGACATTTCCGGCCGCGTCGGATTCCTGCGGATCGCTGCGGAGCACCGCCCGGAACTAGGGCGGATAATCGCCTCCGCCGGGCAGTTGGGCCCACGCCCAGAGCCAGACGATCCAAACGACCTGGAGCAGCACAAACATCGTGAGGACAGTGCCCCGGTAGGCGCGGGAGCGGGACAGGAAGGCCGCCCCGAGTGCGAGCGGAAACAACGGCAGCAGCATCCGGAACGTACTTGTCTGGGGGTGCAGGAAGGCCAGGAGGTACCCCACATAGCAGGCGCACCACAGGCGCAGCTCCTCACCCAGCTGGACCACCGGGGGAGCGAAGAGCACCAGCGCGAAAAGTCCTGCAAAAACAAACGGCGCCAGGACTCCCAGCACCGGGCCGAAGAGCTGGATTCCAGTATCGAACCACGGCTTGAAGGGGACCAGGTCCTCCCCGCGCCACACGGTCTCCGTTTTGGTGTAGGCCGCAATATCCCCGGTGGCCGCCCAGGCAACTGCCGGCCAGATAAGAGCGGAGACCCCGCTGAGGACGGTCAGGCCTGCGAGGCCGGCCAGCTCACGGGGGCTGTGGCTCTGCTCTCCCCCGCCACGGCGGCGTTGCACCAGATGGTAGACGAGGAGGAGTCCCGCCATGGCCGCAAAAGGGACACCCACGGGCCGGGAAAGGCACATCAGCACCACTACTGGCATGGCCCAGAGGTACCGGCGCCGGATCACCAGCAACAATGCTGTGCCCAGAAGGAAGATAGTCAGGGGCTCCGCGTAGGGAACCTGGAGAATGGCGGATACCGGAAACGTCGCAAAAAAGGCAACGCCCCATAGGGCGGTCCCGTGGGCGGCCTTTTGTCGGAAGAGGCTGTACGCAACCAGCGCAGCGGCCAGGCCGGAAAGCATCGCGACGGCGGTCAATGCGGCGGCAGGGGTCAGCCCGGTGACCGACCCCAGGGCACGGGCGAGGGCGGGGAACAGGGGATAAAACGCCCACGTGTTCTCTTGCACGTTGCCTGCAGCGTCCACCGGGAGAACAGCCGGGTAGCCGCTGACGATGACCTGGGCATACCACCGCGCGTCCCAGATGTTGATGAAGTTCCAGTAGTCGGGCCTGGCGGGGAACCAGGGGTTGGGCCCCTGCTGCAGCCCCGCAGCCATGAAAATGCAAGCACTGACCAGCCTGGCGGAAAGATAGATGGCCCCTACCTGGAGCCACCACGGCCATCGGCGGACAGCATCGCCCGCGCGCGCGGCCACACCGCTCAGCCACACGGTCAGACCGGACCGGTTACCGGTAGCGGTGCTCACGGCACATCCTCCGTTGCGCCCGGCTCGGTCTTAGCGCTGCTTTCCTCCGGCCCGGCTTCAAGAATCGGGACTACTGGCGCCGCGCCTGGTTCTGAGCCTTCGGCTTCAAGCAGCAGCCGTGCATGCAGCCGCTCCACTTCCTCTTGCTTGGCCGCCAGCTGGTCCCGGAGTTCGTCCAGGACCTGGTCCACCTGGTCCATCCGGTATCCACGCAGGCCAAGGGAGAAACGGATCCTGTCGATGTCGTCGGGGGCTGCCTCCGCGGGCAGCAGAACCGGCGGCAGGTTCGCCACGGGCTGTTCGAATCCGCTGTCCAAAAGGCCGCCCGCCCCGAGGCGTCCGCTGTTGGCGCCGATGTTGGCGCCGTCGGCAGAGCGGCCGCGCCGGAAAACGCCGTACCGGCCGCCGGCACCGGCCCACACGGTGGCGCCGATCAGCACGATGGCAAGGAAAACCAGAAAAAAGCTCACACCACCCATCGTGCCAGATGAGGACGCAGCCGCTATTCGGGCCGCTGCTCGCCGTTGCTGGAAGGTGGCCGGACCGTGCCGTGGAGCACCAGCTCCACCGCTTGGGCAGGATCGTCAACGAGCTGGATCAGATCGAGGTCCTTTTCCGAAACCATACCTTCGGCAACCAGGGTGCCCCTGATCCACTCGATCATCGGCCCCCAGAAAGAAATGCCAAGGAGCACAATCGGGAACGACGTGACCTTCCGCGTCTGGACCAGCACCATCGCCTCAAAGAG
The DNA here is from genome assembly GCF_030816475.1 of Arthrobacter pascens. Classification (NCBI taxonomy): domain Bacteria; kingdom Bacillati; phylum Actinomycetota; class Actinomycetes; order Micrococcales; family Micrococcaceae; genus Arthrobacter; species Arthrobacter pascens. The sequence continues at coordinate 1,195,476 of NZ_JAUSXF010000001.1, read as the reverse complement.
CTCATCCAGCGTGCCCAGCCCGCCGGGGAGGACAATGAACCCCTGGGCGTACTTGACGAACATGGTCTTGCGGGCAAAGAAGTACCGGAAGTTGATGCCAAGGTCCACCCACTGGTTGAGCCCCTGCTCAAAGGGCAACTCGATGCCCAGGCCGACTGACACCCCGTTGCCTTCCACTGTGCCCCTGTTGGCGGCTTCCATGGAGCCCGGGCCGCCTCCCGTGATGACGGCAACACCGGCCGCGGCCAGTTTCCTGCCCACCTCGACGCCCATTTCGTAGTAGGGGCTGCCGGGCTTGGTCCTGGCCGAACCGAACACGCTGACCGCCGGCCCGAGGTCCGCAAGCGCCCCGAATCCTTCAACGAACTCGCTCTGGATCCGCAGGACCCGCCAAGGGTCGGTGTGGACGAACTGCCCCGGGCCTTTGGAATCGAGCAAATGCTGATCAGACATTTCCACGGCCGCCTGCTTGCGACGGAGTTCAAGGGGCCCCTTACGGCGCGGCTGGGAAGTCTTGGCCGGATCTGCGTTGATGCTCATCCCCCAAGGCTAGCGCCAAGGCGCGCATGCTGCGGCAGGTATCTCTTGAATCACGATCCACGGGAACTTGGGGTGATTCACGTCATAAACACCCTTTGTTCGCTAGATTCTTCTTATGACTACTCATGTGCCCGGCGATGCGCTCGTCTCCCTGAATGGTGTGAATAAGCATTACGGTCAGCTTCACGTGTTGAAGGACATCAACATCCAGGTCCGCAAGGGCGAAGTGGTTGTTGTCATCGGTCCGTCCGGCTCGGGCAAGTCCACTTTGTGCCGCGCCATCAACCGCCTCGAAACGATTGAAGGCGGCACGATCAGCATTGACGGAAAGGTCCTGCCGGAGGAAGGCAAGGAGCTCGCCCGCCTGCGGGCCGACGTCGGCATGGTGTTCCAGTCGTTCAACCTGTTTGCCCACAAGACAATCCTTGAAAACGTTACCCTTGGGCCCATCAAGGTCAAGGGCGTTCCCAAGGCGCAGGCAGACAAGGAAGCCATGGCGCTGCTTGAGCGCGTTGGAGTCGGCCACCAGGCCCCCAAGCTTCCCGCCCAGCTTTCCGGCGGCCAGCAGCAGCGTGTTGCCATCGCGCGGGCGCTGGCCATGAAGCCCAAGGTCATGCTTTTCGATGAGCCAACCTCCGCGCTTGACCCGGAAATGATTAACGAGGTCCTCGATGTCATGATCCAGCTGGCCAAGGAGGGCATGACCATGATCGTGGTCACCCACGAGATGGGCTTCGCCCGCAAGGCAGCGGACCGCGTCGTGTTCATGGCCGACGGCCAGATCGTTGAGGATGCCACCCCCGAAGAGTTCTTCACCAATCCCCAGAGCAACCGGGCCAAGGACTTCCTGTCCAAGCTTCTGACTCACTGACACCCTACGAACGCACGCACACACTCCAGCTCGCACCCAGGCCGTGACCCGCGGCCATCAATGAAAGGAATGTCATGAAGGCATTTATGACCCGGCGGAAGTCGTTCCTCGTGGCGGCTACCGCTGCCCTCGCCCTGTCCCTGAGCGCTTGTGGCGGCAGCACCCCAGGCACCACCAACCCCAGCGTTGCCGAGAAGCCGTCCTTCGCTGCAAACAGCACCATGGCAAAACTCTCCTCCGCCGGAACCATCAAGATCGGCACCAAGTACGACCAGCCGCTGTTCGGCCAGGTGGGCCTGGACGGAAAGCCTGTCGGATTCGACGTCGAGATTGGCAAGCTCATTGCCGCGAAGCTCGGGATCTCCGCTGACAAGATTGAATGGTCCGAGACCGTGTCCGCCAACCGCGAGCCGTTCATCGAACAGGGCAAGGTTGACCTGGTCATCGCCACCTACACCATCAACGACAAGCGCAAGCAGGTAGTCGACTTCGCCGGTCCGTACTACGAGGCCGGCCAGGCTCTGATGGTCAATAAGGACAACAACTCCATCAAGAAGCCGGAAGACGTCAAGGGCAAGAAAGTCTGCTCGGTCACCGGTTCCACCCCCGCCGCCACCATCGTTGACAAATACGGTGCTGAGCTGGTTCCTGCCGCCACATACTCGGCCTGCCTCGAGCCGCTGCGCAACAAGCAGGTTGAAGCAATCACCACGGACAACGTGATCCTGGCCGGGTTCGTGGACAAGGAGCCGGACGCTTTCAAGCTGGCCTCGGACGAGACGTTCACCAAGGAGCCTTACGGCATCGGCCTGAAGAAGGGCGACACGGAGTTCCGTAACTGGATCAACGACCAGCTGGACGCATTCAGCAAGGACGGGTCCTACAAGAAGGCCTGGGAAGCCACTGCAGGTTCAGTCATCAAGACTGCCCCTGAACTCCCTGCCCTCAACCGCTACTAAGGAACACCGGCAGTTGCCGGGGAGGCTTATGAGCCTGTCCCGGCAACTGCCGATCCATCTCCGCTCCAGTCCACGACACCCAGCCGAAGGATCCTATGGACGCCGTCATCGAAAGCCTGCCCCTTTACTGGAACGGCTTTCTCCGAACCCTATTCCTTTCCGTCACGTCCGGAGTGATTGCCCTGGTACTGGGGACATTGCTGGCCGCCGCCAGGGTCTCACCGGTTGCCGCCCTCCGCGGCTTCAGCATGACCTACGTGGAAGTCCTGCGTAACACTCCTCTTACCATTGCCTTTTTCTTTGCCGCAATCGTACTTCCCCGGCTCGGCGTCAAGTTCGAGCAGTTCGAGGTGGCAGCCATCATCGCCTTGAGCGCATACACCGCAGCCTTCATCGCCGAAGCTGTCCGCTCCGGTGTCAACAGCGTTCCCGTGGGCCAGGCCGAAGCCGCCCGCAGCATTGGGATGAAGTTCGGCCAGGTGCTGTCCCTGATCATCCTCCCCCAGGCCCTCCGGACCGTTATTCCGCCCTTGATCAACATCCTGATTGCCCTCGTGAAGAACTCCTCAGTTGCCGGTGCGTTCTTCGTGCTTGAGCTGTTCGGCTACGGCAGGCAACTGGCCAACGCCAACGGCGACCAGGTGATGGCCGTCCTGCTCGGTGTGGCCTTCTTCTATCTGCTGATCACGATTCCACTCGGAATCCTGGCGAGCACCGTCGAACGAAAGGTGGCGATCGCCCGATGAGCTCAGTTCTCTATGACGTGCCCGGCCCCAAGGCCCGCAGGGTTTCACTGATCGGATCGATCGTTGGCACCGTGCTGATCCTCGGCCTGCTGGCCTGGATCGTCATGACCTTCGCCCAGCAAGGGATCCTTGAAGGACGGCGCTGGGCCATCTTTACCCGTGCGGACGTCTGGATGCTCCTCGGCAACGGCATCGGGGCTACGCTCAGCGCGGCCGCCGTCGCTGCAGTCATCGCCTTTCCTTTGGGGCTGCTCCTCTGCCTGCTGCGGATATCGGACCTCCCCGCCATCCGGATTCCCACCCGCATCGTGCTGGAATTCCTTCGGGGCATGCCTGTCGTCCTGATGATGCTCTTTATTCTCCTGGTCTTCGGAACCAACCAGTTCATTGCGGTAGTGGCCGGCCTGGTCCTTTACAACGCCGCGGTGTTCGCCGAGATCATCCGCGCCGGTATCCAGTCGCTTCCCAAAGGCCAGCGTGAGGCCGGCCTCACGGTGGGCCTGACCAGCTTCCAATCCCGCATGATCATCGAACTGCCGCAGGCCGTCCGGCGCATGATGCCGTCCCTCGTGGCCCAGCTCGTTGTGCTCCTGAAGGACACCTCACTGGGTTACATCGTGGCCTACGGAGAGTTGCTCCGGGCAGTGCAGGTCATGGCCGACTTCCTGGGAACACAGTTCCTGTTCCCGATCTTCTTCGTCGCCGCCGCCATCTACATCGCGATCAACCTCTGCGTTTCCCGCATCGCAGTCTGGATCGAACGCCGCGGCTCCACGAAGGCAGCTGGAGGGGTCGCGAAGGCTGAACCCGAGCCAATAGAGGCTGCAGTACCTTAGCCAATATGTTGGGAAGGGCCCGGATCCAAGCGGATCCGGGCCCTTCTTATTTGGTGAGCCATCCCTGGTTCAGGATTTACCCGGCAAGCCAGCTCCGCAGCGCCCGCAGGCACTCACGGATAGCGTCCGCATCCACATGTTCGTTGTCCTTGTGCGCCAGCAGCGCATCGCCGGGCCCGAAGTTCACAGCCGGGATTCCCAGTTCACTAAAACGTGCGACGTCGGTCCAGCCGTATTTCGGTTTCGGCTCAGCACCGACAGCCGCCACGAAGGACGCGGCCGCGGGATGGTTCAGTCCGGGACGCGCGCCGGCGGCGCTGTCCGTACGGACAACGTCGAACCCCGCGAGCAGTTCCCGCACGTGGGCTTCGGCCTGGTCCGGAGACTTATCCGGCGCGAAGCGGTAGTTGATTTCCACCACACAGCGGTCCGGTATGACATTGCCCGCAGTGCCGCCATGGATCCTGACGGCGTTGAGGCTTTCGCGGTAGTCGAGGCCATCGACATTGATAGTTTGCGGTTCGTAGGCGGCCAGCCTGGCAAGGATCGGCGCCGCAGCGTGGATCGCATTGCTGCCCATCCACGCCCTCGCCGAATGGGCCGCCTCGCCAAGGGTCGTCGCTTCGAGGCGCATGGTTCCGTTGCAGCCGCCTTCAACTGTCCCGTCCGTGGGTTCCAGGAGGATGGCGAAGTCTCCGTCGAGGAGGCCTGCATGATTGCGGAGCAGGCGTCCCAGTCCGCTCTTCACCGCCTCCACCTCTTCGTGGTCGTAAAACACAAAGGTGACGTCCCGCCCTGGTGCAGCCCCGCCGTCGAACATGGTGGCTGCCAGTGCCAGCTGCACCGCGACGCCGCCCTTCATATCCGTGGCTCCACGCCCGTAGACGACCCCCACGCCCGGAACGCCGGAGTCCCAGCTGGACGGCACTGTGCCCCGTGCCCCGTCCGTCACGGGCAGCGGGACCGTGTCCAGATGCCCCGCGAGGATGACGCGCTCCCCCCTCCCCAGTTCCGTGCGGGCGATCAACGAATCGCCGTCGCGGACCAGGCGAAGCTGAGGGATTCCACGCAGCGCGGCTTCCACGGCGTCGGCCAGTTCTGTCTCGTTGCCGGACACACTGTTGATGTCCATCAGTGCTGAGGTCAACAGGGCAACGTCCTGGCGGAGGTCCAAAGGCAGGGTCTTCGAGCCAAGGGTCGTGGCAACGGTGGAGGATTCGGGGGCGGTTTCAGCAGTCACGTTGCCAGTCTAGTTCGAAGCCACGGCCCGGCTCTCGATAGACTGGGGCCATGACTGAGACCGCTACCTCCGCTGCGCCCGAAAACCAGAACGCTACCGCTGATGCCCGTTCCGCCTACGGCTTCGGGATCGCCACCATCGCGACCGGCACAGGCAAGGAAAGTGACCAGGCTACCGTACTGGATGTCTGGTTCCCCGCACCGTCCCTCGGTGTTGCGGCCGAGAACCTGCGTGCCGTGGAAAACGCTGACGAGGTCCTGACTGAAATCGCCGAGAACGGCACCGATGAGGACCGCGGCACTGAGCAGAAAGTGGTCTTCGTCCAGATCAACCTTGACGAGGCCCCTGCAGACACTGCTGACGCCTACCTCCGGCTCCACCTGCTCTCGCACCGTCTGGTCCGCCCCAACACCATCAACCTGGACGGCATCTTCGGCAAACTGCCCAACGTTGTCTGGACCAACTTCGGCCCCGCCGCGGTGGAGGGCTTCGAGCTTACCCGCGCCAGGCTCCGCCGCCGCGGCGCCGTCACTGTATACGGCATCGACAAGTTCCCACGGATGGTGGACTACGTGGTGCCTGCAGGTGTGAGGATTGCCGACGCCGACCGCGTCCGCCTCGGCGCGCACCTCGCCGAAGGCACCACCGTCATGCATGAAGGGTTCGTGAACTTCAACGCCGGCACGCTGGGGACTTCCATGGTGGAGGGCCGCATTTCAGCAGGAGTTGTGGCCGGCGACGGCAGCGACGTGGGCGGCGGGGCCTCCATCATGGGCACCCTCTCCGGTGGCGGCAAGGAAAAAGTCGCCATTGGCGAGCGCGTTCTGCTGGGCGCCAACTCCGGGGTTGGCATCAGCATCGGTGATGACTCCGTCGTGGAGGCCGGGCTGTATGTGACGGCCGGAACCCGGGTCCGCGTGATCGGCCCCAAGAACGCCTCCGGCGAGGACACTACGAAGATCGTCAAGGCGGTAGAGCTGTCCGGCGTCCCCAACCTCCTGTTCCGGCGAAACTCCACCAGCGGCGCCGTGGAAGTCCTTCCGCGCAAGGGCCAGACTGTGGAGCTTAACGACGCCCTGCACTCGAACTGACGCTTCTGTGACACGCAATCGTCGCCTGCTGCGGGCGGGCGTGTTACTGCTCACGCTGACGCTGGCAGGCGGCGGTGTGTACACAGCCGTTTCCTTTGTGCAGCGCTCCGACACCCTGGTCTCGGAGCGCTGCACAGCGGCAGTGGGCTCCCAGACTGCCGAGCTCGCCACAGACCAGGCTGTCAACGCATCGCTGATCACCGCCGTCGCGGTCCAGCGGGGACTTCCGGCGCGCGCCGCGAGCATCGCCCTGGCCACCGCCATGCAGGAATCGAAGCTCCGCAACATCGGCCACGGCGACCAGGCCGGCCCCGATTCCCGCGGGCTGTTCCAGCAGCGGCCCTCACAGGGATGGGGAACGGAGGCCCAGCTGATGGACCCCTACTATGCCGCCAATGCCTTCTACGACGCACTGATCCGGATCCCGGGCTACGAGTCGCTGGAGATCACTGACGCAGCACAGCGAGTACAACGGTCCGCCTATCCGCGGGCCTATGCCGAGCATGAGGACATGGGCCGCTCCTTCGCGTCCGGCCTCTCCGGCCAGACCCCGGCGGCCGTGCAATGCACGCTCCGCACACCCGGAGGACGCGGCGATCCAACCGCCGTTGCCGCGGAGCTCGTGCAGGCCTACGGGACGCTGGCCACCTCCACGGAAGGGCAGACGCTGGTGGTGGACGCCAGCGGCAGCGAGGCCTGGTCGGTGGCGCAGTGGGCCGTGGCCAACGCCAAGGCTTTTGAAGTCACCCAGGTAGACGTCGGGGGCCGGAGCTGGAACCGCCTGGCCCGCGACGGCTGGCAGGATTCGGATGCCGGCAGCGGCCAGGTGAGGATCACCCTCTCCGGGTTGCCGGTCGCCTAAGCCACGCGGAGACTGTTCGAACAGACGGTCAGACGAGCATCTCCACCACAGGCTGGACGTAGCTGCGGAACAGCTCCGGCTGCGACATCAGCTCGTGGCTCATGATGATCTTGTCCGGCTCCAGGTACCACGCCCGCTGCTCATTCAACGGCAGTTCGATGATGGTCAGCTTGAAATCCCGGGAGCTCCGTCCGACCTCCATCAACCGGTCATCCACCATGTCGTCCAGCAGCTGGTCGGAGCCACTGGCCACGCGCTCCGCTTCCAGTTCGGCATATTCGCTGCGGCGTTCCCGCACCCACGTGAGTGCGGCTCCGAAGTGCGCTTGGAGGACCCGCTGCAGGGCCGGGGAATTCCCGAACGCCTCAAAATCGGGCGGCGACAGCTCCGGTGACATGTGAGGGTAAGCCTTCAGCAACTGCTCCCACCATGCCTCCCACTCTGTCTTCAGCGCATTGAGGCCGCCTACCTCGGCTGTGAGATGGGTGTGGTCCGCGTGGCGTATCTTCGGAGCGGCGTGTGACAGCGCCGGATGGCCGGCACCGTCCAGTCCGGCGGCATCACGCACATACAGCGCGATCATCATCGGCCCGGATGTGTCCATGGTGATCTGCCAGCCGGAACCGCCTGTGTTATGCATCCCAATTCCTCCCGTGGCGTGCCTGTGCCCGGTTGATTATCCGGATCCGCTCCCCCGGCTCCCAGTCTATTCCCCAAGTGTCCCGACGTTAACGGCCAGGAGCAGCTGCGAGGTCTGCAAGGTGCCGTTCCAGAACGTCGCGGCACATCCCTGCCGTCATCCAATCGGGCTGGAGAAGCGCATGCATGCACAAGCCGTCCAGGGTTGCCAGGAGTCTCTCGGCCTCAACCACCAGAATCTCCTGCGCATCGCCGTCGTCTGTCAGCAGGGCGGTGATCACCTGGCCGATGACAGCCGCCACCTGCCGGTGGCTCCGGTCTGCTTCGGCGGCAAGGAACGGGCGGATCCTGGCGGCGTTCTTGAACGCCATCCAGACGCATGCTTCCAGGGCGCGCCGCTCGTCCAATGGCAGGAGTTCGCCCAACAGGGTTAAAACCGCGTCATGGTGCTCCCGCGTGCCCGGGGCCATCTCCCGCGTCCGTGCCAGCGCTTCCGTCAGGCGGAGGACTACCCTGTCCACCACGGCGGCAAATGAATAGGTCAGGAGTTCCTCACTGCCGGCAAAATAATGCCTGACGGATCCCACCGCGAGTCCTGCCTCATCCGCGACCTCGCGTAATGAAGCCCGCTCAAGCCCGTCCACGGCAATGATCCGGAATACAGCTTCGACAACGTCGGCGCGGCGTGCTTCCGGATCTACGATTTTGGGCATCTCCTCTTTTTAGCACATACGTGCTTCAAAGCCGGATTGCGGAGTCGTCGTATTGCCCGGCTTCCTTGACCGGCATCCGGAATGCCGCGGCGCTCTACCCGGTAATTGGGATAGCGTTGGGGCATGAAAATTCTGGTCACAGGTGGCACCGGGTACATTGGCTCCCACACTGTTTTGTCCCTGCAGGAAGCCGGCCATGAGGTGGTGGTGATCGACAACCTGGTGAACTCCAGCGAGGAGTCATTGCGGCGGGTTGCTGAGCTCAGCGGGAAAGCCGCAGAGTTCCATCACGTGGATCTCGTGGACGAGGCCGCGGTGGAGAGCGTGTTTGACGGAGGCGGCATCGATGCCGTCATCCACTTCGCCGGCCTGAAGGCGGTGGGAGAGTCAGTTCGGGAACCCCTCAAGTACTACTACAACAACCTTGTAGGAACCCTGAACCTGATCCGGGTCATGGACCGCCACGACGTCCGGTCACTGGTATTCAGCTCATCCGCCACGGTGTACGGGGAACACAACCCCATCCCGTACGTCGAAAAGATGGAAATCGGCGCCAACAACCCCTACGGCCGCACCAAGGAACAGATCGAGGACATCCTCTCTGACCTGGGCGCCGCTGACAACCGATGGCACATTGCGCTGCTCCGGTACTTCAACCCGGTGGGCGCACACCCGTCCGGACGGATCGGCGAGGACCCCCAGGGCATCCCGAACAACCTGGTGCCGTTCATCGCCCAGGTTGCCGTGGGCAGGCGCGAGAAGCTGATGGTCTTCGGCGGAGACTATGACACCCCGGACGGTACCTGCCTGCGGGACTACATCCACGTGGTGGACCTTGCCGAAGGCCACGTGGCGGCGCTGAACCATGTAGCGGACCGGACCGGTGTTTTCCGCTGGAACCTGGGCTCAGGCAAGGGCTCCTCCGTTCTGGAGGTACTGCACTCGTTCGAGAAGGCGGTGGGCAAGCCTATCCCCTATGAGATTACGAACCGGCGCCCGGGCGATCTGCCGGCATTCTGGGCCGACGCTACGTCCGCCCTTGCGGACCTGAGCTGGTCCACCACCAAAACCGTGGACCAGATGTGCGAGGACCACTGGCGCTGGCAGAAGAACAACCCGCTGGGTTACAACTCCTGACGCAATGTGGGCCCACGCCCGCAGGGTTCCCTCGCCGAGCTTGCGAGGCCAGGGTGCGGGCGGGGAGGGTCACTTAAGGCCCGTTTCCGCGGCATGGATGGGCGTTAAGTGACCCCGCGTTTGCTTCGCCCTGTAATTAACGACGTCGGCCGCCCACCTCGTGAAGGTGGGCGGCCGAGGTCGTAGGAATGGGAGCCGGTGGGGACTAGCGGGCGGGGTAGTTGCGCTCCGGCTCACCGATGTAGAGCTGGCGCGGACGGCCGATCTTGGTGTTGGGGTCGGAGATCATTTCACGCCACTGCGCGATCCAGCCGGGCAGCCGGCCGATCGCGAACAGCACGGTGAACATCTTTTCCGGGAAACCCATGGCCTTGTAGATCAGGCCCGTGTAGAAGTCCACATTCGGGTAGAGCTTGCGCTGGATGAAGTAGTCGTCATTCAGGGCCTTCTCTTCGAGGCGCAGGGCGATGTCCAGGAGCTCGTCGTTGCCGCCGAGCTTGGTGAGGATCTCGTGCGCCGTCGCCTTGACGATCTTGGCCCGAGGATCGTAGTTCTTGTAGACGCGGTGCCCAAAGCCCATAAGGCGCACGCCGTCTTCCTTGTTCTTGACCTTCTCCATGTAGTCTTCCGGCTTGGTGCCGTCTGCCTGGATCTGGCGGAGCATCTTGAGTACGGCCTCGTTGGCACCGCCGTGCGCGGGACCGAAGAGCGCGTTGATGCCTGCGGAAACCGATGCGAACAGGTTGGCATTTGAGGAGCCGACCAAGCGCACCGTGGAAGTGGAGCAGTTCTGTTCGTGGTCCGCGTGCAGGATGAGCAGAAGGTCCAGGGCCTTGGCGACCACCGGGTCCATCTCGAACTGCTCCGCCGGGAGGCCGAAGCTGAGCCGGAGGAAGTTCTCCACCAGGTTATGCGAGTTGTCCGGGTACAGCATGGGCTGGCCGATGGACTTCTTGTGCGCATAGGCAGCGATGACGGGCAGCTTAGCCATCAGGCGGATAGTGGAGACTTCCACCTGCTCTGCGTTGAACGGGTCCAGCGAGTCCTGGTAGAACGTGGACAGCGCGGACACGGCCGACGACAGGACAGGCATCGGGTGGGCGTCGCGCGGGAAGCCGCCGAAGAAACCCTTGAGCTCTTCGTGCAGGAGGGTGTGGTGACGGATCTTCTGGTCGAACTCTTCCAGCTCCGTAGCGCTGGGCAGGTTGCCGTAGATCAGCAGGTACGAAACCTCCAGGAAGCTGGAGTGCTGAGCCAGCTGCTCGATGGGGTATCCGCGGTAACGCAGGATGCCCGCATCGCCGTCGATGTAGGTGATCGCCGAGGTGGTTGCTGCGGTGTTCATGAAGCCGGGGTCAAACGTGACTGCGCCCGTCTGCTTCAGCAGCTTGGAAACGTCGTAGCCTTCGTTCCCTTCAACAACCTGGATGCGCGGGAGCTTGAGCTCCCCTCCTGCGTGAAGCAGGGTTGCGCTGTTGGTCTCAGTCATGGAGTCCCCTTCATGAGGCGTCTGGGCCTCTGTCGAAAGCTTGATCCAACATCCGGTGAGCCGCGCACTGACCCTGTTCGGCACAGGGTTCCAACACCCGGGCTGCCTTCTTGTAGAAAGCCACCATTGATAGTCACTTAAAAAGTACCGCCCCTGAGCGGGTGCCACTAATCGGGGACGTTCGAAAGTGGCCTAAAATGCTCCCTTTGTGGCGCGAGTCACACCATTGTTACGGCCCGGCTGTTACGAGGCGGCGGTCAGCCGCGAGACTGCGGCGTCAATCCGTTCGTCAGTGCCCGTCAACGCCACCCGAACGAATCCGTTGCCTGCCTCGCCATAGAAGACTCCCGGTCCCACCACTATGCCGTGGTCGGCCAGCCGTCCCACAGTCTCCCAGGTACCCTCGCCCGCGGTGGACCAGAGGTAGAGCCCGGCGTCGGACTCCTTGATTTCCAGTCCGAAGCGGTTCAGGGCCGGCACAAGACGTTCCCTGCGGCCCCGGTACAGGTCCTTCTGCGCCTGCACATGGACGTCGTCGCCGAGGGCGACGCGCATTGCCTCCTGCACCGGGAACGGCACGATCATGCCCGCGTGCTTGCGGCTGTTGACCAGGTTGGCCATGATGACCGGATCGCCGGCAACGAAAGCTGCCCGGTAGCCCGCCAGGTTGGACTGCTTGCTCAGCGAATACACGGCCAAAAGGCCCTCATGGGAGCCGCCGGCGACACGGGGATCGAGGATGCTGGGGACAGGCTCGCCGCCGCGCTGGACATCCCACGCGCCCCAGCCGAGCTCGGCGTAGCACTCATCGGATGCGACCACGGCGCCCAGTTCGCGTGCCTGCGCCACAAGTGCCCGCAGGGACTCGGCGTCCCGGACGCTGCCCGTGGGGTTCCCGGGCGAGTTCACCCAGACCAGGCGGACCCGCGAGCGGGTGGCTTCGTCGAGTTCGTCGAGGTGGTCGGTGGCAACAGACGTCACGCCAGCGAAGGTGGCGCCGATGTCATAGGTGGGGTAGGCGACTTTGGGACGGACGACGACGTCTCCGGGCTTAAGCCCCAGCAGCAGGGGAAGCCAGGCCACCAGTTCCTTCGAACCCACGGTGGGCATGACGTTCTTCGGATCCAGGCCCGGAACACCGCGCCGGCGCTCGAACCAGCCCGCTATGGCTTCACGCAGCGGGACGGTGCCATGGACAGTGGGGTATCCCGGAGCGTTGGCGGCTGTCCGCAGCGCGTCCTGGATCAAGCCGGGGGTAGGGTCCACGGGCGTGCCGATGGACAGATTCACAGCCCCGCCCGGATGTTCCGAAGCCCTGGCCACATACGGTGCCATGGCCTCCCACGGGTAGTCAGGCAGGCTAAGGCCAAAGCTGTTCACGGCTGCGGTCACGCCGGGTTCAGTGGTCTTGGTTCTGCGGCGGCAGGGCGGCAATCATCGGGTGGTCCTTACCCGTGTTGCCGATTTTCGCGGCACCGCCGGGGGAACCGAGATCGTCGAAGAATTCGACGTTCGCCTTGTAGTAGTCGGCCCACTCGTCAGGGGTGTCATCCTCGTAGTAGATGGCCTCGACCGGGCATACAGGTTCGCAGGCACCGCAGTCGACGCACTCGTCCGGATGGATGTACAGAGAACGCTCACCCTCGTAGATGCAGTCGACGGGGCACTCCTCAATACATGCCTTGTCCTTGACATCCACACACGGCTGCGCGATTACGTACGTCACGTCCCTTGCCTCTCCACGTTGGTGCCGGCGGCCCGCCGGCGATTGCATCCGGCACTTCCTCCGGACTGTTGAATTCTGAGCCTATTATCTCCCAGCCCGTCACTGCGAACCTAGCCGGCCCCATAGTATGAACTGGTGAGTCCCGCCCAGCCTACGCCCCGCAGTTTCCTGGCAGCCGCCGCACCCGGAACCAGGGTCGTGGTTCGGTACAGGATCGAGGGCGGGCTCACTGACGCCCTGGGCTACCTGCTGTACAGCGACGACGGCGGCTGCACGGTCCGAACGTGGCAGGCCGACGTCGTCATTCCCCTGGAGCTGGTAGTTGCCGCGAAGGAAGTGCCGCCTGCGCCTGAACGTCGCCGGCCCGCGCGCTGAGCGCCGTCGTCACCGCGCAGGGGCTGCCCATGCGGATCGAGACTGGACTTCAATGTGCAGTCCGGTACGTGCCAAGGGCCAGGTGCACCATCTTCACAAACTCCATGGGCTCGTTGAGGAGCATTTCGAAAGTCACGCGGAGCGTGGGAAGACCACGGACGACCGTGATGTTCCACCGCCGCCTGTCCTCCCTGTACGCTTGCCGGCTGCTGTGGTGGGCGTAGCCGTCCGTCTCAATGCCAAGCAAGCCGTCAACGAGGAGGTCCAGGTGTCCCATTCCTGGAACGCTGACCTGCAGCTCGACCGTTAGTCCGGCCTCTTCCAGCAAGTATCGGGCCATGGTCTCAATGATGGAACCGGATTGTGGCCGGATCCTTGCCACCAGCACCAGCAATGCCTTTTCCCTTGCAGCTGGAAAGCGGCCACGCAGATCCGAAAGTTGAACCAGGCCCTGTTTGACTGCGGATTCTGCAATGGTCAGGCCCTCGAGCCGCGGCAGGCAGCGCAGCGATTGGCACACGATGTCCAGATGGGTCAGCGGTAGGTGGCTTCGATGCACCACACAACCCGTGATTGGCCTGCCATGACTGGCGGCAAGATGCGGCTGGTCCGGCCTTTTCACCACCCAAAGCCCCGCCGCGAAGGCCGCCGTGACACAACCAGGCACGGCGTAATGGCGGCCGGCGTGGACAGCCAAGGGCTCGGCATCGGGCAGCGCATAAACGCCCCGGGCCACTCTGTGAATGGAGGCGTCCGATAGACCAGCTTCAATCAACCGTCGGGATACACCCGCCTGCCTGAGGGAACTGGTGCCGGCAACGCCACCCAGATCGGTCAGCACGTCGGTAACTTTTCGCATGACTCGATGGTGCCTTTCCCCGGATTCCGGGCGCACCGGCCAACAGAAGCCATGTGGAAAAGTGTCCGCGCGCGCGCTGACGGCGGGGCTCAGCGCGCACGGACCGTCTCTGCGCATCCATGACGAGGGTGAAGGCGCAGCCCCGCCCTTGGGGAACGAAAAAGCCGGAACGACGGCGGGGATTCCCGCCAGCCGTCCCGGCTTTCCTGCTGAAAACTAGACCTTGGCGCGTGCGCGGTTGGCCTTGGCACGTTCGTTGGTGTCCAGGATGAGCTTGCGGATACGGATCGACTCAGGGGTCACCTCAACGCACTCGTCCTCACGGGCGAATTCGAGGGATTCTTCGAGGGTGAGGTCGCGCGGCGGCGTCAGGTTCTCGAAGGTGTCCGAGGAGGCTGCACGCATGTTGGTGAGCTTCTTTTCCTTGGTGATGTTGACGTCCATGTCATCAGCGCGGGAGTTCTCGCCGACGATCATGCCCTCGTAAACCTCGGAGGTGGGCTTCACGAAGAAGGAACCGCGCTCCTGCAGGTTGATCATGGCGAACGGCGTCACAACACCGGCGCGGTCAGCGATCATGGAACCGTTGGTGCGGTACTCGATCGGACCGGCCCAAGGCTCGTAGCCTTCGGAGATGGAGGCTGCGATGCCGGCGCCGCGGGTGTCGGTCAGGAACTTCGTGCGGAAACCGATCAGGCCACGGGCCGGAACGATGAACTCCATGCGGCACCAGCCGGTACCGTGGTTTGCCATGTTCGTCATGCGGCCCTTGCGGGCGGCCATCAGCTGCGTGACAGCGCCGAGGTACTCTTCCGGCACGTCGATGGTCATGTGCTCCATCGGCTCGTGGATCTTGCCGTCAATGGTCCTGGTAACAACCTGCGGCTTGCCCACGGTCAGCTCGAAGCCTTCACGGCGCATCTGCTCAACAAGGATGGCCAGCGCCAGCTCGCCACGGCCCTGTACTTCCCAGGCGTCGGGACGCTCGGTGGGCAGGACCTTGATGGAGACGTTACCGATCAGTTCCTTGTCCAGGCGGTCTTTCACCTGGCGGGCCGTGACCTTGGCGCCCTTGACCTTGCCGGCCAGCGGCGAGGTGTTGATACCGATGGTCATGGAGATCGCAGGATCGTCCACGGTGATAAGCGGCAGCGGCTGCGGGTTGTCGGCGTCGGTCAGGGTCTCACCAATGGTGATTTCCTCGATGCCGGCGACGGCGACAATCTCGCCCGGGCCGGCAGACTCGGCCGGAACGCGGTCCAGTGCCTTGGTGGCCAGGAGTTCTGTGATCTTGACGTTCTTGAGTTCACCGTTCGCACGTGCCCAAGCGACCGTCTGGCCCTTGCGCAAGGTGCCGTTGTAGATGCGCAGCAGCGCGAGGCGGCCCAGGAACGGGGAGGCGTCCAGGTTGGTGACGTGGGCCTGGAGGACACCGTTCGGGTTGTACGTGGGAGCGGGGATGTGCTCGATGATGGTCTGGAACAGTGGCTCCAGGTCCTCGTTCTCCGGCGCGGTTCCGTCGGCCGGCTGCTCGAGGGAGGCGCGGCCAACCTTGGCGGCTGCGTAAACAACCGGGACGTTGAGGATCTTGTCCAGGTCCAGGTCCGGGACCTCGTCCGCGAGGTCCGAGGCGAGGCCCAGGAGGAGGTCCATCGACTCGTGGACGACTTCCTCGATGCGGGCGTCGGGGCGGTCGGTCTTGTTGACCAGCAGGATGACGGGCAGGTGCGCGGCCAGGGCCTTGCGCAGCACGAAGCGCGTCTGGGGCAGCGGGCCTTCGGAAGCATCAACCAGCAGCACAACGCCGTCCACCATGGACAGACCGCGCTCCACCTCGCCACCGAAGTCGGCGTGGCCGGGGGTGTCGATGACGTTGATGGTGATCGTCTCGCCCTTGGAGGACGGTCCGTTGTAGGCCACGGTGGTGTTCTTGGCCAGGATGGTGATGCCCTTTTCGCGCTCCAGATCACCCGAGTCCATCACCCGGTCCTCAAGGTGGTTGTGCTCGGCAAAGGAGTTGGTCTGCTTGAGCATGGCGTCGACCAGGGTGGTCTTGCCGTGGTCAACGTGGGCCACGATCGCGACGTTGCGCAGGTCACTGCGCGATGCAGTGGCTACCGCGGTGTTGGTGGTGGTTTCAGACATGCGTAATGGCTCGATTCAGTGGTGAAGTCAGCTGTTGTATCGCGACATTTCCAACTGGAACGCACGACGGATTAGTCCCTTTGCACAGGGCACCTCCCCTATTCTAGCCGCTGAGCCATTTATTGGCCTAAAATTCATTGACCAGCCAGGAACCCCATGACCAGGGCGTCCGGACGGCCGCGTTGACACCGTGAGAAGGATCACTGGATTTTCTTGACTTGATAGCTCATCATGGCTGTGATAACCCAAGCAAGCCCGGAGAACCACTGATGCGAAAAGCCTCGGCTCTGACGCGCTTTGTTGCATGTGGAATCGCCGTCGGCGTCCTCCTGAGCGGCTGCGGTCAGTCCCCAGAACGCCCTGCTGCCTCCCCTGCCCAGGCTGCGGAGCAGGAACCCGGGCAGTCCGAGGCGGGCGGTGCCGACCCGGCCACACTTCCGGCCGGCTCCTACGTGCGCAACCTGGAAAACGGCCGGGACGAGGTGGTAGTGCCGGACATCGGGCACACAGCACTGCTAATTGGTGACTCCCAGTCCGAACCGTACGACGGCTGGCCGCGCCTTGGCCTGGAGGCAGTCGGTTACAAGGTCCACTTTTGCGGCCTTGGCGGGACAGGCTTCGTGGCGGGCAACGGCAAGACCGGGAACTACATCGAGGCCCTGCTGCGGGGTGACTGGAAGCTTCCGTATGGAACTCCCCCGCTGATCGTCATCCAGGGCGGCGGCAACGATGCGGGCCAAGGTGCCACCGACGCACAAATCGTTGCCAATGCCGATCGCCTGATCGCCGCCCTCCGGCAGCGCTACCCGGACACCCCGATGGCAATGATCGGCACCCTGGCCCGGGGAACCAACTACGGAGGTGGCCGCCGCAGCCAGGTGGACGCGCTTCTCGGGACGGTCGCAGCAAGGCATGGATTGCCTTTCATAGGGGTCGGCGACTGGCTGACCAAGTACGATCTCGCCAAGAACCTGGCCGACGCCGTGCATATGAATGCTGCCGGCCGTAAGTCCCTCGGGGTGTTGCTCGAAGGCAGGCTGAGGGCATTGCACCTGGAAGCCGAAGCCGCTCCTTAACCAGGAAACAGGCCGATTAAGCAGGATGGATCCGGGGCCCTTTCCGGGCACCGGATCCATCTGCTGTGTGTGGTGCTGGTCCAGCTGTCAGGCGACTTCCGGTGGAAGCATCAGTCGGGCTCCCGGGATCGCGTTCAGCAGTGCCTTCGTGTATTCCTGCTGCGGAGTATCGAAGACATCATCGGTGGAGCCTGTCTCCACCAGCTGGCCCTTTTCCATCACGCACACATGGTCGGCTATCTGCCGGACCACTGCGAGGTCGTGGGTGATGAAGAGGTAGGTGAGACCCAGGTTGGACTGCAGGTCAGCCAGGAGATTAAGCACCTGCGCCTGCACCAGGACATCCAGGGCGGAGACAGCCTCGTCGCAGATGATCACTTCCGGGTCGAGGGCCAGCGCGCGCGCAATGGCGATACGTTGCCGCTGCCCGCCGGAGAGCTCGTTCGGATATCTCTGCATGGTGGACTGCGGCAGCGCCACCTGGTCCAGGAGTTCGCGGACCTTCTTCTCACGACTGGCTGTGTTGCCGATCTTATGAACCCGCAGAGGCTCCTCAATGGTCCGGTAGATGTTGTACATCGGATCAAGGGAACCGTAGGGGTCCTGGAAGATCGGCTGCACCCTCCGGCGGAACTTGAACAGCTCCGCACCGTTCAGCAGGGACGTATCAACGCCGTCGAACAGGATCTGTC
The DNA here is from genome assembly GCF_030816475.1 of Arthrobacter pascens. Classification (NCBI taxonomy): domain Bacteria; kingdom Bacillati; phylum Actinomycetota; class Actinomycetes; order Micrococcales; family Micrococcaceae; genus Arthrobacter; species Arthrobacter pascens. The sequence goes on along the minus strand of NZ_JAUSXF010000001.1, from coordinate 1,177,480 downwards.
CGTCCGTTGGCTTTTCCAGCTGCAGCACCATTTTCGCTACGGTGGATTTGCCCGAACCGGACTCTCCCACAATCGCCGTCGTGGTTCCCCTCTTGACACTGAAACTCACCCCGTCCACTGCAGCGAAGTCAGTGGATTTGCCCAGGCCCTGCCGCAGTTTGTAGACCTTGCGCAGGTCGCGGATTTGCAGGATGTGATCACTCGCCGGAGCTTCCGCGGCCGGGGCCAGCAGGTCAGCGGCCTCCACTCCCTGTTCCTTCGCGGCCTGGATCCGCCTGCTGGCCAACGAAGGCGCAGATTCGACGAGACGCCTGGTGTATGGGTGCTGGGGGTCCTGCAGCAGCTCGAGCGAGGGCCCGGCTTCCACGACCTGTCCGCGGTACATGACAACTACCTTGTCAGCACGCTCTGCCGCGAGACCTAAATCATGGGTAATCAGCAGCACGGACGTCCCCAGATCCGAGGTCATCGTCTCCAGATGATCCAGGATCTGGCGCTGCACCGTGACGTCCAGCGCCGACGTCGGTTCGTCCGCAATCAGCAACCGGGGCTGACAGGACAGACCGATGGCAATAAGGGCACGCTGGCGCATCCCGCCGGAAAACTCGTGCGGATATTGGTTGGCGCGACGGTGGGCATCGGGCAGCCCAGCCTCTGACAGCACTTTGGCGACGTCGGCCGGGCCGCTTGGCTTCCCATTGGCCCGCAGCGTCTCGCGGACCTGGTAGCCGATTTTCCAGACAGGGTTCAGGTTGGACATGGGGTCCTGGGGAACCATGCCGATCGTGTTGCCGCGGAGTTCAATCATGCGGCGTTCGGATGCGTGCGCGATGTCCTCCCCGTCAAGGAAAATCTGGCCGCCGGACACTTTGCCGTTGTTGGGCAGGAGTCCAATGGCCGCCAAGGCAGTGGTTGACTTACCTGACCCGGACTCTCCAACGATCGCTACGGTTTCGCCGGGCATGATGGTGAGATGGGCGTTGCGGACCGCCTGGACCTCGCCGGAGCCCGTCTTGAACGTGATGGCGAGGTCGCGGATTTCCAGCAGCGGCCTTACGCCGGCAGTCCCGGCCTCATCGATCCGGATTTCTCGGGTTGTCATTGCTTTTTCTTTCATCGCTGACGGCTCTTCGGATCGAGGGCATCACGCACTGCATCGCCCAGCATGATGAAACTGAGGACAGTGATGGACAACGCCGCCGCCGGATAGAGAAGAATCTCCGGCTTGGTGCGGATTGATGACTGCGCCGCGGCGATGTCGTGGCCCCACGACATGATGCCTTCAGGTAGGCCAATGCCGAGGAAGGACAGTGTGGCTTCGGCCACGATAAAGACACCCAGTTCCAGCGTTGCGAGCACGATGACTGGTGCCAGGGCGTTGGGCAGGACATGCCGGACCAGGGCCCGGAACCGTGAGACGCCCAAGGCACGGGCAGCGGTGACGAAGTCCGCGTTGCGCACTTCTATCACTGCACCCCTGGTGATGCGCGCCATCTGCGGCCACGCCAGCACCGCGATGACGAATACGACAGTCCACACGCTCTTGTTCTGACGGAAGACCGGCAACTGCGTGATAACAAGCGCGCCCAGGATCAGGGGCAAGGCGAAGAAGATGTCACCTAGCCGGGCAAGGACAATGTCCAGCCAGCCGCCGTAGAAGCCTGCGAGGGCGCCGAACGTCACGCCGACGATCAGGACGCAGAGAACAGCCAGGACGCCTACGGAAAGTGAAGCCCGGGTCCCGTGTATGACCCTCGAATAGATATCGCAGCCCTGGAAAGTGAACCCGAAAGGATGACCGGCCGAGGGGCCGCCCTCCGAATTGGCAAGTTCGCAGCCCTCGTTCGGCGGCACCGTGGACAGCAAGTCCGGAAACAACGCCACAACAGTCAGCGCCAGAATCAGCAGCGCCGAAATGATGAACAGGGGACGCCTGCGTAGCTTCCGCCAGGCATCTGCCCACAGGCTCAGGGGTGCTTGGTCGGTCTTCAGCGTGTCCGTCGCAAGCAGCGGGGTTTCTTCAATGGGAGCCACGAAATGGCTGTTATTACTGGTCATAACGAATCCTCGGGTCCAGCCACGCGTACAGGAGATCGACAAGAAGGTTGGCCACCACAAACACCAGCACCAGGACACTGACGATCGAAACGATCGTGGGGCCCTCACTTCGCAGGACAGCTTGGTACAGCTTGTTTCCTACGCCCGGAACATTGAAGATGCCTTCGGTGACAATGGCTCCGCCCATGAGACCGCCGAGGTTTGCCCCCAGGTACGTCACGACCGGGATCAGGGAGTTGCGCAGGATGTGGGCCAGCACGACGCGGGGCCGCGAAAGACCCTTCGCCGTTGCAGTGCGAACGTAGTCGGCATTCATGCTCTCGCTCACTGATGCACGCGTCAGGCGGAGCACATATGCGAAGGACACCAGGCCCAGGACGACTGCCGGCAGGAGCAAGTTGCCCCAGTCTGCATTCGCCCCCACAGTCGGCTTCGCCCATCCCAGCTGGACCCCGAACACCAGCTGGAAAACGAAGCCAAGAACAAACGTGGGCACCGCAATGACCACTAGGGACGCAACCAGGACGGTGGAGTCAAACCAGCTGCCGCGGCGGAGCCCGGCAAAGACGCCGAAGGCCACCCCGAAGACAGCCTGGATAATGAGGGCCTCCACGGCGAGCATCGCGGTCACCGGAAAGACCCGCGCCAAGGTCGCCGCAATAGGCTGGCCAGTGAAGTCGTTGCCCAGATTGAAGGTGAAGAGGTTCTGCAGGAAAATCCCGTACTGGACCCAGAAGGGCTGATCCAGGTGGTACTGGCTGCGCAGTGTGTCGATTACCGACTGTGGCGGCTGGCGGTCCCCGAAGAGAGCCGCAATGGGGTCACCCGGAAGGGCGAACACCATGTAGTAGACCAAAAGTGTGGTGCCGAGGAAGACGGGGATCACCTGGAGAAGTCGACGCAGGATATAGCGGACCACCGGATCACCGGCCTTCAGGGCAGGAAGAGAGGGGTTTCATATGTGCCTTCCGACCGTACAAGCGAATGGGGGCCCGGGCAAGAAACCGGACCCCCATCCTGACGGTAAGTTAGATCCCGGGGATTACTTAGCCGTGATGTTGTAGTAGAGAATGGCGCCGTTCCAGCCGGTTTCGGCCTTCACCACGTTGTTGCTCCACACAATCGGCACTGTGTAGTCCCAGAGCGGCAGGCCCGGAAGGTCCTTGAAAAGGATCTCCTGTGCCTTATTGAACTTGTCGTTCGCGTCCGCGGTGGACTTGGCCGCCAGCCCTTCCTTGAGGAGCTTGTCGAACTCAGGGTTGGAGTACTTCTCATAGTTCGAGGATGCGCCGGTCGCCCAGACAGGGCCGAGGAAGTTGTACAGCGACGGGTAGTCTGCCTGCCATCCGGCCCGGGTCAGCCCGGGAAGGGACTGCGACTTACGCAGGTTCAGAACTTCCGCGAACTTGGCGAAGGGCTGGATTTCAGCCTGGATCCCCAGGTTGTTCTTGAAGCCGTTGGCGACGGCGTCGATCCACTCCTTGTGGCCACCATCAGTGTTGGAAGCAATCTGGAGCGGCTTGGAACCGTCGTACGGCTTGATCTTCTCGGCCTGGGCCCAGAGGTCTTTGGCCTTGGCGGGATCAAACTTCAGGACTTCGCTGCCCGGAATGTTGTCGTTGAAGCCCTCGATGACTGGCGGCGCGAAAGCCTTCGCAGGCTTGCGTGTGCCGTTGAAAACAACCTTGGTGATTTCTTCGCGGTTGATGGCGTAGGAGAGGGCCTGGCGCCGAAGCTTGCCGGCCTCACCCTGGAAGTTCGGGTTGTATGGGGGAATGTTCAGCGTGGCGTCCGTGGCAACAGGCTTGGCAGCGTTGCGGTCCGGGAAATCCGTGACGTAGGTCTTCAACGCGTTGGACGGCAGGACATCCGTGACGTCCAGGTTGTCGGACTGCAGGTCGGTGTAGGCGGGACCTGGATCGGTGTAGAACTTGAAGGTCACGCCACCGTTCTTTGCCTCGCGGGGACCGCTGTAGTCCGGGTTCTTCACGAGCGAGATGGACTGATCGTGAACCCAGGCACCGGTCTTGGCGAACTTGTACGGGCCGTTGCCGACAGGGTTTTCCCCATAGGTCTTGGGATCAGCAAGCGCGGCCGACGGAAGCGGGAAGTAGGCCGCGTAGCCCAGGCGCAGGGACCAGTCAGCCTCGGGCTGCGACAGCTTGACAGAGATCGTCGAATCGTCAGTAGCCGTCAGGCCTGACATGGTGTCGGCCTTGGGAGCAGGCGTAGTGGTCACCTTGCCATCGGCCGACTTCTCGGTAGTGACCGCCGAAACATCGTCGTACCCGGCGATGGATTCGAAGAAGAAACCATTGGTTTGGAGGTTTTTGGAATTCGCCGCGAAGTTCCAGGAATCAACGAATGTTTTTGCCGTGACTTCTTCGCCGTTGGTGAACTTCGAACCCTTCTTGACCTTGATGGTCCAGTTTTGGCCATCACTTGAGTCAATGGAATCAGCAAGGGCATTGACCGGCTTGCCATTGGGATCGTAGGTACGGAGGCCTTCGAAAAGTAGTTCGACGACGTGGCTGCCATACGCCTCGTTGGTGTTGGCCGGCAGCAGGGGGTGCTGGGGCTCATTGTTGTACGCCGTGATGATCTTGTTGGGATCGCCGCCGGACTGGCTGGCGCCGCCAGTGCCGCCGCCACCGCCGCAGCCGGACAGGGCGAGGGCGGCGATAGCCACGATGCCCAGTGCTTTGGAATTGCGCCTAAAACGCATTCCGCCTCCTATGAGTTGTGGGAGATATTCCAGGGAAATCTTTTGCTTCCCCGGGGGCCAGCCGCAGATTTATCTGTGACGTGGCATACATATACGATCAGCCTAGCCGCACAATGTCCAAATACTGGTACTCCGTTGCCAAACCGTGATCGGCAAACAAAGTAGGGGCGCGTAGCAGGAAGTCGTAGTGCATGTCACATGTTACTCGCTGGTATGAAAGTCGGCGAATCGGGCTAAACCGGGGCCGACAGGCGGGTGCCATCCCATCAGGGCGCGGTGGCGGAAGGTCAGGTGATGTGCCAGTCCCACACGTTCCACCACACGCCCAGCGGCCCGGGACTTGACTTCACACCGGCGATCCGGCTGCTGAAAGCGGTGGTCCCGGTGGTCTGGTACAGCGGCAATCCATAGGCGCTGGCCCACACGCGCTTGTCGATCCCGGCCATGAGCTCGTCCTGCTTGGCCAGGTCGGTGGTGGTGGCGAGCTGCTCCATCGCCTTGTCGGCGTCGCCGTCGGAAAATCCGTTGAAATTACTGCCGGCCCCTGTCCGGAAGATCTGTGGGATGCGGCTGACTCCGACTCCCGTGCTGATCCAGCCCAGGAGGGCGGCGTTGTACCCGCCGCCGCCAAGCGCCGTCGCCCAGTCGGCGTTGCCGAGCCCGGCATCCACCACCTGGAAGCCCGCAAGCCCGGCGGATTCGCGGACCAGTGAAAAGGCCCGCGCCCGGTTGGGGTTATCCCTGTTGTACAGGATGCGGACCGTCGGGGTGGCGCCCCGCAACAGTGACTTGGCTCCGTCGATGTCCACCTTGGAATACTCGGATGACCCGTTGTTCTTAACGGTGTCTGCGTACTTTGGGTGGGCCGGAAGGAAGACCTGGGAATCCAGGGGCTTTGCCTCGGGTATCAGTCCGCCGACGACCGCGTCCACAATCTCCTGGCGCGGGATGGTCTTGAGGAACGCTTTGCGGACGTCCTCCTCGGCGAAGGGGCCGCTGAAGTTCAGGTCGAGGTGGTCGTAGCCTGACTGGCTGAACCGCTGGACGGTGGCTCCCTGGTTCGCGAGACCGCTGAAGAGGTCCTCGGTGCCGGCTGAGGGCTGCGGTGAGATGACATCCGCCTGTCCGTTCCGCAGCGCGTCGACAGCAGCCTGAGCACCCCGTGTGAAGCGGATGGTGATGTCGTCCAGGTGCGGCTCCGGTCCCCACACGTAGTCCTTGTTCCTGACCAGCCTCACAGAGGCACCGGGGACGACGTCCCTGACGATGTAGGGGCCGCTTGAGAGATAGATGGCAGGATCGGGAGGCAGCGATTTGGAATCGAAGCCGAAGTTCCAGAAGTCGCTAACCCTCTTCAAAGCGGGATTAGCAGCAGGCTTTTCGCTGTCCCCGCGCGGCGAGTCCTTGAGCAGGTCGATGAGGTCCCCCTCATCGTTCAGGCCGCTTTTCGTGGCTACCACATGCGCTGGAAGTCCGACGTCGAACGCCACTTCCCAGTCAGCATACGGTTCTGCATACTGCAGGGTGATGGAACGCCCGTCTCCCCCGATCTCGGGAAAGGTCGTCTTGGCGAGGCCGCTGGTGTCGGACGCGACCGAGAAGTATTTGGTCCCGGTCCCCGCCTTGGCGTCGGCGTCGTCAAAATAGCCGGAACCGGCAGCCCATGCCAGCAGCAGGTCGCCTGCACCGATCGGTTCACCATCGGACCATTTGACCCCGTCGTTCACCGTGTACTTCACCTTCAACGGCTGGTCGGAGACCTTTTCGTAGTGGCCGAACTTGTCGTTCCGGACCACCCTCGCGGAGTCATCCACATAGAAGAACCCCGAGTGCGTGATGTAGCCGACTTTGGAGTTGATGTCTGTGTTTCCGGCGGTGCTGTACGGGTTGAACGAGGAGAGCGCGTTGACTTCGGCGACGGTCACGCTGCCGCCGCGCTTGGCTTCGCCGACCACCGCCGGCACTGTTCCGCCGATTCCTCCGCCATCCGAGCAGCCGGAAAGAACCAAAGCCGCAGCCACAGCCCCGGAAACGATGTGAATCAGGCGCTTGAGAGGCATGCCGTCTCCTTTTATGTTCCCTCATATGAGGGGTCCCCCTGGAGTCGCCAGGATCAGTCCGATGTCCTTCAGTAAGGATACGGCGTATGCCCGGCCGGGATCACACCCTCTCGGCAGGGCTTGCCGGGGGCTGCGTCTACGGGCCAAGCCCGTTCCGGACTTGGCGCTGCAGCCATTCAAGGGCGTAAGGCTGGGCTGTGTCTCCCTCTTCACGGAAGAAGGACACATGCGAACCCCGCATCCAGTACAACTCAAAGCGGGATGCGGGCGTGAGCGTGCCGTACGTTTCCGGCGGCACGGCTCTATCCGCAGTGCCGTGCATGATGAGCGTAGGGCAGGTGATCTTTTGGAAATCCAGTGGGGCCACCCCCATGAGCGCTGCGGAATCAGCGTCGAACCCCGCTCGGCGCTGTGGCCAACCAAAGGAGGCCATGAAGATGGCCTCGAGATGCCCTATACGGACGGGGTCCGAGGCGCCGGGGAAGTGGAACAAGAATGCGCACAGGACCACGGCTACGGCCGTGACCAGGAACCAGACTGTTGTGAATGCCCGCCCAGGTCGCCCGGTTCGGGCTTCATATCGGATGTAGAGATTCCGATTTTCTTGCCGTTCTCTCGCGACATACCGTTCGTCATTTCGGTGCCCCGAATCCAAGGTCATCCCAACACGGCATTCATCGTAATTGCGGATGTTGTCCCTGCCGACATTCGTTGTCAAGATCGGCGTGATCGTCGAATCAATGACTCTATATCTCCCCTGTTGCCAGTCCGGCCGGTTTTTCCGGGCAGGGCTGACCCAAGCAACCTAAGGAGGTGCTAGGATCGCCAGAATTCTCATGCGCCTCAATGCAAGGTCGCAATCCCTCAGGAGGTTCGCGATGCCCGACACGACCTGTCACATGTCAATCTCGCTGGATGGGTTCGTTGCCGGACCGGACCAGAGCCGCGAGAACCCCCTGGGCAAACGGGGGCTGGAGCTGCACGGCTGGCACATCGGCGACCCGCGTGCCAACGAAGCTGACAGCCTTGCGAACGAGTGGCTGATGCGTCCGCGGGGCGCCTATGTAATGGGTCGGAACATGTTCGGCCCGATCCGCGGGGACTGGGATGAGGAATGGACCGGGTGGTGGGGAGCCGAACCGCCGTACCACGCGCCGGTGTTCGTGCTGACCCATCACGAACATGACCCTATCCAGATGGAGGGCGGAACGACCTTCCACTTCGTCACCGACGGCTTCGACGCTGCGTACTCGGCAGCGTGCCAGGCCGCCGGGGACAACGGTGTGGATATCGCCGGTGGGGCCTCGACCGTCCGCCAGGCACTGATCGCCGGTGTGATCGACGAGCTCACCCTCGACATCGCACCGGTCCTGCTCGGTTCGGGGGAACGCATCTTCGGCGGGGTTGAATCCTTCGGCTTCGAACCCGCCGAGGTGCTCCACTCGCCGCTGACCACCCACATCCGCTATCGCCGCGTCGGGGCTTCCTAGGCGCTGCCGGCTCCCGCGAGGGTCGCAGCCACTCCGGGGAAGGGCCGGACAAAGAAGGGCTATGGACTACAACGACTTCGAGCTCGTCGCGTTTTGGGTCCTGTCGTGCGCCCCGAGCGTCCTCCTGATCATTACGGGCATTGTCGCCCACAACAGCTTGTCCAGAGCCTGGGTTCCTCGATACCTGATCCTCGGCATCCTTGGCTGCCTTGTCTACATGGTGTTTGCCGGTGTGCTGGCTGCCAAGCTTTTCCGGCCGCCATACGTCCCCGGCTTGTCAGAAGGTCGAGGACTGGACTTGCGAGGAGTGGGCTTGATCGTTGGATCTTGGATCGGTGGCCTGGCAGGCGTTGTTTTCGCGTTGCTTACCGTTGCAGGCTCTTTCGTCATCCGACGACTTGGGGATGGTAGCAACCGATCCAACGGAAACCACAGCCCTTGATTCTGCATCCTGCTGGGCTGACGGGGATGATGATGTGAATGTACTCGCCGCAGCGTGCGTGTCGGACTGTGCCTGTGGCTACCCGTGGTTCCAAGGCTTTGCGTGCGTTGATCTGGGTTGTCCCGTACCCACGCTGCCGGTTGATGTGCCTCGCGCTTTGTTCGCTTCACGCGTGTGCGTGCAGCAGGTCTTGGCTGTGGGTGTTGGGCATTGGGTTGGCGCATCCCTTCATGCTCTTGGCATGTTGACCTGTCTTTGGTTGGAACATTTCAGGTTCTTGGAGTGCGAGAGTGCTTACCGACGGTGGTGCTAGTAGATGCGCGGAATGGGATGTCCCCACCTATCTGGTCACCTTCCGGTCAGTTAGTCTTTGGCAATGGCTGACTTGGAATTTAGGAAGCGTCTGGAGCAGGTCGAGGCGCTGTACAACGAGCTCTCTGAGTTGCGGAAGCGCGGTGCGAACGCTGGCAAGGAGGAGACGGTTTTGGCTGAGATGCGTTTGGATAACGCGTGGCGGGAAGTGTATGAGTTCATGGAGTTACCGTTGTCGCCTGACTCCCATATCGCTAAGGGTGCCGAGTAGTTCCAGGGCGAGTGTTGCTCCTGTGACGCCGAAGCACCCGAGGTTTCTTGGCGATCAGCCAGGTAGGTGAGGAGCTGGCCGTTCGTGTCCCGACTGTCCGTCAGTTGTTGAAGTCTGGTGAGTTGCGTCGGTTGCAGATCGATGGAAGGGCTTATCCTGCGGAACGTCGAATGCCACGCGAAGTTTCTGTAAGGTTTGTAAGTATCGTTGTCCCGGAAGAAGCCGACAGGTGAAGGCGACGCTTGAAGCAAGGCGCCGGTGGGCTACAACCATCGTCTGGGTCCTGCTCGTCCTCGCCTCGATGACCCTGATCGGCTACGGGATCGCGCGCGCCAACTGGCATATCTGGTTGCCAGGTCCGGCCGAACAGGAAGAGGTCTGGATCGGTAGCCGCTACATCTACGCCGGATGCGCGCTGTCATTAGCGTCCAGTATCGGGTCCCATGTCCGGGGCAACCCCGTCTGGGTATCCGTCTGCGTAGGGCTGCCAGGAATTCTGGTGAGCTGGGCGGCACTTCAGGACCCCTATGATCTGAAGCGCCACCTTGCAGCCGTCGTGACGTTCCCGTTGGCCCTGGTTGGGGTTGCTGAGGTCCTCAGCGCCCGCCGCCGCCGACAGCGCGACTAATCAGTATCGGCCCTGAGCCGCAGACAGTATGACCCGCTGACTGACGAACCGCTCTCGAGTATGCGAATTTCGGCTCAGCTTGAGGAGATGAACGAAATTGAGTTCACGCTCTGCCAACCGCGGAGGATCGCACCAGATCCGCTGCCGAAGCCATGATGGACGATGCTCTCGGCTTTCTTGCGGACCTTGTGCGGAGTGCCAGCAACTGATCCCAGCATTGGGAAAAAGAGCCAACCTACACGTTGAAGCGGAACTTCCCTTACATAAATGTGCGTTGTTGGCAGGCACTGTATCCGTTGATTTCTAGCGGTTTCAGTGTGGGCTGCGGTTGCCGGTTTGTGTAGGTTTGCGGACCTCTTGCGGACTTTCTGCGGACTCAGAGGTCTAGCGGTTGGGTGCCTACACCGTGCGGGAGGAAGCCACGCCCAGCGGCGAACCTTCCAGCCCCCTTAGTTCAGTAAACCCATCCGCGAGTCGTTGGAACGTGTGACGCGTGGGGACACCGGCCATTTGTTGAGCGTAAGACTCTGCCTGCATTTGCGTGAACTTGGTGGTCCGATTTGGTTCGGGCAAGCGGTCAAGCGGCAGCCACACAACTTCAGAGAACACCTTGGGGAACACAATCGGGAACATCAGGCCCTCCACACTCTGCATAGTCATAGGCAGACTGTGTGTTTTTAGGTTGCGTACATAGCGCACGCCCGGCAGCAACGATCCCAGCACGTGATCCGCTGTGAACTCCGCGTACTCCGGCCACCAGCGAAGCTGCTCATGAATGGTTGCCGCCCAGTAGACACATTCAGCAGCGGAAACGAAGAGGCTCGCAGGGTCGGAAGTTAGTCGAAGGTCCCTGTGTCGACTATGCGCATCCCCGAAACCCTGAAGTGCCAGCGGCAGCATAGGGTGGTTCGTTTTCGCGTCCATGTCGCCCCCGTTTTCTCCGGCCCTTGTAGCTGCCGCAGTCTATCGGATGCCTGGAACGAACTAGAACAGGGTGGGAGTCAACTTCGGCAAGCTCTGCTTCTTAGCTTCGATATACGGCAGGATGGTAGGCGGCATTTCAGGGCGTTTGCCTGCTAGGAGCTCAGCAATCGTGATGTGCTGTAACAGCGGGAACTGCTGACTGTTCGCAGGGTGGACAGAAAGACCGCCGTGATCAATCGCATCCTTTACGCCCCGAGTTGCCTCACCAAAGGTGACTAGAACCCCCATTTGCGCCTTCTGGGTTTCTACGGTCCCCTTCAAATCCCTGACCATGCCGGGGTTCAAGTTCTTACCGCCCTTCACGGAGACAAGGACTTTACCGATCTTGCCTGCGCCATCAATTGGGAAGCGCGCCACACCATCAATTCCCTTGTCGCCAACCTGTTTCTGATTAGGCTCCGCGTTGATCATCGATACTGCCCATCGCTCAAAGTCGAACGGTGATCGGTCGAACAGGGCTTGTGCACTGAAGAGGTCACGTGGGATGCCGTTGACCGCAAAGGTTTCTTGAATCGTGGCGCCCTGAGTGTGCTGAAGACGCTTCACAGAAACGAAGGATCGGTGACCGCCGTGCCTATCACGATCTTGCCCTGCGTTGTCAGCTGGGCTAGCTGGTAGCGGAGGGTCTTGAACTGCCTGGCCGCCCACAATCACGATCCTGCCCCGCTCAGCCAGCTGTGCCTCGGTCACTTGTCCCCGACTCGATTCTGTAATCATGTGCAAATGCTTCGCCAACTCTCAAACGTGCCCGCACATTGCTTCCTATGACCCTGTCTAAATCATTTTCATTTCCCTCATCTTCGGCGCCCTCCAGACCGGAACGCCAAGCTTTTGGGCGACTGCGGTCATTGAAACCTTTTCCGCGCCGGCTGCCCATTCCCGCGGTCCTTCTTCCCCGAAGACGGCAATACCCCTCTGCCCGGGCGTGTACTGAAGCGGGGTGTATATGCCCCCAAATTCAGCCTCAAGGAATTCTTTGGCAAATGCCTGTGGAGTGTCATACGGCGGAGAACACCAGAGCCTAGGGAGTATGCCCCACCAAAGTGAGTCCGATGCACTGATGTCCGCCGCATTGACAGCCACCGGAAGGGTCAAAAAGGACACCCACCTGTCCCGAAGTAGTGAGTCGTGGATTCCGCGCCGATGTGCCGCCGGATCAACCCCTGGCCCGACCCATTCGCGGAACGCTCCTTCTTCGGTATTTGCTAGATAGAGCGTGCCGTTTGGCGACAATAAATTGAACCGCCCTCCAAGAGACCCGTCGAAATACCAAGCACCAAGGGGACCGTGGTTCCGGTACCACTTCGAACCTGCTGGGAAACTCATGGACGGAAAAGCAGAATAATCATCCGGTTTCGAAGGTAAACGTTGGATGACTTCTTCGCGCTCCGGTTTCTGGAACTGCTCGTATTCTTGGAGGTCCGGTTCATTCATGGCCTGCCCCAATGCATGACGTACTCCCGTGCAACTAGGACAACCGGTTCGGCAGGATTGCCTTTGTCCAGCCAGTCTCTCGGCGCACAACTCTTCAGGCCGGATTGCGGGACCGTGAACCAGTCCGCGATTGCCCATCCAGACATCGTCTCGTCACGGAACTCATGGAGGACTCGAGCGTATCTTGGGTCAAGCTTGCCGTCTCGAAACTGGAAGGCAGGATAAGCAACGAGATCCTCTTCACTGAACACCCGTAGGACGTCGCTGGTATCCACCCAGCGAGTGAAATCTTCAACCCTTTCAATGCCGAGGTAGGCCCGCAGGGATAATGGACTGAAGTAGGGTCCAATCCGCCGGGCCGCCTCCTGCCGCGCAAGAACATGGCTGGCTGGTACAGGGGGTGTTTTTTTGTTCTTTTCAAGGGCCCCTAGGCAATCTTGGAGGAAGAATTCATCAGCCTCCAGTAAAGACAGAGCGTCTTCGAGGAGCATCCGGGCCTTTCCGGAGAAGCGACCCTTCACTTCGATCTCGACCGGCGTTCGGTCGGACGGATCCTTGCGCAGTTGGGCTGAGGTCAGCAAAGTAGCTTTTGACAGTGCAGCCATCAGACGCCGAACCTCTGTAATCGGCAAAATAAAGCTCTTCAGGCTCACATGGGTGTCATTATTACCAGGCACGGCGTAGGGCTCGAGTTGAAATCCCTCGAGAATTCTCAGCTCTCGGTTCGACAGCGCCGTGCGGCCCGAGAGCCTCTGGGAGGATGTGTAGTTCCGACGTGAGGGCGCCAGATACCGGACCGTAACCAAGGCCTTTCGAAACGGCACAACAGCCCCTCACCAGGCCCATATTTCTAGACCGTTTTCGCAACTGGAAATTGAAGGCATCGTAACATGCATCACTTTGCTCGGAAACTTTGACGGTAAAACAAGAAAGGACTCGAACGTGCCGTCCGGGGCCTGCTCTTGTCAACGATCAGGCGTAGAACGTGTCCTTTGCCAACCTCGAGGTGGTAGCGATATCTTCAGGCAATACCATGCTGAATCAAGGGCGAATTCGGCGACTACGACGAGCTGGTCGCCGCAGTGAAAGCCCTGCCAGCCCGGAGCTCCTGTGAGTGTCGCAGAGGATGCCGTGAAAGAAGCCGACACTGAAGCGCTGGAATCGGAGCCTGATTCATCGATCGCTTCGCCATCCCTTTTCTAAAAGTACCCTCCAGTCATCTGCGGGCTGGTGCCCCTCCCGTCGCCAGGCTCGTGCGGTGACTGAGCGCCGAACTGCTCCCGGAACATAAGAGCAGCGCCTGCGATCAGTCTTCCCGCTGCGCAGGTACCGGGCGGTGCTTCCTGCCCCTGGTCCGACCTGAACGCCAGCCGGGAGCACTGGTATTCAGTTGATTTTCCTGGGCCAGAGGTCCAGAAGATTGAAGCGTCCGGTTATGGAGCCGAGTTCTGATAACCCTGGTTAGGTGTGTGGCCAAGGCTGTCAGGGGTTCCGTGACAGCTATCACGGAACGATGGTTTGTGATAAGGGACGGGAAGGCCCCAGGGAGGAAGGCGTGGACATCGAAGGCTTTAGTCCCCTAAATCCATTCGAAATTCTTTGATGTGCACAAGCGGCTCCGCCGCGTCCCCCAACGTCAGGGCCCCAGCCTATCTGCCCCCCGTGCCAGCTCATTACGGCAGTCATGCGTCTGTCGCCAGGCACTCCCAATGGGCTTGCGTCTTTCCGGCGTCGTTATCCGGATAACATCCGGGTCCGGAAACGGCACCGGAACGGTAAAGGACGGCAGTAATTGAGGCCCGGATTTACAAACGCGTGATGCAAATTCTGCGTTTCTCACGGTTGCACGCCGAAACGGCCACAACCCTCGTTTCACGCACCTGACACTCCTACGCTTGAGCTATCCAACCCCACCACTTTCTCTGGATGGCACCTAAATGAAAAAGCTCCTCCTCTGGCTCACGGCACTCCTCGCGGCCGTCGGGCTGGGAATCCTGGCACCGGGGCCCGCCTCGGCAGCCACATCGTATTGCAGTCTTGAATGGGGATCTTCGGCTAAAACCGCGCTCGACATGAGCACCGCATCCGTCACCAACGTCCGGACCGGGCAGCAATCCTGCTTCGACAGGATGGTGGTCGACCTCAACAGCCCCGTGAACGGCTACACCGTCCAGTACGTCCCGGAGATCGTCCAGGACGGCACCGGCTTCACGATCCCTGTGCAGGGCAATGCACGCCTGCAGGTCACAGTGAACGCACCCTCCTATGACAGCAACGGCAACGTCACCTACAACCCCGCCGCGAAGGCTGAGCTGTCCAACGTGGCCGGCTACCAGACCTTCCGGCAAGTGGTTTATGCCGGAAGCTTCGAGGGTTACACCAGCATCGGCTTAGGCGTCCGTGCCCGGTTGCCCTTCCGGGTCTTCACCTTGGATGGGCCAGGGTCCGGTTCCCGGCTGATCGTGGACGTGGCCCACTTCTGGTGATGGAATCCAAAAAGGTGCCGCACGCCCCTGATCCGGGGTGCGGCACCTTTTCTGTGTGCTTCAACTAACAACTGGATGTACGCGAAGAAGATCGACGCGATGACCGCCACGTAGAGCAGGACGGAGAGAGCATCGCGTGATCCACGGGGAGATGGGGATGTGAAGGCGTCCACGGTTCCAGATTCCGGGTCGAGAGGGTTTTAAAGCGTGTTGACGTGAAAGAACGCCGAAGACTATTTTGAGCTTGGGGTGGGAGTCGGACAGGGAAACAAATGTTCCGCCGGATAATCACTGCAGGCATTTCGTGAGTCCCAGCGGGCGTTCGATTCCATCAGTCACATCGGCGATTTCAGCGGTGGCGGCGTGAGTGGTGTAGGCGGCTGTGAACGCAGGTTTGTGCTCTCGGGAGACGTCGATGTGTTGCGGCACTATCGTGCAGCGTTGCCAGCGGCGGGCTGGGCAGTGGTCGAGGACGACGGGCGGTCCCAAGGCCATGGGGCCAGCTGCATCATGAGGAAAAGCCTCCAGACTCAGGACGGGCTCAAGCGCGGAGGCCTCCCTCGGGCAACGGCTCCGCTAATCGGGGGATGCGGAGACGCCTTGAACACCGTATTCCGGTCAGTGAGCCTTCGTCTAATTCAGCTGTGGCGCATAGCGCGGAAGTACCCGCCCGGCCACCTTGGCTCGAAGCGGCCACGTCGCTGGCCGGAGACCGGCGTTGTAGGCGGCGCCGGGATTAGAGCTGTTGATCAGGACGCGGCGACCTACAGGACCTCCGGCGGATAGGGCTGCATCGGCACCCGGTCACCGGCATGGTGTCCGGACCGTGCCGGTGACCCGTGAGGTCGGCGATAAGGCCCGTGCCTGCGCATTCGCGCAGGGCAGCAATCCCCGCCGCAGCTTCCCGCTTGCTGAGAAACGGGCACGACACGGCCAGCACGGCACCGTCTGCGTCACGCAGCCGGAATCTGAACCGCAGCTGCGTGTCCAGGAATACCTCAAATCCAGCGGTCATGTGCTGTCCTGGCCTTTCCGTGGGCGGCAGCCGCCGCCAGTTCCGCTGTCTGGGGGGACAGTCCGGATCCGATGCGGCGCTTAGCCGTGCCCGGACGGAGAAAGAACGCTACCCTCGTGCCGCGCCCGGCAAAGATCCACCACGGGTACCAGGACAGCCTCCAGGGTCAGAAGTCCCGAGACCGCAGATTCGGCCCCGCGGCGTCCGCTCGGGAGCGGGCTTATGTGCCAACAAGAGCAGCAATGACAACAATGACGGTGAGGGCCGTGAGAACGGCCAGCACGAGGTAGCCGAGCCATTTCGGTCGCTGCCGGTGCGGATTGATGTCGATATACGGCACGGTCGGCTGCTATTGCTCTTGGCTTGACAGTGCAGCGTGCTTCCGCTTCGTATGTCGCATCAGGAGCAGGTGGGCGGAAAACGACAGTGCAAACGAGA
The DNA here is from genome assembly GCF_030816475.1 of Arthrobacter pascens. Classification (NCBI taxonomy): domain Bacteria; kingdom Bacillati; phylum Actinomycetota; class Actinomycetes; order Micrococcales; family Micrococcaceae; genus Arthrobacter; species Arthrobacter pascens. The sequence continues at coordinate 1,161,137 of NZ_JAUSXF010000001.1, read as the reverse complement.
GGCTAAGGAAGACCGCGAGACCGGTGACATAGCGGAGGAAATCCATCAAGAGGCGCCTTTCAGTAGGCCAACCCGCCGATCCTAACTGCAAACGAGCCGCCTACACAGTCAAGCTCAAGATGACCCGTAAGAAAGGTCAAGATTTGCTCAATAATGCCTTGAGCTGCGCGTTTGTCGCAGTTCTGCACAGCTGGTGGCCTCGCCGGTGCCGGGGATCCGGTGTATACCCATGGGGAGAAAATGGGCCCAAGGACGGCCAGTGGCCTCCGACGTTTCGCTGACCTGCTGTGTCAGGACTGTGCCGAGATCTGGCGGGCACGCATCATGGCCTGCCTGGAGATCTTCGCGAGCCTGTCCCGGCCGGTGGTTCTGTACAAGTCGTAGGCCCACTCAAATTCGGCTGCGGCGTCCCGGTACAGCGCCTCATCAAAGAGACGCCGGCCGATCTGGTGCCGTACCAGCGCTTCGCGCGCGCGGGTGTTTGCCAGGCGGAGAGCTTCCTCGTGCAATTTGGCCGCTTCGTGCCACTTGTACCGTCGCTGATAGGCCTGGGCAAGGACGAGCAGGGGCCGGAACCTGTCATGCGAGTCCTCCAGAAGGCGGAGTCCTTCGGCCACGGCTTCCTCATCGCGGCCGAGCAGCGAAAGGATCCAGACCCGCTCAAGTGGCGGACATCCTTCGAGTCTGCTCTCCACGGCTGCCCGATCCAGGAGCACATCGCGCAGCGTGACAGGATCAGTACGCCAAATCTCCGCTTCACCATCCACCGAACGCGACCTCCCGAATGCGATTCAAGACCCGGCCGGCGGAACGGCGGGCCCAACAGACTTTTCCTGGGACCGATCTCCAATGCTCTCACGCACTTCCCTTGCCGGGCCTCCAGGCGAGGATGCCGCCGGGGCACTAAGGCTTGCAGAAGCATCGAGCAACAGCGCGCTTCACATCATTTGGTGCAAGAGGGCGTTATTGTCGAATCATTTCTTGGGCTTTACACCCAGCGGAGGAAGTGTGGCGGCCAGCCGCCACGGTCAGAGTCGGTTTTTGGGGGGGACCTTTATGAGGGAACAAACGCCGGTTGGCAATAAATACACGGTGGAACTTTGCGGCAACGTCCTGTACCAGCGATGGGCCAGTGGAGCGGTCGTGACGGAAGAGGACGCCCGTGCCGTGATGGCAAAGGTCAGCGCCCTCTGTTCGAGCCGTCCCCGCCCCATGGTTGTGGACATCTCCCGGATGGGAGTGCTGGAGCACAAGGCCCGGACCGTGTTCGCCGGCGCCTGGCCGCTGACCCGCGTGGCAGTGGTAGGGGCTTCACCCGTGGATCGGGTCATCGTCGATTTCTACGTGGCCAGGCATGCTCCGGTCTGCCCCACGAAGTTCTTCACCTCTTTCTCCGACGCCATGACCTGGCTGGGCATAACGTCCGGTCAGACGATGAACCTGCAGAGGCTGTCCAGGGCCGGGGAGGCCACGAATCACAGTGTCCGCGACCAATCACGGGATGCCCGGGACGCAGACAGAATGCTGAATGTTCTGCTGGAACGCACGGAAAAGGTCATCAGCGAAACCCAGGCAGTGACGACCGGCTGGCCGCTTTTCTCGGTCGAAGCAAAACTGACCGAACGGCTCCACTCTGTTCTGCCGGGAGTGCGGTTCATCGAAAAGGATGTCAGGGCCTGGGCGGCCAGGATCTCCAGTTGATCAGAGCACGTGCCAAGAGGGTGCTGCCTGAAGCTTGGTTGCCGGCGGGTCCGAAGGCCCGGATTCATTGGATGGCTTCCTCGAAACCTGTGCTGTTCCTTGTAGGTTAGTAAGGCGTGCTGTGACTATCGTCTCAGCGCTGGGTTGATTCTGTTTCAGGCGAACATGGGGGGGCCATGAACGACTTAGGCGTGGCTGTTGTAATCGAAGACGACGCGGACATGCGCAACCTGCTGGAAGGAATCCTCCTTCAGTCGGGGTTTGAAGTTCATACCGCGTCCGACGGGCGCAACGGCGTCGATCTGGTGCGGGACGTCAGACCCACTGTGGTGACCTTGGATGTTGGCCTGCCCGACATTGACGGGTTCGAGGTTCTAAGACGTATCCGCGGGTACAGCAACGCCTACGTCGTGATGCTCACCGGCAGAACGGAGGAGACCGATCTGTTGACGGCCCTTCACGGCGGAGCCGATGACTACATCACCAAACCATTCCGTCCCCGGGAAATGCGGGCCAGAATCGCCGCGATGATGCGCCGGGAACGGCCCCAGACACCCGCGGGGGCCCCTTCAGCACCACAATCGGAGCCCCTCCCGCCGCAGGAGGAGGGCACCGAGTCGGTTCTGCGGCACAATGGCCTGGCGCTGGACTGCAGAACCCGCACAGCCTCTGTCCGCGGAAAGGCCCTGGAACTGACGCGAAGCGAGTTCGACCTGATGCAGGAACTGCTTCGGGGGGCAGGAGCTGTCCTGACGAAAGCCGAGCTCGTCCGCGCCGTCCGCGGCAGATACTACGACCAGGACGCGTTGATTGGTGACTCAGATGTACGCGCTATGGAGGTGCATATCGCAAATATTCGCCGTAAGCTCGGCGATGATCCGGACTCGCCACGCTGGCTGCTTACGGTCCGAGGAGTGGGCTACCGGTTAGCCAAGCCCCAATGAAGGAGCAGTCCGGCCTGACGTGGGAGCCTGGGAGGGTGCCGCCCCGGCTATCTGGCCGGCTGAAGGTAGCGCAGCTGAAGTTCCTTCACGGTCGCCTGCCCGTGGAGCGAAATCAGGGCCAGCAGCGCCGCACCATCACGCAGGTCGCCTTTGCGGATGGTGCTCTCCAGCGTCTCAGCAAGCCGCTCCAGCCGCAGCCCCCCGACCATGGCCGAGGACACCTTCAGGCTGATCACCGCATCAAGGGCTGCCACGCGATCCTCACGCTGGATTGAATCCAGGAGGCACCGCTGCCGTAACCCCCACATCGCGGCATAGTCTTTGGCAAAATCCCATGCCATCTGACGCCGCCCAAGCTCATCTTCCAGGTCCTGAAGCACCACAGCATCCACCAACGGCAACTCCTGACCACCACGAGGCAGGGCGCCACCCCCGGGGGCCGCCGAACGTGCCGCTGCATCCGAGGTGTGCGTGCCGGGGTCACCGGAGTGTGCTGCTGAATTGGCCATCGATTAAGGCTACGTGCACTTTTCACGGCCGGGCCGGACATCGCCTGATCTTGCGGAAACCTTATGCCTTCCTTGATCGGGCCGGCCCGTTGCAATGTCCTGACTTGACCAGCGAAGCCATCCAAAGAGCGGGATGCCAACTTTCAGCTAAGTGGCGCTTCCGCAAGGGTAACCGCAGTATTGAGCTCATTTTCCCCTAGCTTCGTGAGCGTTCCGTGAGGTTAATCCATAGACTTGATTAAACCTTGATTTTGGCTGTTAGATTCGAGATGTCGACGAAGAACAGGGCACGAATATGGTCCTGTATCGGCGTGGATGGCGGCATCCAGTTGTAGCTGGGGTTGCAACCGCCGCGGGGCCCGCTCAGGGGCTGCCGGGCTCCTTTAACCGAAAGAGAAAAACTCATGCGCAAGTCTGCAAAGCTCATCACTGCCCTCTCGGTCGCCGGTCTCATCGGTATCGCCGGATCAGCCTTCACCGCCGCGAGCGGCATCGACCAAAACAACAAGATCGTCGGCGCCGTGAGCCAGGGAATCTCCGGCGTCAACGTGTCCTCCGTGGAGTACACGGTTGGCACTGGCGATACGACCACGGGTGTCGCCTTCCACGTGACCCAGGACCTTGCAGCCACCCCGGCAACAGTGAAGGCGACTATTGGCAACGGCACAACTTCCCAGACCGCCACCTGCGACCCGACACCGAACGTCGGCGGGGGCACGGACCTGTCCTGCACCTTCACGGGTGTCACCGATGTCCGCACGCTCAGCATCGTCGCCAGCTAGTACTAACTGACGAGTAGGGCCGGCACCTGTTGGGGTGCCGGCCCCGCACCATACGGTGGGGGGACCATGCGGGTAGTACCGATTCTGCTGGCCGTTGTTGTCCTCGCGGCCGTCGCGTGGCTGCTGCCTGCCTCCGTGGGCGGCGGTGCCTCGTATGTCATTACCCATGGCATCAGCATGGAGCCAGGCTTCCACGCAGGTGATCTGGCCATAGTGCACCGGGACGAGGAGTACCGCGTCGGTGACGTGGTCGCCTACCGCAGCGAGCAGATGAACACCGTGGTCATGCACCGAATCATTGCCGTTGACGGTGACCGCTACAGCTTCAAGGGCGACAACAACAATTTCACCGATGTCGACCACCCCACCACCAACGACTTCCTAGGCCGGCTCGCCACCAGGATCCCTGAGGGAGGCACCTGGCTCCAACGGCTGGGCAGCCCCGCCGGGCTCGCCATGGTCGCGTTCGCCCTGCTGGCTGGCGGCAGCGCCGCCGCAAACACGCGCCGCCGGCGCAAACGAAGGAGAGCAGCAGTGTCCCGCCACATCAGCACATCCCCCTCCCGGCACCAGGTCCTGGAGGTCCTTCCGTCCTCACTGCGGGTTTCCGCCGCCCTCGGCGCCGTCCTGGCATTGATGGGGCTGGCCCTCGGTGTACTGGCCTGGTCCGGGCCGACCGAGGTACCCTCGACCTCCCCGGTCAAGAGCGGCACCCGGATGGACTTCTCCTACAGCGCGGCTGTTGGACAAACCCCGGCGTACGACGGAACCACCGCACATTCCCCGGACCCGGTCTTTCGCAAACTCACCAACATCGTCGATGTTCACTTCACCTATCACGGCGAGCCCGGGACGGTGACGGTGGGGGCGGACCTGTCCACACCCGGAGGCTGGCACTCAACCGTCCCGCTTGCCGGACCCGTCACCTTCACGGCCGACGACTATGAGGGAACCGTGCGGCTGGACCTGACCACGCTGGAAGCCAAGGCACAGGCCGCATCGGCCGTCACCGGCCTTCCGGCCGGACCGCTCACCATCGCCTTGGCACCACAGGTCACATCAGCAACCGGAACCGAATTCGATCCCGCGCTCAAGCTCAACCTCACCCCACTCCAACTCGCCCTCACCGGCGCGCCGGATACCCTGACCGTTACGAACACGACGACCACGCAGCAGGCAACCATGGTTGCCCGGATGATCGCGTGGAACGGAGTGGGCATCGGTGCCGTCACAGCCCGCGTCATATCGGCCGTGCTGCTTCTGGCCGCCTTGGCCATCGGCGTCATCATCGTGATGTTCGCCCGCCGCAACGTGCCTGCCGACGAGGCAGCGGCCATCCGCCGCCGCTACGCGGCACTGCTCGTACGGGTCCACCCGATGCCCGCAGCCCAGGGCCGGCCCCTCATTGACGTCACTACATTCCCGACGCTGGCCAAGCTGGCCGAGCGCTACGGGCTGCTCGTCCTGCACTGGAACCGTAGCGGCGTGGAAACTTTCATCGTCCAGGACGAAAACATCACCTACCGCTACCGCGCCGGAACCGACCAGGTACCCGCGGAGCGCTCCACCGATTTGATCGACATCGAGCCATAACCCCAATGGCCACCATCAGACTGGCGGCACAGGCGTGGCCGTCGACGTTGTTCGTCTCTGAAGGTAGTCTGTGATGCACAGCTGTTCAGGGGGAATTGCTATGACAAATGGTCAGATCGTGCAATGGCAGTGCGACAAGTGCGGCGAGGATATTGCCGGCTCGGAAGGTTATCTTTCCGTTGACATGCCGGCCGTTAATCTGGCTGAGCGGGCCCGGCAGGAGCGGGAGATCCATCCCGGCACACCTGCAATGGGCGGACTCGGGCTCACACCGGAGACAACAGGGCAGCCGCAAAAAGTTCAATGGCGGGTCCACCACAGCGCCTGTGATCCTGACACCGCCAGCATGAGCTACAGCATCGTCGTCGAGGACATAGCGACTCTTCCCCGGGTACTGGCCTGGACGCTGCATTTCATGGATACCAAAAACTGGATCAGGCATACCGACTGGACCTCCTTCATACGCGCCAGAACAGGAGTCGACCTCAGACAGGAAAGGACATAGCCGAGACCCCCGACGATCTGGTCCGTTCCGGTCAGTCGTCCCTGCTTCCGAGAAGGTCAAAAACATGAATGCTTACACCACCGGGGACCGAGTAATGGCTCTGGCCGACTACGTCGCGGCGATCGCAGGCGATACCGGCACAGTCACCAACATTCCAGGGGACACGGCGCGGCCTGTGTACTGCGTCCAGTTCGACCGGACCGGGGACACCGGCATATTGCCCGGACGACTTCTCGAACACATCGACCCCGAGTCCATATCAGGCCGGTAGAGCCCTTAATGCATCCCGATATGGTTTCATCTTTTTTCGCCCTAGTATGCTCCAGACGAGCCTGCTGAAGTGGATTACTTTCAGCTTCGTAAACCGGGGATTTACAAAGCATGGACGCCCTCAAACCGGACCGGCGCCATACTCGCAGGTCTCCTGGTCCTGGCCGTTTCAGCCGGCGCCACCTTCGCAGGCACCCTGAGCAACAAAACAACGGACGTTACCATCCAGGTGAATCACTCCAGAAGGACGACCGGCCAAAACAACTCGGTCAGCTATCCGGTGTCCCTGACCTCCAACAAGGGTTTCAGTGACACTGTAACGCCAACCGTTTCGGGCCTTCCGGCCAACACAACGGCAGCCTTTGCACCGGCCTCAGTGGTGGTTGCTCCGGGAAAAACGGCAACGGTTCTGCTGACGGTGGTCACCGCGGACTCCCCGCCGGAGGGTAAAGCCGAACTCACGATTGCCACGGCCGCGGGCACCAACCAAGCGGCCGGCGTCGCGGTTCAGCTCGATGTCCAGTCTTCCGGACGGACCTTGACCTTTTCCGGGGACCTGGGCGCGCCGCTCTCCCCCGGCTCCTCCGTCCCGCTGAACCTCTCCATCTACAACCCCAACAATGAGACCCTGTCGCTAAACGGACTGTCGGTCAGCATCACAGACATCAGCAGGACAGAGGCAGCGGTAGCGGCGGAACTGCCCTGCACACGCGCGGATTACGCGATCAGCAACTACACAGGTCCCCATCCCCTGACCATCCCAGCGGGACACAACTCGCTCCAATCATTGGAAATCCCACCAGCGCTCTGGCCCAAAATCGCTATGCTCGACACAACACTGAACCAGGACGGCTGCAAGGGGGCCACTCTCCAGCTCGCCTACTCCCAAGCGGCAGAGGGAAACTGATAAGAAGCCTCCACAACAAGAGACTGCATAAACCCCTTGGAGTGCCATAGTAACGCCAGGCAACAAGGTGGGGGCTGGTGTGGCGCAGTTGGATCCGGAAGAATCTACGTCCTCATCTGGCACCAGAGGCAATCGTTTTCCCTCGGATGCTGGTCCTGACGCTTTAGGTCTGCGATAGTGAGCGAGATCTGGCCTTGGCCCGGTTCGGTGTCTCGAATCCTCTGCGCCTCGAAACCCTAGCGTTTCGAGACACTGAGGCTATGGGACACCCAGGTGGGTGCAGAGAAGGAGTCGGCGCCCGCGGGCGGGATCGCCTATCGCATCAGCTGGTCACTTGTCGGACCTGAACACGATCGAGTCGAAGATGGCGCGTGCCTCTCTCGTCAGCTCCGGATTGATCGATTCGTGGGATTGGCCCAGCACGATCACGGCGCGTTCGCCGTTCAGGTCGACCGCTCGGTAGGTTTCGCGCTCGCCCACATTTCGGTACTCGCGTCCGTCGCAGTCCTGCGCCGAATCCGAGTTGATGCATAACTTGCCGCCGTCGCAGTCGGTGATGTCGACGTTGCTCTCGACGGCGTGGTCGAACTCGAAGCCGGAGTAGTCGCCCACCATGACCTTGACGGGAGGGGTGCTTACCGTTGACGCCTGCGCCGTCATCGCATCGACGAACGCCTCAGCCGTCGGATCGACCTGGACGAGCGCGCCGCTCCAGGCGCATGCGTCCGTCGGGACATGGGTGGCGGGCCAAAAAGTCACGGCGATATCCCCTTCATCCGGGAGATCCGGGTCGTCCTTGCCCAGGCCCGAACCGTCGTACGCCACCCAGCCGTCTGGGACGGTGATCTCGAAGGGCACCGGGTAGCCGGTCACGAGGTAGGTGCCGGCGTCGATGTCGCCGCTCTCCGGGAACGGTGCGATCGTGTCAGCCTCCGTAGTCGGAAAGCGGGCGGACGGGAAGGAGAAGTCGTCGGGCTTATACTCGCACCCGCCGAGACATCCAATCAGTGCGATAGCCACCAAGGGCAAGAGATGGCGCGACCGCTGAGCGGCCTTTTCGAGGGGTGTCATGGAGCTCATCGATCCACCAGGCCGCTACAGGGTACTGTGAGGCCCCGCAGCCGGGTGGCCCCGCGGGCGGCCCGAGACGGGATGCCGTCGCCTCAAGTCTCCTCCGGCACAGAACCCGTGACAATGAAGAGTTGTATGGAGATCAGTTTCGACTCATGCAATCCGCCGAAATGACAGGAGCGCCCTGAAGCAGTGTTGAGGAAACGCCAGATTTGAGGCAGCTTTTCACCGCCCGGGTCTAACTAACCCGAGAGATCTGGCGCTAGCCTACGTCTCGTAACCTTTGGGATACGAGATGTCTCACTGGTTGGGCAGCCTCCTCCGACTCACTTTTCGCGGAACGGGTGCACAAGTCGATCAATCAATTTCCGAATTTTCTGCAGTGAGTGTCCGAAGTCGTCTGCACGGGTTGCGTGAGGGAGGAGGCCTCCTGACTCAGACCGAGCCATGAGTGGGCATCCGCTTTGGAAGCGAAAGGTTGGCGACGTTTCGGGCGTCAATCACGATGACGTTTGGTGAATCGTGAAGCTTTGAGGGCGTCCTTATGGGTCAATGCGCGGCCGATTGCCGTAGCGTTGTAGGGCTCTTATCATGGTTGCACCGTTTCCTCTCTGTATTCGAACAGAGACGTTATTGAAGGTCGCGAGTGCCGTGGTGAACAAACGTTTCAGGCATCGGACGCATGAATCGAAAAAGCCGGAGAAGCCCGGGGAGCATCACAGGCTGCATCTGGCGGAGTGGCTGAGGCGAGAGGACGAGGGCATAGAGCGTGGCTACAGCAGCATCTTCCTTAGCTACCACGACCGGCCGCTTGCGCCGGAGAGGACTTGCATTCAGGGGCACGAGATCCAGCCGGGGCAGGATCACTGCTCGCACGGGCATCCCGTCGGATAAGGACTCTGTCAGCCCCTCCAGCGGCTGACGCCATCAAAGGCCGTGCCGTGCTTCGGTGGCCGGTCCTCTGGGTGGAGTGGCACCCGCGACGCAATGAAGACCAGTGAGTGTTGGCTGACAGTCCCGAAGTGGACTGTTTAATGCCAGGTGATGCCATCCACTCTGCAAGTACGTCGGTACATGCTCCAACATCCAGCCGGTCACAGTGCAGGCCCTCCCGTTCCTCCGTGTGCTAACCAACCGGAGGCGACAGGTGCTTTCTCAGTTGGCTGGCTCGCACAGCCGGTCCAGGGTCTCGTTGAGGGTGGACTCGATCTTGCCGTTCAGGAGCTCACGCTTGTTCTGGCTGGACTCGTCCTCTAACTGGGTGGGCAGCGGGGCATGGTGACGGTCATTGCGGCCTGGTAGCGCCCGTCGCCGCTGCTGACCGCGACCGATTGGTAGCCCCAGAAGAGGTCCCGGCCCTCGTGCCGCGACCGGATCGAGCATCCGTCCGCGTGCTCCCACATACCCCGAGTAGCACACCATCATTTTGAGCCGTGAACTGTTATCTGGAAAGGCTGAAACCCGGCATCGTTACAAGGAGGGCAGTTAGGATTGGCGGATACAAGCTGTTCGGGGGAGCTGGAGATGGAACCACTGACGATCGAGGGCGGCAAGGGCACCATAAAACTTGGTTCCGACGGCTTTATCAACGTTGTATGGAATCCTGGCATCGTTCTGGAAGTTGAAGACGCTCAAGGGCGATGGCAAACGTAAATGAAATTGCCGCCGGCTCCCGATACCCGATGCTGGTCGATATGAAGGACACCGAGAGTGTGACCCGCCAAGCCAGGTCCGTTTTCTCCGTCCCGTGTGCCGCTTCACGGATTGCCTTGCTTGGCTCAAGCCCTGTCGATCGGGTGGTTGCAAACTTTACCCTTGGTCTTCAGTCCCTGCCCTGTCCCACACGGTTTTTCACATCACGGGACGAGGCCATGAGCTGGCTCCTCCAAGCTCCGCTTCCCTGATTGGTGTTCAGGCCTTGACTTCACGAGTGATGGGGTCCATCGGTTGGCATGTTCAACACATCCCCACCATCCAAGGAGCAGACATGGAAGCCAGCGGTTACGGAGTTGTGCACTTCTTCCCGGGAGGCACAAAGGACCAGTACGAGGCATCAACTGCCGCCGTACACCCAGGGGAAGGGCTCTTGCCCGAGGGGCAGATCTTCCACGCGGCAGGCGCTTCCGGGGGTGGTTGGACTGTCATGGCCGTCCATGACTCGAAGGAGAGTTGGGAGAAATTCCGTGATGGGATCCTCCTTCCGCGGATAGCAGGGTATCGAGGGCGGATTCGCATCCCAACCCGAGCAGACCGTCATCGATCTGTACAAGATCATGCCCTAGCGATGGGGAGCGCCGTCGGCATTTTGATTGTTGGCTTTTAGGTTTTCCGGGCTTGCTGACCATGATGCACTGGTGAATCCTAACCGAGGAAGCGCCCAGGTGCCGAGGCGGGCCTCGACTGGCGATGCCCCGTCGTCGCCCAGATGCTTCATGATTTCAACAGCGAGTTCGCTACGCCATGGTCCCGGCACTCATTCAGACATTCGCCTGCGTTACCTGTGTGTCAGGCCGGAACTAAGTCCCAAGAAAGTTTCCCCGCCCAAGCGTTAAAGGGCGGAGAGCCGGCACAGTGTGCCGGCTCTCCTGTTTCCTCGGACAAAGGAAATCTATGGGTTCAGCTTGGCTGAACTCGTGGTGATGCCTTCCCCGGGCTGAGTTTGGGAACTGCAATGTTCCTGGAGGCGCGGCTGTAGGAATGCCCGGACCGTTCCTGCACTCGCTCGGCTGAACTGTGCCGCGGGCTCTCGTTCCTATTTCTGGCAGGTGCTGTCCAGTGTCCGCTGTGCGAATTCCACCAGCCCGTCGTCGGGTGGAGGTACATCAGCGCTAAGAGGTTCCGCGGTGTGCGCAACGAAGACGGTTAGCTGCCTCGCGCCGTCGCCGCTGATCATAGCAATGGACGCATAACCCGGCGCACCTCCCAGGTGTCCGTAGTAGTAGTTACTAGTGCAGCTGTCCCACCATTTAGCCAGCCCGAGCCCATACTGCGAGGCGTTGGGGCTTTGCATCTCTTTGACCAGTTCCGGTCCCACCAGCTTGCCATTCATCAAGGCAGCATAGAACTCGCTGACGTCCTGCACAGTGGAGATCATGCCACCGGAAGCCGACCCGCTTTGGACACCCGCGTAGGTAGCGTCGACCCGTTCGCCATCGATCAGGACGTACCCATGGACCATATTCTTCGGGACGTCGCCGGTCCCCGTCAGCAGTGTTCCGCGGAGGCCGAGGGGGTCGGCGATGTCCGCCCGCATGACATCCCCAAGGCTGCGGCCTGTTACCCGCTCGATGAGGAGGCCGAGCACCACATAATTGGAGCTTGAGTACTTGAAGACGCCAATATCGTCGGTGTTCCACGGCAGGGTGCCGGCCAGCTCAAGGCGTCGCTCGGCAGTCAGTGGTGTGGTCAAAACCTGTTTCAGGGGGCCCGCCTTGATGAGCGCCTCCTCGAAGCTGGGCATTCCGGAGGTGTGCTCTAGCAACATCCGTATGGTGACGGGTTCCGGCGGGTGCAAGACTGATTCGACCTCCGGAAGGTAATCACTGATCAGGCTATCCAGTTTGATCTTGCCCTGTTCGACCAGCTTCATGACCGAGGTTGCCACCATGGACTTAGTAAGGCTGGCCACGTGGAATGAGTCGCCGGGCTCTGCAGGCACCCTTGCCTCAAGTTCCCGGACACCCGTGGCGTTGAGCCAGACCTCCCCGTTCAGTCTTGCCTGGACGAGGACTGCTGAGGCTCCGGTTGCCATCCTGTCGTTGCTGAACTTCTCCAGGTCCGTCCGCAACTGGTGCATGGAGGAGGACGGGGACGGCGCAGGATTAGGTCCAGCGGAGCAGCCCGTGACAGTCACGAGGAGGGCGGCGACGCAAACCGCAACGGTGCGGCGAACGCTACAAAATCCGCTCTTCCGCATCTCGAAAAACCTCTCAAGCACCGTGCGTGTGTGCATAAGGCCCTGGCCCGCCTCGTAACTCAGATGCTCCTCAGGCTATTGGCCCGCGTCAAGGGGCGGCCACGACGGCGGACCGCTCGCGGTGGCCGGCCACTAACGGCCGGCCACCGCCGGCCTAGGCGATACGCAGTGAGGCAGGTCCTTGGCCCGTCCGGGGAAGCAGGCCTGGTTTGATTACGGCTCGATGAGCCGGTGGTCTTCGATGGGGCGGTCTACGGGGCACGTGGGCCTGCGGTCAGCAGGCGCACCGCGCCCGTGCCCGGGCCCGCTTTGCCCCGGAAGCGTATTCCTGAAATACGCGGACCGAGGGATAGAACAACGGCCCGGCGCGTCAGCGTCGTCAGAAATATTTGCTGCTGTCATGCTCCGGTGGACGGTCCCGGTCCGCAAGGTGTCCAGACCACGTGGCTGTACGATGATCCAATTTTCCGCACTTCGTGCAGTACCGGCGAAAGGTCCCATTCTGGTCCGCCTCAGCCAACCAGTGGTGCCCCAGGTTCAACTTGCAAAGCAGCGTCTTAAGCATGATGGAACCCATCTAGAGAGCTGAGTCGGTACTGAGGTGGATGCTCGGAACCGCTTAAACTCTACGCTGAGGCGCCCCACGGCAACAGGTCGTTTTGATCGCTGCGGGCAGGAGGCCCGACCAGCCCAAAGTCGAGGGAAATCTTGGGCATGTCCTACGTCTTAAAGTAGCTGGCGGAACTCCTGCCGCGCCTTACGTCTTGTTCTGTTGGTTCCTGTAAGCGGTAAGAACTCCGACAAAGAATGCATTCCCGTTGCCAGCCGTCCGTGTGCGGGCGAGGCTGATGATTTGCCGCATGTGATCCTTCCGGAAGCGCAGCGGCCTAGCCTCCGGCTCGACCGAGCCACGGGCGAGACCCATCGGTGAGGATGACGTGTCAGCGCATGACGACCTCGAGGGCGCCTAGTTGCGTCCTGTTGCCGGCCTCAGCCCTTCATTCCGGCACCCGGTCCGCCCGATTCCGTGGACGTCGCGGTGAAGGATGCGTACAGATAACTGCCAGCCCTTGGGTCCCTGCTTCCGGGCCAGCAGGGTCTTGACGAACATGCCTACGGCGGATCCGCTCCTGCTGACCAAGGCGGCGCACGCGCTGCTGCCGAACATCCGTGACGGGCTGCAGTATGCGAAGGCCGGGCTCATGCTCACCGACCTGCGGCCCAGGGGAAACGAATCGCCACTGGAGGTGTTCGAGGACCGGCATGAAGAACGCCACATCGGTCCACTTCTGGAAGAGGTAAGTCGGCGCTTTGAACGGGATCCATCGGGCTGGGCCATGGCGGGATCAAAACCGGTTGGGACTGGACTATGAAGCGCGGGACGCGCTCCCCCGGTACACGACGCACTGGGACGAGCTTCCCCTGGTCAAGGCGGCCTGACGCCATAAAGGAAAAGGCCGCGCACGGGCATCCCTTCGCCGGGATTGGCGAAGGGGTGCCCGTGCGGGGCAGCAATGCCTCGCTCTGACTACAGCGCGTCCACAGAGGTCTGGGTGGCGGAGGCCGGGACAGACACCGCCACGAATTGGCCCGCAGTCGAAGCGTCTGTCCCTGCGGAGCCCGGTGCCGGATACGCTGCGGCCGCGGCGTGCTCGGCCAGGACGCCCGTCTGGTGCCTGATCTTCAGGCGGTACAGCAGGGTCCCGCCGACCGCGACCGCAGCGACGAACAGGACGCCGCCCCACTGCAGGTACCACTCGAACGGCGGAACGGAGTTGTAGATCTCAGGACGGGGCCAGATCAGGTTCAGGGTCATGGCGCCGCCCCACAGGACCGCGAGGATGTTCACCGGCAGGCCCCACTTGCCCATGCTGAATCCTGCTTCGGAGTTGTCACCGGGTGCCGGCCACTTCCTCTGCAGCCGTTTCCGGAGCAGCGGCACTGTGACCAGCAGGTAGGACAGATAGATCAGGACGATGCTGATGCTGGACAGGATGGTGAAGATGGCCGGCTGCATCACGTTCACCAGCAGCGGGATCACGGCCAGGACGCCGATCACGATAGCAGCAACGGCGGGCGTCCTGCGGACGGGGTCCACCTTACTGAGCTGGCTGCTGAACGGGAGGTTGTTGTCCCGGGCCATGGCAAACATCATGCGGATGGCTGCGGCGTGGACTGCCAGGGTGCACACCACCACAGCGACCACGATGCATACCAGGAAGGCCTTGCCGAAGGGGCCGCCCAAGACGGAGAGCACCAGGTACTGCAGGCCGCCGTCGGCAGAGCCTAGCTTCGGATCGGTGAGGTCCGGCGCCGCCAGGAGGCCGCAGAGCAGGATCAGGCCGCCTAGGAGGAAGGAAGCGGTGACCGCGCGGATGATGGCCTTCGGTGCGGTCTTCTTGGGGTCCTTGGTTTCCTCACCAAGCGAGCTTGCCGTGTCGAAGCCGTACATCACGTAGCCGGAGGCCATGGCGCCGATCAGGAACACTCCGAAGAAGCCGAGCGGGTGCTCCGCACCCAACCCGGCGGTGCCGAAGAGGACCTCTGGTCCGCGGACCACATGCCAGCCAAGGGCCAGGATGAGCAGCACGGCCGCGATCAGCTCGACGAATACGCCGATGCTGTTGATCCTGGTCATGAGCTTCACGCCGAAGGCGTTGATCAGCGTGGAGATGCCGATCATGATGCTCGCGAGCAGTACCCCGTTGAGGGCGAAATCGTAGGTGCCGGTGCCGTCGCCGATGATCTGGAAGCCGGACGAGAGTTGCGGCAGGGTGATCTGCAGGGCCAGGGCAACGGCTCCGAGAGCCATGATCGAGGAGATCAGCAGCAGCCAGCCGGCCAGCCAGGAGAAGGTGCCGGAGGTGAGTCGCTTGGCCCAGTTGTACACGGAACCGGCCACGGGATAGCGGCCGGCAAGCTCAGCGAAGCAGAGTGCCACCATAAGCTGGCCGACGAAGACGATGGGCCAGGACCACGCGTAGGCCGGCCCGGCCATTGAGAAACCAAAGTAGAACAGTTGAAAAACACCGGTGAGGATGGAGATGTAGCTGACGCCGGCCGCGAAGCTGGCAAACTTGCCAATGCTGCGGTCCAGGGTCTGGGCATAGCCGAAATCATCCATGCCGCTTGAATCAGTACTGTTGTTGGGTTCCAACATCTGAACTCCTAGGTCAGATAAAGCATGACGGTGATAACCCGCGGCCGCCATTGGTCGCGGTGAAACGCGTGGCCGGGCACCGCGCCGTATGGCGCCCGGCCTTCCCCCAATGCTGTTCGTCTACTGGGCTGCGCCTGCCCCTGTTTCTTCAGAAAGCGGGCCGAACCAGCCGCTGGGAGCGGGCTGGATGTTCTGCCAGATGTGTTTTGCCTCGCGGTACTCGTTGAGCCCTGCACGGCCAAGCTCACGGCCAATGCCGGACTTACCGAAGCCGCCCCACTCCGCCTGCGGGACGTACGGGTGGTAGTCGTTGATCCAGACTGTCCCGTGCCGGAGTGCGCCCGCAACCCTTTGCGCTTTCGACGCGTCTGATGTCCAGACTGCTCCGGCCAGTCCGTACTCGGTGTCGTTCGCGATCACCACGGCCTCGGCCTCGGTCCGGAACGTCTCTACGGTAAGCACCGGACCGAACGACTCCTCCCGAAGCACGCTCATGCCGGAACGGCAGTTGCCGAGCACGGTGGGCGGGTAGAAGAAGCCGTCGGCCAGCGGTCCTTCGTCAGGGATGTAGCCGCCGGACAACAGCTCCGCGCCCTCCGCGATTCCGGCCTGGACGTAGGCGTGGACCTGGTCGCGGTGTTTGGCTGAGATGAGTGGTCCCGTCTCGGCGCCGGGATCGAACGGTCCGCCCATTCGGATTTTCCGCGCCCGCTCCACCACCTCGGCCACGAAACGTTCAGCGATGGTCTCCTCAACAACCAGCCGTGCGCCAGCCGAGCAGACCTGACCGGAGTGGAGGAAGACGGCCGTCAGGGCATTGTCGACGGCCGCGTCCCAATCGGCGTCGGCGAAGACGACGTTGGGGTTCTTTCCGCCGAGCTCGAAGGCGACGCGCTTCACGGTTTCCGCGGCGGCAGCCATGATAGTCTGGCCCGTCGCCAGGCTCCCGGTCAGGGAGACGAGGTCGACGCGCGGGTCGGAGCTGAGCGTTCCGCCCACCTTCGATCCGCTTCCGGTGACGAGGTTTGCGACGCCGGCGGGTACGCCGGCCTCTGCGAGCGTCTCCATAAGCAGGATGGAGGTGGACGGCGTGAGTTCGCTGGGCTTGAGCACGAACGAGTTTCCCGCGGTGAGTGCCGGGGCCACCTTCCATGCCGCCTGGAGGAGCGGATAGTTCCACGGTGCGATGAGGGCGCAAACGCCGAGGGGTTCGTAGACCACGCGGCTGATGGCGTTCGGCCTGCCGGTGTCGATTACCCTGCCGGCGTCAAGGCCTGCGATCTTGCCGTAGTAGCGGAAGCACGCGGCGATGTCGTCGATGTCGTACTCGGCCTCGACGAGGCGTTTGCCGGTGTCGAGGGCCTCGGCCCGCGCGTAGGCGGCCTTGTCCCGCTCAAGCAGGTCCGCGACACGGAGCATGACCGCGCCCCGCTCAATGTCGGAAAGCCGCCGCCAGGGGCCGTCGTCGAACGAGGCCCGGGCGCTGGCGATCGCCTGCTCGGCGTCCTCCACCGCGGCCGAGGCGACGATAGCAACCTCGCGCCCGTCCGCAGGGCAGCGCACCACGGTGGTTCCACCGTCGGACGCCTGCTGCCAGGTGCCGTCGATGTAGAGGCCCTTGATCGTGTTCTCCGGTTTCCCGGCGTGGTGAACCCGCTCCACGGTGGCGGTCATAGTGTTTCTCCTAGGGGGTGTGGTGCGCGGTCCAGGGAGTCCTTTATATCCAACATGCCTAGACCTTCCCGGCCGCTGCAACCGTAAGGGGGGCGCCGTTACGCTCCAGCGGACTAAGGCCGTGCCGGTAGAACTCTGTGTGCTGCGGCGCGAGCGGCGTCTTGCCGGCGATCAGGTCGACGGCCTTTTCGGCGAGCATCATCACCGGGGCGTAGATGTTGCCGTTGGTGACATACGGCATCGCGGAGGCGTCCACCACGCGGAGGCCGCTGGTGCCGTGCACGGTCATGTCCAGAGGGTTGACGACGGCCATCGGGTCTGAGTCCGGGCCCATCTTCGCCGTGCAGGACGGGTGCAGCGCCGTCTCGGCGTCGCGCGCGACCCAGCTGAGGATTTCGGCGTCGGTCTGTACGGCCCGGCCGGGCGAAAGTTCGCCACCATTGAAGGGAAGCATGGCGGACTGGCCGAGAATGTCGCGGGCCACGTGGATGGCCTCCACCCATTCCCGGCGGTCCTGGTCCGTAGAGAGGTAGTTGAAAACCATGGACGGGTGGACGGTTGGGTCGGTGGACTTGATCTTGAGAGTACCGCGGGCATCGGAGTACATGGGGCCGATATGCACCTGGTAGCCGTGCTTGGCATCCGCCTTCTGGCCGTCGTAGCGGACCGCGACCGGCAGGAAGTGGAACATCAGGTTCGGGTATGCAACGTCCTCGTTGGAGCGGACGAAGCCGCCGCCTTCGAAGTGGTTGGTGGCAGCCGGGCCCTTCCGGCCCAGCAGCCATTGCAGGCCGATGAGCGGGTAGCGCCACAGGTCCAGATTCGGCTGCATGGAGACCGGCTGGGTGCAGGCGTGCTGGATGTAGACCTCGAGGTGGTCCTGGAGGTTCTCGCCGACGCCGGGCAGCTGCACGACCGAATTGATGCCGAGGGAGTTCAGGTGTGCAGCGTCGCCGATGCCGCTGAGCTGCAGCAGTTGCGGGGTGTTGATGGAACCACCGGCCAGGATGACTTCGCCCGCGTTCACCTGGTGGGTCTGTCCGTTGCGGCGGTAGGTGACCCCGGTGGCCACGTTGCCCTTGAAGTTGACCTTGGTGACCATGGCCCGGGTCAGGACACTCAGGTTCTTCCGGCCCCGGTTGGGCCGCAGGTAGGCACGGGACGCGGAGAGCCGCTGGCCCTTGTGGACGTTGCGGTCGAACGGGGCGAAGCCCTCCTGTCGGTAGCCGTTGACGTCGTCCGTCAGCGGGTAGCCGGCCTCCTGGGCGGCGGAGAAGAAGGCCTGGAACAGCGGGTTGGTGGCCGGGCCGCGCTCCAGCACGAGCGGGCCGTCATGCCCGCGGAGCTCATCGTCCGGGTCGGCGGCCAGCGCGTTTTCCATCCGATTGAAGTACGGCAGGCAGTGCGCGAAGTCCCAGGTTTCCATGCCGGCGTCGGCGCCCCAGCGCTCGTAGTCGAGCGGGTTACCACGCTGGAAGATCATGCCGTTGATGGAGCTTGAGCCGCCCAGGACCTTGCCGCGGGCGTGTGCCACGCGCCGTCCGCCCATGTAAGGCTCCGGGTCCGACTCATAGCGCCAGTCGTAGAGCGGGTTGCCGCTGGGGAAGGTCAGTGCGGCGGGCATCTGGATAAACAGGTCCCAGGGATAGTCGCTACGTCCGGCCTCGAGAACCAGGACGCTGCTGTTGCCTCCGTCGCTCAGCCGGTCGGCAAGCACCGAACCCGCGCTGCCGCCCCCGACGATGACGTAGTCGTAAATGGTTTTTGTCATGCTGCAAACTCTCCTTTTACCCGGTGCCGGTCAGTGGCCCAGGGCGGGTCGTCGTTCTTCCGAAAGCGAAAGGCTGACCGTGTTAGCCGGAGAATCCGCGGTATCCCCTAGTGTGGCATAGGTCATATCCAAGGAGAGTAGTGCAGGTTGAACAAGCGTTCAATAGGGATACTGGACAAACGTTCAAATATTTATCGCGACGAAACATCCTGGTAGCGGTGGAGCGCGAAAACAAGCATCGAAGCGTTCCATATGTCGTGCTTCTGCACGAATGTGACGTGGAGTGAACGGCGTCTCAAAGGGCGGCATTCCGAGATGCGGCCACGTGCGGCCACGGAGGAGCAAGAGGTGTTCCATCCCATCCGTTAGGCGGCGAAGGCGATCTTTTCGGTTCGGACGATGCTCCGCCGGATGGACTCCTTGTCCACGCCAAGGAGCGCGGTCAACCACATCCCGTTCTGTACAACGACGATGTCCGCCGCCCGCTCCTTGCATTCCTTGCCGGACAGCTCCGGTTTGGCATTCCCGATCAGGGCTGCGAGTCCGTCCAGGTACCGGTCGAACGCGGCCGCGTTGATAAGAGCGAAGCCTTCATCAGCCCTTGCCAGCGCCCACAGGTGAAGGCGCAAGGAAAGGTACCGCGTGGTCAAAAGTTCCGGGCGCGCAACCCGCCGGAGGGCATTCTGGAGCTGCTCGTCAGGAGGCAATGCCGGATCCGGGGCAACCAGCGCGAGGTCGTGTTCGTCGACGCTGTGCAGCACCGCGCGGATCAGGCTCGATTTGTCCTCGTAGTAGTAGTTGACCAGCCCAAGTGCGACGCCGGCCTCGCGGGCCACTGCGCGCATGTTCACTCCCGAGATCCCGTGGCGCGACAACAGCTCCACCGCAGCCTCAAGAATGCGTGACTGCCGGTCAACCTTCTCGCCCTGTTCGCGGGAGCTCACGGTGCTTGTATCCACCCGGCCAGAATATGGGGAAACCGGCCTCGCTGCACCTCGCCCTGCCTGCTGGTGAAATTTATGTAGCGCACCGCTTGGGCGGACGGGCAGCGCACAGAATCCACCGTTTTATTGCGTGGCGGCCAAGGCGTTGTTCTAGTATCGAGGACCGTCGCGAAGCCTCCCGCATATTCTTGGCGCATGAGCCCGTTGCCTCTCCAACCAGATCCCTATGACTCGCCTGACTTGCTCTCACCGGGAAATTGGCCGGACAGAATCGTCTGACATTACACCAATGCGGCTGGCATGGCAGGGATCATCCGGGAGAATGTTCTCTGGGCCAGCTCGACAGGGGTTCATGAACGACCGTCACGAGATGCGCACCGGTGCAGAGCTACTCAGGAGTCTTCTGAACCAGCACAAAGGTCTTGAACGCCTACCCGCCCCGAGACAAAACAGGGTCAGTGATATCCCGGGCCAAGCCGCCTTCACGACGGCTCTTCCGGGTGAGCGCCTGGCCGTCATTGCCGGTGTCCTCGCCGCGGGTTCATTCACCGGCAAGCTGATCTCCCCCGACATACACGGCGCGGAGCAGTGGCTTTTCATTGGCAACGCCGGGGGCTGCCGCATCAAAATACCACCGGCTACTGGTGGCGAAAGACAGTACAGGATGCAGGGCTCTCCGAAGTGCAGCTCCATGATCTGCGTCACTTTTTCGCCTCGGGCCTGATCGCTGCTGGGTGCGATGTTGTGACCGTGCAAAGGGCACTGGGCCATGCCAAGGCCACCACCACCCTGAACACTTATTCGCACCTTTGGCCGACGGCCGAAGACCGCACCAAGGTCCGCTGCCGAGGCCATGATCGAAGGAAGCTCTCGGGGTTCCTGCGGACTCCCTGCGGACTGGCGGGGCGCGATCCCCCAGTTTCTAAGGGAAAACGGGCCCTTCTACACGTTGAAGCGGAACTCCACCACGTCGCCGTCTGCCATGACGTATTCCTTGCCCTCGATGCGCACCTTGCCGCGGGACTTGGCCTCGGCCATGGATCCCGCGTCAATCAGGTCCTTGAAGGAAACCACTTCGGCCTTGATGAAGCCGCGCTGGAAGTCCGTGTGAATGACACCGGCGGCCTGCGGAGCGGTGTCGCCCTGGTGGATGGTCCACGCGCGTGTTTCCTTGGGCCCGGCGGTGAGGTAGGTCTGCAACCCCAGCGTGTGGAACCCCACACGGGCCAGCTGGTCCAGGCCTGACTCGTCCTGGCCATTCATTTCCAGCATTTCCCGGGCTTCTTCCTCGTCCAGCTCGACGAGGTCGGATTCGAGCTTGGCATCGAGGAAGACTGCATCCGCGGGGGCAACCATGGCCCGCAGCTCTTCCTGCTTTTCCGGGCTCCCCAGGATGGCTTCGTCAGCGTTGAAGACATAGATGAACGGCTTGGCCGTGAGCAGGCTGAGCTCTTTGAGGTGTTCCATTTCCAGCTTGTCGCTTTTGATGGAAGCGAAGATTGTGTCGCCGCGCTCGAGGACCGCCTGCGCAGCCTTGATCGCCGCCAGTTCCGCGGCTTCCCGCTTCTTGATCTTGACTTCTTTTTCGATCCGGGGAATGGCGTTTTCGATGGTCTGCAGGTCAGCCAGGATCAGCTCGGTGTTGATGGTTTCCATGTCCGAGCGGGGATCCACCTTGCCGTCAACGTGGATCACGTCGGGGTCATCGAACACCCGGACTACCTGCGCAATGGCCTCGGCTTCGCGGATGTTGGCAAGGAACTTGTTGCCTAGGCCTTCGCCCTCCGATGCGCCCTTAACGATTCCGGCGATGTCCACGAAGGATACCGGAGCCGGCAGCAGGCGCTGCGAGCCGAAGATCTCCGCGAGCTGCTTCAGCCGCGGATCCGGCAGGTTCACGACGCCGACATTGGGCTCGATCGTGGCGAACGGGTAGTTCGCTGCGAGCACCTGGTTGCGGGTCAGTGCGTTGAAGAGAGTTGATTTGCCGACGTTGGGCAGTCCGACGATGCCAATAGTAAGAGCCACGAGCATTGATTCTACCCGCAGCAGGCTACGAAGCCTTCAGCGGCTGTGATCGGAGGGGCCCTTCCTGAAATTGTCGCCCGGGCAAATTGTCGCTCCGGCAAATTGTCACAGGGGCATGCCAGAGTGAGGATATGGATGCTTTCGCCGTGATTCTTGCCCTGTTGACGCTGCTGCTAGGTGCGCTTGTAGGCGCCGCTGTCATGTACTTTTCCTTGCGCACGCGCAGTCATGCCCTCGAAGAGGATTTCGACGCCGTCTCATCGCGCCTTTCCGAGGTCAGTGCACAGTACGCGGCCGCCGACGCCGAGCGCCGGCTGCTCGCCTCGCAGAACCGCGAGCTGGGCGAGTCCCGCAGCCAGGACGGGAACGTGCTCCGGGCCTTGGCTCCCGTGGCGGAAAAACTGACAGCCGTCCAGCAGCAGGTCGCGCTGCTGGAACGCGACAGGCTGGAACAGTACGGGCAGCTTGCCCAGCAGCTGCAGGAGGCGAGATTGTCGGATGAGCAGCTGATCCGTTCCACGCATGCCCTGGAATCCGCGCTCCGCTCCAACAGCGCCCGCGGGCAATGGGGGGAAGTCCAGCTGCGCCGCGTGGTGGAGGCTTCCGGCATGCTGCGCCACGTGGATTTCCTGGAACAGGTCCACAGCGGCGGCGGCGATTCAGCAGTCCGCCCCGACCTGGTAGTGCAGCTGCCGGGTGAAAAGCAGTTGGTTGTAGATGCCAAGGTGCCGTTGTCCTCCTACCTTGAGGCCCAGGAACTCGGCTCCCGCGAGCCCGGGCGCGGTTCGTCGAACGCTGGCCTGGCTCAGGGGCCCCAGCAGGCGCTGCTGGCCGCCCACGCCAAAGCACTCCGTGCGCACGTCGATTCCCTCAGCACCAAGAAGTACTGGGACATCCCCGGCAACTCCCCTGAGCTGGTGATCTGCTTCCTCCCGGCGGAATCAATTCTGGCCGCGGCCCTGATGGCTGATGCGACTCTCCTGGACCATGCATTGTCCCGGAACGTGGTCCTTGCCTCACCCAGCACGTTGCTGGCCGTACTCAAATCCGTCGCGTTCACATGGCGGCAGGATGTGCTCACGGACAGCGCCCGTGAGCTGTTCGACCTTGCCCGGCAGCTGTACGAGCGCATGGGCACCCTGGGCGAGAACGTGAGCAAGCTGGGTTCGTCCCTGAAGTCATCGGTGGACCGGTACAACTCCATGGTGGGCACGCTGGAGGCACGGATCCTGCCGACCGCCCGGAAACTCAATGCCCTGGACGAGTCAGGCCTGGTGACTCCCGCCGCAGTGGAGGTGACACCGCGTTCCCTGGCTGCGCCAGAGTTTCATGAACGTGAAACTGCGGCCTGAGGAGGGCTAGCTGCGGGGCCGGCGTCCGCCCAGTGCACGGCTGACGTCGCCGGCCTCCTTAAGGGTTGCCCGCAGCTCCTTCGGAAGCGAGAAAAGCAGGTCCTCTTCCGCTGTAACGACTTCTTCCACGGTGCCGTAGCCGTAATCCGCCAGCAGCCGCAGCACGTCCTTGACCAGCACTTCGGGGACTGACGCCCCCGACGTGACGCCCACGGTCGCAACGCCTTCGAACCATGTCTCGTCCACTTCATTGGCGAAGTCCACGCGGTAGGAGGCTTTGGCGCCGTATTCGAGGGCGACTTCCACCAGGCGTACAGAGTTCGAGGAGTTGGCTGAACCCACCACGATGACAAGATCTGCTTGGGGGGAGATCTTCTTGATGGCCACCTGGCGGTTGGTGGTTGCATAGCAGATATCGTCGCTGGGCGGATCCTGCAGGGTGGGGAACCGTTCCTTCAACAGCCTGACCGTTTCCATGGTCTCGTCGACGCTAAGGGTGGTCTGCGACAGCCAGATGACTTTCTCCGGATCCCTGACTGTGACCTTATCCACCTCGTGGGGTCCGTTGATGATCTGGATGTGTTCCGGAGCTTCACCGGCCGTTCCTTCAACTTCCTCATGCCCGTCGTGGCCGATCAGCAGAATGTCGAAGTCATCCTTGGCGAAACGGACGGCTTCCTTGTGCACCTTCGTGACCAGAGGGCACGTCGCGTCAATGGTGCGCAGCCCACGGTCCTCAGCGGACTGGACGACGGCGGGCGATACGCCGTGCGCGGAGAAGATCACGAGGGCTCCTTCGGGAACCTCGTCGGTTTCATCGACGAAGATGGCCCCCTGTTCCTCAAGTGAGCTGACCACATGGACGTTGTGCACGATTTGCTTCCGCACATAAACCGGCGGGCCGTAGTGTTCAAGAGCCTTTTCCACGGCGATAACAGCCCTGTCCACACCGGCGCAATACCCGCGGGGAGCGGCCAGCAGGACCTTCTTGGGACCGGAAACCGGTGCGGCCGCGGCAACGTCCTCAGGGGAACGCCGCCTTCGCGGGACGGTCGGCATCGAAAGGGAAACTGCTGAGGAGGTCATTTATCCATGCTACCGGGTTGCTCGGCCGTGTCCCGGCGAGACAACCCGGATCACGATTCCCGCCACCAGCAGTGCCCCGCCGGTAATAGCGGTGGCCAGGATCCAGGACCTGAAGTTGTTGGAAGCCGCGCCGACGAATTCATTCTTGAACATGTCCGCCACCTCGTTGCCGCTCGCCGCACCAAGAACGGCGTCGCCGGCGAGCTGCGATCCGGCCGTCCACAAGCCAGCCAGCAGCAGGCCGGCAACACCGGCACTGAAGATGACAGCCCACCGGCGGCGGGCGGCAACCAATGCCAAAGCGAATGCGGCCCCCGCTGCAATGGCCAGGCTGTATCCCATGGGGGCGTAGGCGGCAACCCGTTCAATCAGCTGACGCTGACTGGACTGTCCGATGCTGATCAATGTCTGGTCCGGAGCGGCCAGGGGTAATCCGGACGTCTTTGAAATCTCCTGCACCCCCAATGCCACGAGTGGTGCCACGTCCAGCGTGAGCGACGTGGTGGAGTCCGCTTCGGGCGGCAAGGTGCGGGGGTCGGCAATGCTGAGCCGGTGGCTTTTGCGCAGCGTCTCCTCCCAGGCGGCCGGGTATCCGGGCAACCCTGACAATGACCTTGCCAACGCTTCCAGCACGGGCTTGACCATTCCGGCCAGGGCTTCGGGAGCGGCGCTGGTATCGATGGTTCCCACCGCGGCGGCAGCGAGCCGATGCTGGAACACCTCATCCTTGCCCAGCGGGGCGGCGAGTGCGACAAAGCCGTCCTCCTGCATGATATTGCGGTCAAGCCAGATCGCCGGAACAGCCACAGCGGACAGCAGTACGCCCAGGATGACGGCAATGGCAGAAACAAAAGTGCGCAAATCAGGTCCTTAGGGTTAGCGGCGGTGATGCCATCCTATGGGGGCGGCTGGAGAAGGAATGTCAGAGTCCAGTGGTACAGCTTATGGATAAGGTTGGATGAAGGCCGCTACGAATTCGCCACAACAACAAGTACCAGTGCAAGAACCAGTAAAGGAATGCCCATGCCCCGAGCCATTGCTTCCCCAGGGCGTGAGCATGTCTGAACCGGCGGCCCTTCCCGGGCCGGAAGCCACCACACTTCCCGCCACGGCGGCAGAAACTACACCCGACAACCCGTGGCCCCTGCAGCTCCTGTCCCAAAAACTGAAGGCCCATATCGACCGGACACCGTCGGCCTGGGTCGAAGGGCAGGTCATCGAGCTGAACAGGCGCGGTACGAACGCCTACCTGACCCTGCGCGACGTGGACGCAGAGGTATCCCTGCCGGCGTCTGTCTGGACCAAAATCCTCGAGCGGCAGAACATGCCTCTGGAGCGCGGCTCCCGTGTTGTCGCCTTGCTCAAGCCTGAGTTCTGGCTGAAGACCGGCCGACTGAATATGTTGGTCAGGGACATCCGCCCGGTGGGACTGGGCGACCTCCTGGCACGTATCGAACGGCTGCGCCAGGCGTTGTCCGCTGAGGGCCTTTTTGCCGATTCCCGGAAGAAGCCGTTGCCCCTGCTCCCCCACCGGATCGGCCTCATTACCGGCCGCGACTCGGATGCCAAGAAAGACGTCCTCCAGAACGCGGCGCTCCGCTGGCCCGCCGTCGAATTCGAGGTCCGCGAAGTGGCGGTTCAGGGCAACACGGCAGTGTCACAGATCATCCGGGCTCTTCGGGAACTCGACGAACGTCCGGATGTGGACGTCATCGTCATCGCCCGTGGTGGCGGCGCGCTTGAAGACCTTCTGCCGTTCAACAGCGAGGAGCTGATCCGCGCCGTCGCCGCCGCGGCGACGCCCGTCGTCAGCGCCATCGGGCACGAGGCGGACCGGCCCCTGCTCGATGACGTGGCAGACCTTCGGGCTTCCACCCCAACGGACGCAGGCAAACGGATCGTCCCGGAGGTCGCCGAGGAACTTGCCAACGTGCGCCAGGCCCGCGAGCAGTTGCGTCGCTGCATTGGCCGCCTGGTGGACCGGGAGGCCGACCGCCTGCTGTCCCTTCATTCCCGGCCCGTCATGGCCGCCCCGGAGGGCATGGTCACGGCACGGTCCGAAGACGTTGAACGCCTCCTGCGAAGGTCATCCGCCGCTGTCAGCTCCATCGTGGTGCGGGCAGCAGACCAGCTCGTCCACCTTCAGGCCCAGGTGCGGGCACTTTCACCGCAGAAAACCCTGGATCGCGGCTATGCGGTCGTTGAGCTCGCCGACGCCCGAGCGGCCGGAACTGACGTCCCGGCAGGGCATGCCGTGGTCCGGGATCCCAAAGAGGCGCCCTCCGGCACCCCTTTGTCGGTCCGTGTTGCCCGGGGCCGTTTCGGCGCCACATCCACCGGAAGCATCCAACAAGGAGAAACACATGGCTGAGACCAAGCCGGGTTCGGACATTGAGGCCCTGAGCTACGAGGAAGCCCGCGAGCAGCTCGTCGCGGTAGTGGGCAGGCTCGAGGCCGGAGGAGCCAGCCTGGAGGAATCCCTGGCGCTGTGGGAACGCGGGGAAGCCCTGGCCAAGCGCTGCGAAGAGTGGCTCGAGGGAGCCCGGAAGCGGCTCGCCGCCGCCCGCGACCAGCCCCTCTGACAGACAGCGCTGACCGGCCGCGGACTCCAAGCCGCCAAGCTGCCGACCCGCCATCCGCAGTTATTTCCGAGAAGCCCTCAGGACCTGGCCACCAGCTCGCGTTCGGTGGCGACGTCGAACTCGGCCTTGGGCCACTGAAGATCCAGGTCCGTCAGGGCACCCAGCACCAGCTGCTGCACGGCGATCCGGGCATACCACTTCTTGTTCGCCGGGATCACGTGCCAGGGCGCCGCCTCGCTGTTGGTCTCATCGAAGGCGGCCTGGAAGGCCGACATGTAGTCATCAAAGAAGGCGCGCTCGTCCAGGTCACCGTGACTGTATTTCCAGTGTTTGGCCGGGTTGTCCAGCCGTGCCAGGAGCCGGGACTTCTGCTCCTCACTGCTGATATAGAGCATGACCTTGATGATCTTCGTTCCCGATTCGGTCAGGCGTGACTCGAATTCGTTGATGGCCACATACCGCCGTTTGAGTTCCTCGGGGGTTGCCCAGCTGTGGACCCGGTGGATCAGGACATCCTCGTAGTGGGATCGGTCAAAAACGCCCACCATGCCTGCGGCCGGAACCTCCTTTTCGATCCGCCACAGGAAATCATAGGACTTCTCCTCGTCGGTAGGAGCCTTGAATGCCTTGAACTGGACACCCTGCGGGTCCATGGCGGACATCACATGGCTGACAATGCCGCCCTTGCCGGCGGTATCCATTGCCTGCAGGATCAACAGGATCCGCTTGGTCCCGCCGAAACGGGACTCGGCGAACAACTTTTCCTGAAGTTCTCCCAGTTTGCCGTCCAGATCAGCCAGGAGTGCCCGGCCGTCGGCTTTGTTCCCGCGGTAGCCCGGCGTCGAGTCAGGGTCGACGTCCGCCAGGGTAAAGCCTTGTCCGATCTTCAGCGTCTCGGATGGGTGCTGCTCGAACTGAACGACGGCGGCCATGAGGATCCTCTTCCCGAAGTGTGACGGGCCGGAGGCCCGTCACCACAGGCTAGTTCCCCTGGTACCGGCTAAGGAAGTCCCCCATGCGTCCGACTGCCTCTTCAATGTCCTTCACGTTAGGCAGCGTGACCATCCGGAAATGGTCCGGGCGTACCCAGTTGAAGGCACGGCCGTGGGAGACCAGGATCTTCTGTTCCCGGAGCAGGTCAAGAACAAATTTTTCGTCATCCCGGATGTTGTAGACCTCCGGGTCCAGGCGCGGAAAGAGGTAGAGGGCGCCACGGGCCTGCTGGGTGCTCACCCCGGGAATGGCGTTGAGCATGTCGTACGCCCTGTTGCGCTGTTCGAGCAGCCGGCCGCCGGGCAGGATGAGGTCGTTGATGCTCTGGTACCCGCCCAATGCCGTCTGGATGGCGTGCTGGGCAGGCACGTTGGCGCAGAGGCGCATGTTGGCGAGCAGGCTGATGCCTTCCAGGTAATCCGAGGCGTCCTTCTTGGGGCCGGAGATGGCCATCCAGCCGGCACGGTACCCGCAGACCCTGTAGGCCTTGGACAGGCCGCTGAAAGTCAGGCAAAGAACGTCGTCTCCGGTCAGCGCCGCGAGGTTGATGTGCACAGCGTCTTCGTAGAGGATCTTCTCGTAAATCTCGTCAGCGAAAAGCACCAGCCCGTGCTTCTCCGCGAGCGCCACAATTTTCTTCAGCGTCTCTTGGGGATACACGGCCCCGGTGGGGTTGTTCGGGTTGATCACCACAATTCCCTTGGTGCGGGGAGTGATCTTCGCTTCCATGTCTTCAAGGTCGGGTTGCCAGCCGGACTCCTCGTCGCAGAGGTAGTGCACCGGCTTCCCGCTGGCGAGGGCAACGGACGCAGTCCACAGCGGGTAGTCGGGCGTGGGAATCAGGACTTCGTCGCCGTCGTCGAGCAAGGCCATCAGGGACATCGTGATGAGTTCGCTGACGCCGTTGCCCAGGTAGATGTCATCCACATGGATGTTCTGGATTCCCCGCGTCTGGTAGTACTGCGAGACGGCCGTGCGGGCTGAAAAGATGCCGCGGGAGTCGCTGTAGCCCTGGGCGTGCGGCAGATGGCGGATCATATCCACCAGAATCGCGTCCGGCGCTTCGAATCCAAACGGCGCGGGGTTCCCGATGTTCAGTTTGAGGATGCGGTGACCCTCCGCCTCCATCTGCTGGGCTGCCTGAAGAATCGGTCCACGGATGTCGTAAAGGACGTTATGGAGCTTGGTGGACTGCTTGAATTCTGCCATCCATCAAATATGCCACAGGACGGATGTACTTCCGTTGAGACCTCGGACACAGCGCGGGCCGCACCATTCGTGCCGGCGGGGCTCGCGTAACAGGGCACGACGGCGGGTGCCGGACCCCCACAGTCCGGCGCCCGGCGTCGTCCATCAGGACAGCCGTCCATCAGGACAATCAACTACTTGACGATTCCCTTGTCCTTGAGCCAGGCGGCGGCCGCGTCCTTAGCGTTCTGCTTCTGGTCGCCGCTGACTGCACGGTTGAGATTTATCAGGTCGTCCGTGGTCAGGGCCCGCGACACTGCGTTGAGGGCGTCCTTGGCCTTGTCGGTCATGTTCGCCTTGTTGTACAGCGGGAGCACCTGCTGTGCCTTGAAATTGTTCTTCGGATCCTCCAGAACCACCAGGTCATTGTCAGCGATCGAAGGCGTGGTGGTGTAAATGTCGGCCACCTGCACGTCGTCGGTGAGAAGGGCCTGCAGGGTCAGGTTTCCGCCGCCGTCACTGAACGGCTTGAGTGCCTTGAGTTCGCAGCCGTACTTGTCTTTGAGGCCGGGGAAGCCGTAGGCGCGCGTTTCGAACGTGGCCGGGGCCGCCATGGTCAGGTCCTTGCACACCTTGGCCAGGTCCTGGATGGACTTCAGCTGGTACTTTTCGGCTGTCGCCTTGGTGACCACCATGGCGTCCTTGTCCTCGGCCTTGGCGGCTTCAAGGACGGCGAGTCCATCGGGAAGCTTTCCCGGCAGTGCTTTGTAGACATCGTCAGCCGATACTTCCGGGGCGTCCGGATTCACATACGACAGGAGGTTCCCGGAGTAGTCGGGCACCAGGTCGACGGAGCCGTCCTGGACGGCCTTGAAGTAGATTTCCCGGGATCCGATATTCGGCTTGGTGGTTGCCGTGATGCCCGCAGCGTTCAAGGCCCCGGCATAGATCTCGGCGATGACCTGGCTTTCCGGGAAATCCGCCGAGCCGACGGTGAGCGCTTTGCCTTGGCCGCTGCCGTTTCCGGCGCTCGTGCTGGGCTTGGCGAGCGGGTCGCTGCCGCCGCAGGCCGAAAGAGCGACGGCGATGCCTATGCAGGCGGCCAGGCCTGCCACGCTCCGCCGGGTCACGGTTGTCCGAACATGGTTCTTCATGTATTGCCTCCTTGGACAGCAGCTGGCGCCGGTGCGACAGCTGTGAGATCGGTGGTGGCCTTCCGGCCACCGGGGGTTTCAGGCGAAAGGCCGGGCGAAAGAAGCAACCGCTGCACCCCGGCCAGGACGAGGTCCACTGCAATGGCAAGCCCGGCAATCAGCAGCGAACCGGCAAGCATGCGCGGGAAGTCCTGCAATACCAGGCCGTCAAAAAGATACCGGCCCAGGCCCCCCAGCGGCAGGTAGGCCACCACGGACACTGTGGCGATGATTTGAAGGACGGCAGTGCGGATACCGCCGAACATGACCTGAAGGCCGTTGGGCAGTTCGACGTCGAACAGTACCTGCAGCTCGGTCATGCCCATGGCCCGCGCGGCGTCCACTACGTCGCGGTCCACACTGGAGATGCCGGCGTACGTCCCGGCGAGCAACGGCGGCACGGTAAGGATCACCAGGGCCCAGACCGGCGGCGTGAGACCGCTGCCGGCAATCAGCGCGAAGAGAACCAGGAGGCCCAGGGTTGGCAGGGCCCGCAGCGCGCCCGCGACGCCTACGGCAACAACCCGGCCGCGGCCGGTGTGCCCGATGTACAGCCCTAGCGGTATGGCGATGGCGGCAGCAATCACCAGCACCAGTCCGCTGTACTCCAGGTGTTCCAGCAGGCGGACGGGGATTCCGGATCTTCCGGTCCAGTGGGCGGGGTCCGCGATCCAGGCAAGCGTGTCCGTGAAGATGTTGCTCATGATCCGCCCCCCGCATGGACCCGGACATCAGCAACGATTCCTGCGCTGACCGCCGGTGAAGGGCCGGCGGCATCCGCTGCCCGGGTCCAGGGCGTCAGTAGCCGCTCCATCAGGACCAGCGCGGCGTCCATGACCAGGGCCAGCACCAGGATGGCCACGATCCCCACCACCACCTCGGTCACGAAAGTTCGCTGCAGGCCGTCCGTGAACAGCATGCCCAGGTTCCCGACCCCCAGCAATGCAGCCACGCTCACCAGCGAGATGTTGCTGACGGACACCACGCGGAGGCCGGCAAACAGCACCGGAAGGGAGAGCGGCAGGTCGACCTGGAGGAACCTGGGCCACGGCTTGTACCCCATCGCGACGGCGGCCTGGCGCAGTTCTTCGTCCACGGAATCGAACGCGTCCAGGGCGGCCCGGACCAGCAGGGCCACCGCGTAGATGGTCAGGGCGACGATCACGTTGAGCGGGTCAAGGATCCTGGTACCCAGCAGTGGAGGAAGGATGATGAACAGCGCCAGCGACGGGATGGTATAGAGCAGCGAACTGGCCGTGAGCACCACGGTACGGAGCGCGGGGCTGATCCGGGCCAGCTGGGCCAGCGGAATCGAGATCACCAGCCCAAGCACCATAGGTACGAGGGCAAGCACCATGTGCTGGCCGGCCCGCTCCAGGATCATCCCGCTGTTAGAGAGAATCCACTCCATCAGAGAGCGGCCTGCCTGAGCCGTCGGGCATCCTCGATGAGAGCCAGGACCTCCTGTGCCCGGATCACACCCAGAAGCCGGGCGTCGGAATCCACTGCAACGCCCAGACCGGACGGTGAAGATAGCGCCGCGTCCAGGGCACGGCGCAAAGTATCGCCGGGGCGGAAGAGGGAGCCGCCAGGGATGAGGTCACCGTCCGTCGCCGGATTTGCCCAGCCGAGGGGGCGCATGTCCGCGTCCACCACCAACTGCCACTCCGAGCCTGCCGGGTCCACGGAAAACCCGGAATCTCCGGCCGTGAGCGTGGGCACCGGGTGGATGGCCACGCCGTCGGACACCGTAAAGCCGAGGTGGCGGAAACCGCGGTCGCGGCCCACAAAGGACGCGACGAAGTCATTGGCCGGGGCCCGCAGGATCTCTTCGGGCGTGGCGTACTGCGCCAGCCGGCCGCCAAGCCCAAAAACCGCCACTTTGTCGCCCAGGATCGTGGCCTCATCGATGTCGTGCGTGACAAAGACGATGGTCTTGGCGAGGTCCTTCTGCAGCCTCAGCAGCTCCTGCTGGAGTTCCTCGCGGACCACAGGATCCACGGCGCTGAACGGTTCATCCATCAGGAGCACCGGAGGATCGGCGGCGAGTGCCCGGGCCACCCCTACGCGCTGCTGCTGTCCGCCGGACAGTTGCGACGGGTAGCGCCTCCCCAGCGCGGAAGCCAGGCCGACGACGTCGAGCAGTTCTTCCGCGCGCTTGCGGGCCTGTGCCTTCGGGACTCCGTTCAGGCGCGGAACCGTCGCGATGTTATCTAGCACGGAGCGGTGCGGCATCAGTCCGGAGGACTGCATCACATACCCCATCGACCGGCGCAGCTCGGCGGCCGGAACGGACGTGACGTCTTTACCCGCTACCGTGATGGCTCCTGAGGTGGGCTCCACCATGCGGTTGATCATCCGCAACGAGGTGGTTTTGCCGCAGCCGGACGGTCCTACGAAGACCGTGATCGACCCGTTGCCGATGGACATGGTCAACTGGTCCACGGCCGGATGCCCGCCCTGATACTGCTTGGTGACGCTCTTGAACTCAATCATGGCTTGGTCCATTTCCGGACGTACCTGTTCTCTCATTCGGCATTGGACTGGAGCGATCCGGTCATAAGCACACAGACCGGGACAACGGCCCCAATCCACCCCCAGCTTAACCAGTCAATGGACAAACCGGGCAAGGGACTCCCTACTGTAATGATTCGGAAACGTGCCCTGCGCGGATGGCGGCGGATCCAGCGCAGGCGTCTGCCGCTGATTCGGGACCAGGGCGGCTTAGAGTTGGATGGTGACCAACTTGGAAGTCTCTCCCCAGCAGGAAGTATGCCCGCCAGCCGGCCCCGGAGGAACCTCCGGCCCCTGCCTTCAGCTCTGGCCGGAACGGGAAGTTCCGCTGGGCGGCGTCCGCGCCATGAACGTCCAGCGCACGCTCCCCCAACGCGGACTTCCGACCATCGGTGCATGGTGTTTCCTGGACAGCTTTGGCCCTGACCGGACGGCCATGTCCGTCCTTCCCCACCCCCACATCGGCCTCCAGACGGTCACCTGGCCCCTGGCCGGGAACATCCGCCACCGGGACAGCGTGGGCAGCGACGTGGTGGTCCGCCCCGGTGAGTTGAACATCATGACGGCCGGGCACGGGGTCTCCCATTCGGAATTCGCTGTACTTCCACAGGCCGACGGCGGGGACTCGCTTCCGCTGCAGCGGGGACTTCAGCTCTGGGTGGCGCTTCCGGACGGCGAACGGCACCGCGAGCCGGCCTTCGAGCAGCACAGGGAACTGCCGTCGGTAACCGGTGAAGGCTTTACGGCAACTGTGATGGTGGGTGAATTCGCCGGTGCCGTGTCCCCCGCGACCATGTACTCGCCCATCATCGGAGCCGACATCTCCTGCTCGGGGCATGCCGTCCTGCCGCTTAACCATGATTTTGAACATGCCGTCCTGGTGCTCGACGGCGGGCTGGCGCTGGACGGGCAGGAAGTCCGGCCGGGACCGCTGGGCTATCTGGGTATTGGCCGCACATCGCTTGAGGTGCAGGCTTTGCCTGGCACGCGTTTCCTCCTCATCGGCGGGGAGCCGTTCCAGGAGGAACTGCTGATGTGGTGGAACTTCGTGGGCCGGTCCCACGACGAGGTGGAGCAGGCCCGGGAAGACTGGGAGGCCCAGGCCGGCCTGCCTGAGGCCGGGGCAAGCGCCGCCCGCTACGGTTTGGTCAAGGGGCACGGCCCCGAGGCCGGCTCCGAGGCCGGCCGCATACCCGCGCCTCCGATGCCGGCGGTCAGGCTGACCCCGCGGAAACGCGCCGCCAGTCCCTGATCCTGCCCCGGATCCGCGCCGGGCTGGCCTACCGCCGGGCTGGCCTACCCCCGGGCCGGTCAGCGCCGGGCCGTGTCCTGCTCCGCCACGAGCTGCAGCACGCCGAAGACCGGTTCCTGGTCCAGGACCCGGACGTCCGTAACGCCTGCGGCGCCAAGGTGCTTGCGGAACGCGTCCTGCAGCCCTGCCACGTTCATGCCCAGGCCGCCGCCCAGGATCACCGGGCCCTCTATGCCGAGCTTCCGCAATGTCTGGACCGCCAGGTCCGCAAGGTCGCTGCCGGCCTGATCCAACAGCTCCTGGCTCGCAACGTGGCCAGCGGCGGCGGCCTCCACGACATGGCGGGCCTGCTGCGCCCAGAAACGGCGGCCGGTGCCGGAGGAATGGAAAAGTGCAATCAGCCGGTTCGGGTCATCCACTCCGCACGAATCCAACAGCGCGGAGGTGAGCTGATCAACCGGGAGGCCCTGGTTCATCCTCCGCAGGCTATGCCGGACGGCTTCGCGCCCCAGCCAGTAGCCGCTGCCTTCGTCGCCCAGCAGGTAGCCCCAGCCGCCGGCACGCGCTTCGTCCCCTGCCTCATTCCTGCCCCAGGCGGCAGACCCGGTGCCTGCTATCACTGCCACGCCGGTGCTTGCCCCGCCCGCGGCGAGCAGCAGGCGGGAGTCGTGGACCACGGTGATCCTCGCCCCCGGCACGTGCGGCTCGATCAGGGCAGCCAGGGCCGCGGCGTCGTCGTCGGTATCTATGCCGCCGGAACCGGCATAGACCCTGGCCACGCCGCCGCCGGTGGGCGCAATCCGCGCAAACAACTCAGCGAGATGGGCAGCGGCCTCCTCACGGCTCACGTTCTGGACGTTTGAGCTTCCTGCCGAGGAATCCGCCACCGCAATGCCGTCCTCGAAGCGCACGCCGTGGGTCTTGGTGCCGCCGATGTCCAGGCCAATGATTGCTCCTGCCAGCGGGCCGGATCCTCGCTGGCCTTGCGGCTTTGCGTCAGGGACGTTAACGGAGTCGGGGACGTTGACGGACGAGGCTGCACGGGGTTGCTCGGGGTTGGTCACGTCACAAGCCTACTGATGCGCAGCCGGAATCCCGCCTCGCAGAACAGCGCGTCCGTCGTGTTTCAGGGTGCGGATTTCAGTGGCTGCGTGAACGCGCCGCGACGAGTCCGGCCAGCAGCCGGGGGCCCTCGAGCAGAACCATCTCCCGGAAGAGCCGGACAGGATCTGGTTCTGCATCCGGTCCCGGCTTGCGCCGGCGCCAGGCCAGCCCAATCTCCCGGTAGGCAAGGCCGGATTCGAGCGGGAGTTCGGTCCATCCAAGGTTTCCCGTCTCCGCGCTGACATGCCGCCCCGGCCCGTGCCCTCCGGGCGGCAGGATGCTGACCCCCAGCCCTGCCGAGACCAGCCCGCGGACGGTGTGGGAGTCCTGGCTTTCAAAGCCAATCCGCGGCCTGAATCC
Source organism: Arthrobacter pascens (assembly GCF_030816475.1). Classification (NCBI taxonomy): domain Bacteria; kingdom Bacillati; phylum Actinomycetota; class Actinomycetes; order Micrococcales; family Micrococcaceae; genus Arthrobacter; species Arthrobacter pascens. The sequence goes on along the minus strand of NZ_JAUSXF010000001.1, from coordinate 1,125,738 downwards.
CGCTTCGCGGAAGAGCGCGTCCGTCAGCGACCGCAAGCCGTAGCCGGGACCCATCGCCACAAAGGGGTCCCTCCGGATGTCCTGGAGCCGGGCACTGCTCCGTCCCGCCAACGCGTGCTCGTGGTGCACCACCAACCGCAGGGGTTCGCGATAGAGGGATGCCGACGAGAGGCTGCTGCCGGCCGCTGAAACCGGGGCGGTGAGGGCCAGGTCCGCCTGACCCGAAGCCAGTTCAGCGAGGCAGTCGTCCCGTGCTCCCTGGCTGAGCGTGAATGCTGCCTCAGGGTGGCGGCTCCGGAAGGCACTGATGAGCAAGGGCAACGTGGCCTCGCCAAACGTGTGCTGGAAGGATATAGAGATCTTCCCCCGCACCACGTCCGACTCATGCCTGACCAGGTCCAGCCCGGCCTGGAGTTCAGTCAATGCCGACTCGATATACGGCAGCAGCGTCCTGGCGGCTTGGGTCAGGCGCACGCCCCTTCCGTCCCGGATCAGAAGTTCCGTTCCGACGGCGGCGCTGGCGCGGGCCAGCGCCCTGCTCACCGTCGACTGCGGCACTCCCAGCAGTTCCGCCGTTTCCGTGACGTGCTGCGTGCGGCCCAGTTCCGCGAGCACGGGAAGTAACGGCAGCAGCTGTACCAGTTGCTTGTAATCGGCGTCCATGTGCCTCCCCTTCCGGTGCCATGCCCCACGACTTAACATTCAACATTTGCTATCAATGACCATCAAAAGATGCATTGGAAGCATATATCCAATGAGCTTACGCTGGTGCCATGCCCATCACCCCTTCAGAGCCCGGAAGCCGGTCCGCCATCCCCCACGCCTGGAACGGGCACCCGAAGGACTCCGCGGCCTACCGGAAAATTCTGGCGGGGCTCATCTTTGCGGGGGTGGCAACCTTTGCCCAGCTGTACTCCACTCAGGCGGTGCTCCCGATCATGGCTGCCGACCTGCAGGTCACGGCAGCCGAAGCCGCTCTGACCATTTCACTGGCTACGGTGGGCCTGGCCATCACTGTCATCCCCTGGTCATTCCTGGCCGACCGGATAGGCCGGATCAAAGCCATGACCATGGGAATTTCAGCCGCCACCATCCTTGGCCTCCTGGTGCCGCTTGCCCCGAGCTTTGGCGTCCTGCTGTCCCTGAGGCTGCTGGAAGGAATGGCACTAGGCGGAATCCCGGCGATAGCCATCGCCTACCTCAATGAGGAAGTAAACAAGGCTCATGCAGCACTGGCGGCCGGAAGCTACGTCGCCGGCACCACACTGGGCGGCCTGGCGGGGCGACTGGTGGCAGGCCCGGCAGGTGAGCTGTGGGGCTGGCGGGCCGCCGCCCTCGCGGTTTCCGTGCTGGCGACCATTGCCGCAGTCCTTTTCCTGCTGCTGATACCCAAGGCAAGGGGATTCACCCCGGCGGGGGCAGCCGGACTGCGAGGTGCTGTCAGGACACTCGCAGGCCACCTGCGTGCCCCCAGGCTCCTGGCGCTCTACGTTCAGGCTTTCCTGCTAATGGGCGGATTTGTGGCTGTTTACAACTACCTTGGCTTCCGCCTGTCCGGTGAACCTTTCAGTCTGCCCGCCACAGCAATCAGCCTGATCTTCCTTGCCTACCTTTCCGGCACCGTTTCCTCCCGGTGGGCGGCAGGGCTTACCCAGCGCTACGGCCGGAGGAATGTCCTGCTGGCGGGGGTACTCCTGATGATTGCGGGGCTGGCCCTGACCCTTGTCCCGCTGCTGGCGCTCATCCTCACCGGACTTCTGGTTTTCACCGCGGGCTTCTTCGCGGCCCACAGCATCGGTGCCGGCTGGACGGGGAGCATTGCCACCACCGGACGGGCCCAGGCCGCTTCGCTGTACAACCTGGCGTACTACCTCGGATCAAGCGTTATCGGCTGGGCCGGCGGCCTGGTCTTCCAGTTCCTGGGCTGGACGGCCCTGGCCCTCACCGTGACTGTGCTGGCCGGCCTGACAGCGGTGACTATCGCCGTCGTCCATCCCCGGGCGGAAGAGACGGCTCCGGCCGGGAGCGTCCAAAAGCCGCAGCAGACCGCTGCCTGAACTATCCGTTGTGAAGGCCGTCTCCTTCCGGTGATTATTCGGGCGAAGCGGGATCCGCCGGGTGATCGGCCGGAATCGCGAGTCTAGGATGAACTTAGAACACTATGAGGAGATTCCATGAGCAGCAATGCGAAGAACATCCGGGCCGGGGCACACCTCGAACCCCTGGACGCCATTGATGAACGGCTGCTGGCAGCACTCGTCGACGACGCGCGGATCTCCAACAAGCAGCTGGCAGAACTGGTCGGCATCGCTCCGTCAACGGCCCTGATGCGGACCCGTGCACTGTCCGAACGCGGCATTGTCCAGGGTTTTGAAGCCAAGCTCAGCCTTTCAGCGATCGGAAGGTCGGTCCAGGCGCTGGTCGCGGTGCGGCTCAGGGCCCATGACAGGGACCAGATCGACCGCTTCACGGCGCGGGTTCCGCACCTGCCGGCCGTCCTCTCCACGTTCCACACCTCAGGCTCGGTCGATTACCTCCTGCATATCGCCGTCGCCAGCACCGAGGATCTGCGGGACTGGGTGCTGGACAACCTCGCCACCGACCCCGTTGTGGGCCACACTGAGACAACCCTCGTCTTCGACCACATCCAGGGAAACCACGGCCCCCTGCCCGAGTAGGTCTGCCCGCGTAGGTCTGCCCGCGTAGGTCTGCCCGGGTAGGTCCGCCGGCGTAGGTCCGTGAGCGAGGCACAACCCAGGTGTCTTACCCGCAGAGGTTGGGACGCGGCAGCAAAGCGGCACGCAGAGTCACGGCGGCGAGAACCAGGGCTGAGGCGCCGCACAGAACGGCGAAAACAGCCACCGATGACTGCAGCCCAAACACCGCGGCCGCCCAGCCCAGCCCGATCACCGGCCCGGCACTGCCCAGGTAGGTAATGACGTACACGGCGCTGATGGTCTGCGCGTGGCCGGACGGCGAAACCATGCCGGCCATGTCATTGAAGACTGTGCGGAACGAGATCCCCTGGCCCAGGCCGGCGGAAATGCTGGCGATGACCAGGAGCAGCGGACTGCGCCACCCTGCTGCCGCGGCCAGGAGCAGCACGGACACGGCCAGGACGGCCAGGCCCGCCGGAACCAGATAGCGGCCCCGTACGGTCAACAGCTGGCTCAGGGCCGAGGCCCCCAGCGTCAGGCCGGCAAGCGCGCCGATCAAGGGACGTGAATCGGTCCCCAGAATCCCGGCAAAGTAGGCGGGAGCCAGGGAAAGGCAGAACCCAAAGACGGAAAAACTGAGGAAGCCGACGGCGGACGCCAGCCAGAACGCGCCCCTGGCCTCGGTGGACACCGATGGACGTCGCGGCGCCAGCGCTTTCAGCGGCCGGGCTCCGGCAGGAGGTTTGATAGCAGGGCGTGCCCGGAGCAGGTACAGCGGCACCAGCATCGCCGCCAGGACCGCTGAATGCACATAGTAGGGCGCTGTAGTCGGGCCCGGAAGCAGCGACAGCAGTCCGCCGATGAAGGGGCCGGCCGCCACGCCGCCGGCCGAGGCAAGCAAAGTGAACCGGGTCGCCCACTCGGGGCGTGAGGGGAGCAATTCGCGGAGCGCGGCTGCACTTGCACCGGTTGCCAGCGCGACCGCGATGCCCTGCAGGGCCCGGCCGGCGGAGAGGGTGGCCAGGTTTCCCGCCTGCGCGAAAACTGCTCCTCCGGCCAGCCCCGCCATCACTGCGAGAATGAGCGCAGCCCTCCGGCCGATGTGGTCGGACCAGTGACCGGCCACCATCAGTGTTATGACGAGCGCCAGGACGTAGCTGGCGAAGGCTGCGGTGACCCCGAGCGGGGAAAGTCCGAGGTTAGCCTGGAGCAGGGGATACAAGGGCGTCGCCAGATTTGCCCCCACCAGCAAGGTGAAAATGACAGAGCCCGCCATGACCAGACGTGCCGTGTTCGATGCATCCCACCCGGTCGGTGCTGTTGCCAGCGGACGCATGCGGAGCTCACTGAAGACTGTCATTCACAGTGCCTTTGCCTTGGCCAGGGCAGGCTGTCCTTATGGGACGCCGCCAGGGACGGAAAACTGATGCTTCAACCATGGGCCAAGGTTGCCTGATCGAGCCGTTTTTCATGGAAAGATTGAGCAAAATCATCAACATTCCTTCCATCTAATAAGTGAAAGTGACAGTTTTGGATAATCTCGACAGCACTGACCTGAAAATCCTGCTGGAACTTGTCCGCGATCCCCGGGTCCAGATCACCGAGCTCAGCGAGTCCCTGGGGATCGCGCGGAACACGGCGCAGTCGAGGATGCGCCGCATGCTCCGCACCGGTGTCCTGCACGACGGCGGCCGGGAGATCGACCTGGAAGCGGTGGGCTACGACGTCGTCGCCTTCGTAACGATCGAGGTGACACACCGCGACCTGGACGGGGTGGTGGGTTCACTGCGGCTCCTGCCCCAGGTCCTTGAGGTGCACGAGATCTCTGGCCGGGGCGACGTGTGGTGTCGCGTGGTGGCCACCGATACGCACAACCTGCAGGCTGCGCTGCGGCAGATCCTCAGGATCAAAGGCGTCATCCGGACCGAAACCGTCCTGGCTCTTCACACGCACATTCCGTACCGGACAGAGCCCCTGATAAGCCGGCTGGCGGACCTCGGAGAGCAGCAGCCACCACGGCCCCACGAACAGCAGGCCCGGCGCCAGGGCGCCCCCAGACGAAGCGACTAGGATTCGAGCATGGACTGGCTCTCATATATTTCGCAGATCAACTGGCTCGCGGTGCTGCTGGCGTTCATCGCCAACATGGCCATCGGTTTCCTCTGGTACATGCCCGCCGTGCTCGGCAAGCGGTGGATGGCCGCCATCGGCAAGACGGAAGAAGACCTCAAGAAGATCGGCGGCGGGGCGGGGATCTGGCTCCCGATGATGCTGACTGCCGCCCTCACCTCCATCCTGCTGGCGGTACTCATCAGCAAGCTAGGGCTGGACAATGCCTTGGCCGGCGGCTGGTTCGCGCTTGTCCTGGCGCTGGTCTTCCGTGCAGGCGGCCACGTGATCCACAACGGCTTCGCAGGGCGCCCGGCGGCCGTCACGCTCATCGATTCCGGGCACGATGTGGTTGCCATGACCGCGGCCGGCGTCATCATCGGAGCGATGTCCTGAGAACTCAGGCCCCGGCCGCGGTCCGGATGGAGGTTGACCGCCTGTGACCATCATCGACAACGCCGTCTACGTCGACGGTGTCCGCAGCGCCGAACCGCAAAGCCTTGAGCAGACGTTCGAGATCCTTGCCGAAAACGGAGGCATGGCCTGGATCGGGCTCTACCGGCCCACCAAAGCAGAAATGACAGCCGTTGCCACCGAATTCGGGCTCCACGCGCTGGCCGTTGAGGATGCCATATCCGCACATCAGCGTCCCAAGCTGGAACGCTATGACGACAACCTCTTCACCGTCCTCCGGCCGGCGCGGTACCTCGACGACACCGAAACCGTCGAGTTCGGGGAACTCCACGTGTTTACGGGCAGGAACTTTGTTGTCACTGTCAGGCACGCCGAAATGGTGGGGGTTGCCCGGGTCCGGCGCCGGCTTGAGTCCCGCCCCGACCTCCTGCGGCACGGTCCCGAAGCTGTCCTCTACGCTCTCCTGGACCGTGTGGTGGACGATTACGCGCCGGTGGTGGCCGGGCTTGAAAACGACATTGACGAGATTGAAGACCAGCTGTTCGGCGGGGAAACTACTGTGTCGCGTCGCATCTACGAACTGGCCCGCGAGGTCATCCAGTTCCAGCGCGCCATCCATCCCTTGCCGGATATGATGCTGCAGCTCAAGAGGGGATTCGAAAAGTACGGCGTGGAAACCGAACTGCGGCACAGCCTGCGGGACGTGGAGGATCACGTGGAGCGGGTCATCTCCCGCGCAGACTCGTTCCGCGACCTGCTGCAGAACGCCCTGACCCTTGACGGGACCCTCACAGCCAACCGGCAGAACGAAGCCAGCGCTGTGCAGAATGAGCAGGTCAAGAAGATCTCCTCATGGGCGGCGATTTTCTTCGCTCCGTCCTTCGTGGCGGGCGTTTACGGAATGAACTTTGACCATATGCCCGAACTTCACTGGGCCCTTGGCTACCCCATGGCCATCCTCCTGATGGCCGGCACGGCAGCGCTGATGTACGGCATCTTCAAAAGGAAAGGCTGGCTGTAGGACATGGACGGCGGAACCGACGCCGCGGCAAAGCCTTCCTTCGCGAAGGGACGCATCATCACGCCCGGCACCGACCATCAGCTGGGCGCTTACGGACTGTTTCCGCCGTCGCCCGTGCAGCGGCGCACGCTGATGCCCGCCACACTGAAGCTCACCGCCAAGAACGCGGAACCCGATCTACTGTGGATCAGCTTCGGCGAGCTTTGTACCGGCTGGGCATCAGCGGCAGACTATGAAGTCCTGGCACGCCGGCACCGGACGTGGGTCATCGACGGCGTTCCCCAGCAGGAGGGGGACCCGTCACCTCAGCAGTCATCCGTGTGGGACAGTTTCAGCACACTCGTGGAAATTCTGTACGCCCACGACGTCACGGTTTTCCTGGTGGGGACGGGATTGTCCGCGGACCTGGCACGGGCAGCCGGCCGGATTGCCTTGCTGGAGATCGATGAATCCGCGGATATCCCGGCGGTTGACCAAGGCTCCGGAAGCTAGTACCTGCCTGACGCGGAATGGCTCAAGCGGCCTGCATCTCGACGTTACCCTGCCCCGAAGCTTCCCCCCGGAACACCAACCGGCGGTTCGCGATCTTGTCCGTGAAGAAACGGTCGTGGCTGACCACCACCACGGCTCCCGGAAAATGCAGCAGGGCACGCTCCATGACCTGGGTGCTGGACAGGTCGAGGTGGTTGGTGGGCTCGTCAAGGAGAAGAACCGAGGCTCCGGAGAGCAGGCACTGCGCCATGGCGACGCGCGCACGCTGGCCGCCCGACAGGCTGCCGATTCTCTGCTTGAGGTCTGCCTCGGAGAACTGGAACATGGCGAGGAACCTGTTCACTGATTTCTTCGTGGCGGTCAGCGCCAGGCTGTCCGGCATGGCGTTGACCGCGTGGGTGACGGTGTCGTCGTCGTCAAGTTCTTCAAGAACCTGGTTGTAGGAGACGATGCCTGCCCCCTTGGACCAGGTGACGGATCCTGAATCTGCAGGATCCTCCCCCGTAAGGACCCGGAGCAGGGTGGTCTTACCGCTGCCATTGGCTCCCAGGACCGCGATCCGGTGGCCGCGCCCGATCTCGAAGCTCAGGCCGCTGAACAGCGTCCTCCCGCTATATGCCTTACTGAGCGAGTCCACCCGGCACAGCACGTCCTTAACGTACAAGCCGCCGTAGATTTCGGTGATGATCGTGTCCACCGGCCGGGGCGCGCGTGACTTCTTGATCTTGGCCAGCTGGCCCGCCAGGCCCTTGCTGGCGGCCTTGGCGGCCTCGCGGCGGTCGGAGATTCCCTCGGCTTCGAACGCCAGCAGCTCGGACTCATGGACAAACTGGCTCGCCAGGCTCTTGAGCCTGAACTGCTTTGCCACGACGTACTCAGCGAAGTTACCCGGATATTCGTGCAGGTGGAAGTTCTCCACTTCAACAATCCGAGTGACCACGGAGTCCAGGAACTTCCGGTCATGCGAGACGATGATGGCGGCGCCCTTGAAGGTCCGGAACCAGCCCTCGAGCCATTCCACGCCCGCTACGTCCAAGAAATTGGTGGGCTCGTCAAGCAACAGCACATCAGGGGCTTCGACCAGGATTTTAGCCAGTGCGGCGCGGTTCCGCCAGCCGCCGGACAACTCATCTATGGGGCAGGCACGGTGGGCCTCGCTGAAGCCCAGGGTGGTTAGCACCTTATCGATGGTGCGGCCGTAGTCCCAGCCATCCAGCCGGTCCATGTCCTCAAAAAGCCCGGATTGGCGGTGGATCAGCTGGTCGAGCTGCGCGGCGTCGCCAGAATCGGCGGCTATGGTTGCGTCGATCGCGGCCAGTTCAGACTCGATGGCCTTGACATGGGCGAACAGGCCGTCGAGGACCTGGGCAATGCTGGACTCCCCGTTCAATTCCGAGAACTGGGAAAAATAGGCCGTTTTGATCCCCTGATCAAGGACGACGCTGCCGGTGTCGGGCGCCACCTGTCCGAGAACAAGCTTGAGGATAGTTGATTTGCCGGAACCGTTCTTGCCGATGAGGCCTACCCGGTCTCCTTGTTCCAGCCGGAGGAAGGCTTCACGCAGGACGGGTGTTTTGTCGAAGCCGACGCTGACGTCGTTCAGCCGGATCAAACTCATTGATTCTGTCCAATCCAGGGGTGGTTGAGGCCGGAAAGCACCGCCCGTATCAGACTGATGTTTTTCTAGAGCTAAGGGATTCGAACCCTGACTAATTCGATGCGAACTCGAATCAAGCCAGATAACACTCTCTCACGAAAATGGATCAGATCGATTGCCGGTACCCGAAGAACTCGTGGTCGTTGTTATACCCGCCAAGGCCACCGCCGACGTCGGCGAAATCCGCCACGAATTCGATTCCTTGTATCCACTTGACCATCTTGAAACCCAACTCGGTTTCGTTCCGGAGGCGCAGCGGGGCCCCGTGCCCGAAGGACACGGGCGCATCATTCATGTCGTAGGCGAGCATCGTCAGGTGATAACTCATCTGCTCGATGGGTTGCGCGTCGTAATAGAGACCGCCCTCGGGCCCGAGAGCGAAGGAGTAGAAGATCACCCATTTCGCGTCCGAAGCGGGCCGGACAGTGTCGAGGATCGTCTGCATGCTGACCCCGCCCCATTTTGCGACTCCGGACCAGCCCTGGATGCAAAAATGCTGCGTGATCTGCTCGTGATGTGGCAGGGCCCGCAGCTGGTCGAGGCTCAGCTCCACGGGGTTTTCGACGAGGCCGTTGATGACCACCTTGTAGTGGTCGAAATTGCCCGCTTGGAGCTGTTTGTACCCGGCGGTGTCGGGATATTTCCCGTTGTGCCAGAAATACGGGGAGATGTCCTTGTCGGTGTATTGACCGGGGTTGGAATCGATGTGCTCGAACAGCCGCTGTGCGGGCCCGACCAAGGCAAATCCGACCTTCTGCACGACGCGCGGGTGCCGGTAGGTCAACGGCGTCGCTGCAATCCAGGCAACTATGACGATGACCATCGAGGCGAAGAAGACACAGAATCCGGTCCACGATTCGGCGTCTTGCGCGGCGTACATGTGATTGAGGTTCCGGAGGGCCCCGGTGGTTATGACGAGGGCGACGTGGACGACGACGAAGAGCACGAACCAGCAAAGGACCAGGAAGTGCACAGAGCGGGCAAACTGGATGCTGAACAAGGAGCTGATCCGCCGGAAGCGCGTCGACAGCGCCGGAGACATTCCTAGGCCTGTCATCAGGGCCAGCGGGGCGGCGATGAATACGGTGATGAAGTAGGCGAGCAGTTGCAGGCTGTTGTAGTTGCTCCAGCCGCTCTCCGCTGGCCAATCCAAGGATAAGTACTGGATAGCGACGGAAACAGCGTTCGGGAGGACGTCCCAATGCAGCGGAACAAGGCGCATCCACTGCCCGGTAGTGAACAGCAGGACGAAGAACACGATGCCATTGGCGAGCCACAGGGTATCGATCCCAAGGTGCCACCATCGGGCAAGCCCAATGGAGTGCCGTCTGCCCGGCAGTCCGACCCCGTCCGGCAGGGTGATCGAGTCCTCCTTGGCCGTGTAGAGCGGATCGGAAGGAACGGGTTTCTGAATCCGGAACCAGTCCTTCCCCGGGGTGGAGTGCCTGCTCCAGTAAAGCCGTGGGTGGTCGGTGAGGATCGTGAGGCCGGAGCGGATCACGAAAATCATGAAGAACAGGTTCAGGAAGTGCTGCCAACCGAGCCACTCGGGGAATCCGACGGGTGCATCGCGGGGCAGTTCGGACACGCCCGGGTAGGTGTGCATGAAGTCCTGCACAGCCGGCAGTCCCCGCATGCCCTTTGCGACGGCTACACCAACCATAAGCAGGAGAAGTCCGATCGGGATCAGCCACAGCAGATTGAACCACTTGGTCTGACCGATCCGGATCCGCGGTGCGACCCCGTACTGTGCAGGGATGCCCCCGGCCCAGTCCTCATCGACCACGGTGTACCGGCGCCCGTCGAGTTCCGACCGGAGGCTCGCCCGTGGTCCTTCCGCGCCGGCGCCGCCGGCGGGAAGCGCTCGATCTTCTGACGAAGGGCCCATATAGCGAAGTCTAAGCGCCCAGCACGTCGAGGCCTGACGTTCCCGGTACTACCAGCCCAGATAAAGAAAACACCCCGGTCCGAAGACCGGGGTGTTAGGGATGACTGGACTCACCTGTGAAGGATGTACCGACTCACCACATTGTGGAGCTAAGGGGATTCGAACCCCTGACCTCTTCGATGCGAACGAAGCGCTCTACCAACTGAGCTATAGCCCCGGAACAGCGCCTCCCGAAGGAACTGCGGGCGGGAACTGCGGGCGCCGGTGACCCTAGGCTACAAATTTTCCGGCCACATTACCAACCGACACCGATTTACCCCTTTGTTGCCCGATGAACGGCTTATGCACGGCGCCGCTGCAGCACATCGTCCAGATTGCTGAGGGCGCTCTGGGCCTTGGTCAGGGGCCTGGCTGCAGGAGCTGCCGGCGGAGCGGCTGCGGATCCCTGCTTGAGTGACGGCTTTCCCTGGGCCTTGGGAGCCTCGGGCAGGTCCAGCGGCTCCGGGGCGGGACGTTCGGCCTTTGCGGCCTCGACGTATACGGGTTTGGGCACGTCCACTGGCTCCCATGTGTCAGTAGGTACGGGCTCGGCGGCTATCCTCACGCTCGTATCCCCGGCTTCCAGGGCAACCGCCAGGGCGGCCTCCCGGAGTTCCATGGCGGTCAGCCGCTTGGGCTTGGCCTGGTGGGCCTCGGCGTCGAACAGTTGGCTGTCCGGGAGGGCTTGAGCCGCCGCCGGCCGGTCCGCACGCGTGGAGGGAGAATCCTGGCGACGGGGAGCGGCGCTCATCGCGGCGCTGAAGGCTGCATTGACCCTGGCCTTGCGGTCGCGGACAGCCAGCCGCCTGAGCAGCACGACCACCGCCAAGGTCACTGCCACGCAAGACACCGGCAAAAGCGGCGTGCCCAGCCTGAACAACAGGAGCACTCCGGACACAAAGGCGGTCAACAATGCCGCGACGGCGACCAGTGCGATGCCCGTCCTGCCGTACCGGATCCGGAACCTGCCCGTAGTGGAGGCAGTGCCAGAGTCCAGTGTGGCTTCGGGGATCTTCCTGATGTCCATGGGTTTCTCCTGCTGGGCGGTCATGTTCATTACCGTCCCGGCTCTCGGGTCCGATGATTCAGTGGCTGGTGCGTCGGCCGGAAACTCTGCTGCAGCCTGGAACTGCCTGCGGTTCCGGAGGACATACGGGGCGACCCACACAATCCAAAGCACGACGGCAACCACAAGGATCACTGAGCTGCTAAGAGGGAAGTCCACAATCAAAACCGTATGAGCATTAGCCTGGTGGCTGCCGCATTAGCTGCGGTGTGTCGCCGGCAAGGTGACAAATCAGTCGGCCTCATACCCACGCGACGCCAGCCACCGCGGCAGCAGCCCGTCCGGAACTTCTTCGGATGTCAGGGCAAATGTACGGTGGTCTGCCCATTCCCCGTTGATGTGCAGGAACCGGGGCCTGTACCCCTCGTCCCGGAAGCCCAGTTTTTCGACAACCCGCAGGCTGGGACCGTTCTCGGGGCGGATGTTGATTTCCATCCGGTGCAGGCCAAGGGTCTGGAAGCAATGGTCAGTGGCCATGGCGACGGCGGTGGGAGCGATACCGTGGCCGGCCCTGGCCTGGTCCACCCAGTAGCCCAGCGTTGCCATGAGCGCCGATCCCCACACGATTGAGGAGACGGTGAGTTGCCCGACGATCACCGGGGACCGATAACCGGGGGTGCGTTCTGTAATCAGGAACGGTAGCGCTGTTCCCTGGGCAGCCTGGATGTTGAGCGAGCGGACCATGTTCCGGTAGTCAGGAAGACCTCCGCCGGGGATCGGGTTGGACGCCTCCCAAGGTGCAAGCCATTGGCTGTTGCGAGCCCTGACCTGGGTCCATTCCTTCTTGTCCCGGTACCGGATGGGACGCAGGATGAGGTCACCGCATTCCAGGGTTACTGGCCAAATGGGACCGGCGCGCACGGGCTTTAGTTTGACAGGCCGGCGGCGAAGCCCGGCAGCCACGCACGCAGACCCGGCCCCAGGTCATCGCTGTCGATGGCCAGCTGGACGCAGGCCTTGAGGTAGCTAAGCTTGTCGCCGGTGTCGTAGCGCCGCCCGCGGAAGATTACGCCGTAGACGCCGTAGCCTTCGCTATCTCCGGCTGCCAGTTCCTGCAGTGCATCCGTCAGCTGGATTTCGCCGCCGCGGCCGGGGCCGGTGCGTTCCAGGACCTCAAAGACCGCCGGGTGCAGCACATAGCGGCCGATCACGGCGAGATTCGAAGGTGCCTCGTCCACTTCCGGCTTCTCCACAAGCTTGTTAATCCGGACGAAGCCCTCGCCGTCGATTTCCTGGATATCTGCGCAACCGTAGGCGCTGATTTGGTTCGGTTCCACCTCGATGAGTGCCACCACGGATCCGCCCGTTTTCGCCTGGACCTCGATCATGGTGCTGAGCAGTTCGTCACGGGGGTCGATCAGGTCGTCACCGAGGAGGACAGCAAACGGTTCATTACCCACGTGCTGCTTGGCCCGCAGTACCGCATGGCCAAGGCCGTTTGGGTCGCCCTGCCGGACGTAGTGGATATCGCCGAGGTTGCTGGCAGCCTGGATGGACTCGAGTTTGGCCGTGTCTCCCTTGGCGGCCAGCGTGGCTTCCAGGGCCGGAACCCGGTCAAAATGGTCTTCCAGCGCCCGCTTGTTGCGCCCCGTGATCATCAGTACGTCGTTGAGGCCCACCTTGACTGCTTCTTCGACGACATATTGGATCGCCGGCTTGTCCACCACGGGCAGCATTTCCTTGGGCATGGCCTTCGTGGCAGGCAGGAATCTGGTGCCGAGCCCCGCAGCGGGAATGACGGCCTTGCGTACTGTCTGGTTAGCGGTGCTCACCGGACTAATCTAACGGAGGGAAGATTCATTCAGTAATTTACTGGCGCAGCGGCGGCGGCCGGGCGGCCAGGCCAGGCAGGTAAACATCGGAACATCCGGCGGGGAGCCGGGCGGAGGAGCGGCAATGTCCGGGGACAGCACAGCGGCAAAGGACGGCATCCGATCACTCCACCGCGAAAAGCGCGCGGCCATGGATGCCCGTCAGCGCGAGGAGGCCGGTGCGGCGTTTGCCGTCCATGGCGTGGAATGGGCCGAAAAAATCGCCGGCGGAACTCCGGCCACGTTCTGCCTGTACCTGGGCGTAGGCTTCGAGCCGCCCACCGCTCCCCTCATGGCCGCCCTGCAGGCCCGCGGCCACCGCATCCTGCTCCCGGTCTGCGAACCTGGCCGGCGCCTGAGCTGGGTCCGCTGGACTCCCGAATCGGAATTCGTGCGGAGCCGTTACGCGCCCATCCTGGAACCCGCAGGCACGCGCCATGGATTGGAAATCATCGCTGAGGTGACGGCCCTCTTCATTCCCGCGACCGCTTTGGACCGCAGCGGAAATCGCATCGGCCAGGGCGGCGGATACTATGACGTCTTCCTCGGTTCACTGGCCGCCAGCAGGCCTGATATGCCGTTCGCGGCGATCATCTACGACCATGAACTGCTGCCCGCCGGAAGCCTTCCCGCGGAGGACTTCGACCGGAAGGTGCCGGCGGCCCTGACGCCGTCGGGGCTTATTGCCCTGGGGAGGGCCTCCGGACAGACAACGACGGCGGGGCCGGGATGATAGAATTGGCACTCAGGCCCTGAGACTGCTAATGGACGGAAAGTTTCCACCACCGGCAGCCCGGGACCTCTCGTTTGTCCCAGAGGAGGAGCACCAGTGCCAACGTATGCATATGCCTGCAAGGATTGCGGCCATGCCTTTGACATCGTCCAGGCGTTTACGGACAGTACTCTGACGTCCTGCCCGGAATGCCAGGGGACCCTGCGCAAAAAGTTCAACAGCGTGGGCGTTGTTTTCAAGGGCTCCGGCTTCTACCGGACCGACTCCCGCGATGCCAAGGGAAGCACTGTCACTCCGGCGCCGGCAACGGCTGCTGCTGCCGCGCCCGCACCCGCCTCCCCTGCGCCTGCCGCGGCGGCCGCAGCAAGCTAACCCCGTCCCCACCAAGCCGCCGCAGGGGCGTCCGACGCCGGCGGCCTGGTTGTCCACATAGGCGTTCCTGCCGCTGTTGCCGTTTGGCCTGCCGGACATAGCGTGGGCGCATGCCCGCAGCCCTCTTTCGTACCAGCCTGAAAAACGCCACATCCCGGCGATCGGGGCGCCGCCCCCTAGCGCCGCCTGCAGCCGGCCGGAGGCGGCGCCAACGGCTGGCGGGGTGGCTGGGCCGGAACCGCCGCCTCGCTGCTGCATTGCTGCTCTGCTTGGCCGCTGGTATCACGGTCCACCAGCTCACCCCGCCGCCTGCCTATACCATGACCGTATTTGCCGCAGCCCGGGACCTTCCGGCCGGCAGTTCCCTGGCCGTCCAGGATCTGCAGGAGACACATATCCCGCCGGACCTCATGGCTGACGGAGCCGTACGCAACGGCAGCGAGGCCGCAGGAAAACAACTGGCTGCGCCGCTGCGCAAGGGCCAACTGGTGACGGACGCGCAGTTGCTGGGACCCGGACTGTTGGCCGGCACTCCCCCGGGATCAGCGGCCGTGCCACTGAGGATGGCCGATCCGTCGTCCATCCAGCTGGTATCGCCCGGACAGCTTGTCAACGTGGTACTGACCCGAGCGAACACCCATGACCAGCAATCCCCTTCCGAGATACTGGCCTCGGCGGTTCCCGTGCTCTGGACCTCCGGGCAGGGCGGCAAGACCGGACAATGGCTCGGCACCGGCGAGACCGATGGGCTGATCGTGGTGGCAGCCAGCCCCGGGCAGGCAGCCCGGCTCGCAGGTGCCTCGACCCAGGGAAAGCTGTTCTTTGTCCTCGTCGGGCCTCAGACTGCGGAGGCGGCGGGCCGGTCCGGCGGCTAGGTCAGCTGCTGGCAGACCGCTCCCGATCCCTTAGCCCCTGTACCGTCTAGCCCCAGTGAGGCGGTTTCTGTTCCTTCAGCCAGGCATCGTGATCGTCGTCAGGGCCGTCGCCCCAGCGTCGCGGGTCATCCTCGGATGCCTTGTTGGGAAGAATGCCCGGCGCAGCCGCTCGGGCCCCGCCCGGTGCGTCACCCGGCTCTTCGCCGCGAGCCGGTTCCTTGTTGGTGTTGCCCGGTGTCACGACCGCCTCCTCTTCACTGTCCAGGTTTTCTTCACTGTTCGGGTTTTCTACACTGCCCAGGCTGTCCGCCCGGTCTTCGATGCTGTATTGCCGGGCCCGACCGTTGCCCGGTCCGCTCTCCGGCCCGTTGCCCTGCCCGGGCCCGCGTTGGGGTGTCCGCTCCCCCACGCCGTCGCTGTCGAGGGTCAGGGAGTCCACATCATCCTCGAAGAAGCTGGCTGAGGCCCCGGCCCGTCCGGGCAGCACCACCTTTTCAAGGCCCAGGTAACCGGCAATCCTGTCCGCGCAGGCAGATGGGTCGGTAAAGACTTCAATGGTCCACAACGGCATGTACCGCCAGCCCAGGCGCTCCAGAAGCTGCGGCCGGAGGCGGCTCCGCTCCCGCACGCTCATGTTGCGGTACTGCTCAGTACCGTCTGATTCTATCGCCACCGGCCTGGGAATTTCAGCGTCGTCCTGGCCCATGGTGGTCAACGGGTCGGCGGCAGCCACAACGTCAATGACGCCGTCGTACTGGTGCCACACACGGGCGCCGCGGGCCCGCAGCCTGTCGCCCAGATCGGCCACCAGCGGATCCGCTCCCAGAGCCTGCTCGCTGGCCGCGGCCCGGGACGCCGGTGTGCCAAGGTTGGTGTTGCCTGAAATCTCGCGGTCCAGCAGCTCGTAGAAGTCAACGGCGCCGTGTGCCAGGCGGGTGTGGTCCAGGTCTTCAGGCCGGAAGCAGGTCAGAATGTGCAGGGACCTCCTGGCGCGGGACATTGCCAGCGCGAATTTCTCCCGGCCGCCCTCGGCGGAGAGCGGGCCGAAGTTATGCAGGGCCCTTCCGTGCGGGGTGCGGCCGAAGCCGGGTGAAAATATCACATGGTCGCGGACCAGTCCCTGGGCGCGTTCCAGGTCGACTACGCGGAACGACTCGGGTCCGGCGCTGAAGAATCCGGAAAGGCCCGGATAATTGGGCAGCTGCAGCCGGATGGACTCACCGATCCTGGCCGCATGCCGCAGGCTTGCCGTCACCACCGCCAGCGAGGTCCGGGGACGCATCCTGGCGTGCTCGAACACCAGCTGCACCACCCGGTTGACCTCGGCCGCCACCGATTCCACACCTTCATGGTCGGCACTCGGCAGCCCGGTCCCGTCCGGCAGGTACTCAACCAGCAGCGCCCTGTCGAGCCCGGTTGCTGACTGGCCTTCCGGCAGGCGACGGAGGCCGCCGTCGTAAAAACTCTTGCTGAGCTGAAGGACCAGGTCCTCGTCCACCGCCCGGTAGACGAAATTCAGCCGCCAGACGGGCAGCACCTCCGAAAGCGCCGAGAAGGCGCTCTTCACGCGCTGGTGTCCCGGTTCCCCGGGCGCCAGCCGCTCTACGCCGACGGTGAAGGTCCGCGGGCTGGCGATCCTTGCGTCGCCAAAGGCTATGACCTGGTTGGCGCGCGCAATGGACGGCAGCACGGCCTGGAGTGAGGTTGCTTCAGCGTCCAGGACAACGACGGCGTCAAAGCGCTGCTGCGCCGGGAGGAGTCCCGTCATGAGATAGGGGCTCACGGACCACACCGGGACGAGCATGGGCACCAGCTCCGGCGCCTGCGCTGTCAGTGCGGCAAGCGAAACCCTGCCGTCCTTGAGCAAACTGCGCAGGAGGTCGGCCTGGCGCGGGTGCTGGCCGATGGCTGCCCGCCACCTTCCCGACAGGTCCCACCGCAGGCGGGCGGCCCCGCTGGCGATGTGGGCGTTGTCCGCCAGCCGGTATTCGGCCTCCAGCTGCCGAAGGGCCTCACCGTCGGACATCGCAAGATAATCGTCGCCGCTGATCATCGCTTCGAGAGCCGACTGCCACCATGCCAGTTCAAGCTCGGCAGCCACCGATTCTGCCGGCACCTCACGCTCGGCAAGGTCGGCCAGCAGCTCCCCCAGCCCGTGCTCGCGCATGTTCTCCACCAGCAATGTGCGTTCCGGCAACGTCTTGAGCGTGTGAGTATCCCCCACCAGCCGTCCAAGCCGGTC
Organism: Arthrobacter pascens; assembly: GCF_030816475.1. NCBI lineage: Bacteria > Bacillati > Actinomycetota > Actinomycetes > Micrococcales > Micrococcaceae > Arthrobacter > Arthrobacter pascens. The sequence goes on along the minus strand of NZ_JAUSXF010000001.1, from coordinate 1,108,362 downwards.
CATCAGTTCCCGGTAAGGAGCGGTGGCCAGCGAGCCGCCCTTTGCGGTGTGCTGCAAGGCAGCCCCCAGCTGGGCCAGTTCCCGGTCAAGGGAGCGGTACATGACGTTCATCTCCGCGAGCCCGGAGGGGACGGCGGGATGGCGCTGTGTCGTTGCGTAGCCCGACCACAAGGCGCGCTGCTCCTGCACGAGCACGAGCGAGCTGTGGAGGTCCGCGATGTGGACTCCGGGGCGGACGTATTCCTTGGCCACACGGCGCAGGCGGGACCTTTGCATGGAGGCCATGTCGATGTTGCGTTCCCGGCGCCAGGCCGAGGATGCCGTTGCGGAAATCAGATCGTGGACGGGGCGGTCAAAGATATCCGGGGTGAACTTGTCGAGGCTTTCCCGGACGGCCATCAGCAGCTCAAGCTGCGCGCCCCACTCCGCAAACGATGAACCCAGACGGATCTCAGCGTGCTCCGCGACGTCGTTCATCCGGTCCCTCAGCACTGGCAAATTCGTCGCGACGGAGCGGGCCAGCTGCTGGGCCTCCTCTGTCTCCTTGCGGGTCAGCAGCCTGGCCCCGTGCCAGGGGCTCGTGGTGGAGGCACGGCTGAAGCTGCCGAGCTCAGCGGCGCGGCGCAGCCTGCCGGCAAGCTCATCGCGGTCCCGGATGCTGTCCAGCACACTCCGTTTGAGCCGGACGGTCGTGGCCGGAGCGGGCTGGATGGAGGTGAGCTCGGCGAGCGACTGCATGGCCTGGTAGGGCGAGCATCCCCAGCGCTGGCGGACGTTGTGGAGGGAAGCGACATGGTCCATCAGCGCGTGCCGGTGTTCCGTCAGCGTCTTGTGGAGGTTCCCCAGCTGGGGCTCGAGTGATTTTTCGTTCCGGACAATCGCCCGTACCAGCTGCGCCTTCAGCTGCTGCGGGGTGGCGTTTCCGGACAGCTGGAACAGGATGGATTCAAGGCCGAGGGCTTCAAGCTGGCCCGCGACCTCGTTCAGGCTGGCCCGGCGGTCGCCCACCACCAGCACCGATTTACCCGCATCCACCAAGGCTCCGATGGCGTTGATGGCCGTCTGCGTCTGGCCGGTCCCGGGCGGGCTGCTGACCACCAGGGAATCCCCCGCGCGGGCGGCATCGATGACATACTGCTGGTCGGCGTCCGCGTCGAGCAGGAGCAGTTCGTCGTCGGGGTGCCGTTTGTCAACGCTCGGGAAGCGGGAGGGGTCCGGCTCCTCGATGTCAACAACATCACCGTTGGACGCTTTGGCCAGGGCGGAGACCAGCGGATTCCCCTCGTTGATCCAAGGGTCATCGAGGTTACCGGAGAGATCAGCAAAGGTTGAGACCAGCAGGTTATGCTCAGCTTCCGCCCCGTGGATGGGCCGGATCAGCATGCCGAGCCTGTCCAGGACTGGCTGGGGGTCGAACCTGGCCGTGCTGTACGCCAGCCGGGTGACCGCATTCACGTCAAACACGATGCCGTGGATGTTTTTCAGGTGCCGGACCAGTGCCGGATTGATGTGCGCCTGCTCGGTGAGCTGCAGTTCGTAGTCGTCCTCGCCCGGGCGGACCGTGAGCGAAATCGCGGTGAGCATCACCGGCGCGGAAATCCGCTGGGGCTTGCCGCCGACGGCGGACGTCCACACCACCGTGCCCGCCGAGAGGTACCCCGCGTCGATGCCGCGGTCATTTCCGAGCTCGAAGATTTTGGAGCGGATGTTCCGGCATGCCCGGGCGGCAACCACGTACTGCTGCTGGTCACGGATCAAAGTTGAGAGCCGGGTGCGGCGGCCGGCCATCAGCTGTGCGAGGCCGGACGGATGGGCATGGGTCAGGTCGATGGAACCTTCAGGGGTCTTGGTGAAACGCAGCATGGTGTCCGCCCCGGTGACGGGCTTAAGCCCGGACAGCCATTTCCTGAACTCCTCGGAGCCCTCCGGGTGGCCTTGACCAAATGACACTACTGCCTTCTTTTCTGCGCTTGCGCGTGACACCCTGGACCATACCGGCATACTTTCGAGCGTAGCCGGAAAGAAGCCCCAGTGAGAGACCGCAACACTGGATCATGCCAAATTGCGGAGGATTACAACAGATAAAGCAGTGGCCGGTCTCCGCCCGGAGACCGGCCACTCAGGCTGCTATTCCCACTCGATGGTTCCCGGCGGCTTGCTGGTGATGTCCAGGACCACCCGGTTCACGCCCTCCACCTCGTTAGTGATCCGGTTGGAGATACGCGCCAGGAGATCGTACGGAAGCCGCGACCAGTCCGCTGTCATGGCGTCCTCTGAAGAGACGGGCCGGAGCACGATCGGGTGCCCGTAGGTGCGTCCGTCGCCCTGCACGCCCACGCTGCGCACATCGGCGAGCAGGACCACCGGCATCTGCCATACCTCATTGTCCAGCCCGGCAGCAGTCAGCTCCGCACGGGCAATGGCATCAGCCTTACGGAGCAGGTCAAGGCGTTCCTTGGTGACCTCACCCACGATGCGGATTCCCAGGCCGGGGCCGGGGAACGGCTGGCGGCCTACGATTTCCTGCGGCAGGCCCAGCTGTGCGCCGACTGCCCGGACCTCATCCTTGAAGAGCGCACGGAGCGGTTCAACGAGCTCGAACTGAAGGTCTTCGGGAAGGCCGCCCACATTGTGGTGGCTCTTGATGTTCGCCGCTCCCTCGCCGCCGCCGGACTCGACGACGTCCGGGTACAAGGTGCCCTGGACGAGGAACTTGATCTTCTCGCCGTGGGCCGCGGCCTCGGCGATGATGGCGAGTTCGGCTTCCTCAAAGGCCCGGATGAATTCGCGGCCAATGATCTTGCGCTTGGTTTCCGGATCACTGACCCCGGCCAGCGCGGCCTGGAAGCGCTCCTGCTCGTTGGCAACGTACAGCTTGACGCCGGTGGCGGCAACGAAGTCACGCTCCACCTGCTCGGCTTCGCCTTCGCGCAGCAGCCCATGGTCCACGAAGACGCACGTCAGCTGGTCCCCGACCGCGCGCTGGACGAGCGCTGCGGCGACTGCCGAGTCCACGCCGCCGGACAGGCCGCAGATGACCCGGGCGTCTCCGATCTGCTGGCGGATCCGGTCAACCTGCTCCTCGAGGATGTTCCCGGTGGTCCAGTTCGGCTCCAGCCTGGCGCCCTTGAAGAGGAAGTTCTCCAGGACCTGCTGACCGTAGGCGGAGTGCTTGACCTCGGGGTGCCACTGCACGCCGTACAGGCCCTTTTCCTCGTTGGCGAACGCAGCAACTTCAGCGCCGGCCGTCGTCGCAAGCACTTCAAAGCCCTCCGGCGCCTCATGGACGGAGTCGCCGTGGCTCATCCACGTGTTCTGGTGCTGCGGCATCCCCTCCAGCACGGAGCGGCCCTCACCGAGGACGGTGGTCTCGGTGGCGCCGTACTCCCGCAGGCCTGTCTTGTCCACTTTCCCGCCCAGCGCATTGGCCATGGCCTGGAAGCCGTAGCAGATGCCAAAGACGGGGACACCCGCTTCGAAAAGATCGGCGCCGACGGCGGGGGCGCCTTCGGCGTAGACGCTGGCTGGTCCGCCGGAAAGGATGATCGCGGCAGGGTTCTTGGCCAGAAGCTGCTCGGTGGTGAAGGTATGCGGAACCACTTCCGAATACACATTCGCTTCCCGGACGCGGCGGGCAATCAGCTGCGCGTACTGGGCACCGTAGTCAACAACCAGCACCGGCTTCTGGGAAGTCTGGGATGCAGTGGGAGTAGTCACCGTCCAAGCCTACTTTGCGGCGTCACCCCGCCGCACCTTGAGGCGCCTGCTGTGACGGATCGAACGCCGCGTCCCGGTTGGCGGCCGGCTCAGTACCGCTGGGGTGCCTGCGGGTTTGCTGCCAGCTCGGCTTCGACGTCGGCGTGGAACTTCTTCTCGACAATGAAGGACAGGAACGGGACGACACCGCCCAGTGCCAGCAGGATGAGCTTGGCAAAGGGCCAGCGCATCAGCGACCACAGGCGGAAGTCGGACATCAGGTACACCACATACATCCAGCCGTGGATGATCAGTACCGTCACCGAAAGGTTCACTCCGCCGGTCACGCCCAGCGGTTCGGCGGCAGCGAATCCCAGGCCGAACGGCTGGCCCGTCTCGGCGTTTGTACCGCCGGCAAACAGGTACTGGCCGAACCCGTAGCGCACCACAAGCTCGGCGCAGAGCAGCAGCAGCATCGTTCCGGTGAGGTACGCCATCACCTTGTAGAACTTCAGCGCCGAACGGATCTGTGCCGCGGTTCCCCCGAAGCGGCGTTTCCTGGCGGCTTTTCCAGGGGCCTTTCCCGGGCCGGAGCTGTTGGGGCCGGCGCCCTGGCCGTTTCCGTCCGACGGCTGCGCCTGCATGGCCGGTTTAGGTTCAATCATGGCTGTACCTTTTGTTGGTTCTGATCGGAAGAGGGGTGGGTCTGGATGTTTGCTTGCTCGCCGGCGTTCCCGTCGTCGGCCTCCCCGCCAGGCTCCTCGCCATAGGCATAGTCCAGGCTGTCTTCGAGTTCGCGGCGATAGTCGTCCTTGACCAGTCGCCACCAGATGAAGACGGCGAACCCGGCGAAGACAATCCACTCCACGGAGTAGAAGAGGTTGAGCCAGTTGATCTGCTGGGTGGCCGGCTGCGGGCCGATGTTCAGGGGCTTGAGCGGGCCGGCGGCCGCGGCCGCGCCGACGTCAGCACCATTGGCCACTTCAGAAGAGGCGGCGATGAACCCGGGGTAGCTGCTCACGCCCCAGTCGTTGATGAGTTCCGCGACGGAGACGGCCGTTGCGTATCCGGGGCCGGGGTCGGTGGCCGGAACGGGAGACTCTGACGGCAGCAGCCGTCCGGTCAGTTCCAGAGTGCCCGACGGCGGCGGTGCGGCATCCGCCGGATCGGCCAGCCAGCCGCGGGCTACCGGGATCCAGGTCTGTGGAGTGGCCGCGGTTCCGGTGAGGACAGGCGCTCCGGTAACGGCGAAGGCAGTAACCACCCAGTAGCCGGATTTGCCGTCGTGCAGCCGCCCGGCGACCAGGACCTGCTTGCCCGGATCATAGGATCCTTGAGCGGTCACCATCTGGTCCGCTACCGAGCCGTGGAAGAAATCGCCCGGCTGGAGCGTGTCGGTGAGCGCCTTGACTTTCTCAGTACTGGGGTTGACGGGAATTTCCGGTTGCGTGGACCGCCCGAACTGCCATTGGCTGAGCAGGACGAACACCCCGGAAAGGGCCAGCGCGAAGATCAGGCCTGCGATCCATCGGGGCTTAAGGGCTGTTTTCCACACGTCTTAACCGTACTTCGTTCCGCTGTAGAACAACTAAATGGGGAGCCCTTGGCCGGACCAGGTTAAGGGCAAGGCTCTCAGTGGTCGAAGAACACCAGGCTGGAATTGATGAGTTCGGCGATCACTTCGGCGTCGTAGGCCCGCCGCAGCGACTCCCGGAAAGACTCCTTGGACAGTGAGCGTGCCAGCGTTGCCAGGACCTCCAGATGGTCTGAGAACGAGCTGGCGGGTGTGGCGATCAGAAGGATGACGTTGGCCGGTCCGTCGGCAGCGCCGAAATCCAGCGCATGGCCGTACTTGGTAATGCCGACGGCGATGGATGTCCGGGACACGAATTCGCTGCGGGCATGCGGGAGGCCGATTCCGCCCGGGAGTCCGGTGGCGAGCTGGTGCTCCCGCGAATTCACGTGCTCCAGGAACCCCGGCAGGTCCGTGATACGTCCGGCGGCAAAGAGGCGTTCCGCCAGCTGTGATGCCGCGTCAGCCTTGTCCGATGCCTCAAGCTCCAGGAGCACCATCGCAGGGGTGGTGAGCTCGGCGTCGTACCGGTCAAGTGGTTCCGCCAAGGCGTGTCCCTTCAGTGAGGCAAAAGTGTTTGGTCCTTGAGCCCCTCAGCGCAACGGAACGATATCTTCCACACCCAGGCGGGCAGCGTCAGCGGACACATCGTCCGGCTGCTGCTGGCTCAGCCGTTCGGCTTCGACTCGTGCAATGTAATGCTTAATCTCGCTCTCGCGCTGCGCATCACTCCAGCCAAGGACTTCACCCATCAGTTTAGCGACTACCGGAACCGCGGAGACACCACGGTCCCACGCCTCGATGGAAATCCGGGTTCTCCGGGTCAGGACGTCATGGACATGCCGGGCGCCCTCGTGCGTGGCCGCGTAAACAGCCTCGGCCTGCAGGTAGTCGTCGGCGCCGGGCAGCGGTTCGGCGAGGGCGGGATCATTCCCGATGATGGCCAGCACCTCCGGCAGCATTGAGCCGTAGCGGTTGAGCAGGTGCTCCACCCGGGCAACGTGGACGCCGGCTTCCTCAGCTGTCCGGTTCCGGCGGTTCCAGGCTGCCTTGAAGCCGTTGGCCCCGAGCAGGGGGATGGTTTCCGTGCAGCTCGGCGGGACCCGCTCGTCCATGGTGCGGGTTGCCTCGTCGACGGCATCCCTGGCCATGACCCGGTACGTCGTCCATTTTCCGCCTGCCACCACCACCAGGCCGGGCACCGGGTGGGCCACGACGTGTTCACGTGACAACTTTGCCGTGGAATCATTCTCTCCGGCCAGCAGTGGACGGAGGCCAGCGTAGACGCCTTCGACATCCTCCCTGGTCAAAGGCCGCTTCAGCACCTTGTTGACGTGCTCCAGGATGTAGTCGATGTCCTTGCTGGACGCCGCAGGATGGGCCTTGTCCAGGTTCCAGTCGGTGTCAGTGGTGCCGATGATCCAATGCCGCCCCCAGGGGATGACGAACAGCACCGACTTCTCCGTCCGCAGGATCAGCCCAACGGTGGACTGGAAGCGGTCACGGGGCACCACAAGGTGGATGCCCTTGGAGGCCCGCACCTTCAGCTGGCCGCGGTCCGTCACCATGGCCTGAGTCTCGTCGGTCCAGACACCGGTGGCATTGATGACCTGCTTGGCGCGGATGTTGAACCGGGAACCATCTTCATGGTTGACCACCTTCGCGCCCACCACGCGTTCTCCCTCGCGCAGAAAATCCACCACGGACATCTGGTTCACGGCATGGGCACCGTAGTAGGCCGCCGTACGGATGAGGTTGGCCACATATTTGGCGTCATCCACCTGGCCGTCGTAGTACCTGATGGAACCGACGAAGGCCCCGTCCTTCAGGCTGGGCGCGGCGCGAAGGGTACCCCGGCGCGTCAGGTGCTTGTGGAAAGGCACCCCGCGGCTGTGGCCGCCGGTGACGGACATCGCGTCGTACAGGGCGATCCCGGCGCCCACATAGGGCCGCTCCAGGAAGGGCCTGGTCAGGGGATACAGGAAAGGCACCGGCCGGGCGAGGTGCGGGGCGAGCACAGTCAGGATCAGGCCACGCTCGCGCAGGGCCTCCTTGACCAGGGCAAAGTCAAGCATCTCCAGGTAGCGCAGGCCGCCGTGGATGAGTTTGGATGACCGCGAGGACGTGCCCGCCGCCCAGTCATTGGCTTCCACGATCCCTACGCTCAGGCCACGGGTGACAGCGTCCAGGGCCGTGCCCGTGCCCACGATCCCGCCACCCACGATGAGGATGTCCAGTTCCCGGCCGGGCTCGGAGGTGGCCCTGAGCCGTTCAATCGATGCTTCCCTGGCCTCAGGGCCGAGGGCTCCATGGTTGTTTGGAACACTCTTCATCGAACGCCTCCATTGCCGCGGGCCGGTAGTAAACCAGACTACTTCGTTGCCGCACCGTTGGGCAGGCCGGAAGAAGGGGGCAGGAGTTAGTTGCCGGCGTACGGTGACACGACGACGTCGACCCGCTGGAATTCCTTCAGGTCCGAATATCCGGTGGTGGCCATCGAACGGCGCAGGGCACCGATCAGGTTGGATGTCCCGTTGGTGTGGTGGCCCGGTCCGAAGAGAACTTCCTCGAGGGGGCCGACAGTGCCGACATTGGCCCGGTCCCCGCGGGGGAGTTCGAGGTGGTGTGCCTCCTGGCCCCAGTGCCAGCCCTTGCCCGGAGCTTCCGCCGCCCGGGCCAGGGCGCTGCCCAGCATGACGGCGTCCGCGCCCATGGCGATTGCCTTGATAATGGCGCCGGAGCTGCCCATGCCGCCGTCGGCGATGACGTGGACGTACCGTCCGCCGGACTCATCCATGTAGTCCCTGCGGGCGGCGGCAACATCGGAGATGGCTGAGGCCATCGGCGAATGGATACCCAGGGCGCGGCGGGTGGTGCTGGTGGCCCCGCCGCCGAAGCCCACCAGGACTCCGGCCGCTCCGGTCCGCATCAGGTGAAGGGCGGGTGTGTAGCCGGCGGCGCCGCCCACGATGACGGGGACGTCCAGCTCGTAGATGAACTGCTTGAGGTTCAGCGGCTCGTGGTCCTTCGAGACGTGCTCTGCGGACACCGTGGTCCCCCGGATCACAAAGATGTCGACGCCGGCAGCCACCACTGTCTTGTAGTGCTCCTGGGTGCGCTGCGGCGTCAGCGATCCGGCCACCGTCACTCCGGCGGCCCTCATCTCGGCGAGCCGGGATGTGATGAGCTCAGGCTGAATGGGCGCGCGGTACAGCTCCTGCATGCGGCCGGTCACGGCGGGGCTGTTGGTCTCGTCCTGCAGGGCGCCGATCTCGTCCAGGACAGGCTGCGGGTCCTCGTAGCGGGTCCAAAGACCCTCCAGGTCCAGCACGCCGAGTCCGCCCAGGCGGCCGAGAGCAATGGCAGTTTGCGGCGACATGGCCGAATCCATCGGAGCGGCGATGACCGGCATGTCGAACCTGTAGGCGTCAATCTGCCACGAGACGGAAACGTCCTTGGGATCGCGGGTACGACGGTTAGGGACAATCGCAATGTCATCCAGGGAGTAGGCACGACGCCCACGCTTGCCACGGCCGATCTCAATCTCGTAAGTCACTGGTCTAGGTTATCCCAGTGTTCAGACGCCTTCGGGCTCTTCCACGCCCAGCTGGGACTCGAACATCCGGAAGTAGCGGCCGCGGAGGGCAACGAGCTCCTTATGCGTTCCCTGCTCCACGATCCGGCCGTCCTCCAGCATGTACACAATGTCGGCCTTCTCGATCGTGGCGAGCCGGTGGCTGATGGCGATGATCGTGGTGCTGCGGTCAGCGAAGAGACGGGTGAAGATCCGGTGTTCAGCCAGGGCATCGATGGCCGAGGTGGGTTCATCCATCACCATGAACGAGGCCTTCCGGTAGAAGTTGCGGGCCATGGCGAGCCGCTGCCACTGGCCGCCGGACAGCCCGCTGCCCTTGCGCCCGCGCGGGTCTTCCATCCAGTTGCTGACGTGGTTGTCCAGGCCGTTGGGCAGCTTGTTGATGAAGTCCAGGGCCTCGGCGTCGCCAGCTGCCCTGCGGATCCGCTCGTCGTCCCGGGGTGAATCAACGTCACCGAAGTAGATGTTCTCCGCAGCCGTGGCGAACTCGTACTGCAGGAATTCCTGGCTCAACACCGCCAGATGCCGGTGCCAGGACTTGACGTCGACGGCGGCGAGGTCGACGCCGTCGAGCATTACCTGCCCGGTGTCCGGGCGATACAGTCCGGCGAGAATGCGGATCAGCGTGGACTTGCCGGCACCGTTCTCTCCCACGATGGCGATGTGCTGGCCTTCCCGGATGGTCATGCTGATGCCCCGGATCACCTCGGTGTCGCTGCCCGTGTAGGTGAAGCGGATATCGCGCATCTCCACGGTCCGGGGTGCCTGCAGCAGCGGCGGGGCGTCCGTGGAATGGACCGGCAGCGCCATGAACAGCTCGTAGTCCTTGAGGTTGGCCAGGTCCTCGTCGATGGAACTCAGCGAAGACACCAGGTTGCTGGCCGTGGAGAGGGCACGGCTGACGATCTGCTGGACGTACAGGAACTGTCCCACAGGCTGGGCGCGGGCGATGATCTGGCCCACCACCCAGATCAGGGAAATGACTTCTGCCCCGTACTGCAGCGCATCCGCCGCCAGCTGCTTGGGGATATAGCGCTTCTGGAAGTCCAGGCGGCGACGCTCATCCTCGTCCCGGAGCCGGGAACGGAAATCCATGAGGTAGCCGACAATTCCGTACAGGCGCATCTCGGCGATGTGCTGCGGGCGCAGGAGGTTGGTCTCGATCATCCGCCGCTGGCGGCGGGAGTCCACCTGGGTGTTCCAGTGCGCGATCTGCTCCCTGGACAGCTTGAACTGCAGGTAGACGCTCGGCACGATCGCGACGAGGACAATGACGGCGATCCACCAGCTGACCAGCAGCAGGGCGCCGACGGCAAGGATCACCGACACCAGCTGGGTGAAGATGGCCGCGATGCGGTCCAGGACCCGCGCGTACGAGTCCGAGAAACGCTTGGCGCGGTCATACAGGTCGACGGTTTCTTTGTCGTCGTACCGCCAGAACTCCAGCGCCAGGAACCGTTCGTACATCTGGTCGCCCACGATGGCGCCGACCTTGAAGCTCATGAGCTGCTGGATGTACCGGTCCACGCTGCTGAAGGACCCCCAGAAAAGGCCAAGGGCAGCAGTGATAATGACGTAAAGGATGGCCCTCTCGCCGGCTGCAGGGTCTCCGGCGTAGCCCGCCGCCAGGGCAGTGGTGGTCAGGGCTGCGAAGTACGTTGTCACGAGCGGCAGCAGTGCCGAGATCAGGGATCCGACCACCTTCATGACCACTGCTGCGGGCGACGCCCGGAAACTGACCCTGAGGACCTGGGCCACGGCAGCCGCGTAGGGCCTCAGCGCCAGTTTCCGGCCGGGCACACGGGCCGGCCGCAGCTCAGACATGCTCTCTAGCGTGACCCGTAGTTAGGTGCCTCTACGGTCATCTGAATGTCGTGCGGGTGAGATTCCTTCAGGCCGGCGGCGGTAATGCGGACAAACTTGCCGCGCGCTTTCAGCTCCGGAATGGTCGGGGAACCCACGTAGAACATGGTCTGGCGGAGGCCGCCCACGAGCTGGTAAGCCACCGAGGCGAGCGGGCCGCGGTAGGCCACCCGGCCTTCGATGCCTTCCGGGATGAGCTTGTCATCACCGGAGACGTCGGCCTGGAAATAGCGGTCCTTCGAGTACGAGGTGTTCTTGCCGCGGGACTGCATGGCTCCCAGCGAACCCATGCCGCGGTAGCTCTTGAACTGCTTGCCGTTGACGAAGATCAGCTCGCCCGGGGACTCGTCACAGCCTGCCAGCAGCGAACCGAGCATCACGGTGTCCGCTCCGGCGACAAGCGCCTTGCCGATGTCGCCCGAGTACTGCAGGCCGCCGTCGGCGATCAGCGGCACTCCGGCGGGGATCGCTGCCTTGGCGGATTCGTAGATGGCGGTGATCTGGGGAACGCCAACTCCCGCCACCACGCGGGTGGTGCAGATGGAGCCGGGTCCCACGCCCACCTTGATGCCGTCGGCGCCCGCGTCAATCAGGGCCTGCGCACCTTCACGGGTGGCCGCCTGGCCGCCGATGATGTCCACGTGCGCGGCGACCGGGTCGGACTTCAGCCGGCGGATCATGTCCAGCACGCCCTGCGAGTGGCCGTTGGCGGTATCGACGAACAGGGCGTCAACACCGGCGTCCACGAGTGCCATGGCGCGTTCCCAGCCATCCCCGAAGAAGCCGATGGCTGCACCCACGCGGAGCCGGCCCTCTTCATCCTTGGTGGCCAGCGGATACTGCTCGGCCTTGGTGAAGTCCTTGGTGGTGATGAGGCCCTTCAGCCGGCCCTGCTCGTCCACGAGCGGAAGCTTCTCGATCTTGTTCGTGGCCAGCTTATGGGAAGCTTCCTCCCGGCTTATGCCGACGTGGCCGGTGACGAGCGGCATCTTGGTCATGACGTCGCTGACCAGGCGCAGCGGGAAATCCGATTCCGGGACAAACCGGGTGTCGCGGTTGGTGACGATGCCCAGGAGCCGCATGCCATCGTCCACGACGGGGAGACCGGAAACCCGGTACTGCGAGCAGATCTCATCGAGTTCCGCCAGTGTTGCTTCAGGGCCAATGGTCAGCGGGTTGGTGATCATCCCCGATTCGCTGCGCTTCACGCGGTCCACCTGGTCCGCCTGGTCCTGGATGGAGAGGTTGCGATGAACCACGCCCAGGCCGCCCTGCCTGGCCATCGCGATGGCCATGCGTGATTCGGTCACGGTGTCCATGGCGGCCGACAGCAACGGGGTCTCCACGGTGATCCGCTTCGATATCCGCGAGGACGTGTCGGCGTCGGACGGGATAACGTCGGTGTGCCCGGGCAGGAGCAGGACGTCGTCGTAGGTCAGGCCGATGAAGCCGAAGGGGTCATGTTCGGGCTGGGTCATGAGTGCGCCTCTTACCTTGGTTATGGGGTCACGGGTAGGGGTTGCAACTGATGACCAGCCCGTCATTACGGGACTGGTCCGTGCAGAAAGTATTGAATAAATATTAGAACCTCGGGCCCGATCCCCCTATTCCGTGGCGGCAATGTGAGCAACGGCACCAGCGCCGCCGGCGCCCTGGGCCTGGGAGGCAAACGTCAGGTCCAGCCGGTGGCTGCCAGCAGGCGCTGTTCAAACATGGGAACCATGCTCTGCACGTAGGTCTTGGTGAGGTGGTTGTCGTCCTTATAGACGTACACATTGCCTACTACCGCCGGGCAGATGCCACCCGCGCAAATGAAGTCACTCATGTCCATGAGGTGGAGCCCGTCCACCTTGCCGCGGTAGCTATCCAGCGGTGAGGACTCGGCCAGCGACTCGTTCACGGGCACGTTGCATTCCGGCGCGTCTGCGCCGTGCTTCTGGACGCATTCGGGCATGTTGATGCTGAACCGCGGATTGTCCCGCACGCCCACCACGTCCATTCCGGCGTCGGTGAACTGGCGGATGCCGTCAAGGTAGCCGGGAACATCGGTTTCAAAAGGGGCCTCTGCATGCGTCAGCGATGCCACCGTGAACACAGCGTCAGGCCGGTGCTCCATGACGTACCCGGCACTGGCGCGGTTGAAGGCGTTGCAGTCCTCGTCCCGTTCGGGCGATTCGGCACCGAACCGGCAGTTCCCCTTGAGCAACGTCACCACTTCCCACCCGTGCTCTTTGGCGATAGGGCCCAAGGCGGCCATGTACTGCTGCGCGTGGGAATCGCCGAGCACCACGATCCGCTTGGTCACCTGTTCCGGCTTGGTGTTCTGCAGGCAGCCTGCCAGCATCGGATCCGAGGGGACATTTTCGTCGGTGCACAACCCGTCGATGTCCGCCCACTCCTTCTTCATGGCAGCGGGCGCAGGGATGATCCGCGCTGCCGGTGTGGCTTTGCCGGCGTTTTCGGGGGCCAGGGCCGCGGCGCCCGGAGTGAGCTCCCGCGGCTGCGCTGCCGCCGCGGCTTCATCAGCCGTGATGCTTGTCTGCCAGACTGCCACGGGTCCGGCGAGTACTGCACAGCAGGCAGCGACCACGACGGCGGCGCGCCGGGTCCGCAGCTTCGGCCAGTGCCATTCGCGGAGCGGCTTTTCGACGAAACGCGTCGTGAGGACGGCCAGGAGGATTGATGCGCCGACGATGCAGAGGCCCTGGCCAAGGCCCGGTGACGGGATGCCGGCACCGGCCAGGGCCAGCACGAGCACCGGCCAGTGCCATAGGTACAGGGCGTAGGAATTGTCGCCGAGCGCCACCAGCGGCTTCCAGCCCAGCAGCCGGTCCACGCCGAGACGGCTCCCGCTTTGGCCGGCAACGATGATGGCTGCTGCCGCTAGCGTGGGCCAGAGAGCGACGTATCCGGGAAAGGACCGGTCCACCGTCAGCACCAGTCCGCAGGACAGCATGGCGGCAAGCCCGGACCAGCCGAGCACGATCCGGAGGGCCTTGCCCGGCTTCAGGTAGGGCAGGGCCAGGGCCAGCAGCGAACCCAGGGCAAACTCCCACAGCCGGGTCCTGGTGTCGAAGTACGCGTACGCCTGGTTGCCGGCCGTCTGATCGATCGAGAAGATGAGCGAGGCAACGAAGATGCCGGCGAAGGCGAACAGCAGGACGGAGCGGTAGCCGAGGTTTCGGACGGCGATCCACCGGCTGCGCCGCAGGAGCCGCCATGCGAGGGCGGCACCTGCGAAGATGAGCGGCCACAGGATGAACACCTGTCCCTGGATGGACAGAGACCAGAAGTGCTGCAGCGGGCTGGCGCCTGAGTGGTCCTGCGCGTAGTAGTCCACCGCAGTATCAGCCAGCAGCCAGTTCTGCCGGTACAGCAACGACGCCCAGGCCTGGTCCAGGACCTCCGGCCAGCGGCTCTGCGGCAGGATCAGCCACGTGCCGGCGAGGACACCGAGGAGAACCACGACTGCGGCCGGCAGCAGCCGCTTGAACAGGTGCAGCCAGTGCGGCAACAGATTAAAGGACTGCCCGTTTTCGACCTTCCGCACGAAGGAGAGCGTCAGCAGGAAGGCGGAGATCAGCAGGAAGATATCCACGCCCCCGGACACCCGTCCCAGCCACACGTGGTAGGTCACCACCATGAGCACGGCGAGCGCCCTGAGCCCCTGGACTTCGGGTCGGAAGGTTGGTTTCCGGCCCGCCAGGGTGGCTTCGTTTCGAGGGCCGGGAGCGGGCGCGGTTCTCGCAGTCGGCACAAAAAACCTCTCGCAGCGGTTAACCAAAGCATCCATTTTACTGATTTGTCATACCCATGACCAATCCGCAGACCAGCCGGCGGTGCCCGGGCGGGCTCCCACCCGGGCACCGCTCGCTTGGCCTGGCGGCTCAAATGGCAGATGCGGCGGCCTCCCGGCTGACCGGAACGGGGATCTTTCGAGCCAGGTAACGTGCATCGCGGCATTCACCGGGCAGTGTTGCCGACGCGACTGCGTACATGAAGTCCTGTCCCAGGAAAAACAGGCCTGGCGAGTCCAACGCAACGCCGCGGTATTGCCGGGGCATTCCGCCGTCGTCGAGCAAGGCCGGATCCATCCAGCTGAACTCCGCGTGGAAGCCGGTGCACCAGATGACGTTTGCGACATCCGGCCGGTTTCCGTCCGCGAGGACCGGCCGTCCGTTGTCCACCCCCGTGACCCGGGGAACGAACCGCGCACCGGCAGCCGCGAGATCCTTGGTCTTGGTCCTGATCAGCGGTGCCCCGTGGGCTCGGAGGCCCGGAATGGCCTTGCGGCCGATGGGCGTGGCGACGTTCAGCACGTGCAGCCCTGCGAAGCGGACCAGTGGGAGGACGAAACGGGCCGCTGCCCTCCCATGCTTCACAGGGAGCTCGCCGCCCGCCTTCCCTGCCACCAGGGTGGGATGGGTCCTGCTTACCTCAATGCCGATCTCCGCGCCGGAGTTTCCGATGCCGACAACAAGGACCGGGCCGTCCTTGAGCTGACCGGGATTCCGGTAGGCGCTGGAATGGAGTTGAACGATGGACGGGTCAAGCAGGGAAGCGAATTCCGGGATCCTGGGTGAACGTTCGGCGCCCGTTGCCACCACCACGTTCCGCGCTTCCCAGCGATGACCGTTGGAAGCGGCAATGTATCGGTCCCCTTCCCGCCAGAGCCGCTCGACGCGGGTGCCGTGCTGCACCGGCAGGTCAAATTGTTCAGCGTAGCGTTCAAGATAGTCCGCCAGCACATCCTTCGGGGGAAACGACAGCGGATCCGCCGGGAACGGTGCGCCGGGCAGTCCGTCATACTTGGCGGGCGTAAACACCCGGAGCGAATCCCAACGCTGCCGCCAGGCGTCGCCCGTCCTGGCGTTCTCATCCAGGATCAGGAACCTTCGTTGTTGTTTGCCCAGGTAGTAACCCATGGCAAGGCCGGCTTGTCCGCCGCCTATGATCATCGTGTCCAGCGTGCCGGTCAGGTCGTTGGTATTCATCACTGCTCTCCTCTTTCACTTGCGTGGATTCCTGCGGCTGAACCTTCAAGACTGATGTTTGTCCGGCCGTTCCTCCCGGCGCTTCCCGTCTCCCTGTAGCGCAGCCACCAGGCAAGCATCAACGCGGATGCCACAACGTAGGCCACGTGGAGGGCCCAGATGGGGCCCGCCGGCAGGTTGAAGACATAGATGGAGTGAACGGCGTTGGCCACGTTGCTCAGGACCAGGTTCCCCAGGCTGTAGGACGCCAGGTCCCGCGTGCGTACGGCTTTGACGAGCATCGGCAGCATTCCGACGGCAAACAGCACCGTCGAGAGGGTGCCGGCAAGGACTGGAAGGTTCATGCTTTGAGGCTATGGTTGGGGCCCGCCGGACCGCGTCGGCCAAAGCATGTAACTCTGGCCAGGGGTTCTATGGGTATTTTTATGCAGTCCCACCCCTTGACGGAAAAGCGAACCCGTGTAACGATAAACGCACTCCTGAATGCCAATGGTTTTTCATGGATCCCAAACTCATCGTTTATCGATACATCCCTCTATGAGAGAGGTCCGCCATGGTCAAGATGTCCGACGTTGCACGCCTGGCAGGAGTCTCCACCATGACGGTGTCCAACGTCCTCAATGGTCGCCGTTCGGTCAATACCGAAATCCGCCGGCGCGTCCTTGAGGCCGTTAAAGAGAGCGGCTACGTCATGAACCGTTCAGCCAGGACTTTGCGCACCGGCACAACGGGTGTGATTGGGCTGGCCGTGCCGGCGCTCCATCATGCCTACTTCGCCGAGCTTGGAGGGCGGGTGGTCGCCCAGGCTGCACAGCTCGGCTACAGAGTGACGGTTGAACAGACCGGCGCCCACGTCCAGGGGGAGATCGACGCGGTCGCGCTCGCCAGGACGCTTGAATACGACGGGCTCATCCTCTCCGCTATCGGGATCGGGCCCGAAGAAGCACGTTTCCTCAACCAGTCCATTCCCCTGGTCCTGCTCGGCGAAAAGCTGTTCGAGGAGACCGTGGACCACATCGCCATGCCCAACAGCAAGGGGACCAGGGCGGCGACTGTGCACTTGGCATCGCAGGGGTGCAAGCGCATCGCCTGGGCGAGCAGCCCTGCGCCCGTGGGCGAAACCCATAACGTGGTCGTTGACCGTCTGCTGGGATACCGCCAAGGCCTCGCGGATGCAGGGCTTTCGGAGGATCCCGGGCTTCGGGTCCCCATGGACCATTTGACCATGCGTGATGCGGCTGAAGGCATCCGGCAAATGGGGAAAAACGGTGTGGAGTTCGATGGCGTCGTAGCTGTGACAGATGCCGTTGCCCTGGGCATCATGCGAGGCCTGGCAGATCTCGGTCTCAGGGTTCCCCAAGATGTGCGTGTCATCGGCTACGACGACATCGAGCAGTCTGAGTTCTCCACGCCGTCGCTCTCGACCATCGCCCCTGACCACGAATGGATGGTGAGCGCCGCTCTCACGCTCCTTACCGAACGGATCAAGGACCGTTCGGCCCCGGGGCGCGAGCTCGTGGCGCCGTTCCGTCTCATCACCAGAGAATCAACCAGCTAAATCACCTGAAAGATATTGGAGAGTCTTCCTTATGGCATCTTTGTCCCGGCTCATCGTCAACCTTGACATCGCGGGTCCAACCATCAGCCGCCACGTCTACGGACACTTCGCCGAGCACCTCGGCCGCTGCATCTACGGGGGTTTCTGGGTAGGAGAGGACAGCACGATCCCCAACACCCGCGGCATCCGCAATGACGTGGTCGCCGCTTTGCGGGAACTCCGCATTCCGAACCTGCGCTGGCCGGGAGGCTGCTTCGCCGATGAATACCACTGGCAGGACGGGATCGGCCCCCGCGATCAGCGTCCGCGCATGATCAACTCGCACTGGGGCGACGTGGTGGAGGACAACTCCTTCGGCACCCACGAGTTCATGGATCTGTGTGAACTCCTGGACGCCGAAGCCTACGTCAACGGCAATGTCGGCTCCGGGACCGTCCGGGAGATGAGCGAGTGGATCGAGTACATCACCCGCGCGGACGATTCCCCCATGGCCGCTCTACGCCGGGCCAATGGCCAGGACGAGCCCTGGAAGGTTCCCTTCTTCGGCATCGGCAACGAGCCCTGGGGGTGCGGCGGCAATATGCGTGCCGATGCGTATGCCGATCTGGCACGCCAGTACAGCACCTACGTGCGGAACCATAACGGCAACGAGGTATACCGGATCGCTGCCGGTGCCAACAACGACGACGTGGCGTGGACCAAAGCCCTCATGGAGGCCCTGACCGACAAGGGCAGTGCCAGCCGCAAAAGCTCGCCTTACCAAGGCATTTCCCTGCACTACTACACGATGTCCGGCAACTGGGATGCCAAGGGTTCCGCAACCGCGTTCAGCGAGGACGAGTATTGGAAGACCATTAAGGCCGCACAGCACATCGAGACCCTCCTGTCCATGCACTCCACCATGATGGATGTCTATGACCCGGACAAGGCCGTGGGCTTGGTCCTGGACGAATGGGGCACCTGGTGGGATGTTGAGCCTGGCACTCATCCTGGCTTCTTATACCAGCAGAACACCGTCCGCGACGCCCTGGTTGCGGCCATCCACTTCGACTCTTTTCACCGGCATTCAGACCGCCTGGTCATGGCGAACATCGCCCAGACGGTCAACGTGCTGCAGGCCATGCTGCTCACCGACCCGGAGACAGGTGCCCTGGTCAAGACTCCGACCTTCCACGTCTTCGCCATGAACGCCGGCCACCACGACGCCCGCGCCCTGCTGACGCACATCGTTTCAGACAGCACGCACGATCTGGAGGGGGCACAACTTCCCACCCTTACCGCCTCGGCCAGCAGCAAAGACGGTAAGGTGCTGATTTCCGTCGCCAACCTGGAACTCGATGGCGAAAAGGAAATCGTCCTCGATCTGCGTGGCGGGCAGCTGGAAGAAGTGGTGGCGCTCGTGCTGGGCGGTGACCACATGGCCGCATTCAACGCACCCGAGCACCTGGAAGCCGTGGCGCCCCGCCCGCTGGAGGTAAAGGAGCGTGCGGATGGCCAGCTCGTGCTGCGCTTGCCTGCACATTCCTTCGCCACCGTGAGCGGAACACTCGTGGGTGCCGCTGCGGAGACCAGGCAGGCAACGGGATCTGCCGCCGTCGTTGACTCCTCTTCGACCGGGAAGCCGTGCCTGAACTGCTGAGCTGAGGCCCGGCAAGTGCCCCGCCGGGCGAAGTGCGGCGGGGCACCGTCTTTCCCCCTCCTGATTTCGCGTAGCTCACGCTGCCAGGCCGTGCTCGAATGCATACCGGGTGGCGGCAGCCCGGGAGGACAGGCCGAGCTTGAGGAAGATGTTGCTGAGATGCCTGGCCACTGTCTTCTCACTGAGATAGAGTTCTGCGGCGATCGCCCGGTTCCCCTTGCCGGTGGCAACGAGCCGAAGCACCTCGGTTTCCCTCGGGGACAGCGGCCCCTTGCCGCCACCAGCGCTTTCCCGCATGAGTGACGCCGCCCAACCGGCTGCCGGAGCTGCGCCCAGTTCCAGGAACTCGGCATGTGCGGCCTCGAAGTCCATGAGCGCCGACGGCTCGTCGCCAAGGGCCCGGCATGCAGACCCGATCAATACCCGGCAGCGCGCGGCTTCATAAGGCACGCCAAGTTCCCGCCAGAGCTTCCAGGCCTGCCTGGTGGCTTGTGCGGAACCCCCCGGATCGCCTTCGGAGAGCCGGACCTGACCCTCGGCCTGGCTCGCAACTGCGCGGACCATGGGCATAGGGCATTCCCGGGCAAAGGCCGCCAGTTCGTCGACGCCGTGCCTCGCCGCTTCAACATCGGAGGCGGCGAGTTCGATCTCCACCAGGGCCGGCAACAGGTGCCGGCGGGTGGCTGCATCCGCCACGCCGGCGGCCCTGCGGATCATCGACTTTGCCTGCTCCACGTCCCCGCGCGCCAGGGAGAGGAGCGCAAGGCCGGGCTGTGGCTCATAGCCGCTTCGGGCCGCTTCCCCGTAAGAAGCGGCGGCCGCGTCCAGATCGCCTCTGAGCCGCTGCACTTCGCCCTGCTGGTAGTAGCCCCCGTAAAGCGCCTGCGGATCACCCTTGGTGGAACGGCCTTGGGCTACGGCTGCCGCCTCCAGCGCCTCGGCCCAGGCTCCATGCAACCGGAAGAGCTCGGCCCGATGTGACTGGCACTGGCCGCTAAACGTCATCATGTCGGGGCGGGTACGGCACCAGCGGTCAAGTGCCGCCGTCCATTCCAGCGCCCGTTCCAGGTCGAAGACCAGGTGGCAGTTGCCAATGACTGCGCAGTAGACAATCCCTGACGGGACCGCGGAGAGTTCTCCCGCTGTCACGGCCACCATCACCTCGTCAAACATTCGAAGGCCCTCGTCGTTGCGACCCAGCATGAGGGTTGCCTGGCCTAAACCAATGAGTGCCAGCGCTGAGACGTCTTTGTCCTGGAATCTTTGGCCAAAGTCCGCAACCTGGGCGAAGATCTGGAGGGCGCCGGCCGGGTCACCGCCGTAAAGCTTGCCCAGGCCCACAGGGACGAGCATGAAGCCTTGCACCGCGTCCGGCTCGGCCAGCTCATCCGCCAACCTTTGCCCACGGGCGAACCACCCGCCGGCCTGGGACATTTCCCCCACGTGCATCAGCTGCATCCCCATCCATCCGGCGCACCGCGCGGCACCAACGACGTCGCCGACCACCAGGTACTCCTCATGGGCCCGGGTAAGGGTGTCCAGGCCTGCGGAGATGTTGCCGGTCAGGATCTCGGCGGTCGCGAGCCGCTCAAGGTCCGGTGCCGGCAGGCCGCCCCGCTGGTCGGCCTCGCGGAAGTTTTCTGAGGCCTCGGTCCAGCGGTTCTCGCGGAACGCTGACCGGCCCTGGTCAATGCCCGTCTCAGCTGTCATCTGGCCTCCTCGGATACCACCCTCCCGGCCTCCCGTCGTCGTGCATTCAGGCCGCAGTCACGCCCATACCGGCGCGCCGATCGGGGTTAAGCGCCACGGTACGCCCGCAGCGCAGCTGAGACAACATCCTCACCGGACTACGGACGGAGCAGGGAGCGCAGCGTCTGGATGGTGTCGGCTTCCGCAGCTGTCTTGTCGTCGCGGTAGCGCTTGACGCGTGCGAAGCGGAGCGCGATCCCGCCCGGATAACGCGAGGAACCCTGCACGCCGTCGATGGCGATCTCCACCACCGTGACCGGGTCCACCCACACCGTGCCCCCGGTGCGCCGCACCTCCAGCTCCTGAAACCTTTCTGTCTGCCAGCGCAGCAGCTCGTCAGTGAGGCCCTTGAATGTCTTGCCCACCATCACGTAGCCGCCCGGTTCGCCGAACTCACCAGCGGGGTCCAGGGCTCCGAGGTGCAGGTTCGACAGCAGCCCGGTCCGCCGTCCTGATCCCCATTCGCAGGCGAGTACCACCAGGTCGTAGGTGAGCACCGGTTTCACCTTGATCCAGTTGGAGCCGCGCCGCCCGGCCGCGTAGGCGGAGCCGGTAGCCTTCACCACGACGCCCTCATGGCCCGCGGCGAGCGCATCGCGGGACACCCGCTCAGCAACGGCCGGATCCGCCGTGATCTCGCCCGGGATCCGGTGCCCTGGCGCGATCCGCTCGAGCACGCTGATGCGGGTCGACAACGGCTCGTCGAGGAGGTCGCGCCCGTCGATGTGCAGCACGTCAAAGAACCAGGGATGCAGTATCGTGGCGCGGGCCGCGTCCGCCCCGAACCGCGACATGGTCTGCTGGAACGGCCGCGGACCGCCGTCCTCGTCGAGGGCGAGCGTCTCGCCGTCGAGGATCACATCACGCACCGGAAGCCGGCGCACCAGCTCCACCACCTCGGGCAGCCGGTGGGTCACGTCGGCCAGGGTCCGGGTGAAGATCCGCACATCGTTGCCAACGCGGTGCACCTGAATCCGCGCCCCGTCGAGCTTGTATTCCACGGACGCCTCCCCCGTGGCCTCCAGGGCTGCGCTGGCGCTGGCCGCGGTTGCGGCCAGCATCGGCTGCACCGGACGGCCGACGACGAGGCCGACGTCGTCAAGCTGGGCCGCCGTCCCCGTCATCGCGAGCAGCGCGGTCCCGCCCAAATCGCCCGAGAGCATGGCGGCGCGACGGACGGCGTCCACCGGCCGACCGGCCGCGCGGGCAACTGCATCCGTCAGCACCCCTTCTAGAGCGCCGGTGCGCAGTTCTCCGAGCAGCACGCCGGCGATGAACGCCTGTTCGCGTTCAGTGGCTGCCGCAGTGAGCGTCCGAAGGGTGGCGGCGCGCTCCGCGGCCGATCCAGCCCCCGAGGTGACGAGGAGCCGGTCCAATGCGGCGTCAAGGTCGGCGACCGTAAGTCTTGGCTCCGCGGCCGGCTCCCCCATGGCCGCCGTCATGCCGCGCCAGCCGATCCCGACCCGGCCTTGCCGCGGCCTGGCGATGAGCAAGCCCACAACCGCCGGGATCTCCCCGGGTTCGAGCCGGCGCAGAAGATCGGCCAGGGCATCGACCTTCGCGAGTCGGGAGCGGGTCGACGCCACGGCATCGTTGGTTCTCACGAGCTCGTCGAGCAGCATGGCACCAGTCTGCCACGCGCGCGGGACCCGGGGCGGACTGCAACCACAGGCTCTGGACAGTGCCGGGGCGCAGTTCCAGACTGTACCCATGGGAATCATCGTCGCTAACCTGTTCATCACCCTTGACGGCGTCTACCAGGCGCCCGGCGGCCGGGAGGAGGACACTGAGGGCGGCTTCGCTTTCGGCGGTTGGCAGGCGCCGGTGTCCGACGACGAGGCCGGCGCGGCCATAGGCGCCGAGATCGACCGGATCGACGCGCTGCTTCTCGGCAGGAAGACCTACGACATCTTCGCGGCCTACTGGCCGCACCAGTCCGACGACGTCGGCGGTGTCCTCAACCGGGTGCCCAAGTTCGTCGTCTCCAGCACCCTGACCGAGCCGGGCTGGGCGGGTACGACTGTGCTGCCCGATGCTGCGGCAGCCGGCCGGCTCCGGGAGGACTATGACCAGGTGCACATGTTCGGCAGCGGAGCCCTCATCCGTTCACTGTTGGAGGCAGATGTGATCGACCGCCTCCACTTCTGGCTGTATCCGGTCGTCCTTGGGCAGGGCAAACGGCTGTTCGACGCCGGGACCGTTCCATCCACCTTCCGGCTCGCCGAACCTGCACGCACCTTTCCCAAGGGGGCGGTGTCGCTGGTTTACGAACGTGCGGGCGAGGTCGAGACGCAGGAAATGGGCGCCTAATGGCCAAGGTCGTCGCGGCCATCACCACGTCGGTTGACGGCTACATTACCGGCCCCGACGACGGTCCCGGGTACGGTCTGGGCAGGGGCGGAGAGCGCCTTCATTACTGGGTGATGGGCGGCCCCTGGACGTACGACGGCGGACACAACTTCGCGATGCACGGCCCCGACAAGGATTTCTACGACGAGCTTGTAGCAGGTATAGGTGCAGGTATCGTCGGCCGCGGCATGTATGACGCGGCCGGGGCCTGGGGCGGGACCAACCCGTTTCCCGGCCCGTTGTTCGTGCTCACGCACCGGGTCCAGGACCAGCCAGCGGACGGGTCCGGGTTCACCTTCGTGTCCGGGTTCGACGAAGCCCTGACGCAGGCGATTGGTGAGGCAGGCGGAAAAGATGTGTCGATCGGCGGCGGAGCGGACGTGATCCGGCAGGCGCTTGCCGCCGGCCGGGTGGACGAACTGGTTCTCTCGACAGCACCCGTGATCCTCGGCGCCGGCAAGCCTCTGTTCCACGGCTTCGATCATGACCTCAACCTCGAAATCATCAAAACTGTCAGCTCGACGTTCGCCACGCACGTGCGCTACGCGGTCAAGCGGTAGGCGTCCGGAACGCAAAAACCGGCCCAGCAGATGCTGGACCGGTCTTTGTGGGTGGGCCACTCCGTCGCCTGACCGTGGGCCCACACCGGCGAGGGACCCAAATCGAGCGAAGCGAGATTTGGGAGCCGGTGGGGACGAAGCGAGGTTAGGGAGACGGTGGGGACTAGTGGCTGTGGCCTGCGTGCTCGTCTTCTTCTGCAGGCTTTTCCACCACGAGGGTCTCGGTGGTGAGCACCAGCGCTGCGATGGAAGCCGCATTGCGGAGGGCCGCGCGGGTGACCTTGACCGGGTCGATGACACCGGCAGCAATCAGGTCCTCGTACTCGCCGCTCTTGGCGTTGAAGCCGTTGTTGGTTTCCAGGTCGGCAACCTTTGCGGTAACGACGTAGCCGTCGAAGCCCGCGTTCTGGGCGATCCAGCGCAGCGGCTGGACCAGGGCGCGGCGGACGATGCCCACTGCAGCAGCAGCGTCGCCTTCGAGGGCCGTGACAGCAGGATCCTCGTCGAGGGCCTTCAGCGCGTGGATCAGGGCGGAACCGCCACCGGCCACGATGCCTTCTTCGAGAGCGGCGCGGGTGGAGGACACTGCATCTTCGATGCGGTGCTTCTTTTCCTTCAGCTCGACCTCGGTGGCTGCGCCGACCTTGATCACGCCGATGCCGCCGGCCAGCTTGGCCAGGCGTTCCTGGAGCTTTTCCTTGTCCCAGTCGGAGTCGGTGCGGGTCAGCTCGGCGCGCAGCTGGGAAACCCGGGCTGCGACGTCTTCTGCGGAACCGGCGCCGTCAACGATGGTGGTGTTGTCCTTGGTGACCGTGATGCGGCGGGCGGAACCCAGCACCTCAAGGCCGACGGTGTCCAGGCTCAGGCCCAGTTCCGGGGACACAACCTGCGCACCGGTGAGGGTGGCGATGTCCTGCAGCATTGCCTTGCGGCGGTCACCGAAGCCCGGAGCCTTCACGGCGACCACGTTCAGGGTGCCGCGGATACGGTTGACGATCAGGGTGGACAGTGCCTCCCCGTCGACGTCTTCGGCAATGATGAAGAGCGGCTTGGAGCTCTGCAGCGCCTTCTCGAGCAGCGGCAGGAATTCCTGGACGTTGGAGATCTTGCCCTGGTTGATCAGGATGAGGGCGTCCTCAAGGACAGCTTCCTGGCGCTCTGCGTCCGTGACGAAGTACGGGGACAGGTAGCCCTTGTCGAACTGCATGCCTTCGGTGAGGACCAGCTCGGTCTGTGTGGTGGAGGACTCCTCGATGGTGATCACACCATCCTTGCCGACTTTGCCGAACGCCTCGGCGAGGAGCTCGCCGATCTCGTCGCTCTGGGCAGAGATGGCAGCAACGCTGGCCACCTGGGTGCCTTCGACGGGGCGGGCGTTCTCGAGCAGGCGGGCAGCAACAGCCTCAATCGAGACCTCGATGCCGCGCTTGATCTGGCCGGGAGCAGCGCCGGCAGCAACGTTGCGCAGGCCTTCCTTGACCAGGGCCTGGGCCAGCACGGTGGCCGTGGTGGTGCCGTCGCCGGCAACATCGTTGGTCTTCGTGGCTACTTCCTTGGCCAGCTGCGCGCCAAGGTTCTCGTACGGGTCATCAAGTTCGATTTCACGGGCGATGGTGACGCCGTCGTTGGTGATGGTGGGCGCTCCCCACTTCTTGTCGAGGACGACGTTGCGGCCGCGGGGGCCGAGCGTCACCTTGACGGTGTTGGCGAGCTTGTCGATGCCGGCTTCAAGAGACCGGCGGGCAGCGTCGTTAAACGCGAGCTGCTTAGCCATGGTTTTGTCCTTTCAGAGACAGAAACCCCGCGCTGCCGACGTCCTCGGACAAGTCGGCTGCGCGGGGTCCATGAGTTACTTAACGACGATCGCCAGAACGTCGCGGGCGGACAGCACGAGGTACTCGGTACCGCTGTGCTTGACTTCGGTTCCGCCGTACTTCGAGTAGATAACAACGTCGCCTTCAGCAACGTCGAGGGGAACGCGGTTGCCGTTGTCGTCAAAGCGGCCGGGGCCTACTGCAACAACTTCGCCTTCCTGCGGCTTCTCCTGTGCGGAGTCCGGGATGACCAGGCCGGAAGCCGTAGTCTGCTCGGCTTCGAGCGGGCGGACAACAATACGATCCTCAAGAGGCTTAATAGAGACCGACACTCGGACCTCTCCTTTTCGTCAGCAAATTCATGGACTGGAAAACTGTGGCACCTGGCTGGCAAACCGTCGTCGCGGTGCCGGCAGCAGCCTGGCTGGCAGCTCTTCATGTATTAGCACCCTCCTGGGGAGAGTGCTAATGAAGACTCTATGTAAGGGTTAGCACTCGGTCAAGGCGAGTGCCAGCATTTCGTCTTCGGCGAACCCCTTTTTCACTCTCCAGCAGCCTTAATGCCCGAGGTCGTCGAAGTCCACGTCCTCGGCGCCATTGCCTTCATCGGGTTCAGTGCTGCGCTTCAGGTACAGCACTACGGCGCCGGCCATGGCGGCCAGCAGCGAGATCACCAGCAGGACGATGGCGCCGATCCGGGCCCCGGAATAGAGGCTCCTGATGTCCCGCGCCTCGTCCGTGGCGTCCTGGATATCCTTGCCGCCCACCGAGTAGACAGCGGCGTTGAAGGTGTCCAGGAAAAGGACAATCACGAGCAGCGCGACGCAGACAACGGCCACGACGACTCCGGCGATCAGTGCCGGCCGGGCGAACCTTACCAGGTCGCTGTTCTTGGATCGGGGTTGCTCGGACGGCTGGGTGGCTGCACTGTCTTCCATGCAATCAACACTATCGGGACTTGCTGTCAGCCTCCTCCACTAGGCTTGAAGCCATGGCTCAAGCACCGCAGGACCAGATCGCCCCTCTGCTCACGAGCGAAGGCTGGGAGCTCCTGGCGTCCCTCGGTCCCTACCGGGAAGACAAGGCCTTCGAGCTCAATGCGTCACTCCGCAAGGCCGGCCACTCCCCCGAACTGGTCTCGGCAGTCCTCACCCAGTCAAGGCTCCGGACCAAGGCTCAACTGAAGTTCGGGGAGTTCGCCCGGCAGATGCTTTTCACTTCGGCCGGCCTGGAACAGGCCACCCGGTTGAACGTTGCCGCCCGCCACGCGGAGCGGTTTGCGCAGGCGGGCATCAGCCACGTGGCCGACCTGGGCTGCGGGCTTGCCGCAGACTCCCTGGCCCTGGCGTCCATGGACATCACTGTCACCGCAGTGGAGATGGACGAAACCACCGCCGCCTGCGCCACCGTGAACCTCATTCCCTTTCCGAACGCCAGGGTGGTGCATTCGGATGCGACGACGGTACCGCTGGAGGGGGTCGACGGCGTCTGGCTGGATCCCGCCCGCCGTGTCACATCCACGTCCGGGACCAGGCGCATCTGGGATCCGGAGGCCTTTTCCCCTCCGCTCTCGTTCGTGGAATCCCTGGCCGCCACAGGCCGCGCTGTGGGAGTCAAGATGGGTCCAGGCATGCCGCACGACTCGGTTCCGGCCGGCTGCGAAGCGCAGTGGGTTTCAGTGGGCGGCGACGTCACCGAGGTGGCGCTCTGGTTCAATGCGGTGAGCCGGCCCGGAATCCGCAGGGCTGCTCTGTTGCTGGGGCCGCAGGGCGCCGCTGAAATCACCAGCGGCGAAGACTTCGACGCCGGACCGGCCGCGCCCGTGGGGCCGGTGGAGGGCTACCTGTACGAGCCCGACGGCGCCGTGATCCGTGCGGGCCTGGTCGCCGACGTCGCGCTTCAGTTGGGCGGGCACCTGGTTGATGAACACATCGCCTATATCTGCGCTCCGGCCCTGGTGGATACGCCCTTCGCTCGCGCCTACAAGGTGCTGGAAGTGATGGCTTACAACGTCAAGGCGCTCAAGGCCTGGGTGAAGGACAACGGCATAGGCGTGCTGGATATCAAGAAGCGCGGCATGGCCATCACCCCGGAAGAACTGCGCAAAGAACTGCTCCCCGCGGGCAAGGGCGCAGGTAAAAATGCGGGAAAGAGAGGCGGAACCAAGACGGCCACCCTGGTCCTGACCCGCATCGGCGAGGACCGGGTGGCAATCTCCGTAGCGCCGGTCTGACTACTGCGCCCGCATGAACTCTTCGGCGGCGCGCACCTGCTCCCTGGTGGGGCGGACGCCGGTGTACAGGACGAATTGTTCAAGGGCCTGAATGGTGGCCACCTCGGCGCCGGTGATGACCGGCTTCCCGGCGGCGCGGGCGGCTTTGATGAGCGGCGTTTCGCCGGGCAGGGCGACAACGTCGAACACCACCTTGGCGGCATCGATGGCGTCCTGGGGGAAGGACAGCGACTCCGCGGCGGCTTTTCCCTCCATACCTCCTGCCATACCGATAGGGGTCACGTTGATGATCAGGTCCGCCGTGCCGCCGTCGAGCGCCTGGCGCCAGGGGAACCCGTAGTGTTCCGCCAGGGCCCGTCCACTGGCCTCATTGCGGGCGATCACGGTAACATCCCCGAATCCTGCGTCGCGGAGCGCCGCGACTGTGGCTTTGGCCATGCCGCCGGCGCCCTGGACCAGCACCGAGTAGTCAGTAGGCAAGGCGTTGCTCTGGAGCAGCTGCTCGATGGCCGTGTAATCGGTGTTGTAGGCCTTGAGGTGCCCGTCGGTGTTCACGATGGTATTGACCGAGTCGATGGCCCTGGCTGAGGGATCCATCTCATCCACCAGGGCGATGACGTCCTCCTTGTACGGCATGGACACGGCGCAGCCACGGATTCCCAGGCCCCTGACACCGGCGATGGCCTGCGCGAGGTCCGTGGGGGCGAAGGCCTTGTAGATCCAGTTCAGTCCAAGCTGTTCGTACAGATGGTTGTGGAAACGGGTCCCGTTGTTGCTCGGCCGGGCCGAAAGCGAGATGCAGAGGGTCATGTCTTTATTGAGAATGGGCACCTGTCCATTAAACGCGTTCCCACCCAAGTAAGTAGCAGCAGGTGTCGTTCTGAGGGTCGAAAACGACACCTGTTGCTACTTAGTTGGGGCTAGGGGCAGCCGGTCCCCGCCGGGAAACCTCCGACGGCGGCCGGCAGCTTTCCCGGCGCCCCCGCCTTTCCGGCCAGGACGGCCGCCAGGGCGTCAAAGGCGCCCTGGCTCCGGCCGTACAGCGCTATTTTGACCGGCGCGCTGGAGCCCTGCAAAGGCCAGGGCGCATCCAGGGTCACCGCGACGTCACCAGCGGCCGGGACCCCGCCATAACCGATCAGGGTGAGGAGTGGACCTTCCCCCACACCCAGGCCCACCTTTGCCGCAGCAGCCTCGAACCGGGCCCGGTCCTGCGCGGAGCCGCCGTCGAGCCTGACAGTTCCGGGGACCAAGGGTCCCGAACACTGGCCGGACAGGATGGTGATTGCGGCCGCGGAAA
Organism: Arthrobacter pascens; assembly: GCF_030816475.1. Classification (NCBI taxonomy): domain Bacteria; kingdom Bacillati; phylum Actinomycetota; class Actinomycetes; order Micrococcales; family Micrococcaceae; genus Arthrobacter; species Arthrobacter pascens. The sequence goes on along the minus strand of NZ_JAUSXF010000001.1, from coordinate 1,079,439 downwards.
CCCGTGCGGAGACAGCGCCGCCGCTTCCGGGCGCTGACACGGACACTGACCCGGGCGACGGTGCTGTCCTGGCCCGCCAGACCATCATGGTAGCAACGCGTCGGGCGGCCTCGTCCAGGCGTGATGCCGGCAGGCTGCCGGTGGCTACTGCGCTGACAATGGCGGCGTGTGCCGCGTCCACGTCAGGCGGCATCAGAAGCAGGTCCGCTCCGGCGGCGAGCGCCGCGGGGGCTGCGGAGCCGCCCGGGAACTGCTCCTGGATGGCACCCATGTTCAGTGCGTCTGTCACTGCCACCCCGTTGAAGCCCAGCGCCCGCAGTTCTGCGTAAGCCGGCTTCGACAACGACGCCGGAACGCCGGGTTCCAGGGCAGGGACGGCGATGTGCCCGGTCATGACCACGGGAGCTCCGGCACCAATAGCTGCCGAGAAGGGCTTCCAGTCCCGGGCCCTGAGCTCGTTGATCGTGGCCGGCTGCAGGGGGAGGCTCAGGTGCGAGTCCGTGGTGACTGAGCCGTGTCCCGGGAAGTGCTTGGCAACGGGCAGGATGCCTGCCTCCTGCATGCCCTGGGAAAAGGCCACCCCGAGCCGTGCCGCGGTGTCCGGATCGCCGGACATGGAGCGCGCGCCGATGGTGGGATCGGCCGGGCCGACCGTGACGTCGGTGTCGGGCGCGAAATCGACGGTGAAGCCCAGGGGCACAAGCTCGGAGGCAAGGGCCCGGCCGGCATCCCTGGTCAGTTCCGGGCTGCCTGCCGCGCCGTAGCTCATCGGCGCCGGCCATTCGGTTAGCGGCGCCCCGAGCCGTGCCACGATCCCGCCTTCCTGGTCCACGCCGATAAGCCCGGGCCATGGCCTGCCGTCGGCGCGGGCTGCCTGTGCCAGCCGCGCGTTCACCGCAGCCATGGCCGCAGGGTCTGGCTGGTTCTGCGCGTCCAGCGGAACGTTGTCCCCCATGATGATGGAGCCGGCAAGATGCATCCGTTCAATCGTGGCTGCCTGGACTTCGGCATTGGGTCCGGCATAGGACGGCATCAGGACCTGTCCGGCCTTCTCTTCCACCGTCATGGCTGCGACGGCTGCCGCGGCCGTATCCTGGTCCCGCTGCTCAGGGCCCCACCCCAGCGGCCGCGTTCCATCCTCGGGTGAGGCGTCCGGGGAGGCAGCAGCGGATGGTGCGGGCGTCGTCGTCGGCTCCTCGGATGAGGACGACGGAACGGGCACCGAAGGTGTAGGCGACGGCGTCGGGGCCGGAGCCGCACTGCAAGAGGCGAGACTGGCCGCGGCGACGAAGGCCGCCACGGCGAGGATGGTCTTGCGAAGGGTGGCCCTGTGCAGAGTGGTCCTGTGCACAGCGGTCTTGTGAAGACTTCCACGGGTCCGAGGGAACAACGACATCAATACGATGCTACCCCTGCACTAGACTTGAGACACCCGTTCGCCTGCCGGCCGCCGCCTTTCTCTGCCCCTTCTTTGCGGCCTGTCAGTACGGCGTGAGCCAGCCACGACAGGATAGTAAGGAAACGCGTGAAGATTGATTTCGCTTCTTCGAGGCAGTCGACTCTTGGGGTGGAATGGGAATTGGCGCTGGTGGACGGCCAGACCGGCGAACTGGCGTCCGTGGCCAACGAGGTGCTTCGGGGCGTCGCTTCCAAGCATCCCGAACTCAATGAGGACGACGAGCACCCCCACATCAAGCAGGAGCTGCTGCTCAACACCGTCGAGCTGGTCACCGGGATCTGCGAAACGGCCGGCGAAGCGAAGGAAGACCTCAGCCTGTCACTGGCCGCGGTCCGGGAAATCACCGACCCCATGGGTGTGGAGGTCTTCTGCGCCGGAAGCCATCCCTTCAGCCCGCCGCAGCTCCAGCCTGTGACGGACAAAGCCCGCTATGCGAAGCTGATCGACCGGACCCAGTGGTGGGGGCGCCAGATGGTGATCTACGGCGTTCACGTCCACGTCGGGCTGGACAGGCGCGAGAAGGCATTGCCCGTGCTGGACGGCCTGGTCAACTACTTCCCGCACTTCCAGGCGCTCTCGGCGTCGAGCCCGTTCTGGGGCGGCGAGGACACCGGTTACGCCTCGCACCGGGCCCTGATGTTCCAGCAGCTTCCCACCGCCGGCTTGCCGTTCCAGTTCCGGTCGTGGGACGAGTACGAATCCTATGTCCAGGACATGTTTACTACAGGCGTGATAGACACCCTGTCTGAAATACGGTGGGACATCCGGCCGGTTCCCAACCTGGGCACCATCGAAATGCGCATCTGTGACGGCCTGGCCACGCTGGAGGAGGTGGGCGCCATCGCAGCACTGACCCAGTGCCTGGTTGAGGAATTTTCCACCACCCTGGACGACGGCGGGACCATTCCCACCATGCCGCCCTGGCACATCCAGGAGAACAAGTGGCGCGCCGCCCGCTACGGGATGGACGCCATCATCATCCTCGACGCCGCGGGCAGGGAGCAGCTGGTGACGGACCACCTGCTTGAGACCCTCAACCGGCTCGAGCCGGTCGCTGCCAAGCTGGGCTGCCCGGACGAACTGGCGGACGTCGAGAAGATCATCCGCCGCGGCGCCGGGTACCAGCGCCAGCGCCGGGTGGCCGCCGAACACGGCGGTGACCTCAGGGCAGTGGTGCTGGACCTCGTCAGGCAGATGCGGAACGGACCCACCGCCTGACTGTTGCCCTCCCGAAACGGGGCACTTCGACACGGACACGCCCGCCGCCGTCGTGATTTACGACGACGACGCCCCCAAGGTGCCCCGTGACGGTTCGCCGGGGGTTCAGTTCGCCGGGGTTCGGGAGTGCGGGCTGCCTCAGGCGGGAAGCGACACCGAGGTCACCGGCATCGAGGAGTCCGGGGCGAAGCGTAGGCCGCTCGGACCGATCCCTGCCATGACCAGCTGCGCACCCAGGGCGGCCACCATGGCACCGTTGTCCGTGCACAGGTCCAGCGGCGGCACGTGCAGGCTGATTCCGGCAGAAGTACAGCGCTGGCCGGTGAGCTCGCGCAGCCTGGAGTTGGCTGCCACTCCCCCGCCCAGCAGCACATCCTTGATTCCGTGCTCGCGGCAGGCCAGTACCGCCTTGTACGAGATCACGTCCACCACCGCCTCCTGGAAAGCGGCGGCAATGTCAGCCACCGGAACGTCCTCGCCGCGGGCCTCGAACTGTTCCACGCACCGGGCCACCGCCGTCTTCAGCCCGCTGAATGACCAGTCATACCGGTGCGGCCCTGGTTCTTCCGGCGTACCCATGTACTTGGGCTGGGAAAGACCGCGCGGGAAGCGGATGGCTTTCGGATTCCCGGTACGGGCCATCCTGTCGATCGCCGGGCCGCCCGGATAGCCCAGTCCCAGGATACGGGCCACCTTGTCGTAGGCCTCGCCGGCGGCGTCGTCGATGGTTGAGCCCAGCAGCTGCACATCATCGGTAATGCTGCTGATCTTCAGGATCTCGGTGTGCCCGCCGGATACCAGCAGGGCGCCCAGGTTGTCCCGGAGCGGGAGACCGCCGTCGGCGGAGCCATCCGCATTTCCGGCGGGCCCCCCGTTGAGGAGCCCCACGCCGACGTGCGCCACCAGGTGGTTGATCGCGTACAGCGGCTTGCCTGTGGCGACGGCCAGGGCCTTCGCCGCGCATACTCCCACCATCAGGGCCCCTGCCAGGCCCGGTCCGGACGTGACGGCGATGGCGTCCACTTCCTCCAGGTCCACTTCCGCGTCGGACAGTGCCTGCCGCAGGGTGGGCACGAAAGCGTCCAGATGTGCCCTTGAGGCAATTTCCGGGATCACGCCGCCAAAGCGCACATGTTCATCCATCGAGGAGGACACCGTGTTGGTGAGGAGGGTGGTTCCCCGCACGATGCCGACGCCGGTCTCGTCGCAGGAGGATTCGATGCCCAGCACCAGGGGCTGTGAGCGGTTCATGGCCGGCCTGCTTCCGTTGTCGGGGCGGCGGAGGGCCCGGTCAGCTGGAGCCGCATGATGAGGGCGTCCACGCCGTCCCGGTAGTACTTCCGCCGGAGATGGATCTGCTCGAAGCCGAACCTCAGGTACAGCTGCTGGGCGCGCGGATTGTCCGCACGGACCTCGAGCAGGACGTCTTCGGCCCGGCGGCGCCGGGCTTCCTCGATGAGCTGCGTCAGCAGGGCGGAGCCGATCCCCCGGCCTTCCAGTTCAGGGACCACAGCGATCGTCTGTACGTCGGCAATCGGCTCGATGCACATGAGGCCTGCATAGCCCACGATCCCGGAACTGGTTTCCGCCACGAGGTAGCGGCGGGTTGTGGTCTGTGACAGTTCGTCAAGGAACATCTGCAGCGGCCACGCGTCCGCGGGGAACAGCCGCTGTTCCAGTGCGTTGACGGCCGGCACGTCCTCCAGAGTCATGTCCCGCAGGAAGACACCCTCGACGCCGGGCGCCGCCGGCGTGCTCACAGTGCCCGCTTCCGCGGTCCCGGGACCTGCGCGTCGGATTCGCGGAGGTAGAGCGGTGTCGAATCGGGCAGTTTCACGTCTGCGGCCAGCCGGGCGAGGGCGAACTGTCCCAGGTAGAGCGCATCAGGCTGCTCGGCGCTGAAGGCTGGATCTGCACGGAGGACGTCCGCGTATAGTCCCGCTCCTGCACCAAAGGCCGGCAGGTCCGGCAGGTCCGCCGCGAAGCTGACATGCGGGCCGTCCTCAAGCTGCGGCAGCTGCCCCGGTGCCAGGCTGTAGCGCGCCCAGTAGACCTCTTTGCGGCGGGCGTCAGTGACTACCAGGAACTCGGCCGTCGCCGCTGTCGATTCGGCGACTTCGAGGGCGACGGCGTCCAGGCTCATCATTCCGTACAGCGGTCTGTCCCACACGAAGGCCAGCGTCCGGGCCGTAGCGATGCCTGACCGCAGGCCTGTGAAGGGGCCGGGGCCGACTCCGGTCACGATCGCGTCGATATCGCTGCCCGTGACACCGGCCGAGGCGAGAAGCTCCTCGATGCCCGGTGCCAGCACCTCGGCATGACTGCGCGTGTCTTCGGTGGAGAAACTCGCCACTACCCCTTCCAGGGCGTCGTCGGAGACCAGCGCGGCGCTGGCCACGGCGGAGGTATCGATGGCAAGGATGAGCATCAGGCTGTCCCTTCGGGGATCCCGGCGAGCGTCGGTGCGCCGATCCAGCGCGGACCGAAGCCGCGCATCACGATGGTGCGGGGTTCGTCGTCGTCATCGGTGTCAAAGTCCAGGGCGTCAGGTACGGAACTGTCGGAGCCCGTAGTTCCGGCGGCCCTGGCAGGAGGCTGCTGGCCGACGGGGCGGTGCAGGTCCACTTCCAGCCGGCTTTCGCTCAGGTGCTCCACGCGCCCATGTCCCCATTCCACCACGGTCACGGATGAGTCGAGGGTGTTCTCCAGGTCGATGTCGTCTATTTCCGACGCCGATCCCAGCCGGTAGGCATCCACGTGGACCAGGTCCGGACCACCGGGGCGGGGACCGTCCGGCAGGTTCGGGTGGATGCGGACCAGCACAAAGGTGGGCGAGATGATCCCGGCGCGCACGCCCAGCCCTTCCCCCAGCCCCTGCGTGAAGGTGGTCTTGCCCGCCCCGAGTTCGCCGGAGAGTACAAGCAGGTCCCCTGCTTCCAGTGATCCTCCCAACGCGGCGCCGAGGGCATGGGTCTGCTCCGCCGTCGAAACGCTTAGTGTTATTTCCCAGTTCGGACGGTCCGCCGGGGCGGGGAGGCTCATGGCCTTTCCTGTCCGCTGAGTGCGGGTTCGTTGACGAACTGCCGCGGAACACGCGGGCTGATCCTGGTCACGATTTCATAGTTGTTGGTGCCGGCCGCCCGCGCCCAGTCATCCGCTGTTGGTCCGCCGCCGGCCCCGGTGCCGAACAGTTCCGCCTCGGCACCCAGCAGGCCGGCCCCGGCCGGGCCGATGTTGCCGAGGTCGATGACCATCTGGTCCATCGCGATACGGCCCACGACGGGGTAGGTCTTCCCTGCCACCCGCACAGGTCCGCCGGTGGCGATCCGGGGAACGCCGTCGGCGTAACCCATCGGAATCAGGGCCAGGGTGCTGGGGCCGCTCGTGTGGTAGCGGAGCCCGTAGGACACGCCCTGTCCCTCGGGCACGTCTTTGCACAGGGACACCAGCGTCCGCAGGGTCATGGCCGGGCGAAGTCCAAGTTCGGCGGATGTCTGGCCTTCGAACGGCGAGAGGCCGTAAATGCCCAGCCCCACCCGGACCAGGTCGAAGTGGGTATCCGGACGGGAGAGTGTGGCTGGAGTGTTGGCGAGGTGCCGGACTTCGGGGTCCACGCCGGCGTCCTCGGCCACCGCCAGCACTTCACGGAAGGCCGCGAGCTGCTGGTCGGTTTCAGGCCGCTCCGGCTCATCGGCAACGGACAGGTGGGAGAAAATACCCACTACCCGGAGGAGTCCCTGGTCCTGGTACTCCAGGGCTTCGCCGACAACGTGGTCCCAGGCGTCCATTGGCGCGCCGTTCCGGCCCAGTCCTGTATCCACTTTCAGGTGTATCCGCGCCGGCCGCTCCTGTTCACGGGCGGCGGCCACGATCCGGTCCAGCTCCCAGCCGGAGCACCCGATGTCGACGCCGGCAGCCACGGCCGCGCCGAAGTTGCTTTCCGTGGTGTGCAGCCAGGCCAGCATCGGGGCTTCGATTCCGGCAGCCCGAAGTGCAAGGGCCTCGGAAATGTGGGCAACCCCCAGCCACGACGCCCCGGCCTCCAGGGCAGCCCTGGCCACCGGCACAGCCCCATGTCCATAAGCATCGGCCTTCACCACGGCCATGACCTTCGCCGGTGACGCCGCATCCGCCAGCCGGCGCACGTTGTGCCGGATGGCGTCGAGGTCGATGACGGCGGACCTCTCGTACAGGGGGTCCCCTCCTGAGGCCGCGCCGAAGTCGCCGGATGCTACGGGGTAAGTCACCCTAGTGATTCTAGTGCGGGCAGCGCAGCCGCAAATCACGGCCGCAAATCACAGGCGGATAATCGCGCCTGTTGAGGCGGTTGCCCAGTCCCTTGCTCAGTCCGTTCGTCAGGCGTCGGAGAGATGGGCGATGGTGGCGGTGGCCCGGCGCTGTGCGGCCAGCGGGACATCATGGACGATCTCAGCGAGGAACGCGAACCGGCGCAGCCACTGGCTGCTCTGGCGTTCCCGCCGGGCGTTGGCCCGCTGCCACCAGTCGGCGATGTCGCCCCATCCGGGGGCGGCCAGTGAACCGCCCACCTCCTGCACCGCCAGTGAGGCGCACAAGTTGGCGAACCGCAGCCTGTTTCCCAGCGGCCAGCCGGCCAGGCTGCCCACAATGAAGGCCGCATCAAAGCAGTCGCCCGCGCCGGTCGGATCGTAGGCCGTGACCGGAAGCGACGGCACCCATTCCTCCTCACCCGTCTCGGAGTCCACGGCCATGGCACCCTGGGCGCCAAGCGTCACCACGGCAACCGGGACACGGTCGGCGAGGGCGTACAGGGCGGCCCACGGATCGTCCTTCCCGGTGAACGCCATGGCCTCGCGCTGGTTGGGAAGGAAAGCGTGGAAATACTGCAGGTTGTCCAGCCGCACCGGCGCCCATTCACCGCTGGGGTCCCACCCCACGTCCCCGAAAAGCTTGACCCCGGCCGCGTGCGCTGCCTTGGCCCACGGCTCAATTTCCGTGCCCAGCTCCGCGATGCCTGCGAGCGCGGCAGGGGGCAGGCCGATCAGCTCGGAGGACGTCACCGGAGCCGGGTGGCCGTGCGTCACCAGGGAGCGGTCCTTCTCCACGCTCAGCGAGACCGTTACCGGCGAGTGCCAGCCCGGAATACGGCGGGAGAGGCTGAGGTCAACGTGTTCCTGTCCGGCCAGGATCTTCCAGTTGTAGTCCCCGTAGCCGTCATCCCCGAAGGCCGCCGCCAGGCCTGTCCGCAGGCCCAGCCGTGCCGCCGCGATGGCCTGGTTCGCCACGCCTCCAGGGCAGCTGCCCATGCCCTCGCTCCAGATCTCCGTCCCGGGCTCCGGGGCATGGGGCAGCCCGGTGAAGATAATGTCCTGGAACACTGTTCCGGCGAGGATCAGGTCAAACTCCCCGTCTGACGGGGCGCGGACGGCAGACAGCGGGTCGAAGCGGCGGGCGGGGATCGCGTCCATGTCGGCACACTACGCCCTGGCGCCTTCCGGCGGTAGGGGGCCCGCCGCCAGGGCCTAGACTGCTGCCTATGCGGCTCATGATTGCCGGCGGCGGCGGCTTCCGCGTTCCGCTTGTCTATCGGGCGCTGTCCTCCGGCGCCTTCGCCGGGCTGGTCAGCGAACTGGTGCTGTTCGACGTCGACCCCGCCCGGCTCCAGGCCATCACCGCGGTGCTGCGCTCCATGCCGCTCCCGCCGGAAGCCGATGCCCGGCCGCCGGCCATACGCACCACCAGTTCCCTGCCCGAAGCACTGGCAGGGTCCCAGCTGGTTTTCGCGGCCATCCGTCCGGGCGGCACGGCAGGCCGCATCGCCGACGAACGCGTGGCCCAGGACCTTGGCCTGCTGGGCCAGGAGACCACTGGGGCGGGAGGTATTTCCTACGCCCTGCGCACCATCCCCGAAATGCTGGACCTCGCCCGGGAAATGCGGGAACACTGCCCCGATGCCTGGCTCATCAACTTCACCAACCCGGCCGGAATGGTCACCGAGGCCCTGCTGCCCGTCCTGGGACGGAAAGTCATCGGGATCTGCGACTCCGCGGGCGGGCTGGTCCACCGGGCCGCACGGGCCGCCGGCCTGTCGCTGCCTGATGGAAGGCTCGACGGCGTGGGCTACTACGGCCTCAACCACCTGGGCTGGCTCTACCGGCTGGAGTCCGAAGGCCGGGACCTGCTTCCGGGCCTGCTGTCCGACCCGCAGGCGCTCGCATCGTTCGAGGAAGGCCGGCTGTTCCCCCAGCCGTTCCTTGCCCGCCTGGGCGCCCTTCCCAATGAATACCTGTACTACTACTACCAGCGGGACAGTGCGGCCGCGGCGATTCGCGCAATGACACAGACCCGCGGCGAGTCCATCCACCGCCAGCAGGCAGACCTCTATCCCCGGCTGGCGGAGGCGGGAGCCGGAGCCTATCGCCTGTGGGACGGCGCCCGAAGAGCCCGGGAGGAAGGCTACCTTGCCGAAGCCCGCACCCATGGTGAGCAGCGCGACGAAGACGACCTCGCCGGCGGCGGGTACGAACGCGTGGCCCTGGCTGTCATGAAGGCAATTTCCGGCGGCGGTGGCGCCCAGCTGATCCTCAACACACGCAACAGGCTGCCGGCGGCGGGCGCTGCTGCCGACCCGGGTGGCGGCAGTGCTGCGGACCCGGGTCCTGCAGAAGCAGCCATCCCCGGACTGCCCCCGGACGCCGTCGTCGAGGTCCCCTGCACCGTAACGCCCGACGGGGCGGTGCCGCTTGCGCAATCGGCGCCGGCAGCTGAGCAGCTTGCCCTCCTCCAGCAGGTCAAGGAGGTGGAACGGCTCACTGTCCAAGCCGCAACGCAGGGAGACCGGGCGGCCGCCGTCGAGGCCTTTGCCCGGCACCCGCTGGTGGACTCAGCGGAACTTGGTGCTGCTTTATTGGCCGGATATGAACGGGAATTTCCGGCACTGCAGCTGCGCTGGCGCACCTGGACGTAACGCAGCAGGCTGCGGTGCTGTTGCTTGTGGCGCAAGCAGATCAGGGCAGTGGGGCGGCGCGCGTTGCGAATAGGCGATGATCCCGGTGATCATCATTCGCCGCCCCACTGCGGTTACCGGCCCGGACAGAAACAGCCCGGGCAGCCAGCAGCGGTTACTTGCTGTAACCGAATACCTTGTTCCACTTGGCCAGATCATCCTTGCCAAAGGTTCCAGCGTCAGTGTTCGGCATGCGGTAGACCTTGCCGGAGTCGACTGCAGGAAGCTGGACACCCATGATCGTGGGCGGTTCAACATCGGTCCGGGCCGGGTATTCACCGAGCTGCGCGAAGACCTTCTGTCCCTGCTTGGAGAGGTTGTAGTTCATGAATACCTTTGCGGCCTCAACGTTCGTTGCTGAGGCTGCCATGCCGAGGTAATAGTCGTAGGCGACCAGGCCTTCTTCCGGGATGATGAACTTCACGGGCGCTTTGTCCTGGACGGCGGAGATGTTGGTTCCGCTGACGGTTACGGTTCCTACGGCCACTTCGCCGCGGGCGAGGGCGGTGGCTTCAGCGCCGAGGGAGTCGTAGATGGTCGGTTTCTGTGCCGCATATTTCTGGAAGTAGTCAGGGCCCATCTTGGTTTCCATGAACCTGTTCAGTGCCGCAGTGCTGCCACCTGAGCCGCCTTGGACGATGCCGAGCTTGCCCTGATATTTTCCGCTGACGGCGTCGGACCAGGACTTCGGGGCGTCGGCTTCTTTGACCAGCTGGCTGTTGTAGCCGATGGTGTAGATGGAGTTGAACATGCGGGTGAACTGTCCGCCGTCGACAGTAACGTCCTTGAACTGCGCGGCACCCGGGACGTCGTAGGTCTGCCAGACTTTGGCATCCTCCAGGGACTTCGCGATCCGGTAATCCGAGGTGCGGACCACGTCGGCCCCGAGCTTGCCGGCTCCCTGTTCGGACAGGACCCGTTCTGCAAGTTTGTTGGGGGTCAACCGCACGACGTTGACTTTGATGCCGGTGTCCTTGGTGAAGGCTGCGACCAGTGCGCTTTCGGATGACTCTGTGTAGCCGGAGTAGAGGCTCAGGGTCTGCGTTTTGGCCTTGTCGTAGGTCGTCTTGTCCGCGATTGACTCGCCATTGATGACGAGCCCGTCGTCGGTCTTAACTTCGGCAGCGGCCGTGACGACGCTGTTGCTTTGGGCTGTCCCGCAGGCGGCCATGCCCAGGGAGAGAAGGACGCTGGCGGCGATCAGGGGGATTTTGGACGTTAACTTCATTGTGTGGACCCTTTCAACTGTTTTTGGGTGGAGCAGCTCTATTTGATGGTGGCGAGCTTGCGGTTGGCGCCCACTTTTTGGGCGATCACGGCCAGCACGGCGATGACGACGATGTACAGCACGCTGACCGCTGCGGCGGCTTGGCTTTGTCCGTTGTCGAAGTTGTCGAATACCAGGATCGAGAGGATCCGCGTATTGGACGTGAACAGGAAGATGGAAGCGCTGAGCTCCCTCATGGAGAGCATGAGGAAGAGCAGGAATGAGGACGTGATGCCGACACGCATGAGTGGAAGGGTGACTGAGATGATGGCCTTCGCCCTGCGGGCACCGAGCATGACGGCGCTGTCTTCCAGGTCCTGGTCCATTTGCAGCATCGAGGCCGAGATGCCGCGGTAGCCCTGGGGAAGGAATACGGCGACGCAGGCGATGGCGAGGATGGCCAGTGTTCCGTAGACCGGAACGGGCAGGAGCAGCCAGGTCCAGAGCAGTCCTATGCCCATCACGATGGCCGGAACCGCCAGCGGAGTCATGGCTATCAGTTCGATGAGTTGGCCGCCGCGGGACTTGGTCCGGTAGCGGACGTAGGAGGCCACGAAGCTCAACGTCGTCCCTGCCGCGGCGGCGAAAATCGCAACGAGGACGCTGTTTCGCAGGGCGAGCTGGAAATCATGGGAATTGAGGACGTCTCCGAGCTTGGAGAAGCTGAGCGCCCCCGTTTCGAACAGCTGTGGAATTGAGGCAACGAACGGTGTCGCCTGCATTGAGGCTGTCAGGAGTGCAAGCATCGGAAGGATGACTGCGACCGCGAAGTAGGCAAGGGCGATGATGGTGAACGGCCAGCGGAGTTTCCGCAGCGGTACTTGGCGGGGCCGGTTGCCTTTTCCGGTCACAGTGGTGAACTTGCGTTTGTTGATGATGCGCTGCTGAACGACGGTGATGATGAGCAGGGCTGCAGTCAGAACGATGGCGATGCTGGCAGCCTGGTTGCTCTTGGCCGGTGTCGCGTTCATCAGCCGGTAGATGTAGGTGGGCAGTGTGTCGATGCCTGCCGGGTTGCCGATTACCTGGGCGACGGGAAAGTTTTCCATGGTCAGGGCAAAAACCAGAATTGCTGACCCGAGGACTGCCGGCAGCGCCAAAGGGAGGGTGACTGTCCGCAGCATGGTCTTCAGTGTTGCCCCGTGGACTGTCGCGGCTTCTTCGAGGTCGGCGTTCATCATGGACAACGAGCTGTGCATGAGGAGGAAGGCATAGGGGGCGTAAAAAATGCCGAGGACGAAGATCAGGCCGGGCAGGCTGTAAATGTTGATGATGAAGTCCAGGCCCAGGTCCCGGAGCAGAATATTGAGGTAGCCGGCACTGGGGGAAGAGAGCAGTGACCAGGCCAGTGCCCCGACGAGTGCCGGGATGAACATGGGCGCCATGCCGATGAAGAAGATGAACTTGCGCATCGGGGCGTCGGTGCGGGCACAGACGAAGGCGAGAAAGGCGCCGATGATCAGTGCAACAACCGCTGAGCCGGCGCCCACCATGAGCGAATTACCGAGGGCTCCGAGGGCCTCGGGAGTGGCCAGGAGCACGAGGTTGTCAAAAGTCAGTCCACCGAGGGAGATGTTTCCCGGGCGGGGAACTGCGTCCGAGAAGGCAGCAAGCAGGACCAGAGCCAGCGGGAGCAATACCAGGACACTCAGTATTGCGATGATGATCGTCGCGGGTGTGCTCTTGCGCAGTTTTGCCAGTGCTTTGGTTCGGCGGTGGCGCGCCGGTCCGGTGTTCCGTTCCCCGGCTGCGATGGCGGGGGTTGCCAGTGGCGTTTTGATGCTCATGCGAGCACCTCCGCCGGGAGGATCTGTACCTGACCGGGTTCGATCGTGACCCAGACGGAGTCTCCCACGTCGTGTTGTTCGCCCCGTTTGATTGTTCCGAGGGCGTCAAGTTCAAGTCCGCTGTCCAGTTCGACGGCGTATCGGACATCGTTGCCCTGGAATCCGGCGACCATGACTTTCCCTTTCCACGCGTTGGCTGCAGTTTTAGGCTGGGCACTGATCTGGAGGTCTTCGGCCCGCATGCAGACCTTCATCTGCCGCGTGCCCGACGGGATGCGTTGTGAGGAGTGGACAGTGAAGTCGTGTCCGGCGACCGTCGCGGACGAGGAACCGTCTCCGCCTGCCACCGCCTCGCAGTCCATGACGTTGGAGACGCCGAGGAAGTGGGCTATGGAGGCGCTGGCCGGCGTTTCGTACATCTCGCGGGGGCCTCCGATCTGAACAATCTTGCCCCCTTGCAGCAGGGCAATGCGGTCGGCCAGGGCGAATGCTTCGTGCTGGTCGTGGGTGACGTAGACGCAGGTGAGGCCCAGGCGCAACTGGATTTCCCGGAGTTCGACGCGGAGCCTGTCACGAAGCCTTGCATCCAGGTTCGAGAGAGGCTCGTCAAGCATCAGCACGCTGGGTCGCATGACCAGGCTGCGGGCCAGGGCGACGCGCTGCATCTGGCCACCGCTCAGAAGGCTGGCGCCACGGTCTGCGAACTTTTCCAGTCCGACCATCGTCAGGACTTCCGTCACGCGTTCCTTGACTTCATTCTTGGAGAGTTTCTGCAGGTTCAGGGAATAGGCGACGTTCTGGAAAACAGTCATGTGCGGCCAGACGGCGTAGGACTGGAAGACCATGCCGACGTTGCGCTTGTTGGGAGGCAGATTAATGCCTCTTTCCGAATCAAAGACGACGACGTCATCGATGATGATCCTGCCGGCGCTGGGCTCTTCCAGGCCGGCCAGGCACCGCATGGTGCTGGTCTTGCCGCAGCCCGACTGGCCCAGGAGGACCAGAGCCTCGCCGTCTCCGATATCGAGGTTGAGGTTTTCGATGGCGACGAAATCGCCGTATTTCAGTTGCAGGTTCTGAATGCTGATTTTCATGACACGTCCTTGTGAATGAGATTTTGGTCGGGAGAGGTTTTCGCGAAAACGGCAGGTTCCATCGCCGCCAGACCCACGATGGAAGCGTTTGGGGATCCGGCAGAAGAAGAGGGAAGGGTTACATGATGCCGGTGGGGACCAGCAGAACCCACGCCAGGGCCGGTGCCACCAGCACCACTCCCCCGGCATACGCCATCAGCTGCCGGTAGACGCGCTGCCTGTCGTCAGCGCGGGCGTTGGCGACCACCAGCGCGCCGTCGGTGGAGAAGGGCGAGACATCCACTACGGTGGCGGCGATGGCCAGGGCTGCCACTGTTCCGGAGGCGCTCAGTGAACTCGTGGCCAGCAGCGGACCGGCGAGGGGGATGAAAGCAGTCAGCAACGCCGTGGAGGAGGCAAAGGCTGAGCCGACGCCGATGACGTAGCAGAGGACCAGTGCGACCAGCAGCGGTGCGCCCAGGGCCAGGGCCTGCTCGGCGAGGGTATCGATGACGCCCACATGCTGGAGCAGGGAGACGTAGGTGATCATGCCGGCAACCAGCAGGACGGTGGACCAGGAAACGCCGCCGATGAAGGTCTGGTGTTCCTTGATGTTGACCAGCGCAAGCAGGAGTCCGGCGGAGAGGGCCACAAAGCCGATCGGCATATGGAAAACCAGGGTACAAACGAGCATCACTGCGATCAGCGCCAGCGTGAGGATCTGCTGGCCGCGGGGACGGGTGGTGCGGGGGGAGTCCAGGTCGGCACGGTGGCCGCCTTCGCCGTCGCGCAACCGGCCGATGATGGCGAACAGCACGATGGTCAGCGCGGAGAGAATGAGGTTCAGGGCGAAGCTGGCCACGAAGAGCGCGCCCGAAGAGATGGGAAAGCCGTTTTTGAGGGCAATGTCGTGGACGAGCACGCCGGCCACGGACAGCGGGGAAAAGCCGCCGGCGTGGGCTCCGTTGATGATGAACGCGCCCATAAGCACGGGATGGATGCGGGACTCGTAGGCGAAGCCGATGGCTGCCGGTGCCAGCAGCGCGACTGCAGCCGGCGAGAAGGTGCCCAGCGAGGTCAGGGCGGCTGCGATCAGGAAAAACACCCAGGGCAGCAGCATCGTCCTGCCCCTGACGAGGCGAACGCAGTTCTGGACGATGATGTCGATGGTGCCGTTCCGCTGGGCCATGCTGAAGAAGTAGGTGACTCCGATGATCGTCAGAACGATGCTGGCCGGGAACTCCTCGAGAATCTCCTTGTCCGTCATCCCGAGCATGAAATAGCCGACGCCGAAGGAGGCCACCAGCCCCATCACGCCGATATTCAGCGGCCATTTGGTGGCGACCACGAACATCAAGACGAGGATGACAAGGGGGACGATCTGGACAGCGGTCATGGTGTGCTCCGGTTCCGCAGTGGCCCCTGGATTGAAGATGCCACCCCCCAGCACGAGGGCAATCAAAGCCAGGATCGCGAAACCCGCAGCCACTGCCACCAGTAGGATACGGCGCCGTCGGGTTGGACGCCTGGCACCTTCGCCCCGCGCCTCGTCGACAGTCTCGCGCGCAGCGGCAGTGGTGCGGTCCTCAGTCTTGGTCATGATGGTCTCCTCAGCGGGTGGCTCCCGCGAGGGAAGCAGCAACTGCGCTGCCGGGAACCTCGGGGAGGTGGATGATGGTGCTGGCGATGGTGCGGGCTGTGCGGTCGACGCCTACGAGGAGGCTCCCGTTGTGTTCCTCGCTCCACGTCTCGATCATTCCGGCGGGTGTGCGGAGCCGGAGGGTGGTTCCTGGAGCCTTCCCTGTGATGGTGTGCATCACAGTGCCGGGGGTGCTGGCCGCGAGGGTCAGCGCGATGCCGCCGGTAACGGCCAGGGCCGGGTGGGGCTTGCCCATCGAGAGCATCAGGACGTTCGCATCGAAGGAGCCGGCCTCGACCTCGGACGGCGCGGCGACGATGGCGAGTTTGGGTATCGCCCGGGCCGCTCCGGCGATTGTGGGCGAGAGCCCCATCCGGACAGCGGCCTGCCGGCGGACCAGCTCCAAGGTATCCAACTGCAGCTCCACTCCTGCACGCCAGCTGTCGTATCGGGCCGGATCCAGGCCCAGCTCTTCAGCGCGCAGCATCACCACAGGTGCTCCGGCATCAACCATCGACACGGTCCAGCGGGTTCCGCCGGCGGTGATGGTATCGGTGGCCGATCCGGTGGGCAGCAGCGACCCGGTGGTCCTACCGGCAGGGTCCTGGAAGCCGAGCCCCACGGGGTAGCCGGGGAACGGTACGCCCGGCATCTGCGCATCCGGAACGTCGGCCAGGGCGCCGTCGGGGGTGCCCACGCGCTGGACGATGATCTGTCCGGTGTTGGTGTTGCGGGTAACGATCCGGGTGACGTCTCCGCTGGGGAGCACCCACCCCTTCTCGATGGCGTACAAGCCCACAACCGCTGAGCCGTTCCCGCAGTTGCTTCCCCAGTCCACGGCAGCTTCCTCGATGCCCACCTGGGCGAAGGTGTACTCCACGTCAACGTCGTCCCCGGCTGGGCGGTGCAGGATCACCGCTTTACTGGTGGTTGAGGTTGCCCCGCCGACGCCGTCGATCTGGCGAGGGTCGGGACTGCCGAACAATCGCGGGAGCAGCACATCCAGGCTGGCGCCGCCCTCCTGGAGATGCTCCGCCTCGAACACCCAGCACTTGCTGGTGCCTCCCCGCATCCACTGCGCTTCAATCTTCATGGGTAGCCCGCTTCTCTTGGTTCGGATTTTTGATGAGGTTCCTAAGAAGAGATTGAGCCAGGTCACACCTTTAGACAATGTTGGATTTTAGAGGGGGGATGTAGAATTACTTAATTCATGGAAGGCCAAGGCGATTTTGACCACTCTTCCGGCCTTACCCATGCAGACTCTGTCTTGGGATCGCCTTGCGAAACTGGCTTCGGGTAGTCAATGAACGGATTTTTCAAATGGGTAAAGAATTGCTTAACGATGAGAGTCTTGATTTGTTCGACATGAGGCGGCTGGCACTGCTGCTGGAGGTGGTGGAGCAGGGATCCATTACAGCTGCGGCCGAGCTCATGATGTATACCCCCTCGGCTGTCTCCCAGCAGCTGCGCAAGCTCGAACAGGAGGTGGGGCAGCCTTTGCTCAACCGGCGCTCCCGCGGCGTCGTGCCCACAGAGGCTGGTCAGGTCCTTGCCGGACACGCCCGCAAGATAGTGCGGCAGATGCAGGCAGCGCGGTCGGATCTGGGCCAGATGGCCGGCCTGAAACGAGGGTCGCTGACCGTGGGCACCTTCCCCACCGTGGCCGGATCCTTTCTTCCCATCGTCATCCGGACCTTCAAGAAGCGATATCCGGCCATCGGCCTCTCTGTACGGAGCGCCCGCTTCGATGAACTGGTGGCGGATTTGCAGTCCGGGGTCACAGGGCTTTGCCTGCTCTGGGACTACCCTTGGAATCCTTTCCGGGATGATTCCATTCGTGTGACCGAGGTCTTCCGGGAGAGCACAGTGATTCTGGTAGCCCGTGGCCACCGGCTCGCCGACCGGGAGGAGGTGAGCATGGAGGATCTCCGCAAGGAGTCCTGGATAGTGCGCGCCGAGGCCCACCCCGTGGTGGAGGTCCTGCAGCGTTCCGCCCACGACGCCGGGTTCGAACCGGAGATTGCCTTCCTGGCCAACGACTATCAGGAGGCCCAGGCGATGGTCAGTGTGGGAATGGGCGTTGCCATGGTGCCCAAGACTGCCGTGGCGCTTCAGCATCCCGACGTGACGGTACTGAGCCTCGGTTCTGCCGCCCCTCTGCGACGGGTACTGCTGGCCCAGCGCGAGGACAAGGTCTACGCCCCGGCAGAGGTGGCCTTTCACTCCACCCTGCTGGAAATCGCCGGTGAACGAGCCGGCGATTACCTCTAGATCGGGAGGTTGGGTTGCCCAGGATTAAAAACCACGAGCCCGCAGACGTGAATTAGAGCTTCCGGTACATCACGTGCAGGCCGACGTACCCGAGCACGGGATGGTTAAAAGCCTCGGGAATGGTGGTGAGCACCTCGAAACCCATGGCCTTCCACGCCGCCACAGCCCGGGTATTGCTTTCCACCACCGCGTTGAACTGCATTGCACGGAAGCCGGCTGCACGCGCGGCGTCCAGGGAGTACTTGCACAGCGCCCGCGCCACACCCTTGCCGCCGTGGTCACGGTGGACCATGTAGCCGGCGTTGGCCACATGGCTGCCGGCTCCGCCCTGGTTGGGGTGGAGCTCCCCGGTGCCGATCACGCCGCCATCGGAGGTGACCGCCACAAAAGCCTGGCCCGGCGCTTCCTTGAACCAGCGTCCACGGGCAACGTCCTCGGCGGTGTCCCGCTCCCAAGTGAACGTCTCGCCGGCCCTGATGACGGGCTCCAGCACGGCCCACATGCCCGGCCAGTCGGCCGCGGTGGCAGGGCGGACCGAAAAATCTGCGGAATTGGCTGCTGGATCCTCGGTTGCTCTCACGCACGCCACGTTAGCAGCCGGCACAGACCGTGAAGACGCCGGTTAACAGAGGAGTAATGTTTTATCGGATGCACCACGAGGGCACCGCCCGGGCAGTACCGGTGGCGGCACCCGGTAGTCGGAAGGAGACGCCATGGCAGTGATCCGCAGGGTCGCGGTACTCTCCCTCCACACCTCCCCCATGGAGCAGCCTGGCTCCGGGGACGCCGGCGGGATGAACGTCTATATTCGGGAGCTGGCCTCGGCGCTGGCGGAAGCCGGCGTGGAAGTGGAGATCTTCACGCGCTCCACCTCGGCCGGGCAGCCCGCCGTCGAGCATCCTTATCCCGGCGTGTGCGTGCACAACGTCCTGGCCGGACCGGTGCGGAAAATCCCCAAGGAGCACCTTCCGGAACTGCTGCACAGCATGGTCGCCGAAATCGAGCAGATCCGCCGGCGCCAGCCCCACGGCCGGTACGACATCATCCATTCGCACTACTGGGTATCGGGAATCGCCGGACTGGAACTGTCCGAACTCTGGGACGTGCCACTGGTCCACACCATGCACACCATGGCAAAGGTCAAGAACCTGCTGCTCGAGTCCGGGGAACAGCCCGAGCCGCGGCGCAGGGAGGTGGGCGAGCACAGGATCGTTGACGGAGCCGCCCGCCTCATCGCCAATACCAGTGCCGAAGCCGCGGAACTCGTGTCCCACTATGGTGCGGATTTCGACGTCATCGATGTGGCGCCGCCGGGCGTGGACCTCAGTATCTTCACGCCGGCCTTCCGTGCACGGTCCCGGGCCGAGCGCGGCGTGCCACCTGACACTTTCCATCTGGTTTTCGCCGGCCGCATCCAGCGGTTGAAAGGGCCGCACGTATTGCTGAAGGCGGCGGCGCTGCTGCGCTCCCACCGTCCGGGCATCAATCTTCGGCTCACCATCCTGGGCGCGCTGAGCGGCAACAAGGACTTCAACCTGCGGCAGCTGATAGCGGAGGCAGGAATGGACGACGTCGTCACGCACCTGCCGCCGGTCAGGGCGCCGGAGCTGGCTTCCTGGTTCAGGTCCGCCGACGTTGTGGTAATGCCCTCCTACAGCGAGTCCTTCGGCCTCGTGGCCCTGGAGGCGCAGGCCTGCGGAACGCCTGTGGTGGGAACCCGGGTGGGCGGGCTCTCACGCGCGATCTGCCACGGCCGGACCGGGCTCCTGGTGGACGGCCATCACGCCGCGGACTGGGCCGATGCCCTCGAAGCGCTGTATGACGACCCGGGCACCCGCGCAGACATGGGCCGTGCTGCTTCCATCCGGGCAGAGAACTCAGGGTGGCAGCGGACAGCCGCCATCACGCTGGAAAGCTACCACGCCGCCGTCGACAATTACGCGGGACACCGGCTGGTACCGGCGGTCCGCGCACCCTGAATCCGGAGCCGCCCGTGCCCGCCGGAGACGATCCCCGAACAAAGGACAAAGATGTCTGAACGGAATTCCCTAAGCGACCTCGACATCGCCCGGCAGGCCGACATCA
Organism: Arthrobacter pascens; assembly: GCF_030816475.1. Classification (NCBI taxonomy): domain Bacteria; kingdom Bacillati; phylum Actinomycetota; class Actinomycetes; order Micrococcales; family Micrococcaceae; genus Arthrobacter; species Arthrobacter pascens. Next base: position 1,059,655 of record NZ_JAUSXF010000001.1, on the reverse strand, counting down.
GGCCGATTGGGGATATCGCGGCGACTGCGGGCATCAACGCCGAGGCGCTGGAACTGTACGGGCGCTACAAAGCCAAGGTCGACCCGGCCCGCTTGGACGCTCCTGCTCCGGCGGGGAAAGTGGTGCTGGTGTCCGCGATGTCGCCCACTCCGGCCGGCGAAGGGAAATCGACCACCACCGTAGGGCTCGCTGATTCGCTTGCGCGTGCAGGGCACAAAGTGATGATCGCGCTGCGGGAGCCGTCGCTGGGCCCCATCCTTGGCATGAAGGGCGGGGCCACCGGCGGCGGCTACTCGCAGGTGCTGCCCATGGACGAGATCAACCTGCACTTCACGGGCGATTTCCATGCCGTGACCTCCGCCAATAATGCCCTCATGGCACTGGTGGACAACCACATCTACCAGGGCAACGAACTGAACATCGATCCGCGGCGCATGACGTTCAAGCGGGTCCTGGACATGAACGACAGGTCCCTGCGTGAAGTGGTCATCGGGCTGGGCGGGCCCGCCCAGGGCGTCCCCCGCCAGGACGGCTTCGACATCACGGTGGCTTCGGAGATCATGGCGGTGTTCTGCCTGGCCACGGACCTTGCCGATCTCCGCGACCGCCTGGGCAAGATCACCTTCGGCTACACCTATGACCGCGCTCCGGTCACCGTGGCCGACCTCGGAGTCCAGGGTGCCCTGACCCTGCTCCTGAAGGAAGCCATCAAACCCAACCTGGTGCAGACCATCGCGGGGACGCCAGCCCTGGTCCACGGCGGCCCGTTCGCCAACATCGCCCACGGCTGCAACTCCCTCATCGCCACCCAGACCGCACGGCGCCTTGCTGACATCGTGGTCACCGAGGCAGGCTTCGGCGCGGACCTCGGAGCGGAGAAGTACATGGACATCAAGGCGCGGCTGGCTGACGTGGCGCCGTCCGCCGTCGTCGTGGTGGCCACCGTCCGTGCGCTGAAGATGCACGGCGGCGTCGCCAAGGACAAGCTCACCGCGCCGGACCTCGAAGCGCTCCTCGCCGGCGTCGACAACCTCCGGCGGCACCTGCGCAACGTGGAAAAGTTCGGGGTGACTCCTGTGGTGGCCATCAACAGGTTCGCGACCGACACGCAGGAGGAGCTGGACTGGCTGCTGGAGTGGTGTGCGACGGAAGGAGTAGAGGCGGCCGTCGCCGATGTCTGGGGGCGGGGCGGCGGCGGAGACGGCGGCGACGAACTGGCAGCCAAGGTCGCGGCTGTGCTCTCCGCACCCAACAGCTTCAGGCACCTGTATAGCCTTGACCTGCCTGTCGAGGAGAAGATCATGAGTATCGTCCAGGAGATCTACGGCGCCGACGGCGTGGACTTCTCCGTGCCGGCCCTGAAGCGGCTGGCTGACATCAAAAAGAACGGCTGGGCCGGGCTTCCCGTCTGCATGGCGAAGACCCAGTATTCGTTCAGCGACGACGCCTCCCGGCTTGGCGCGCCGAAGGGCTTCACCATCCACGTGCGCGACCTCATCCCCAAGACGGGGGCCGGATTCATCGTGGCCCTTACGGGGGCGGTGATGACCATGCCGGGCCTTCCCCCAGTGCCTGCCGCGATGCGCATGGACGTGGACGACGCCGGCAACCCCGTCGGCCTCTCCTAGGGCCCGTCCCCGTCCGGACGCTTCCTCACCTTTCGCACGTTTCCCCCCAACGCTTCCTCACCTTTCGCACCTTTCCCCCAACGCTTCCTCACCTTTCGCACGTTTCCCCCACCGTTCTCTCAGGCCGTGTTGGAAAGCTGTGGATAACTTCTGCGCCGAAGGTCAAACTGGGCAACAATTCCCCTATGCACAAACTGGACCTCCCGCACACCCTGCGAACTGCGCCGTTCACACTTACAACAGCTCAGGAACTGGGTGTTCCTCCGGCCAGGTTGAGGGGTGGCGACATCGCGCATGTCAGCCGTGGGCTGTACCGCCCTTCAAACTGGAACTTCGAGCTGGAGGCAGCGGCGAGAGCGCTATCCGAAGCATCACCGGCAGCTTGGATCTCCCATGTCACCGCTGCCCGTATCGAGGGCCTGCTGCTGCCGCCCTGGCTTTCGGACTCAACAGAGCTGCACTTGAGCAAACCACGGTCATTGCCCGAAACTCGCCGGAAGGGCGTGACCGGCCATTCGGTGCTGGCCTGGGAAGACGAGGTCGAGGAAATCAACGCTATCCGTATCAGCACCCGATCGCGCACCTGGCTGGATCTGGCGAGACACCTGTCGTTAAGCGAGCTGATATGCATGGGCGATCAGCTGATCCGTGTTCCGCGGCCGCAGTTTGAAGAGCGGTCCCAGCCGTTCGCCACGTTAGAAGGCCTGCATTCCCTCGTTGCCCGACACCCCAATCTTCAGGGCGTCGTGCGTGCCCGCGAGGCCTTGGAAATGATGAGGGTGGGCGCGGGCTCCGCCCCTGAAACACTGCTTCGTCTGGCAATGGGGGACGCAAACCTCCCGGACCCTGACCTCCAGCTCGCGCTGCGGCCGGAGGACCCCAACTCGCCGACGTGTGACCTTGGCTATCGTCGGCACCGTCTGGCCATTCAGTACGACGGCGGACATCACCTCCAGGCGCCCCAGAGCCTGAGTGACAGGCGGCGCGATAAAGCGTTCAGATCCGCCGGTTGGGACGTGCTGGCGTTCGACAAAGACGATCTCGCCCAAGGATTCGAGAAGGCCGTCGTAAGAATCAAGCGGGCGCTACGCGCAGCGAGGCGCGACCACACGGCCGCTTCGGGTTTCGCTGACGAAACCTGAGGAAGCGTCAGGAGAAACCCCGCAAGACGTGAGGAAGCGTCAGGAGAAACCCCGCAAGACGTGAGGAAGCGTCGGAAGCCCCGGACAGAACAACGCTCCCCCACCAAGAAGTGAGAGAGCGTTGCGCCAAAACCTGCAGGAAGTGAGAGAGCGTCGGGGTTAGCGCTCCAGGTCGCCGCGGATGAAGGCCTCGACCTTTTCACGGGCGAGGTCGTCGTTGAACTGCTCCGGCGGGGACTTCATGAAATAGCTTGAGGCGGACAGCAGCGGGCCGCCGATGCCGCGGTCCAGGCCGATTTTGGCGGCGCGGATGGCGTCGATGATCACACCTGCGGAGTTGGGTGAGTCCCAGACCTCCAGCTTGTACTCCAGCGAGACCGGGGCGTCGCCGAAGTTGCGGCCTTCGAGGCGGACGAAGGCCCACTTGCGGTCATCGAGCCACTGGACGTAGTCAGACGGGCCAATGTGGACGTCCTTGGCCGCCAGCTCGGCCTCGACGTTGGAGGTGACGGCCTGGGTCTTGGAGATCTTCTTGGACTCCAGGCGGTCACGCTCCAGCATGTTCTTGAAGTCCATGTTGCCGCCCACGTTGAGCTGGTACGTGCGGTCCAGCGTCACGCCGCGGTCTTCGAAGAGCTTTGCCATGACACGGTGCGTGATGGTGGCACCGATCTGGCTCTTGATGTCATCGCCCACGATCGGCACGCCGGCGGTCGTGAACTTGTCAGCCCACGCCTTGGTGCCGGCGATGAACACGGGAAGGGCGTTGACGAAGGCAACCCCGGCGTCGATGGCAGCCTGGGCGTAGAACTCGGCGGCTTCTTGGGAACCGACGGGCAGGTAGCAGACCATGACGTCAACGTTGGCGTCCTTGAGGGCCTGAACCACGTCCACGGGCTCTGCCGGGGACTGCTCGATGGTCTCAAGGTAGTACTTGCCAAGCCCGTCGAGGGTGTGGCCGCGCTGGACGGTCACACCTGTGGGGGGAACGTCAGCGATCTTGATGGTGTTGTTTTCGCTGGCCAGGATGGCATCCGCGAGGTCAACGCCGACCTTCTTGCCATCCACGTCGAAGGCCGCAACGAACTGAACATCGTTGACGTGGTACTTGCCGAACTCCACGTGCATCAGGCCGGGGATCGTAGCCTCGGGATCGGCGTCACGGTAGTAGTGCACACCCTGGACGAGCGAGGCGGCGCAGTTACCCACACCGACGATGGCAACACGAATCGGATTTGAAGACACGGAACTCCTTTGAGGACAAAACTTCAGCCACCGGAACAGTCGGTACCGGAGAGTACGACGGCGGGCAGACGGCACGGCGCCACTTGGCGCCTTTTCATAGTACCCAACAGAGCAGGGGCGGGGATTGTTTCCTCGCCCCTGCTCCGGGTATTACCGCCACGAAGGTGTGACGTTACGGCGTCTGCTTCCAGAGGTTGATGTCCGACTCCACCGCAAATTCATCGATGGATGTCAGTTCCTGGCTCGTGAACTCAAGGTTGTTGATGGCGGAAAGGGTGTCTTCCAGCTGCTTGACGCTTGAAGCGCCTACCAGGGCCGACGTGACCGGAGAGCCCTTAGGCTGGTCACGCAGAATCCACGCAATCGCCATCTGGGCCAGTGACTGTCCGCGGTCCGCTGCGATCTTGTTCAGGCCGCGGATCCGGTCCAGCTTCTCTTCCGTAATTGCTGATTCTGACAGGAAGCGTTCCTTCGCTGCCCTCGAATCTGCCGGAATACCGTTGAGGTAGCGGTCCGTGAGCATCCCTTGGGCCAGCGGGGAGAACGCGATCGAGCCTGCCCCTACCTCGTCCAAGGCTTCGTAAAGGTTGGGCGTGCCGTTCTCCGTCCAGCGGTTCAGCATTGAGTAGCTGGGCTGGTGGATCAGCAGCGGGGTGCCCAGTTCCTTCAGGATCCGGGCAGCCTCCAGGGTCTGCTCCGGAGTGTAGGACGAGATGCCGGCGTACAGGGCTTTGCCCGAGCGGACAGCATAGTCCAGCGCACCCATGGTTTCCTCCATTGGCGTTTCCGGATCGGGGCGGTGGCTGTAGAAGATGTCCACGTAGTCCAGGCCCATCCGCTGCAGGGACTGGTCAAGGCTGGAAATCAGGTACTTGCGGGAGCCCCATTCACCGTACGGGCCCGGCCACATGTAGTAGCCGGCTTTGGTGGAAATGACGAGTTCGTCCCGGTAGGGCTTGAAATCGTCCGCAAGGTGGCGTCCGAAGTTGATCTCCGCAGTGCCGTCCGGCGGGCCGTAGTTGTTGGCGAGGTCGAAATGGTTGACGCCCAGGTCGAAGGCGCGACGAAGGATGGCGCGCTGCTCGTCAAAACGCTTGTCGTCGCCGAAGTTGTGCCACAGGCCAAGCGAGATGGCCGGAAGCTTCAGTCCGCTGCGACCAACGCGGCGGTAGGGCATGGATTCGTAACGGTCATCTGCCGCAGAATAAGTCATATTACCTATCCTGCCAGCTGTGACGCAGGCTACAGAACCTTCTCGCAGTGTTACGCCGCCGGCTGGCAAAACACCGCGGCAGCACTACCCCTTCACCACGGCCGCACTCCACGGGGCGAGAGTCAGAGAACCGCCGTCGAGCACCGTGGCCTCGTCGGTGGTGAGCAGCAGGTCGCCCCGGGCATCCTCGAGCCGGATCTTTTGTTCGGAAAAATTCAGCAGCACTTCGACGGACCCGCGCCGGAAACGCAGCCAGCCGTCGTCGTCGTTGAATCCGACCTCCGTCTCCGTGAACCCGAGATCCGCAAGCTCCGGGTGCTGCCGGCGCAAAGCCGTCAAATCACGGTAGAGCTCCAGGAGCCTCGCATGCTCGCCCGCGGACGTTTCCGCCCAGTCGAGCTTGGAGCGGCGGAAGGTTTCCGGGTCCTGCGGATCGGGGACGACGGCGGGATCCCACCCCATCCGCTCGAACTCACGGATCCTGCCCTCGGCAGTGGCTTTGCCCAACTCCGGTTCAGGGTGCGAGGTGAAGAACTGCCATGGCGTGGAGGCGCCGAATTCCTCGCCCATAAACAGCATCGGGGTGAACGGGGAGGTCAGGGTGATCACGGCGGCCACGGCCAGCGGCCCGAAGGGCAGCGACTGGGACAACCTGTCCCCTGTTGCCCGGTTGCCGATCTGGTCGTGATTCTGGTTGCAGACCACAAGCGCCTCGGGATGCACCAGGGAGGTATTGATGGGCCTGCCGTGGTGGCGCCCGCGGAAGCTGGAGTAGCTCCCGTCGTGCAGGAACCCGTCCTTGAGGACCTTCGCCAGGACGCCCAGGGTAACGAAGTCCCCGTAGTAGCCGGTGGTTTCGCCGCTGACATTGACGTGGACCGCGTGGTGGAAGTCGTCGCTCCACTGTCCGGCCAGGCCGTACCCGTTGGCATTTCGCGGGTAGATGAGTCGGGGGTTGTTCAGGTCGGATTCGGCGATGAGGGTTTTCGGAAGCCCGGTCTCGGCCGAGATGGCGTCGCCCAGTGCGCCGAGGTCCTCCAGGATGTGTACGGCGCGCTCGTCCTTCAGAGCGTGCACGGCATCCAGGCGGAGCCCGTCCACGTGGTAGTCACGGAGCCAGAGCGCGGCATTGTCCAGGATGTACTGCCGGACCACATCCGAGCCCGGTCCGTCCAGGTTGATGGAGTCCCCCCACGTGTTGGCGTCGCCCTGTTTGACGTACGGGCCGAATCTGGCCAGGTAGTTGCCGCTGGGGCCGAGGTGGTTGTAAACGACGTCCTGGATGACTCCCAGACCCGCGGCGTGCGCGGCATCGACAAAACGCTGGTAGGCGGCCGGGCCTCCGTAGCCTTCGTGGACGGTGTACCACTGCACACCGTCGTAGCCCCAGTTGTGGGTTCCGTTGAAGCCGTTGACCGGCAGCAGTTCCACGAAATCGACGCCCAGGTCCACCAGGTATCCGAGCTTGTCCGCGGCGGCGTCCAGCGTTCCGGCCGGAGTGAAAGTGCCCACGTGGAGCTCATAGATGACTGAGCCGCGCAACTCCTTGCCCTGCCAGCCGCTGTCCTGCCATTCGTGCACTGCCGGGCTGAAGGTCCGTGACAGCGCATGGACACCTTCCGGCAGCCGGCGTGAACGGGGATCAGGCAAGGGATGGGTATCCCCGTCCAGCAAATAGCCGTAGTCCACGTCCCCCTCGCCGGGTGCACCTGCGGCCGACCACCAGCCCTCGGCTCCCGGCCCCGCATCGATCCTGGCCATCCGATACTGCTCCCCGTTGGCGAGCAAGGTCACTGATCCAGCGCCCGGCGCCCAGACGTCGAAGCGGCCGGATCCGTTGTGTGCCAGGCTCATGCGCTGTCTCCGTTCACGGGCACCAGGAGTGCCACAGGGTAGGTCTGCAGGAGGTCCGCCACCGGTACCGCGCCCGGACCAAAGCGGCTTCCGGTGAGGTCGTCCCGCATTTCGGTGGCGAGTTCGACGGCGGTGCCGCGCCAGCCGCCAGCCTGTTCCAGCCCGTAGGGAAGCCTGGTGGCCAGCGTGAGGACACCTTGGCCGGGGCCGGACCCGGAAGCACCGCGGTCGAAGGCGACGAGGTGGTCCGCAGCGGGCCCGGACGCCTGGACCGGCCGGTAGCCCTGAAACAGTTCGGGCCGGTCACGGCGCAGACGCAGGGCCCGGGACGTCACCAGCAGCTTGCTGGTCTCGTCCAGGATGGTCTCAGGAAGCTGGCCGCCGTCCAGCGCGGCCAGTGCGGCCCCGCGCGCATCGAAGTCGACAGCCCGCCGGTTGTCCGGGTCCGTCAGGGAGCGGTCCCAGAACTCTGTTCCCTGGTAGACGTCCGGAACGCCGGGCATGGTGAGCTGGATCAGCTTCATGGCCAGCGAGTTGGACGCGGCGAAGGGATCTATGGCTGCCACGAAATCCTCGATCAGGGCGTTGACAGAGGGGTTGTCGAATATAGAGTCGACGGCCTTGGCCAGCGTGGCCTCGAACTCTTCGTCCGGGTCCGTCCAGGTGGTGGAGTTGCCGGCTTCCCTCGCGGCCTTTTCCGCGTAGCTATGCAGGCGTTCCCTGCTGGCCGGCCAGGCGCCGACCACTGCCTGCCACAGGAGTGCCGAGAACGGTCCGTCGGGCAGCGGTGCGGCCTCCCGGAGGGCGGTCAGCACCGCTGTCCATTCCGGAACACGTTCGGCGATGACGGAAATCCGTGCCCGGGTGTCCTCGCTTCGCTTGGTGTCGTGGGTGCTCAAGGTGGTCATGGACAACGGGAGGGTATCCTGGCGCTTCTGCATCCGCCGGTGGAATTCCTCCGGGTCCACTGAGAATTCCGTCGGATCTGCTCCCACTTCCGTCAGGGTCCCCAGCCGCGTGTAGCGGTAGAACGCGGTGTCTTCAACACCCTTGGCCATGACCATCCCGGACGTCTGCTGGAACCGGCGCCCGAGTTCGGTCTCCGGCTTCAGCAGCACGGGCAGCAGCGTGTCCACCGCATCCGACAGGTCCGGGCGCGATTCGGCGGCCGCTGCGCACGCTTCACGCAGGACGTCCTCTCCCGTGGGCAGGTAGGTGCGGTAGACCGGGAAGGCCGCGATGATCTGGGCGAGAGCATCAGCCGCTGCATCCTGTCCCAGGTTGGTGTCGGAAGGGACCAGGCGCGCCAGCCGCAGGATCTCGGAACGAAGCATCCCGTCAGCGACGGCGCGTTTGGTGCCCAGGATCATGGCAGCGTAGTCGGCCGGCTGCTCTGCCTGACGGAGTTGCGCGTCGAGGACGTCCAGGGGCGCCTGGCCGGCGGGATCCACGAAAACGCGGTCTACATCGGCCAGGGCGTCGTAACCGGTGGTTCCTTCGCAGTTGAATTCCGGCGGCAGCTCCTCCCCCGGCTCCAGGATCTTTTCCACCAGCACGTACGCGCCGCCGCTGATTTCCTTGAGCCGGTTCAGGTAGCCGGCGGGGTCCGCCAGCCCGTCGGGGTGGTCCACGCGCAGCCCGTCAACCAGGCCGTCGCGGAACCACCGGGCGACCTCGGCGTGGGCCTCATCGAAGACCCAGGGGATTTCCACCCGGATCCCGGCCAGGGTGCTGACCGCGAAGAAGCGCCGGTAGTTCAATTCGGCGTCCGCCCGGCGCCACGCCACCAGCTCGTAGTGCTGCCGGTCATGGACTGCGGCCGGCGAGTCACCGTCTGCATACGTGCCCGCGGCGAGGGGAAAGCGGTGCCCGTAATAGCGGAGCTCGCCATCGCTGATCTCCAGCTGGTGGACGTCCTCATCGCTGCCCAGCACCGGGATCCGGATGCGGCCGCCGCCAAGGTCCCAGTCGACGTCGAAAGCTTCGGCATAGCGGGAGGCGCGGCCTTCCTTCAGAAGCGACCACCACCAGGGGTTCTGCGGCGGCGAGGCCACGCCTACGTGGTTGGGCACGATGTCCACGAGCACGCCCATGCCGTGCTCCCGGGCGGCCTTGGAGATTGCCTCCAGCCCTTCTGGACCCCCACGCTCCGGATCCACTGAGGAGGGGTCAGTCACGTCGTAGCCGTGATCGGAACCATGCTCGGCCGTCAGGAGGGGCGACAGGTAGAGCCAGTCCGCACCCAGGGACTTCAGGTACGGCACCTTGCTGGCGGCGTCATGAAGAGTGAAACCGGGGCGGATCTGAAGCCGGTAAGTCGAAGCTGGAACCCTCATTTCTTCTTGTCCTTCCGGACCCCGACTTTCGTGGTTTTCCCCGGTTCGGCGACAGTGGGTGTGCTCAATGCCTCCGTCTCGCTGGTGGACGTCTGCGTCAGCGCCGCCAGCGATGCGGCCACTGAGTGGTCCGGCTCGGTCTCGGGCACGCTGTGGGCCCTGAGGACCGCCAGCGACTTCGCGTCAACCTGCAATGACTCTCCGGCCTTCACGGGTTCAGTGTCAGCGTTGTGGCCAGCGGTATCGATGATGATGTCCCACGCCGGGGCGTACTCGTCAGAGGGCAGGGTGAACTGCACCATGTCGTCGTGGGCGTTGAAATACAGGAGGAAGTTCACGTCCGTGATCCGTCGTCCGCGGGTGTCCTTGCCCTGGATGCCGTCGCCGTTGAGGAATACGCCCACCGACCGGCCGAAGCCGCTGTGCCAGTCCTCCGGCGTCATGGTCGCGCCGTCGACGTCCAGCCATACGATGTCCGGGAGCCGTTCGCCTTCGCCCCGCAGGACGGGCCGCCCGTCGAAGAAGCGGCTCCGGCGGAACGTGGGGTGCTTGGCGCGCAGCGCGTTGACGGCGGCCGTGAATTCGACCAACGGCTGGTCGATGGTCTCCCAGTTGATCCAGGTCAGTTCCGAATCCTGGCAGTATCCGTTGTTGTTGCCGCGCTGCGTGCGGCCCAGTTCGTCGCCGTGGGACAGCATCGGGACGCCCTGGGACAGCAGCAGAGAGGCGATGAAGTTCCGCTGCTGGCGGGCGCGCAGGCCCAGGACAGCAGGATCATCAGTGGGCCCCTCGACCCCGCAGTTCCAAGAACGGTTGTGGGATTCGCCGTCGTTGTTGCCCTCGCCGTTGGCCTCGTTGTGCTTCTCGTTGTAGGACACCAGGTCAGACAGGGTGAAGCCGTCATGGGCAGTGACGAAGTTGATGGACGCGACAGGCCGGCGGCCGGAGTGTTCGTAGAGATCGGCCGAGCCGGTGATCCGGGAGGCGAATTCGCCCAGCGTCGCCGGTTCACCGCGCCAGAAGTCCCGCACCGTGTCACGGTATTTCCCGTTCCATTCTGTCCACTGCGGCGGGAAATTGCCCACCTGGTAGCCGCCGGGCCCGACGTCCCACGGCTCGGCAATGAGCTTCACCTGGGAAACAACCGGGTCCTGCTGGATGAGTTCGAAGAACGTGGACAGCTTGTCGACGTCGTAAAATTCCCGGGCCAGCGTGGAGGCGAGATCGAAGCGGAACCCGTCCACGTGCATGTCCGTGACCCAGTAGCGCAGTGAATCCATGAGCAGCTGGAGGGAGTGCGGCTGGCGGACGTTGAGGGAGTTCCCGGTGCCCGTGTAGTCCATGTAGTGCTTTTCATCCCCCTCCATCAGCCGGTAGTAGGACTGGTTGTCGATACCCTTGAAGGAGAGGGTGGGGCCAAGGTGGTTGCCTTCGGCCGTGTGGTTGTAGACCACATCCAGGATCACTTCGATCCCGGCTTTGTGCAGCGAACGGACCATGGCCTTGAAGTCCTGGACCTGCTGGCCGGTGTCGCCCGTGGAGCTGTAGGTATTCTGCGGGGCGAAGAAGCCGATGGTGTTGTATCCCCAGTAATTGTTCAGGCCCTTGTCCTGCAGGGTTCCGTCGTTGACGAACTGGTGCACGGGCATCAACTCGATGGCGGTCACCCCCAGCTTCTGGAGGTGCGAGATCACCGAGGGGTGCGCCACCCCAGCATAGGTGCCGCGCTGCTCTTCCGGAATCTCGGGGTGCAGCTGGGTCAGGCCCTTGACGTGGGCCTCATAGATGACCGACCGATGGTACGGGACCCGGAGGTTGTGGTCGCCGTCCCAGTCGAAGAACGGGTTAATGACAACGCCCAGCATCATGTGGGGTGCGGAGTCCTGATTGTTGATCGAGTCCGGCTCGCCCAGGTTGTAGGCAAACAGCGCCGGGTCCCAGTCAATCTGGCCGTGCACAGCCTTGGCGTACGGGTCCAGGAGGAGCTTGTGGGGATTGAAGCGGTTGCCGGAGGCGGGGTCGTATGGCCCGTGGACGCGGTAGCCGTACTTCTGGCCAGGCTGGACCTGCGGGATGTAACAGTGCCAGACGTAGCCGTCCACCTCGTCCAGCCTGTACCGCGTTTCCACTCCGGCGTCATCGAAGAGGCAAAGCTCCACTTTTTCGGCGCGTTCGCTGAACAGTGCGAAGTTGGTGCCTGTCCCGTCAAAAGTGGCGCCAAGGGGGTAAGCCGATCCGGGCCAGATTTCCATGCATGCTCCTCATCATTGTTCGCCAGCAGGTTTCGAAACGCCTCCGGTGCCCGCTGCCGATACAGAACCTATGCCTACCGTAACGGGTGGGCGTGACTATTACGGCCCTGCTCCATCCCTGTAGTAAGCCTGCTTACTTTATCCCATGCTTCCGGTAGCGTGTCCGCGATGCGGCTTGCGGTCAACGGTCCGCCGGCCGTGGCGGCCCTTCCGGCAAGACCGTGAAGACTTGCCGCCAGGGCTGCGATGGCTGCCCAGCGATCATCCGGACCGATGCCTGATTCCCGGAAGTGCCCGACGTCGGAACCCAGCTGTGCGAGCAGCGCACCGATGACTCCGGCCAGGACGTCGCCGCTGCCGGCAGTAGCCAGCCAGGGCGTGCCCTCGGCCTGGCTATAGGAGTGCCGTGAAGGGGATTCCACGAGCGTCGTGGCGCCCTTGAGCAGGACGGTGGCTCCGGTCAGGCCGGCTGCCAGCCTGACGGCGCGAAGGGTGTCAGCTTCAACCGCCGCACGGTCAAGCTCGGGATCCCGGCCTGACCCCAGCCGTTTAAGCAGGGACGCGAGTTCGCCTGCATGCGGGGTGAGCACGACGTGAGGGGCCAAAACTGCGGGAAGGGCAGGGAGCGCACCGGCATCGGCGATGACCGGGAGTCCTGATTCCACGGCCTCCCGGGCCCGCTGGAGCTGCTCAGAATCACCAGGACCCATTCCGGATCCCACCAGCCAGGCCTGGACATGCGTGTCGGCCACAGAGCCGATGCTGCACACCACTTCGGGGCAGGATTGGCGGACCAGGCTGGCCACCTCCGGCGGTCCGAGGTAGCGCACCATTCCCACTCCGGCAGCCAGCGCGCCGCGGCAGGCCAGCACGGCAGCGCCAGGGTAATCGGCCGAACCGGCCACTACCCCGAGCACGCCGCGGGAGTATTTGTGCGAACGCCGTCCCGGCTGCGGCAGTAACCGCGAGAGGTCCCCGGCCTCAAAACGGTGCAGCGCAGGCAGCGGAAGATTCTCCTCGATGCCGATCGGGACGACGTGAACCCGTCCGGCATAGTCGGCTCCGGGGTCGGCAAGCAGGCCCGCCTTAGCGGCGCCGAAGGTCACTGTCAGGTCCGCGGCCAGCACGGGCTCATGAACCTGGCCGGTATCGGCATCGACGCCGCTGGGAACATCGCAGGCCACCACCAGGCTCTCGCCTGATGTTCCGGAGCCTGCAAGCCTGGACACCAGGGCGGCCGCAGTGCCTCGCAGCCCGCCCTTGGCCCCAGTCCCCAGGACAGCGTCAATAACGACGTCGGCGCGCGCCACGTCCGCGGTGAGCCGGCGGAGCGTGGAGTCGGTGAGCAGATGCGCACGGCCGCCGGCCCGTTCAAAAGCAGCCAAACCTTCGGGGTGCGCAGCCTCGGCGGTAAGCACCGCAGTCGTACTCATCCCCCTGGCCGCCAGGAACGCCGCAGCGAAGAGACCGTCGCCGCCGTTGTTTCCTTTGCCGACGAGAACAGCAACGCTCGTTCCGTAAATGCGGTGCCCGCGGCCTTTCAGCTCGCGGATGACCGCGTTGGCGAGCCCGTGGGAGGCACGCTGCATCAGGACGGCACCCATGCCGGCGGCGAGGAGCGGCTCTTCAGCCGCCCTGATCTGGGTTCCGGTATAGCCGCTGATCATGGGCTCGGGTTCCTGGCGGGCTCAGCTTTGCGACTCAGCCTTCGGCCAATACCGTGGCGGTGGCGATTCCGCCATCGTGGCTCATGGACAAGTGCCAGCGCTTGACGCCCTTGGCGTCGGCCACCGCGAGCACGGTGTCCTTGACCTGGATGGTGGGCCCGTGCTGGTCCAGGCCGATCCAGCAGTCCTGCCAGTTCATGCCCGCGGGCGCGCCGAGAACCTTGGCTACGGCTTCCTTGGCGGCAAACCTCGCGGCCAGAGACCGGGTGTTCAGGTCCCGCTCGGCAGGCACGAACAGCCTGTCACGGAGACCGGGGGTCCGTTCAAGCTGGCGGCCGAACCGCTCGATGTCTACAACGTCTACGCCTATGCCAACAATCATTGGGCTATTCTACGGTCACGCTCTTGGCCAGGTTGCGAGGCTGGTCCACGTCGTAGCCCTTGGCCGAGGCAAGTTCCAGGGCGAAAATCTGCAGCGGCACCGTAGTCAGCAAGGGCATCAGCAGCGGAGGAGTCTCCGGCACGTAGAAAACGTGCTCGGCGTAGGCCTTCACGGCCTCGTCACCCACTTCGGCGACAACCAGGGTCCGGGCGCCACGGGCGCGGACCTCCTGGATGTTGCTGACCACCTTGGCGTGCAGCGAATCCCGGCCGCGAGGCGACGGGACCACCACGAACACCGGCTGGCCGTCATCGATCAGGGCGATGGGCCCGTGTTTCAGCTCGCCGGCGGCGAAGCCTTCAGCGTGGATGTAGGCGATTTCCTTGAGCTTCAGGGCGCCTTCCAGGGCCACCGGGTAACCCACGTGGCGGCCCAGGAAGAGGACTGATTTCTCGTCCTTCATGCTGCGGGCCAGCTCGCGGAGGGGACCGGAGTTGTCCAGGATGCTCTGGATCTTCGCCGGGATCTTGTTCAGGTCCGCGAGGACGTCCTTGATTTGGCCGGAGAAGATGTTGCCGCGCAGCTGGGCAAGGTACAGGCCCAGCAGGTAGGCGGCGGTGATCTGGGCGAGGAAGGCCTTGGTGGAGGCCACCGCGATTTCCGGGCCGGCGTGCGTGTACAGCACGGCGTCCGACTCGCGCGGAATGGTGGAGCCGTTGGTGTTGCAGATGGACAGGGTTTTGGCGCCCTGCTCCTTGGCGTAGCGCACGGCCATCAGCGTGTCCATGGTTTCCCCGGACTGGCTGATGGAGACCACCAAGGTATTGCTGTCGAGAATGGGGTCGCGGTAGCGGAACTCATGTGCGAGCTCCACTTCCGTGGGGATCCGGCACCAGTTCTCGATGGCGTACTTGGCCACGGTGCCCGCATAGGCTGCCGTGCCGCAGGCCAGGACGATGATCTTGTTGACCTGTTTCAGCAGCTCGACGTCGATGCGGATTTCGTCGAGGGTCAGCTTGCCGTTGATGTCCGAGCGGCCCAGGAGGGTCTGCGCCACGGCGTCGGGCTGGTCGTTGATCTCCTTTGCCATGAAAGAGCTGAACCCGCCCTTTTCCGCAGAGGCAGGGTCCCAGTCCACGTGGTATTCCTTGCCCTCGGCAGGGGCACCATAGAAGTCGGTGATTTCCACGGTGTCAGCCGTGATGGTGACAATCTGGTCCTGGCCCAGTTCCACGGCACGGCGCGTGTAGTCGATGAAGCCGGAGACGTCCGAGCCCAGGAAGTTCTCCCCCTCGCCCAGCCCCACAACAAGCGGCGAGTTGCGGCGCGCCGCGACCACGACGTCGGGCTGGTCGGCATGCACGGCCAGGAGGGTGAATGCCCCCTCGAGGCGCTGGCAGGCGAGCTGCATGGCGGTGGTGAGGCCGCCGTCGCTCACGTCGCCGTTCAGTTTGTTGCGGAAGATATCACCCAGCAGCGCTGCAGCCACTTCGGTGTCGGTTTCGGAGGCGAACGTGACGCCCTTGGCCAGCAGCTCGCTCTTCAGCTCGGCGAAGTTCTCGATGATGCCGTTGTGGATTAGCGCGAGCTTGCCGCCGTCGGAGAGGTGCGGGTGGGCGTTCTGGTCGGTGGGACCGCCGTGGGTGGCCCACCGCGTGTGCCCGATGCCGGTGGCCGTTTCAGGCAGCGGCCGGGCCTCCAGCTCAGCCAGCAGGTTGCTCAGCTTCCCGGACTTCTTCCGGGACGAGATCATGCCGTCGGCAACAACAGCGACCCCTGCTGAGTCATAGCCCCGGTACTCCAGGCGGCGCAATCCTTCGAGGACAACATCCAGTGCACTATGACCGGCATCTTCACGGCCAGCCGAACGACCCACGTATCCCACGATTCCACACATGGCCTCTAGCCTATCCGGAGCGGGGTTGAGATCTAAACTGACCCGTCGACCACGCGGCCCTAACGCTGACACGCCCGCAGGTACAGGTGCGTCCATTTCACTCTCAGCCGGGTGAAGGGCAGAATCACTAACGTGACCTTGCAACGCAATGAAACGAACGGCGAGGGTGTCTCCCCGTTCGTTGAGCTGGACCGGCAAACGTGGTCCCGGCTGGCAGCCCAGATGGAACAGCCTCTGAATGAAGAGGACATTGTCCGTCTGCGCGGCCTCGGCGACCCCCTGGACATGAACGAGGTCCGGGAGGTCTACCTGCCGCTGTCCAGGCTGCTTCACCTGTACGTTGAGGCCTCCCACCAGCTTCATTCGGCCACCACGACGTTTTTAGGCGAGCAGACGCAGCGCACACCGTTTGTCATCGGCGTGGCCGGGTCTGTGGCGGTGGGCAAGTCCACCATTGCCCGTGTGCTTCGGGAGATGCTCCGGCGCTGGCCCGGCACGCCCAACGTGGAGCTCATCACCACGGACGGCTTCCTGTACCCGCTTGCCGAGCTGAAACGGCGCCAGCTCCTGGAACGCAAAGGTTTCCCGGAGTCCTATGACCGGCGGGCGCTGCTGCGCTTCGTGAGCGAGATCAAGGGCGGCGCCGAGGAAGTAAGGGCACCGTGGTACTCGCACGTCACGTACGACATCGTTCCGGGCAAGGAAGTGGTGGTCCGCCGCCCGGATGTCCTGATCGTCGAAGGCCTGAATGTGCTGGCGCCTGCCCGCCCGCGCCATGACGGCAGGCAGGGCCTGGCGCTGAGTGACTTCTTCGACTTCTCCATCTATGTGGATGCCAAAACGTCCTACATCGAGGAGTGGTACGTGGACCGTTTCCGCAAGCTCCAGAGCACAGCGTTCGCGCAGCCGGAGTCATACTTCCATCGTTACGCCACACTGTCCGCTGAAGAGGCGGAACGCACCGCACGGGACATCTGGAAGCGCATCAATGAGCCCAACCTGGAGGAAAACGTGCTGCCAACGCGGGGCCGCGCCCAGCTGGTGCTGACCAAGGATGCTGACCACTCCATCCGCCGCATGCTCCTGCGGAAGGTCTAGCGGATGTGCCAAGACTGCCGATCGGCGGGAGCCAGCCGGCGCAGCTTCGCCCGGTTCCTGGCCGCAGGAGCCGGCCTGACTGTCCTTTCCGCCTGCACGCCGGACGTCCCGGCCCAGGAGGCGCCGTCGTCGTCCGCTTCCTCCACCGCTCCCCCGGCTCCCTCCGCATCCCCCTCGCCTGTCGTGGACACGACCACCGTAGGTCCGACGCCGGCTGTACAGTCCCCCACAGAGGTGCCGGCTCCGCCGTCGCCGGCTGCCGCGATGCCGCGGAAGTACTCACTGACAGACCCTGCCAGCCCGTGGCTGGTGGTCAACAAGCACCGCCCGCTGGTTCCGGCCGACTACGTTCCGGCGGACCTGGTGCTGCCGGGCATCAGGCTCGCGGTGTCCGGCGAGGCCACGCATCTGAACAGCACGACGGCGGCTGCCGCGGAAGCGTTGTTTGCTGCGGCCGCGAAGGATGGCGTGACCATGACCCTGGCGAGCGGCTACCGCTCGTACTCCACCCAGGTTTCGACGTACAACGGCTACGTGGCTTCGCGCGGTCAGGCCGACGCCGACACGGCCAGCGCGCGCCCCGGATATTCCGAGCACCAGACGGGCTGGTCCTTCGACATCGGCGACGGCGGCGGGGCCTGCAGCTTCCAGCCGTGCTTCGCCGAACAGCCAGCCGCGGTATGGGCCAAGGCGAACTGCCACCGGTACGGCTTTGTGGTCAGGTACCCATGGATGTTCCATACGATCACCGGGTATTACTACGAACCCTGGCACCTGCGGTACATCGGCGTGGAGGCTGCCACCGACATGGCCAACCGGGGCATCAACACCCTGGAGGAATACTTCGGCCTGGAAGCGGCGCCTGGGTATCCCTGAACGACAAGTTCTTCGAGCCTGGCCGAGATCTGCTCCCTGCTGTCCTCACCAAGAGTCCTGGGCATGTATTCTCACTATCCATGTGGGGAACCAGAAGGGTAAAGGCCGTTCTTGTTGAACCGGGCAAGCTAAGTGCTGCCCTGTTCACGCGCAAGCTAGACAGCCTTATCACACCGGATCGGGTGCGAATATACCCAAGAATATTCTTGGCCGCGTCCCTGCTTGGCCTGACAATCTCCTCGCTTGTCCGGGTAATGGACCCCACAGTCCAGGGTGCATTTTTGCCCGACTACCTGGCCCATTGGAGTGGAGGGGGCCTGCTACTTCTCGGGGATTCGACGGACCTTTATGACCCTGAAATTCAGCACGAGTTCCAAAAGAATGCCCTCGGCACGGAAGTAGACTTCTCGTGGTTTGTCTCCCCCCCATTCGTCGCCGCTTTCTACGCCCCCTTGGCTCTCCTCCCCTACGGTCTGAGCGGGCTGGTCTGGCTGATCTTGAGCGCCTCTCTGATCGTCTGCACCACCCTAAGTTTGAAGTCTCTCGCGCCAGGACTAATACTTCGAAAGCGGAGCCTCGTGGTCATCGCGGTCCTAGCATCACCTGTGGTCTTTGAAATACTCGGCAGCGGCCAGGACTCTGCGTTCATCCTCGCAGCGTGGCTAGCCGGCATTCGGTTGCTCATCAGCCGTCACTCTTTCTGGGCCGGAGCCGTGTTGGGCTTAGGCCTTGCCAAGCCTCAGCTTGTCGTCCTGGTGCCGCTCGTCCTTTTGGCTACCCGGAACTACCGGGCCCTTGCCGCCTTTGTGGCGGTCTGCGCCCTTCTCATGGGCATCTCACTGGGAATAGTCGGAGGTGAGGGTCTGTATCAATGGGTTGCCACGCTTTCGGGTCCCCTGTATTTGGATCACGTTCAGCAGGGTCAAGCATGGAAGATGGTAGGCCTACCTTCTCTTGTGCAGGCGCTACTTCCGCCGGCTTGGGGCAGCGTGCTGGCACCGGTACTGACGACCTCAGCACTCCCAGTGGGAGCTGGAATACTGCTCCTCTGGCTGCACAGGCTCCGCGGGCAACTGGTCGAGGCTCAGGCAATATGGATCGCAACTCTGGCAACGACGGCCACCTTTTCGCCGCACCTAGCCACTTATGATGCAGTTCTCTTCATTCCAATCATCCTTTACCTCCTCCAGCGGCGGCCATCACCGTTGATTCGTGTAGCTTCTACAGCCGCCTTTATCCTCTTGTGGATGGTGCCCGTCCTTCATTTGGCAGCGGCTCCCCTCCCTTGGCCACTTGCAGTCATCGATGCACCGTGGTCTGCCATACCCTTGGCCCTCATATGGTTTGAATCGCTTAAAGCACTCCAACCCAATCGCACGGAAAGCCTAGCGAGCAGCAAGGTCAATCGAAATTCCGCACAGCCGCGGCCGGTGAAGCCCGTGCCCAAGATTGAAGGTCAGCCAGAAGCGGGCCGATAATTGACCACCCCTCGGCGAATCGAATGGCCGTACAACACGTAGCGCACTGACTTAGCGCACGACACGTTCTCCGGGAATCGACAAATCCGCCATCTGGGCTCCACCCCCGTGGGCTACCGTGGTTGTCATGCTCACAGGATTCAAGAATTTCATTATGAAGGGCAACGTCGTTGACCTTGCCGTCGCCGTCGTGATGGGTGCTGCTTTCAGCTCTGTCGTGACCTCTATTGTCCAGGGCCTGCTGACGCCGCTCATCGGACGTCTGTTCAGTGCCAAGGGCATCGAAGAAATGCAATGGGAGGGATTCATGTACGGATCCGTCATCTCCGCAGTCATTTCGTTCGTGCTGGTGGCCGCCGCGATCTACTTCGTGGTGGTGCTGCCGATGAACCACATGATCGCGCTCCGCAACCGCAAGCTCGGAATCGACAAGGACGTGAAGGAAGAAGCTGCGGAAGACCCGCAGATCGCCCTGCTCACCGAAATCCGGGATGCGCTGCAGGCTCGGCAGCCCTGACAACGTGTGCAGCGAAAATGGCCTGCCTCTGTTGAGAGGCGGGCCATTTCTGTTTATCCGTTTCAGGATCAGTCCCTGACGAGCTCCAGCGCCAACTCGGTGCGGACAATCTGGGTAAGGCGTTCGGCGATCGCTTGGGCAGTCGCCTCGTCGGCTGCCTCCACCATGACGCGTACTACGGGTTCGGTTCCCGACGGTCGCAGCAGCACACGTCCAGTTTCGCCGAGTTCGGCCTCAGCGGCGGACACTGCCTGTGACAGCGCCTCCGAATGGTTCACGCGGGTGCGGTCCACACCCGCGACATTAATCAATACCTGCGGGAGTTTTGTCATCACGGTAGCAAGCTGCTTAAGGGAACGTCCCGTCAAGGCGATCTGCGCTGCTAACTGGAGGCCCGTTAGGATGCCATCGCCCGTGGTGGCGTAGTCGGCAAAAATCACGTGACCGGACTGTTCACCGCCAAGGTTGTAGCCGCCGTCGCGCATGCCTTCAAGGACGTAGCGGTCCCCCACGGCAGTTTCGCGGAGGCTGATACCTGCTTCGCGGAGCGCGATCTTCAGGCCCAGATTGCTCATCACCGTGGCGACCAGGACGTCGTCCTTGAGCCTGCCGGAGGCTTTCAGCGCCACGGCCAGGATGGCCATGATCTGGTCGCCGTCCACCTCGTTGCCTTCGTGGTCTACAGCGAGGCAGCGGTCGGCGTCGCCGTCATGCGCGATGCCGAGGTCCGCTCCGTGCTGCACCACTGCGGCCTTCAACGGGCCCAGGTGGGTGGAACCAACGCCGTCGTTGATGTTGTGTCCGTCGGGATCCGCGCCAATGACCACGACATCGGCGCCGGCGTCTTTGAAGACCTGAGGTGAGCAGCCGCTCGCGGCACCGTGGGCGCAGTCCAGGACCACTTTCAGCCCCTCGAGGCGGTGCGGGAGGGTGCGGAGCAGGTGGACGACGTAGCGGTCCTCAGCATCCGAGAACCGCTGGATGCGCCCTACGTCCGCCCCGACCGGCCGGGCCGGCTCGGTCCCCAGCCGTTCCTCGATGGCGTCCTCGACGTCGTCCGGGAGCTTCTGGCCGCCACGGGCAAAGAATTTGATGCCGTTGTCCGGTGCCGGATTGTGCGAGGCGGAGATCATCACGCCGAAATCGGCGTCCAAGTCAGCCACGAGATAGGCCGCCGCCGGCGTCGGGAGGACACCGGCGTCGTATACGTCGATGCCCGAGCTTGAGAGCCCGGCCTCAACGGCAGCGGCAATGAATTCCCCGCTGGCTCGGGGGTCACGAGCCACCACAGCGCGGGGCCGGGTGCCGTTGGTGTTGCGGTCATGACCGAGCACAACGGCGGCCGCCTGGGCCAGCTGCATCGCCAGCTCCGCTGTCAACAGGCCGTTAGCCAGGCCCCGGACACCATCTGTTCCAAATAATCTAGACATCGGGTCAAGTGTAGAGGATGCCGTGAGCGTGCCGTCCGATGGCTTCCATTGCTTGCGGTTTTCGTGTGGTGCGTGTGGTCCGCCGCACCTGCCTCATGTATCTTCACCTACATAGCCTTCGGGATTCCCCGTACCGGCAGCAGAGTTATGAACATTGGGGGCATGCCTGTGAAACGTGGAGATGCGCTCGGCCTTGCGGCCCTCGTCACTGCTGCCGGGATCATGTTTTTCTGGCGACTGGATTCCAACGGCTGGGGCAATGGGTACTATGCTGCAGCAGCTCAGGCCGGCGCTGTCAACTGGGAGGCATTCTTCTTCGGGTCTTCGGACGGCGGCAACGCCATCACGGTGGACAAGTTGCCGGCCAGCATCTGGTTATCGTCATTGTCAGTGCGGCTGTTTGGCCTCAGCTCATGGAGTCTCTTGGGGCCGCAAGCCCTTCTCGGTGTCGGAACCGTAGTCCTTACCTATTTCACCGTCCGCCGGCACTTTCGGCATAGTTCTGCCATGATAGCCGGCACTGTCCTGCTGCTTACTCCTGCCGCTGCAGTGATGTTTCGCTATAACAATCCAGATGCTCTCCTCACCTTTCTTCTGACTCTCGCGACCTACCTCATGATCCGTGCCTGCGAAGATGGGCGGTGGCAGTGGGTGCTGGGCACGGGGGCGGTTATTGGAGCTGCCTTCCTGACAAAGTCCGCTCAGGCGCTACTGCTCCTTCCCACACTGGGCGGGGTGTACTTGTACTCAGGCCCGGGCCAGCTTAAGCGGCGGTTCTTACAGCTGGTGGCAGGTCTGGCCACTGTCGCCGCCGCGGCAGGATGGTGGGTGGTCATTGCCGAAGCCACACCTCAAGAATCCAGACCCTATGCAGGCGGCTCGTTCAGCAACAGCTTTGTTGAAGTACTCCTCAGACAGAATGGCTTGGGGAGGATCCTGGGATCTGCTGGCGGCGGGACCCCAGGACAGGAAGCTGCACCCCCGGGGCTTTTGAGGCTCATACAGTATTCGTCCTTCGGCAGCCAGGGGGCGTGGTTGTTGCCGGCAGCGGTCCTTCTTCTTGCCGCCACGCTGGTCCTCTTGCGATTTCAGCCTCGCTGCGACGCAAGGCGTGCGACTCTGCTTTTTTCCGGAGGATGGATACTCAGCTATTGGGTCACTTTCAGTTTCATGGGAGGCGTGGTACACGCCTACTACCTGATTGCAATCGCTCCTCCAATCGCGATGGTCATCGGGGCAACTTGGGAAATGCTCCGCCCGGCCCAGAGGTGGGTACCGTTTCGGCTCGTTGCAGCGTCAGCGGTATTAGTCTGCGGTATCGTCGCCTTTGGTTATCTCTCAAACTCATCACCCTTCGGCCCTGTTCTTGCCTTGGTTGTCTTGGCCTTCTGCCTTGTCGGCTGCGAATTAACCGTATTTCGCCTCCGGAACCATAGGGCACGCCGTTTTTTGGTTGTCTCTCTTGTGGCTACCTGTGGCTTCGGGCCGCTGTTGTTCTCAGTTTCCGCCATAGCCAGCGCTCACACTGGAGTCTCCCCCGCCGCATCCATGGTCGGGAGCCACGCGGTTCTCGACTCGCCTGACCCGTCGCTTTGGCCGGATGGCAACACCGAAAGTACGAGGGGAACGGCACTGGGTCACTTGGCCGATCCCCAAGTTGTAGCATTCCTTCGGCAGGCAGACAATCCCGCGTCACGCTGGGCTGCAGCTTCTCCCGGCGCCCTGAACGCTGCACAGTATCAGCTCACCCTGCAACGGCCGGTCATGCCCGTCGGAGGTTTCAACGGAGGTACACCATATCCGAGCGTTTCCCAGTTCAGCAATTACATTGAATCGGGCCAGATCCGCTACTACCTTGTTCGGCACGACTCTCACGATATCCAGGCCGAAGCTGGGTTCGCCGACGAGGTGACTAACTGGGTTCGAGAACATTTTGCACACATCCAGATAGGTGAGATGGACGTCTTCGATCTTCGCCTGCGGCTCCCGAATTCCTGACAAACCACCAAAAAGGAAGCCCATCCCACCAAAACGGCGGGACGGGCTTCCGTGAAAGCGGGATTAGCGCTTGGAGTACTGCTGAGCCTTACGGGCCTTCTTGAGACCGGCCTTCTTGCGCTCGATGACGCGGGCGTCACGGGACAGGTAACCGGCCTTCTTCAGGATGGCGCGGTTGTTCTCGACGTCGATCTCGTTGAGTGAACGGGCGATGCCGAGGCGCAGCGCACCGGCCTGGCCGGAGATGCCGCCGCCGTGGATGCGGGCGATGACGTCATAGGCACCGTCAAGATCGAGGATCTTGAAGGGCTCGTTGACGTCCTGCTGGTGCAGCTTGTTCGGGAAGTAGTTTGCCAGCTCGCGGCCGTTGATGGTCCACTTGCCGGAACCCGGCACAACGCGAACGCGTGCAACGGCTTCCTTGCGGCGGCCAACAGCTGCGCCGGCCACGGTCAGGGCCGGGCGCTCCTTCTTCGGCGCAGCAGCCTCGGCAGCTCCGCTTTCCGAGGTGTAGCTGGTCAGGGTTTCCTCAGCCTCAACGGCTTCGGTGGTCTCTTCGTTCTGAGCCACGATTCTCCTTGTATAGATAAGTTGTTTGGTGGCCAGGACTACTGGGCGACCTGGGTAATTTCGAAAGTCTTGGGCTGCTGGGCGGCATGCGGGTGCTCTGCACCGCGGTACACCTTCAGCTTGCCCAGCTGCTGTGCAGCGAGGGAGTTCTTGGGGAGCATGCCCTTGATGGCCTTCTCAACGGCGCGGACCGGGTTGGATTCCAGGAGTTCCGCATAGTTGACGGAGGTCAGGCCGCCCGGGTAACCGGAGTGGCGGTAAGCGCGCTTCTGCTCCAGCTTGGCGCCGGTCAGGGCTACCTTCTCGGCGTTGATGATGATGACGAAGTCGCCCATGTCCATGTGGGACGCAAAGGTGGCCTTGTGCTTGCCGCGCAGCAGGATTGCGGTCTGGCTCGCAAGACGACCAAGGACAACGTCTGTGGCGTCAATGACGTGCCACTGGCGGTTGATATCGCCGGGCTTCGGGGTGTACGTACGCACGGTTTTTGCCTCGTTCTTGTTCTGGCGTTCTTGTTTAGGTGTCACTCAAGCGTGTGCACCTACTATCTATGCGCTACCGGAACAGAGGTGAGGGCTCCATGTAACCAGTCATCCTGAGGTCCCGAATGTGCTCGTTGAGTAGTCATCCTGCAACCGGATTCTCAAGCGGGCACGCATCATCGAGAAAGGACACGCACAACGACTACCAATATTAGCTTGTACCGGGCGTCAGGGTCAAAATTGGGGTAGCCGGACGCTCTTCACGCCACGTGCCGGACTGACGCATACAGGGGACTTCGTGACTTTTCTGGGCAATGCCGGCTCGGCTGGCACACTCTTGGTGGCCTGCCTCGGCCTCCTGGGGTTCATTCTGTCCCCGTTCGCCGAGTGGGCTATCGCGAAGCTCCTCCCCCGGCTTGGAGGATTGCCTTCCACCGTTTCCAGAGTTACGACGGCGATAATCACCGGATTCATCTGTGGAGCCTTTGCCATAAGGTTTGGCTCCGATCCGGCGCTATCGGCATTTATCCTGCTTGCCGTTCTGGGCGTTCAACTCGCAAGAATTGATATTTCGCTTCATTTGCTGCCCAATCCCTTAGTCCTGTCTCTTCTCCTGGCGGGCCTCGTCCTGTTTCTCCTGCCTGTTTTTGCAGGGGCGCACTGGACAGAACTCCTTCGTGCGGTGGCCGGCGCCGCGATGTTGTTCGTTTCCTACTTGATTTTGGCGATTATTACCCCCGGCGGCATCGGAATGGGCGACGTGAAGCTCGCCGGACCCGTCGGCCTGTACTTGGGCTACCTAGGTTGGGACCAACTGCTGTACGGCGGCCTGCTCGGCTTCATTGTCGGAGGAATCGCATCCGCTCTCGTGTTGAGGTTTCACCTGAAAGAAAGGCCTGCCGAAGTGGCCTACGGTCCGTCGATGCTCGCCGCCGTCGTCGCTGTGTCAGTTATTTGGGGTTGAGCGAACGCTCCCCCACTCACTTTTTGGGAGCTTCGCTGTGCCCGCACCATGTAGTACCTGCTCCTGATCCGTGCCAAAAACTGAGTACTCAAAATCACGTCGCGCGTATGCCTGTACATTAGCCAGCAAAAAGTCGAGTACCACTACGCATTGTTGCCATTGAACGCCAGTGACAATCTTTTCCTAGCGAAGTCCAGCCGCTAAGGAAATATGGGGGCAGCTGGAAATTCGTTGAAAGTATCCCAATCAATTTCATCGAATTAAGGAAACTAAAATGACTTCTCTCATGGTCTCAATGATCGCATTTGTCGCCGGGGTCAAGGATCGCTTCTCTTCCGAGAAGGGCGCCACCGCGGTTGAATACGGCCTTCTCGTGGCACTGATCGCCGCCGTGATTGTCACCATCGTCGCAACACTGGGCGGCCAGATCAACACGGCCTTCACCACTATTTCCAACAAGCTCTAGAGCAAAGCCGAAAGCTATGAATTCAATGATGCTTTCAATTCTGGGATTCATTACGAAAGTCAAGGCTGAACTCCGCTCGGAAAAGGGCGCGACGGCAGTTGAATACGGCCTTCTCGTGGCTTTGATCGCGGCGGTCATCGTCACCATCGTCGCGACTCTCGGAGGCCAACTCAACACGGCTTTCACCACAATGTCCAACGCGTTATAGCTAGCAAGGCTATCGAAGCCCAGGGGCGGGGCGGGATGGCGAGCAGACCGCTCGCCGGCTCCCACCCCGCGCCTGGGTTTCGTTTTTTGGGTCACGCCTACCGTTGGAGACCCGGTCCGGTTGGGAACTCTTTGCACCAACCCATCGCCACAGAAGCTTGCCCGGTCAGTCAGGTTTTCCGGGCTTCAGAGAATCCGGTCACATCATCATGAAGACTCTTGGCAACCCGGAACGGCGTAAACGTCGTGCACGCGAGGCAGGCGCTGTCGCCGTCGAGTTTGCACTCGTACTACCGATCTTCTTGGCACTTGTGCTCGGCATCGCCGAATTCGGCAGGGCATTCAATACTCAGGTTTCGCTCACGGAGGCAGGTCGTGAAGCTGCGCGCTATGCAGCCATCCACTGCGCAGAGAGCACGTACTCGGCCGCCAACGCCCAGGCTGCCGGAGTGGCCGCAGCGCCGTCCGTATCCCTGAGTTCCGCGGACATCGGCATCAGCTATTCCGGCACTGGCACCTGTTCCCCCGGCAACAATGCCGTGGTCACGGTGAGCTATACAACTCCATGGATGACAGGCTTCCCCGCGCTGATTCCGGGCATGCCTGCCAGCCTCACAATTCAAGGCAAGGGTGTAATGCGATGCGGCGGATGAAAGTCCAGGGTTCGGAGCGTGGGGTCGTCGCCCCATTAACGGCTCTAATAATGGTTGTTCTGTTGGGAATGGCGGCCTTTGCAGTAGACGTGGCCACCATGTACTCCGAGCATGCCCAGCTGCAGAATGGCGCTGACTCGTCCGCCCTCGCGATCGCGCAAGCCTGCGCTGCGACTCCCCCGGGGCCGGCCTGCGCTGCACCCGTGGCCGCGGCCACAGGCCTGGCGAACGACAACGCCTTGGACGCGCATAGCAACCTTGTTAGTGCAACGGTCGGAGCGGGGGTCGTCAATGTCACCACCCAAGCCCAGGACCCGGCCGGCAATAATCACTTCTCCCTCGTCTTTGCCCGAGCCCTCGGTATCAACACCTCAGACATTCAGGCCTCCGCGCAGGCAAGGTTCGGCGGTTTTTCGGCCGCAAACGTCGTTCCACTGGCATTCTCCAAATGTGAATCTGACCCGGGCTTCACCAAGAACCTTCAATTCTTTCCGTCACACGGGAGCGGACTAGACGACGATCCTGGCTATGAGTGCAAACAGGGGCCATCGTCGGGGTGGGAGTTGTCTGGTGGTTTTGGCTGGATAAAACACGGAACAACCAATTGCACTGTCCTCGTCGACATCGCGGCTCCTTGGGTTAGTGCCGATACCGGCCAGGACTTCGATGGCACCTGCACCAGTGTCTTCGCAGGGTGGAAGGCAACGCTCAGCGCGGGGAAGACGGTGGAGATCCTCGTTCCAATCTTCGACATCGCCTGTCCTGACAGTGGCGGCACTGGTACAGATCCGTGTTCGGCCTCTCCCTATGGCAAGAACGGAAAGGGCTTCCATATTGAGGCTTTTGCCCAGATATCCCTCCGCGGCTGGCATTTCAGCGGAGGCGGGGATACCTACTACACGCCTGAAGCGTCGGCCCTCAGCAGCTCATTGAAGCTCAAAAACCCCGACACGGGACTGTTCGGGAGGTTCATCAAGAAAGTCTCTCTTGAAGAGGCAGCGGTCATGGGAGGTCCTACCACCTACGGCGCTACGGGTGCAGGGCTATCTAAGTAGTCGACTATTCCGATCACCATTACTAAGGAGATTCACCAATGAAAACCCGCCTACTGGGAGGCATCGTCGCACTCGTGCTGGCAATAGTCGGCACCCTGCTACTCGTCTCATATGTTCAAGGTTCTGAAGCCAGGGCCCAACAAGACCTACAGCCAATTGATGTTCTGGTGGTTGAGAAACAGATTCCTGTGGGCTCAACCCTGGACGAGGTGAAAGCCTCCGTCAGACTGGCTTCCCTCCCGGCGGCATCTGTGCCGAACGGGGCACTCAAGAGCTTTGACGGATTGGACGGCAAAGTGACCTCAGCAGAATTGGTACCGGGAGAGCCGCTTCTTGGAGTCCGCCTTGTTGATCCGACCAGCCTGGCTGCCCCCGGATCCGTCCCTGTCCCTGCGGGAATGCAGGAGGTCTCCGTCCAGCTGGATGCACAGCGGGTCGTCGGTGGTCGAATCGTCGCAGGCGACACCGTTGGCATCGTTGCTCTTTTCGCAGACGGGGCCAACAAAGAGGCACCCGCAGTCGAAACCGCACAGCAGATTTTCCATAAGGTGCTTGTCACAAGCGTCCAGCGAGCTACTGCCCAAGCGTCCGGCAACACTAGCCAGACGGCTTCTGCCGAACAGGCAAACACGCAGCTGCCCACAGGTTCGTTACTGGTCACCTTTGCACGGAGTGACACCGACGCAGCCAAGATCGCCTTCGCTGCAGAGTTCGGGAAGCTGTGGCTGACAAAGGAACCTGAGTCCGCGACGGAGAATGCTCCGTTCACAGTCAAGAAAATGGAGCTGTACCGATGAGCAGATTCGTGCTGATTACAGCGGACTCCGGCTTCTCCCACAGGGCACAACAGGCGGCCGCCGGCCTGCACGGCAGTCTCCAAACCCTGGCGGCCGACTATTTGCCCCCCAGCCCGGACGACATCCTTCGGGTTCTGAGCGGCGAACTTGCTGAGGTAATACTGCTCGGTCCAGGTTTACCCACGGAAGATTCGATTCGCCTCGCCAGCCTTTTCGATCTCCAGTATCCGGAGATCAGCGTGGTTCTGGTGACGGAAGGTGAGGCAGACATTGCTCTGCCGGCCATGCGGGCAGGTATCCGCGACCTACTTCACCCGGACGCAACCAGCGAGGAAATCCGCAACATGCTTGAACGGGCCAGTCTGGCGGCGGCCGGCAGGCGACGCGGCCTGGGGGCGTCGGTCGAGGACGGCGGGTCCGGAGGTCGAATCGTCGCGGTCATGTCCCCGAAAGGGGGCGTTGGCAAAACAACGGTCACAACCAACCTGGCTGTCGGACTTGGCAAGATTGCCCCGATGAGCGTCGTGGTGCTCGACCTGGATCTACAGTTCGGCGACGTCGCTTCGGGGCTGATGCTCGAACCGGAACGCACCTTGGCTGATGCTGTGACCGGAGCCGCTGTGCAGGACAATATGGTCCTCAAGTCGTACTTGACCCTTCATCCGTCGGGAATCTATGCACTGTGCGCCCCGCTGAATCCCGCCCACGCGGACAAAATCAGTGGAGAACAGGTGGGCCACCTGATCAGTCAACTTGCGAATGAATTCCAATTCGTCGTGGTTGACACAGCTCCGGGGTTGGGGGAGCACGTTCTGGCCACCTTGGATCAGGCCACTGACGCCGTCTGGATCTGCGGCATGGACATACCGAGCATCCGCGGCCTGAGGACTGGTTTCGGTATTCTCACCGAGCTTGATCTCCTGCCGGGTAATCGCCACGTGGTGCTCAACTTTGCGGACAGGAAGAGCGGCCTGACTTTGCAAGACGTTGAGGCAACCATTGGCTGCCCAGTGGACATCGTCCTACCGCGGTCGCGGGCAGTGCCTTTCTCCACTAACAAGGGGATACCCCTGTTGCAGGACGGCAGCCGAGACCCAGCTGCCCGCGGCATGGCACAGCTCGTGGAAAGGTTTAAGCCCAACTGGGAACAACGGCCACACAAGAAACTTCACAGAAGGGTAATAGTCTAATGAGCCTGGCCAGAAGATTAGAGGCCGCACGAGGCAGCGATGGCGGTAAGGACGCCGCCGCTGGCCCGAGGCCGGACCTACAGTGGAAGGCTTCCCCTGCAGGCACAGACCCATCTGTGAACCCCTTCGACACCCGAAACTATGCCACGGAACCAAACGAGGCCCTTACTGCAGTTAAAGAACGTGCGGGGACTGCACTCTACGAGCGGATGGGCAGCCGGATTACAGATTCTTCGATAGAGGAATCTGAACTGCAGCAGTACGTCAAAGATGAGCTGAGAAGCATTATCGAGGAGGATGAAATCCCCCTCACCGTCTCGGAGCGTCAGCGATTGGTCCAGGAAATCATCGATGACGTTCTGGGACTGGGTCCTCTCGAGAAGTTTCTGAGCGACGCCGAGATCACAGAGGTCATGGTCAATGGGCCAGACAAAATCTATGTGGAACGTAACGGAAAGCTAACCCTAACAGGCGCGAGATTCAGCGGTGAGGGGCACCTGAGGAAAGTCATCGAACGGATTGTCACCAAGGTGGGCAGACGTATTGACGAGTCCTCTCCTCTCGTGGATGCCCGGCTTTCTGACGGTTCCCGTGTCAATGCAATCATTCCTCCGCTAGCGGTCAGCGGCTCGTCGCTGACCATCCGGAAGTTCGGGCAGGTGCCGTTGACTGTCAACAACCTCATTTCGCTGGGTTCCATGTCTCCCGAGATCGCAGAACTGCTGCAGGCCTGCGTCAGGGCTCGGCTGAACGTCATCGTGTCCGGCGGAACTGGCACAGGCAAGACAACGCTTCTCAATGTGTTGTCTTCCTTCATTCCGGCAGAAGAACGCATTGTCACGATCGAGGACGCCGTGGAACTGCAACTCCAACAGGAGCACGTAGTGCGGCTGGAAAGCCGCCCGAGGAACATTGAGGGTAAGGGCGAGATCACCATCCGCGATCTGGTTCGAAACTCCCTGCGCATGCGGCCTGACCGGATTGTCATCGGCGAAGTCCGTGGCGGGGAATCACTGGACATGCTTCAAGCCATGAATACCGGACACGACGGCTCTATCTCCACCGTTCACGCCAACTCCCCCAGGGACGCGATCTCCCGCCTGGAGACTCTTGTCCTGATGGCGGGAATGGATTTGCCTCTTCGTGCCATCAGAGAACAAATAGCATCGGCGGTGAACCTGATAGTCCATATTTCCCGGCTCCGGGACGGAAGCCGCAGGGTAACCCACGTGACGGAGGTTCAGGGCATGGAGGGGGATGTTGTCACACTCCAGGACGCCTTTGTCTTCGACTACAGCGCGGGGGTTGATGCCAGCGGAAAGTTCCTTGGACGGCCAATGCCGACCGGAGTCCGTCCACGATTCGTGGATCACTTCGCGGAGCTTGGTATTCCGCTATCACCAACCGTCTTTGGCAGCGTGCCGGCAGGAGGTGTTTTCCGGTGACGGTAACAGATCCGGTATTTCTGGCCCTTGGGATAGCGCTTTGTTTCATTGCGTTGGCAGTTCTACTCGTGATTACCTTCAAGAGCGGTCGCGGGGAAATTGCCATCTCCCGGCGACGGCCCGGTGTGGTCAACGGCCCCTCCATGCTGACGAAGGTGACCGCTACCGCTACGACATTCCTGGACCGGAAAGTCAGCAGGAATGCGGCCTTCGGAAGTCGGGTTTCACTCGAGCAGGCCGGCCTCAAAATGCGGCAAGCGGACTTCATCCTGTTGATCGCGTGTATCGCCGTAACGGCGGGCGTTGTTGGCTTTATTTTGGGCGGCACCGTCGCTTGCATTCTCTTCGTTTGTGCCACCCCGCTCGCCGCCAAGCTATTTTTGGGCATCCTTTCCGCGCGTCGCCGCAGCAAGTTCGACGCGCAACTCGGCGACACGCTCCAAATGCTCGCGGGAGGGTTGCGGGCCGGCCACAGCCTTCTGCGTTCAATTGACGCCGTTTCGCAGGAAGCAGAGGCTCCAACGTCCGAGGAGTTCGCCCGCCTAATCAACGAGTCGCGGCTTGGCCGGGATCTGCAGGAATCGATGGTTGATGCCGCCCGGCGGTTGCGCAGCGAAGACTTCGACTGGATCAGCCAGGCGATCGAAATTCACCGTGAGGTCGGCGGTGATCTGGCAGAAGTGCTGGACCACGTTGGCGAGACCATTCGTGAGAGATCGCAGATCAAGGGGCAGGTGAAGGCCCTGAGCGCCGAAGGCCGTCTTTCCGCCTACATTCTTGTTGCACTGCCAGTTGGAATGTTCATTTATATGAGCGCGGTTAACGCCGTCTACATTTCGACGCTGTACACCAACATGCTGGGTTGGTTCATGCTGGCGACGGCAGCCGTCCTGCTCGCTGTCGGCACCTTCTGGCTCAGCCGCGTAGTCCAGATCAAATTCTAGGAGGAATCATGACGGCAATGGCGTGGGTAATCGTAGGGCTGATCGTACTTCCTTGTTCCTTCATGGTCTGGTCCCTTGTGTCCGTGGACAGGAGAGGTTTTGCAGCTGTTCGCAGTAACCTCGGTCGCGGGCTTCGGCTGACAGAGGGAATAGCCGTGGCCGGGTCTGGTCTATCGACAGAGTCGAAACCATCCATCCCCTTGGGGCTGCGTTTGACACCCAAGGGCTACACTGCGTGGCTGGACAAGCTGCTCGCGCGTGCTGGCAGGCCCGCCGGACTGCCCCTGGAGCGCCTGCTGATCGCCAAGCCGGCTCTGGCACTGGTGGTTGGCGTCCTTGGCATCGTTTACATCATGAAGAGTCCCACCGGGCCAGCTGTGCTTTTTGTAGTAGCCCTCGCGGCACTCGCATACTTCACGCCCGACATCTTGATTCACGGCCGTGGGGCTAAGCGGCAAAATGAGATAGAACTGGAGATTCCTAACACCCTCGATCAAATGCTGATCTCGGTGGAGGCAGGACTCGGTTTTGAGACGGCCATGGCCCGGGCTGCCCAGAATGGAAAAGGGCCGCTCGCTGCCGAACTCATGAGGACGTTGCAGGACATGCAGGTCGGACGGAGCCGGCGGGACGCCTATATGGCCATGGCAGCGCGAACCGACGTATCAGACTTGCGAAGCTTTGTCCGGGCTGTTGTCCAGGCAGACATCTACGGAATCGCCATAGCTAACGTGCTGCGGGCTCAAGCCAAGCAGATGCGTGTCAAACGCCGGCAAAGGGCCGAAGAAAAGGCGATGAAACTCCCGGTGAAGGTCCTT
Organism: Arthrobacter pascens; assembly: GCF_030816475.1. Taxonomy (NCBI): domain Bacteria; kingdom Bacillati; phylum Actinomycetota; class Actinomycetes; order Micrococcales; family Micrococcaceae; genus Arthrobacter; species Arthrobacter pascens. The sequence continues at coordinate 1,027,051 of NZ_JAUSXF010000001.1, read as the reverse complement.
TTCCCATTGATGTTCTGCATACTTCCGGTCCTGTTTATCGTGATCATCGGCCCGGCAGTGATCAATGTCATGAAGAACTTCGTCGGCGCTTTCTGAACTGATTCTCCCTGAGCGACCCCCGGCGCCATTGGCGCCCCAAAGACCGGACCCCCTCGGCACCCAGAACCGAGGGGGTCCGTTTGTGCGTCCAGATGATCCCGTTTCCAAGCTCCAGCGCAGCATCGGCGAAGGGAAAGCGCAGGAAAAGCACAGGCCGGGAAGGCTTAGCACAGGATGCTGCAAGTTTCGGTCAACGACGCGTCAAGCGTTGCTATCTTTTTTTCAGAGCTGGTGCAGGACCAGCCACCCCAACTCGCTCAGGAGTTTCAAATGCTTTCTCTCATCGCCACTTTCCAGACCCTCGGCTTCCACCTCAAGAACCGCCTCAACGGAGAAAAGGGCGCAACCGCCGTTGAATACGGCATCATGGTCGGCCTCATCGCCGTCGTCATCATCGTCGCGGTCACCGCGTTGGGTACAAACCTGACTGCCATGTTCACCAAGATCAGCAACGAAGTCTAGCCAGCCGGCACCGGGGAGCAGGCTGGACCTGGGACCTGCCGGGAGAACCACGCTGAACCATTGTGCGGTGCAGGCCTAAACCTGCACCGCACAATCTATTTGCTGGACCACCATCGGGCAGATCAATGCTTGAAAAGAGAGGGACGCAACGGATGCGTGGACGATCGGAGCGTGGTGCAGTTGCCGTTGAGTTCGCCATTCTTGCGCCAATACTGATCACGCTTCTCATGGGCATCATGGAGTTCGGCCGCGCCTACAACGCTCAGGTCTCTCTCACCAATGCCGCCAGGGAGGGCGTCCGGGTCATGGCGATCTCCAATAACCAGGCGTCCGCGCGGACTGCGGCAAAGAACGCCGCCGTCGCCCTTAACCCATCCCTCGCGGATTCCAACATCACGTTCAGCGCCACCACCTGCACAACAGATGCCCAGATGACTGTCACCATCAACTACACGCTCAGCACCCTGACTGGAATTGCTGGACCATTCGCCATGACGGGCAAGGGAGTAATGCTATGCGGCGGTTAGACGAACGGCAGCAGAGGGAACGTGGCGCCATAAGCGTTATCGTGGCCCTTGTCCTGGTGGCACTCTTGGGTTTCACCGCCGTTGCAGTCGACGTCGGCATGCTCTATTCCGAGAAGGCACAGCTTCAGAATGGGGCTGACGCAGCGGCCCTCCTTGTGGCCCAGAAATGCGCCAAGAACACAAGCGATTCGGACTGCTCCACCACCTCTACCCTCGCTAGCAGCTATGCCAATGCAAATGCCAACGACAGCCTAAGCAACATCAAGTCCACGCTGCTGGACAAAACCAATCGAACTGTGACCGTTACGGCAGGGGCGCAAGAGACCGGAAACGTACCCAACAAGGTATCATTTTTCTTCGCCCGAGCCCTCGGAATAACTGTGACTGAGGTCAACGCCCAATCCACGGTTACGTGGGGCAGCCCGATGGCAGGACGCACTGCATTCCCACTGGCGTTTTCGGTGTGTCAGGTCAAGGACTCTATCGGTGGAGCCCTGCAATTACTCCAGGATCACGGCGTGAACCAGAATGCCGACTGCCTCTACGGCCCGTCGGGTGCAGCCGTCGAAGGCGGCTTCGGCTGGCTGGTCCAGGACACCGGCGTTTGCGGCGGCACCATAGATATTGCAGTCAATGAAGGCGGCAGCGATCCCGGCAATAACGCTCCCAACAATTGTTCGGCCACGTTGCAGAAATGGGTCGACGAGATTACGGCCGGGCGAGACGTCATAGTGCTCTTGCCCGTGTATACGACCGTGACTGGGACGGGAAACGGAGCCGTTTACCACCTGATCTCGTTCGCCGCCTTCAAAGTAAAGGGCTGGAAGTTTACCGGCAATGGCGGGGCACCCCTTACTTTCCAGAACACAGCCGATTTCGTGGGCGCATCGCTCATCTGCGACGGCAACTGTCGCGGCATCATCGGAAGCTTCGTCAAGTACACATCTCTCGCTGATGGTTACACCCTTGGGCCCGTTGACGCCTTTGGTGCCACCATCGTCCGTCTGAGTTAACTCAGCCCGAATATTCAGGAGCAGTCAGTGAAGTCACGTCTGTTGGCAGGTGTCGCAGCAGTGGTGTTAGCCCTTATTGGCGCCATTCTGATGTTCACCTACGCCCAAGGAGCTGACCAGCGAGCGGTCAGGGACCTCGATCCTGTGGGAGTACTCGTAGTCATGAAGGCCGTCCCGGCAGGTTCGTCCCTGGAAACCGTCAAAGAAGCGGTAGCCCTGGAACAGTTGCCGGGAACTGCAGTCGGAAAGACCGCGCTAAGAACGCTTGACGATGCTGCTGGAAAGGTTGCTGGCGCAGACCTCATCCCCGGCGAGCAACTCCTGGCGGAGCGGCTCATCGCCCCAGAAGACCTTAAGACATCTGGTTCGGTAAAGGTGCCGGCAGGACTGCAGGAAGTGTCGTTCCAGCTTGAGCCGCAGCGTGTCGTCGGCGGCCGGCTGGAGCCAGGCGACCACATTGGCATCTTCATCTCCTTACCCTCAGGAGGCGTTGAATCCAAGCCCGGGGAGACGACTCAGCTTTCGATCCACAAAGTGCTGGTCACAGCCGTGCAGCGCGCTCCCGAAGGCGCGGCCGCCCAGCCCGCGCCCTCGGCAAGCGCCGGGGCCGAGGCCAATCCCCGCGACGTCAATCTGCCCACGGGCTCACTGATGATCACCGTGGCCGTCAACGACATCAACGCTGACAAAATTGTTTTTGCCTCCGAATTTGCGCGCATTTGGCTGAGTAAGGAGCCCCTCGATGCCCAGGACAGCGGGCCCAAGATCATGCAGAAGCAGGACGTATACAAATGAGCCGCTTCGTCCTTATCACTCCGGATGTTGACTTCGACAGCCGCCTTCGTCAGGCCGTAGCCGGCGGCCTTCAGGGTGGCGTGCAGACCTTCTTCACAGCTGTGCTGCCGGGCAGCCCGCAGGAACTGTTTGCTTCGCTGGACCAGGAGCAGCCAGAAATCCTCATTTTGGGCCCCGAAGTCCCCGTGGACGAGGCGCTGCGGCTGGCTACGGTGCTGAACGTCCAGTCGCCAGAGCTCAGCGTCATCCTGGCGGGCCATCCGGATCCCGACGTTCTCCTCCACGCCATGCGCGCCGGCATCCGGGACATGCTCGCCCCAGACTCCGATCCCGCCCAGATCCGCGTGCTGCTGCAGCGCGTCAGCCAGTCCTTCCCCAGATACCACGTTCAGTCAGCAGGACTGGCAGCCCCATCCAACAAGGGACTGGTCATTGGTGTCTTCTCTCCCAAAGGAGGGGTGGGAAAGACGACCATCGCCACGAACATCGCCATTGGCCTGGGCAAGATCGCACCCATGGGGGTGGTGATCGTGGACCTGGACCTGCAATTTGGCGATGTTGCCTCCGGTCTCTACCTCAGCCCGGAACACACGGTGACGGATGCCGTGTCCCCCGCCGCGGCCGAAGACTCCCTGGTCCTAAAAGCGTTCCTTACCGTCCACCCCGGCGGCATCTACGCACTCTGCGCTCCACTTAGTCCGATCGATGCGGACGAGATAACAGCCGGTCAGATTAGCCGCCTTATTGAGCAACTCGCCGAGCAGTTCCAGTACGTGGTGGTGGACACCGCCCCAGGGTTACCCGAGATCGGCCTGGCAGCGATGGAGCAGTGCTCGGACGTGGTCTGGGTCAGCGCCATGGACATACCCAGCGTCCGCGGCCTGCGCTCCGGCCTGGACATCCTGCGACGCCTGGACATTCTGCCCGAAACCCGGCACGTGGTGCTGAACATGTCCGAGGCCAAGTCCGGGTTGACCGTCCAAGACATCGAATCCACCATCGGGGCGCCCGTTGATGTAAGCATCCCGCGGTCGCGCGCTGTAGCGTTCTCCACCAACCGCGGAATCCCACTCCTACAGGAGCCAGTAAAAGACCCGGCGACTAAAGCATTGAATCAGCTTGTGAACAGGTTCAACCCCGCCTGGCGGGCCAAGGCTCAAAGGAAATTGCACCGAAGGGTGGTTGTCTAAATGAAACTCTCAGAGCGCATCATAGCCGCTGAATCAGGAACCCTGCCGGGAAACCATCCCGCGGCAGTGACGCCCCCCTCTCCCATCGATGGGAGACGGACCGATGTCCGGAGAAGTGAATCCCGGATGGCCGGGCTCAAGGCCCATGGCCCGCGGCCCGCGTCGAGCGGCACCGTCCCGCCGTCTGCCGTTGCAATATCAGAGCTGTCCGAGGAGACCAGGCCGAAAACGCAACAGCCCGTCGACGTGTTCGCTGCGCTCAAGGAACGGGCCGCTACTGCCCTGTTTGAGCGCCTGGGAACGCGCTTCAACGATTCGGCGGTCACAGAAAATGATCTCCGGGCGACGGCGCGCGAGGAATTGACACGGATTATTGACACAGAACAGGTTCCATTGTCAGCCGACGAGCGGACACGCCTCGTTCGCGACGTCGCTGACGACGTCCTGGGCTACGGGCCACTCCAGCGGCTTCTTGATGATCCGGACGTTACCGAGATCATGGTGAACCGCATGGACCAGATCTACGTCGAACGTAAAGGTCAACTGACGCTCACGGAATCCCGCTTCAGCTCAGAAGAGCACCTCCGGAAAGTCATTGAACGCATCGTTTCCAAGGTCGGGCGGCGCATCGACGAATCTTCACCCCTGGTGGACGCCCGACTGGAGGACGGTTCGCGAGTCAACGCGGTGATCCCGCCGCTGGCAGTCGGCGGATCCTCGCTAACCATCCGTAAGTTCAGCAAAGTGCCCCTGACGGTCCGGAACCTCATCGACTTCGGAACACTCACACCGGAAATGGCTGAGCTGCTCAACGCCTGCGTCAAGGCCAAACTCAACATCATCGTCTCGGGCGGTACGGGTACGGGAAAGACCACCCTGCTAAATGTTCTCTCATCTTTCCTACCCGCCAATGAACGGATCGTCACCATCGAGGACGCCGTCGAGCTTCAGATCCAGCAGGAGCATGTGGTCCGGCTGGAGAGCCGCCCTCCTAACACCGAGGGCAAGGGCGAAGTGACCATCAGGGAGCTCCTGAGGAACTCATTGCGTATGCGCCCGGATCGGATCGTGGTGGGCGAAGTCCGTGGCGGCGAGTCACTGGACATGCTCCAGGCCATGAACACCGGCCACGACGGGTCCCTCTCCACCGTCCACTCCAACTCGCCGCGCGACGCCGTCGCGCGGCTTGAAACCCTGGTGCTGATGGCAGGGATGGACTTGCCACTCCGCGCCATCAGGGAGCAAATTGCGTCCGCAGTCAACCTGATCGTCCAAATTTCACGGCTGCGCGACGGTACCCGCCGAATAACCCACGTCACGGAAGTCCAAGGCATGGAAGGCGATATCGTCACACTTCAGGACGCGTTTGTGTTCGACTACTCGGCCGGCGTTGATCAGCACGGTCGCTTCCTTGGCAGTCCCGTAGCAACAGGCATTCGTCCGCGCTTTATCGACCGTTTTGAGGACCTTGGAATCCATGTGTCGCCAGCCGTCTTCGCCACTTCGGCTACTTCTGCCGTCCCCCCTGCGAGCCGGACATGATGCTCACTGCCGGAGCGTTGCTCTTCCTTGCTGCTGCTGTCCTGCTAGGATTTGCCTTCATTCTCCGACCGGCTCCGCAAGTCCCCCTCGACAGACGACGTCCGTACGAATCTGATCCGCCGTCACAACTGACCCGCATCGCCGCCTCCACGGTCAGGCTATTCGACAAGGTTTTGGCGAGCGGCGGTCTGCGGTTATTCGGCCGGGAAGCGCTGGAGAATGCCGGAATTCGCATGACCCAGGCAGAGTTCCTCGTTTTGGTAGCGGCCGGGGCCGTGGTGGCAGCATTAGCGGGTCTAATTGTGCTGGGACCGGGCCTCGCCATCCTCCTCTTCATACTGGCACCGTTCGTTGGGCACCTCATGCTCAATTTTCTGGCGGGTAAACGACGCAACAAATTCGATCAGCAGCTCGGTGACACCCTTCAACTGCTGGCCGGAGGCCTTCGGGCTGGCCACAGCATCCTCCGTGCAGTCGACGCCGCTGCTGCGGAATCGCAAAGCCCAACATCCGAAGAAATGCGCCGGGTCATCACCGAGACCAGTTTGGGCCGCGATCTCCTCGCGTCGCTAACGGATACGGCCCAGCGGATGCGAAATGAAGACTTCGTCTGGGTAGCACAGGCAATCCAGATTAATCGGGAAGTTGGCGGCAACCTTGCGGAGGTCCTCGACCAGGTGAATGAAACCATTCGGGAGAGGTCTGAAATCAAGGGGCACATTAAAGGCCTCGCGGCGGAGGGTAAATTCTCCGCATATATCCTCATCGCGATGCCCATTGGAATCGTGATGATGCTCATGACCGTAAATCCCGGTTACATGGATGCCATGTTTACGCATCCCTTGGGTTGGGCAATGATCGGGTTCTCCGTTGTCCTCATGACGATCGGCAGTTTGTGGATGCGCAAGATCATCAACCTCAAGTTCTGAGCTAAAACATGAATCCATTGTTCCTTTCCTCGCTCGTTCTGGTTTCACTTCCCATCGGCTACCTCACCTGGTCCGTCCTTTCAGTGGATCGGCGAGCCCGAGCTGCGACAGTTGAGATCCTCACCAGAGGGAGACTGGACGCGGAAACCCCGGAGAAGTCCGGAGATGGACTTCTCGCCACCATCGGGTTCCGCCTGACTCCAGCCGCCTACATTCGAAAACTCGACCGTCTGCTTTCGCTCGCAGGCAGGCCCATCTCGTGGCCGTTGGGCCGGGTCCTGGCAGCAAAACCAGTGCTGGGGCTGACCGGGGCCGTACTGGGTCTGTGGATCAGTACCGCCAGTTCTGCCCCGCTCATAAAGCTGACGGGGATGTTCGTGCTGTTCCTCGGGTACTTCATTCCCGACCTGCTGCTATACAGCAAAGGCCAGGAACGACAGAAAGTCATGCAGCTGGAGCTGGCCAACACCTTGGACCAGATGCTCATCTCCGTCGAGGCGGGACTAGGCTTCGAAGGGGCCATGGCTCGCGCCGGAGCGAACGGCAAAGGGCCCCTGGCCGAGGAACTGGTCCGGACTCTGCAGGACATGCAGGTCGGGCGGAGCCGGCGAGAATCCTACCTGGCCCTGGCCGAACGGACCAACCTGCAGGAGCTGCGAAGCTTCGTCCAGGCCATTGTCCAGGCGGATACTTACGGCATCGCTATCAGCCGGGTCCTCAGGGTGCAAGCAAGGGTGATGCGTGTGAAGCGTCGCCAACGTGCAGAGGAAAAGGCCATGAAACTCCCCGTCATGATCCTCTTTCCCTTGCTGTTTTTCATATTTCCCGTTCTCTTCATCGCAATTCTGGGGCCAGCAGTAATCCACGCTATTTCTGTGTTCACCGGTCAGTGACAAGGATCAAAATCGCATAGAATCCCTCAAGGTTTCCACAGGATCTGCCTAAATCCAGCTTTTGGAAATAATCAGGAAGTAGCCTTTAAGAATGAACATTCCAGAGTCCGACTCCACTGATGGAGGTGTCCCCGCCGTCACCTCGGCGGCAGGGTCGCGGGCCCACGCCGGAATGTCCTCTGAGGCCGAAGAACTTCTCCCGCTGGTTGACGCCAGTATTCTGCAGGACCTGGAAGAGGAGCTGAACGGATCAGAGCTGGCCATCCGTTTTGCCCGGGACTACGCCGCCATGTGGGACCTGCGGTGCACCAGGCTCGCGGCCGCCGTGCAGAGCCAGGACATTGATGCTGCGCTTGACGCGATCATTAGCCTGAAGATCACGTCCGCCATGATTGGAGGTCTCCGCCTGGCATGGCTGGCCGAGACCCTTGAGAACGTGATTCGCCAAGGTGATTTTGGCCGAGGCCAGGCACTCATGGAACGCGTCGCCGATAACGGCGACCGGACGGTCCTTGAACTCCAGACCAGCTATATCCTGAGGAACGGCTAGGGCTGACCGACGCTCCAGGGGCAACTAGCCCTGCTGATCCGGTCTTTGAGGCGCCAGCCTATATCCGACTCCCCGAACCGTCTGCAGCCAGCGTGGAGACAGGGGGTCCTCCTGAAGCTTTCGCCGCAGGTTACCGATGTGTACTTCAACCGCCCGCTCATCGGCTTCGCTGATGTAAGTGTCTTCCTCGTAGAAGTCTCCACGGACCGCACGAACGAGGTCCGCCCTCGTGGAAACCGCCCCACCGCCCCGCAGCAGTTCGTGCAGGAGGTCAAATTCGCTGCGGGTAAGCCCTAGCGGTTCGCCGCGAACCACTACAGATCGGGTCCTGGAATCAAGCAGGAGGCCGTTGTGCCGCAGCACGTTAACATCCGCTGAGGATCCGGGGGCACCCGCCGGGGCAGCCCACGCCGCCGGGACCTGCAGCTGTCCAGTGACTTCATGCCGGGGCCTCCGCAACATGGCTGCCAGTCTTGCACGGAGCTCCCGCGGCCTGAACGGCTTCGCAATATAATCGTCGGCACCCGCGTTCAGCGCCGACAGCAAATCCGGCTCTTCCGTTCGCCCGGTCAGCATTACGACGTAGGCGTCACTGAAATAGCGGATACGGCGGAGCACCTCAAACCCGTCAATGTCCGGGAGGCCTATATCGAGTGTGACGACGTTTGCCTGCTTATCCCGTACAACCTCAACGCCTTCCCGGCCGCCCACTGCGGTGTGGACTTCAAAACCCGCCTGACTCAGCACACCCTCGAGGAGGTTGCGGATATCCGCGTCATCTTCAATTACTACTGCAACTCCGAGATCATCCATTTGCATCCCCATGCCAGGTGAAAATGCCCCCCATCAGCCCAGCGCCAATGCCATCTCCACTCCAACTATCTCTACGCTACAAGCAAGGATGACGGATGACACGTCTTTTCTCCTTTGATCTGGAAAAGTCAATTATCATGACAGCGGATGAACATTCGAGACCATGAGAGGGCGGAGCACTGTGCGCTTCACGAATTCGCTCGGTTATTCGCTGCGGACGGAATTTGGTTCGCCGGAGAAGCTGAGACGCGCCCGTGACTGAGCGGTTGGTTCAGCGCGGAATAGGCCGCTATTTCCGCGCCTTGGGACCCCGCGGCCAGGTCGCTTTGTGCCAGCTTCCGCTGACCTTGATCGTCCTGGGTGTGGCCATCGCGACGCCTTTTGCATGGCCCACTCTTTTGCAAAGTCCCCTCTATCTCCTCGGTCTTGCCCTCCACGGCATGCTGTTTGTGGCCTGTTTCGTGACACCGTGGGAACGGTTGGCCAAAAGCGCATATCTGATCATTCCAGTGATGGATCTTTTGGCCATCGCACTTTTGCGCAATGGTGCAGCCCCGCTTCTATCCGGTCTCACGATACTTGCGATCTTTCCGATCATCTGGCTCTCGGCATCAGGAATGCTCGCCAGGACCAGCATCATTTTGAGCATTGTCGGGCCATTGGTCATCCTGGTGCCGACGCTGTGGGGAAGGTTTCCTAACCTCACGGCTTCCGAAATTACCAGCACGCTCCTATTCCCGCTCATGATGCTGGCAATCTCCCTTGCAATACGATTCGCCAGCGTGAACATGAGGAATCAACAACGGCAGTTGCAGGAAAAGGACAAAGAGTTGAGCAGACTGTTGGCGTCCAGCCGGGAACGGGAAAAGCTGCTGGAAACGGTCTTGGAGGCGACCGACGTGGCCATTGCCGCTGTCGACAGTTCCGGCCACTACCTTGTGGCGAACAACCGGCAGCGCATCTTCCGCCGGGTCACAGAAGCCGAGGACTCAACGCCCGGCCAGGGGCACCAGCTTATTTTCGGGCAGGACAGGCAAACGCTTCTGCCGCCGGAGAAAAGGCCGGTCAGCAGGGCCATCGCCGGTGAGTCGTTTGCCGACTACTTAGTCTGGGCGGGCGAGGAACCGTCCCAGCGGGCGTTCTCCACAGCCGCCCGCCCGTTGCTCAGCGAGGACGGCCGCCTAAACGGGGCTGTTGTGGTTTACAGTGACGTGACAGGTTGGGTGGAGGCGCTGGCCGCCAACGAGGAGCTCATCTCCAACGTCTCGCACGAGTTCAAAACCCCCTTGAACTCCATCCTGGGCAATGTGGACCTGGTGCTGGAAGACATTGCCGCCCTGTCCCCACTCTCAGCGCAGCGCCTTGAGGTGGTACAGCGTAATTCGGAGAGGCTCCTGGCCCTGGTATCGGACCTGACCTTGTCGGCTTCGTCGGAACTCAAGGTTTATCCGAAGCGCACAGACCTTGCGAGCCTCGTGGCGACCAGCATCGGATCCGCCCGTGCCCAGGCGGACCAGTCGAACATCTCGTTCGTTGCGGATGTTCCATCGCCGCTGTGGGCATACGCCGACCCCCTCAGAATTGGCCAGGCGCTGGATAACCTGGTCTCGAATGCCATCAAGTACTCCCCGGGCGGTGGCGTGGTGAGCATCAGTGCCCAGGGAACGGGGCATTGGGTCCAGTTGAACGTAAAGGACACGGGGATGGGAATGAGCCCCGAAGATTCGGCCAGGGTCTTCAGGCGGTTCTTCCGCAGTGAAGCGGCGCGTGATGCGGCCATCACTGGCGCAGGGTTGGGGCTGTCCATCACCAAAACCATCATTGAACGCCACGGCGGGCATATTTCTTGTGAAAGCCGCACGGGGGAAGGCACCACGTTCACCCTGCGGCTGCCGGCAGAGGGACCTCCCCCGTCGTTTTGAACGTGTAGGAGCCTTTGGGGGCTCAGGTGCGGGTCGGGACTACTCCCTAACCGCCCGCGTCAGTTCTGCCCTAGCGAGCATCTCGCCGTCGGAGGGGTAGGCAACTTCCTCCAGGACCAACGGATGCGGTGCGGCCAGTACCGACTTGGCATCCCGTTTCTTCGCGAGCAGCCGCTCGTGCAGCCAGCCCGGCTCTTCCACGCCCTCGCCCACGAAAAGGGCCGACCCGACCAGCGCCCGGACCATGTTGTGGCAGAACGCATCGGCCTGGACGGTGGCCACGATGACTCCATCCTCCCCGCGGGCAAACTCAAAGCGCTGCAGCTCCCGGATGGTGGTGGCCCCCTCCCTGGGCTTGCAGAAGGACAGGAAATTCTGCAGGCCCAACAGCTGGGAGGCCCCCGCGTTCAAAAGATCCACGTCCAGGGGATTCTTGTGCCAGAGCGTGAAGTACCGCTCCAGCGGATCCCACAGGGCGGGACCGTCGGCGATCCGGTAGCTGTAGCGCCGCCACAGAGCTGAGAACCTGGCATCGAAGCCCGGCGGCGCCACGCTGACAAGGTGAACCTCAATGGCCCCGGTCAGATCGCCCAGGCCCCTGCTGAGGGCACCCCGCAGGCGCCGCAGCAGTGCGACGGCGGGATCCAGTTCCACTCCCCTGTTGAGTCCCAGCCACTCGGCCTGGGTCAGGTCCAGGTGGACCACCTGGCCGCGGGCGTGCACTCCGGCGTCTGTACGGCCCGCCACGGTAACCCGGACGGGGCGGCGGACCAGCAGCGCCAATGCTTCTTCCAGGACCCCCTGGACGGTGCGCAGGCCCGGCTGCAGGGCCCACCCGCTGAAGGGGCCGCCGTCGTACGACAAATCAAGCCGGATACGCAAAAACCCGCCGCCCCCCAAAACGGGGGCCGCGGGTTTTTGGTCGTTCATAGACTCAAGTCTATGCGAAGGAATCAGCGAATTACTTCGCGTCCTTTTCCTCAGCAGCGGGCTCTTCAGCGGCTTCTGCAGCGGGAGCTTCCTCAGCGGCAGGAGCCTCTTCGGTAGCGGCTTCTTCGGTTGCAGCGTCAGCCTCAGCAGCTTCGGTCTCGACGACCTCGGCCTCGGGAGCTTCAGCAGCAACCGGAGCAGCAGCGGCTTCCTTCTTGTCGGCGTCGCGCTTCGCAGCAGAGGTAGCCTCGGCTACAACGGCCTGCTTGGCGGAAACGGGCTCAAGAACCAGCTCGATGACAGCCATGGGAGCGTTGTCGCCCTTACGGTTGCCGATCTTGGTGATGCGGGTGTAGCCGCCGTCGCGGTTCTCCACTGCCTGGGCAATGTCGGTGAACAGCTCGTGGACAACGCCCTTGTTGCTGATCAGGCCAAGTACACGACGGCGTGAAGCCAGGTCGCCGCGCTTGGCGAAAGTCACCAGACGCTCGGCGTACGGCTTGAGCCGCTTGGCCTTGGTCACCGTGGTGGTGATCCGCTTGTGCTCGAACAGTGCTGCTGCCAGGTTCGCGAGCATGAGACGCTCGTGAGCCGGGCCGCCTCCGAGGCGCGGACCCTTAGTGGGGGTAGGCATAATTGTTTCTCCTCATATGGAAGCCGCGGGCCGGTCACACCTTGGTGTCCGGCCCGGCGGCCAAGATCTGTCTTAGAGTTCGTCGTCGCCGAAGGCGGCGTCGTCCTCTTCAATTGCTGCGGCGCGTGCTGCGAGGTCAAAACCGGGAGGCGAGTCCTTGAGGGACAGGCCCAGTTCAACCAGCTTTGCCTTGACCTCGTCAATGGACTTCGCACCGAAGTTACGGATGTCCATCAGGTCGGCCTCGGAGCGGGCTACGAGTTCACCCACGGTGTGGATGCCCTCACGCTTGAGGCAGTTGTAGGAACGGACGGTGAGGTCCAGATCCTCGATCGGCAGGGCCATGTCTGCTGCCAGGGCAGCATCCGTCGGCGACGGGCCAATCTCGATACCTTCAGCTGCGGTGTTCAGCTCGCGGGCCAGACCGAACAGTTCCACCAGGGTGGTACCTGCCGAAGCAACGGCGTCGCGCGGGGCGATGGCCTGCTTGGTCTCGACGTCGACAATGAGCTTGTCGAAGTCGGTGCGCTGCTCAACACGGGTTGCTTCCACGCGGAAAGTAACCTTCAGCACCGGTGAGTAGATCGAGTCGACCGGGATGCGGCCGATCTCGGAATCGCCGGACTTGTTCTGAGCTGCCGAAACGTAGCCGCGGCCGCGTTCGATGGTCAGTTCGAGTTCGAACTTGCCCTTCGAGTTCAGCGTGGCAATGTGCAGATCCGGGTTGTGGAATTCGACGCCGGCCGGCGGTGCGATGTCCGCGGCGGTGACGACTCCCGGGCCCTGCTTGCGCAGGTAGGCAACAACCGGCTCGTCGTGCTCGGAGGAGACCGACAGGCTCTTGATGTTCAGGATGATCTCAGTGACATCTTCCTTGACACCCGGAACCGTGGTGAACTCGTGCAGCACGCCATCGATCCGGATGCTGGTTACAGCGGCACCGGGGATGGAGGAGAGCAGGGTACGGCGGAGGGAGTTTCCGAGGGTGTAGCCGAAGCCCGGTTCCAGCGGTTCAATGATGAAACGTGAACGGTTTTCGGAGACTACCTCTTCGGAGAGGGTGGGGCGCTGTGCAATGAGCACTTAGGTTTCCTTTCGGCGAGCATCCGCTATATGACGCAACACAGGTGGTGGAAATTCGGTCTGAAGACTTAACGCGCCGGGCTTGCCCGGACCGTCAACGGTCCGGGCAAGCTCCAGCGGCGGGAAAGGCTTAGACGCGGCGGCGCTTCGGCGGACGGCAGCCGTTGTGCGCTGCGGGGGTGACGTCCTGGATGGAGCCAACCTCCAGGCCAGCGGCCTGCAGCGAGCGGATTGCGGTTTCGCGTCCGGATCCCGGTCCCTTGACGAAAACGTCAACCTTGCGCATGCCGTGCTCCTGCGCACGCTTGGCAGCAGCTTCGGCAGCCATCTGGGCTGCGAACGGGGTGGACTTGCGTGAGCCCTTGAAGCCAACCTCACCTGAGGAAGCCCAAGAGATAACAGCACCGTTCGGGTCCGTGATGGACACGATGGTGTTGTTAAAAGTGCTCTTGATGTGCGCCTGGCCAAGCGCGATATTCTTCTTGTCCTTCTTACGCGGCTTGCGAACCGCGCCACGAGTCTTCGGGGGCATTTTTTCTCCTACAGAAAGTTATCGGGGTAGGCAATCGTTAATCCCGCTGGGATTAACGTGCCTTCTTCTTGCCGGCGACGGTACGCTTCGGGCCCTTGCGGGTACGTGCGTTGGTCTTCGTACGCTGTCCGCGTACGGGCAGGCCCTTGCGGTGGCGCAGGCCTTCGTAGCTGCCGATTTCAACCTTGCGGCGGATATCTGCTGCTACTTCGCGGCGAAGGTCACCCTCAACCTTGTAGTTGCCTTCAATGTAGTCACGCAGCTCAACCAGCTGGGAATCAGTCAGATCCTTGACGCGAACGTCAGCGCTGATGCCCGTGGCAGCCAGGGTTTCGTGTGCACGGGTCTTGCCCACGCCGTAGATGTAAGTAAGCGCAATTTCCAGCCGCTTTTCGCGGGGAATGTCTACGCCAGCGAGACGAGCCATAGTGGCAGTACTCCTTGAATAAACCGGAGGTCGTAGGCAGTACACCCGCACGTTCTGTGCGGCCCCAGCCTCCGACCGGGGGTTAGCTGTCCGGACTCTTTCGAGCTCAATGTTCCAGATCAGCTTGTGCTGCCTTTATTTACTTGCGTGGGTTAGCAACCCAGGATTTCCCGAAGCGGGAAATTTAGCCCTGGCGCTGCTTGTGGCGCGGGTTCTCGCAGATCACCATGACCCGGCCATTACGGCGGATCACTTTGCACTTTTCGCAGATCTGCTTGACGCTCGGCTTGACCTTCATGGCATTCCTTTGCGTGTGGCAGTTGGTCAACTGGAGCAGCCTCAGCTCATGCCGGGGCTGCCCAGAATTTACTTGTAGCGGTAGACGATACGACCCCGAGTGAGGTCATAAGGGCTCAGTTCCACCACTACCCGGTCCTCAGGAAGGATCCTGATGTAGTGCTGGCGCATCTTGCCTGAGATGTGTGCCAGAACGATGTGCTTGTTGGTGAGCTCAACGCGAAACATCGCGTTAGGCAGCGCCTCAGTCACAACGCCCTCGATCTCAATGACCCCGTCCTTCTTGGCCATACCCTCCGCTAACTGTTGTTGCCGCATCCCCCCGGATTGCACCGGGCATGGCTACGAACGTTTTGTGATTGATTGATCGTCAAACAGCCGGCCGCAAATGGGCGTGGCAGGGCAGACAACCAACAAACAACACTACGCCACTTCGGCGTGAATGTTAAATCCAGCCATGTTAGCGCAATGAGCTCCCGAACGCACCATATTCGCCTGCCGGGGTTGTCACCGCTTCCGCGCTGAAGACCCCGTCAAGGATGGCGGAACGGACGACGTCGGCTGCCGCACTTTGCAGGGTAATGAGACTGATCTGCCGGGCAGCTTCGGTGCTGCGATCCAGGGTGATCCCGCCTGTGGCCAGGCAAAACACCGTGTCACCATCGGCCAGGGTGTGGCTCGGATTGAGCGCCCTTGCTATCCCTGCCTGGGCGGCCGAGGCCGTCCGGTTGCACTCGGTCTTGTCCAGGACGGCGTTGGTGGCAACGACGACGAGCGTGGTGTTCAGCTGCTGTGGTTCCGCCCCGGTCCGCTCGGTGCCAGGCTCAGCATTTGCGTCGGTCAACAGGAACGGCAGGCCCAAGGCGTTCACTACCGCCAAAGCCCCAATGACGACCCCGTTGTCGAGGGTGACGGACGCTGTGCCGACTCCGCCTTTGAACTGGCGCCGTCCGATCAGCGCTCCCGTACCGGCTCCCACGTTGCCGCGTCCGACGTCGTGCCCTTCCATCTCGGCAGCCGCGGACGCGGTTGCCGCGTAACCCATCGCGGCGTCCGGGCGGGCCGCGAAATCGCCGCCGCGGCCGAGGTCGAAGATGGCGGCGGCGGGCACGATGGGCACTACTCCGCCGCTAATGCCGAAGCCCCTGCCATTCTCCTCGCACCAGCGCTGGGCGCCGTGCGCACTGACCAGGCCATAGGCGCTGCCCCCCGTGAGCACTACGGCATCCACGGTGGAGACCAGGGTGGTGGGATCCAAGGCGTCCGTCTCATGGGTTGCCGGACCGCCCCCGCGGACGTCCACGGAACCGACGGTTCCGGGCGGTGGCAGAACAACTGTGACGCCGGTCAGCCAGCCGCCGTCGGTCTTCTGCTGGTGGCCCACACGGATCCCCGGCACGTCAGTAATGGCTCCCATAGGCTCCATTGTGCTCCTGCCCGCCCAGAAGCAGCGGAACCGGATTCCAAAACGAACGTTTTGCAATCCTCCGCTCAACAGGCAGTTAACCGTCAACGAAGGCTTGGCCAACAATGCCCGGGAACCTGCCTCCGGGCGTCTGCCAGGGGCGTAGGTGTGGTGGAGTGAAGGCAGATCCCCGCCCCTGCGCCTGCCACCAGGCCTTTCCCGTTAGAGATCCATGACTCCACAACTCACCGACAGGCAGGCAACAACCCGGGCTGCCCCCGCTTCCGGCACACACGCAGCCGCCAGCCGGAAGCGCTGGCCAGGAAGGGCACGCAGGGACTTCTTTACCTTCCTGGCCCTTGCCCTGCCCAACCTGTTGCTCATCGCCGTTTTCACTTACCTGCCGCTCCTGAACAACATCTATTACTCCACGCTGAACTGGACGCTCGGATCCGCCTCGGCCACCGTCGTGGGGATGGAAAACTACGTCACGTTCTTCACCAGCGCCGACGCCGGGAAGGTGCTCGGGACCACGGCTGTGTTCACCGCCGTTACGGTAGGCGGTTCCATGGTGTTGGGACTTCTGGTGGCGCTGGCACTGAACTCCAAAGTCCGCGGCACCACGTTCGCCCGCTCGGCCGTATTTGCGCCGTATGTGCTGTCCGGGGTGGGCGTAGGCCTGGTCTGGTTGTTCATATTCGATCCGGGCTACGGCGTCCTCGCCTGGATCCTCCGCGGCCTGGGCCAGCAGAGCCCGCAGTGGATTAACGATCCCCGGCTTTCCCTGGTGATGGTGCTTGTGGTGTACGTCTGGAAGAACCTGGGTTACTGCGCTGTGGTGTTCCTTGCCGGTTTGCAGTCCCTCCCCCAGGACGTCATGGAGGCCGCGTCACTGGACGGTGCCAGCAGCTACCGCCGCTTCGTCAGTATCACTTTGCCGCTGCTCTCCCCCACCACTTTTTTCCTGCTGATCACCACCATGCTCAGCTCCCTGCAGGCCTTTGACCTCATCCGGATCATGACACCCCTCGGCAGCGGCACCAGCACCCTGATCTACGAGGCCTACCTGCAGGCCTTTGGCGCCTACAACCGTGCCGGCTACTCCGCCGCCATCTCCGTGGTGCTCTTCGCCATCCTGCTGGTCATCACAGTTATACAGCTGCGATTCGTCGAGAGGAAGGTCCACTACTCGTGAGCACACTCGTCCCTGCAGATGTGCAGCCGGAAGTTTCAACGTCCGACGCCGTCCCTCCCCGTGAGCGGCCCCTCTCCCGTTCGAATCTGGTCCGGACCGTAGTGGCCGGCTACGTACCGCTGGCAGTTGCAGTCCTCGTCGTGTTCCTGCCGTTGCTGTGGATGATGGTGAGTTCTTTCAAGCAGCCCGGCGAAATCGTCACGCTGGATATGAAGATCCTTCCGGCCGGCCTGGACCTGGAGAACTACCGGATTGCGATGACCACAGTGCCGTTCGGGCAGTTCTTCCTGAACAGCACCATCGTGACCATTGTGGGATCAGCCATCAAGGTGATCCTGGCCGTCCTCACCGCTTATGCCTTGGCGTTTGTGCGCTTTCCCTTCAAGAACGTCATCTTTGTGCTGATCCTCGTGGCGCTGATGGTTCCGGCGCAGGTGTCCATCCTTCCCAATTACGTCCTGATCGCCGGGATGGGCGGGAAGAACACCCTGTGGGGCATTATCCTGCCCGGGCTGGGAACCGCCTTTGGCACGTTCCTGCTGCGTCAGCATTTCCTCGCGTTGCCGGGTTCCATCCTCGAATCCGCTGAGATCGACGGTGCCGGCCATTGGCGGAGGATCTGGCAGATCGTAGTGCCCGTGTCCGTTCCGTCGATCGCGACGGTTGCCCTGGTGACCGTAGTGAGCGAATGGAACGACTACATCTGGCCGCTCATCATCACCGATAAACCGGAAAGCATGACGCTTCCCGTCGGACTGACCCTCCTGCAAAACTCCGAGGGGAACGGTGCCGGCTGGGGAATCATGATGGCCGGCGCCGTCCTCGTTATCATCCCCATCCTTGTCATCTTCGCCATGCTCCAGCGCTACATCGTCGCCGGCCTGACCCAGGGCAGCGTCACCGGTTAGTCAATACACGAGCACCGCCGTCGAATCTTCCGCCATCCACCATGCATCCGGCCCGACTGAGGGACCAACCGAAAGGCACCACCATGACCTTGACACTTGACCGACGGCTCTTCCTCGCGCTTGCCGGGGCTGGTGCCGCCGCCCTGTCCGCCTGTGGCGGACCGACAACCACTGCCGGATCGGTGGCCACACCAGCGGCTGACATCGACTTCAGCGGTGTCACCCCTGCGGCCTCCATCGACTTTTGGTCCAACCACCCGGGCAAGTCCCAGGATGTCGAAAAGAGCATCATCGACAAGTTCCACGCCAAGTACCCGGACATCACGGTCAACCTGGTGACGGCAGGCGCCAACTACGAGGACATCGCACAGAAGTTCCAGACCGCCCAGGCGGCCAAGTCCGGCTTTCCCGCCCTGGTGGTGCTCTCGGATGTCTGGTGGTTCCGCTATTACCTGAACGAGAGCATCATTCCTCTCGATTCGCTCGTCAGGCAGCTGGGCGTCAAGCTGGATGACTTCCGCACTTCGCTGGTGGACGACTACAAGTACGCCGGCAAGCAGTGGGCCCTCCCCTATGGCCGTTCCACGCCGCTCTTCTACTACAACAAGGACCACTTCGCGGCTGCAGGACTGCCTGACCGTGCACCCAAGACGTGGCAGGAATTTGCCGGGTGGGCCCCGAAGCTCAAGGCGGCCTCCGGTGCCCAGTACGCGTTCATGCACCCCGCCCTGGCCGGTTACGCCGGCTGGACCCTGCAGAACAACCTCTGGGGCGAGGGCGGCGGCTGGTCCAAGGACTGGGACATCACCTGTGATTCAGATGCATCCGTGGCGGCGCTGCAGGCCGCCCAGGACTCGGTCTACAAGGACGGCTGGGCCGGGGTCTCCTCCAAGGAATCCGCAGGCGACTTTGCCGCAGGACTGGCCTCGGCAACCCTTTCCTCCACCGGCTCGCTGATCGGCATCCTCACCTCCGCCAAGTTCAACGTCGGAGTCGGCTTCCTGCCGGGCGGATCCAGGGCGGAGACCGGCGTATGCCCCACCGGCGGCGCCGGCCTGGGCATTCCGAGCGGTGTCAGCAAGGAACAGCAGCTTGCCGCAGCGATGTTCCTGCAGTTCATGACCGAGCCTGAAAACACGGCCGCTTTTTCGGCGGCAACAGGCTACATGCCCACCCGCGTGTCGGCGGACATGACCGCGGTCCTGGCCGCGACACCGCAAATCAAGACAGCCATGGACCAGCTGGCAGTCACCCGCGTCCAGGACAATGCCCGCGTGTTCCTGCCCGGCGCGGACCAGGAAATGGCCAAGGCCGCCGCGAAGATCCTCACCCAGCAGGGCGATGTCAAGGCAACAATGACCGAGCTCAAGGCAACCCTCCAGGGCATCTACACCAAGGACGTCAAGCCGAGGCTCAAGGCGTAGCCTCCCCCGGGCTGGTTGGCGCCGTCTGTCGCTTCGAGGTTCAGAACGACAGACGGCGCTCCGTCTGTGCGCCTACGGTATAGGGACGGGTACGACGCCGAGGGGCACCAGGTGTTCCGCGCCGCCGTCGGGGGCGGACAGGACCCAGATGCCCTTTTCATGGACCGCCACCGAATGCTCCCACTGGCAGGAGCGCTGGCCGTCCGTCGTCACCACGGTCCAGTCGTCCTCCAGGACGGCCGTTTCAATGCTCCCGCGGACAAGCATGGGCTCAATGGCCAGGCACAGTCCGGCACGGAGCTTGGGCCCGCGGTGGCTGGTGCGGTAGTTGAGCACGTCCGGTGCCATATGCATCTCCGAGCCGATGCCGTGGCCGACGTAGTCCTCCAGGATGCCCAACGGCTTGCCGGGCACGGAGGACACATAATCGTCGATGGCCGCGCCGATGTCGCCCACATGGCTTCCCTTCGCCAGCGCAGCGATGCCATGCCACATGGCCGCCTGCGTGACATCCGAGAGCCGCTGGTCCTCAGGGTCCGGCTCCCCCACGATGACGGTGCGCGCCGAATCGGAGTGCCAGCCGTCCACAATCGCTCCGCCGTCAATGGAGATGATGTCACCGTTGTTGAGGATTCGGCTGCCGGGGATGCCGTGCACCACCTCCTCGTTCACGGACGTGCAGATGGTGGCCGGGAAGCCGTGGTAGCCCAGGAAGTTCGACTTCGCCCCGGCCTCATTGAGCACCGCCGCAAACACTTCGTCGAGGTGTTTGGTGGTGACTCCGGGAACGGCGGCGGCGACGGCGGCGTCCAGTGCACGGCTCAGGACAAGGCCTGCCTCGTGCATGGTGCGCATCTGGGCGTTTGTCTTGTATTCGATACGGGGCTGGCCGAAGGCCATGGGGGTGTGTCCTTTCAATGGCTGAGGCTCCTCCCGGAAACCGGGAGGAGCCTCGAATAATTCCTTGCCTGGATCAGGCTGCCTGCGCCGCCTTGATAGCCTGCATCACGCGGTCCGTGACTTCGTCGATGGCGCCGATGCCGTCAACTTGGGTCAGGATGCCACGCTCTGCATATTTGGCCACAACAGCCTCGGTCTGCTCGTGGTAAAGGTCCAACCGGTGGCGGATGACGGCTTCGTTGTCGTCGCTCCTACCGGTTTCCTTTGCACGCCCAAGCAGGCGCGTCACGAGTTCCTCGTCGTCGGCAGTCAGCTGCAGGACGACGTCGAGCTTCTCTTCGCCCTGGGCGAGGATCTCATCCAGGTAGTCCACCTGTGCGGTCGTGCGGGGGTAGCCGTCCAGGAGGAAGCCGCTCTGCACGTCTTCTTCGCTGAGGCGGTCCCGGACCATCTTGTTGGTGACGCTGTCCGGGACGAAGTCTCCGTTGTCCATGTACTTCTTGGCCTCGATGCCAAGCGGCGTCTCGCCCTTCACATTGGCGCGGAAGATATCACCGGTGGAGATCGCCACAACGCCGAGGCGCTCCGAAATGCGTTCCGCCTGTGTCCCCTTGCCGGAGCCGGGTGGTCCAATAATCAACATTCTCGTCATCGCAAAAGCCCTTCGTAGTGACGTTGCTGTAGCTGCGCATCAATTTGCTTGACGGTCTCAAGGCCCACGCCCACCATGATCAGGATCGAGGTGCCACCGAACGGGAAGTTCTGGTTCGCCTGGATCAGCACCAAGGCCACCAGCGGGATCAGCGCCACAAGGCCAAGATACATGGCGCCGGGCAGGGTGATCCGGGAGAGCACGTACTGCAGGTAATCCGCCGTCGGCTTGCCGGCGCGGATACCGGGGATGAAACCGCCGTACTTCTTCATGTTGTCCGAGACCTCTTCAGGGTTGAAGGTGATCGCGACGTAGAAGTAGGTAAAGAAAACGATCATGACGAAGTACAACGCCATGTAAATGGGGTGATCGCCCTTGGTCAGGTTGTTGTTGATCCACTCAACCCAGGGCTGCACCGGTTCGCCAGCCTTGGGCTGGTTGAACTGCGAAATCAGGCCGGGCAGGTACAGCATCGAGGACGCGAAGATCACCGGGACAACGCCGGCCATGTTCACCTTGATGGGAATGTACGTGCTGGTCCCGCCGACGGTGCGGCGGCCGATCATCCGCTTGGCGTACTGCACCGGGACGCGCCGCTGGGACTGCTCCACGAACACCACAAGCGCGACAGTCAGCAGCCCGATGATGAGCACCAGGGAGAACGTCCCCGGACCCTGGGTCTTCCAGATAGCGCCGAGGGAGGTCGGGAAGCCGGCGGCAATCGAGGTGAAGATCAGCAGCGACATGCCGTTGCCCACACCTTTTTCGGTGACGAGCTCGCCCATCCACATGATCAGGCCGGTTCCAGCCGTCAGCGTGATGATGATCAGGATGGTGGTGATGATGGTGTTATCCGGAATGATTGCGAGGTTACAGCCGGGTAGCAGCTGCCCTGAACGGGCCAGCGACACCAGGGTCGTGGCGTTGAGCAGGCCCAGGGCAATGGTGAGGTACCGGGTGTACTGGGTCAGCTTGGACTGGCCGGACGCACCTTCCTCGTACAGCTCCTGGAACCGGGGAATGACCACCCGGAGCAGCTGCACAATGATGCTCGCCGTGATGTACGGCATGATTCCCAGGGCAAAGATGGACACCTGGAGCAATGCACCGCCGCTGAACAGGTTGACGAGCTGGTAGAGCCCGCCTGCGGTCTGACCTTGCGACAAGCATTGCTGGACATTCTGGTAGTTCACACCAGGCGAGGGGATGAAGGCACCCAAGCGGAAGATTGTGATGATTCCCAGCGTGAACAACAACTTGCGTCGCAGATCAGGCGTGCGAAAGGCCCGGCCAAATGCGCTAAGCAAGCGTCCTCCTGAGTGGTTTAAATGAAGTCATGGGAGCAGGGTGAATAAACCCAACAACCGAGTCTAACGGGTGGAGGCTGTTCACGGATAATCCGGAAAGCCTGGAAAACGAAAAACTCCCGGGACCCGAGGCCTCGCGGCCCCGAATCCCGGGAGTCCAACAACGGGCATGTGCCCCACCGACTCTAGAGAGCGGTGGTGCTTCCGCCTGCTGCGGCAATCTTTTCAGCGGCGCTGGCCGAGAATGCGTGGGCGGTGACGTCAACCTTGACGGTGATGTCGCCGGTGCCAAGCACCTTAACGGGCTGGTTCTTGCGAACGGCACCCTTTTCGACCAGGTTCTCCACGGTGACTGCGCCACCTTCCGGGAACAGCTCGTTGAGCTTGTCCAGGTTTACAACCTGGAACTCAACCCGGAACGGGTTCTTGAAGCCGCGCAGCTTCGGCAGGCGCATGTGCAGCGGCAGCTGGCCGCCGGCAAAGCCAGCCTTGATCTGGTAGCGGGCCTTCGTACCCTTGGTACCGCGACCAGCGGTCTTACCCTTGGAACCTTCACCACGACCAACACGGGTCTTGGCGGTCTTGGCACCCGGGGCGGGACGCAGGTGGTGAACCTTCAGGGCGTTCTGCTTCTCAGCAGCGGCGCCCTGTGCCTTTTCGGCGGTGTTCTTCTCTGCCATTTACTTCGCCTCCTCTACCTTTACCAGGTGCGGAACCGTGTTGAGCATTCCCACGGTCACGGCGTCGGCGGTGCGGACAACGGTGTGTCCGATCCGCTTCAGGCCGAGGGACCGAAGGGTGTCGCGCTGGTTCTGCTTGCCGCCAATGACGGACTTGATCTGAGTGATCTCCAACTGGGCGTCGGAGGGAATCAGGTTCTTAGCCATCCTCAGACACCCACTTTCTGGTTCAGGAGAGCCTTCACCATTGCCGGCGGCGCAACCTCGTCCAGCGGCAGGCCGCGGCGTGCTGCCACTGCTGCCGGCTCTTCGAGGCGCTTCAGGGCGTCAACAGTCGCGTGAACGATGTTGATGGCGTTGGAGGAACCGAGCGACTTGGAGAGGATGTCGTGGATGCCCACGCACTCCAGTACTGCACGGACCGGACCACCGGCGATAACACCGGTACCGGCGGAAGCCGGACGCAGCATAACGACGCCGGCAGCAGCCTCACCCTGAACGCGGTGCGGGATGGTGTTGCCAATGCGGGGTACGCGGAAGAAGGACTTCTTGGCCTCTTCAACGCCCTTCGCGATAGCGGCAGGAACTTCCTTAGCCTTGCCGTAGCCAACGCCGACCATACCGTTGCCGTCACCAACGACGACCAGTGCGGTGAAGCTGAAGCGACGACCACCCTTGACCACCTTGGAAACGCGGTTGATGGTAACGACGCGCTCTACGAACTGGCTCTTCTCGGCTTCACGGCCGCCGTCGCGGCCGCCACGGCCACCACGGTCGCCACGGCCCTGGCCACGGTCGCCACGCTCGCCACGACGAGCGCCACCACGGCGGTCATCGGCAGCAGCGGGGGCAGTGGTCTCAGTGGCCGAAGCAGCTACGGCTTCAGTCGCCTTCTGATCTGCAGACACAGTGTCCTTTTCCTTGTTTGCTTCCGTCACAGTGACAGCCCACCTTCACGTGCACCGTCAGCGACGGCGGCAATGCGGCCGTGGTACTTGTTACCACCGCGGTCGAAGACAACAGCTTCGACGCCGGCAGCCTTCGCGCGCTCGGCAACGAGCTCGCCAACGCGCTTGGCCTTGGCAGTCTTGTCACCATCGAATGCACGAAGGTCGGCTTCCAGTGTGGACGCGCTCGCTACGGTCAGGCCCTTGGTGTCATCGACAACCTGGACGAATACGTGGCGTGCGGAGCGGTTGACGACCAGACGAGGACGTACAGCCGTTCCGGAGATGCGCTTGCGGATACGAAGCTGGCGGCGGCTGCGCGAAGCAGACTTGCTCTTGTTCGTACGCTTCTTATTGATTGAGATGGCCATGGTTACTTACCAGCCTTTCCGACCTTGCGGCGGATGACTTCGCCTGCGTAACGGATGCCCTTGCCCTTATAGGGGTCCGGCTTCCGAAGCTTGCGAATGTTGGCAGCAACCTCGCCGACCTGCTGCTTGTTGATACCTGAAACAGAGAGCTTGGTCGGGGTCTCAACTGCAAAGGTGATGCCGTCCGGTGCGGAGACATTGACCGGGTGGCTGTAGCCGAGAGCGAACTCAAGGTCAGATCCCTTGGCCTGAACGCGGTAACCAGTACCAACGATTTCAAGCTTCTTCTCGTAGCCCTTGGTAACGCCCTCGATCATGTTGGAGATCAGGGTGCGGGTCAGGCCGTGGAGTGAACGGGAGGCGCGCTCGTCGTTCGGGCGGGCGACAGTCAGGGTGTCTGCGTCCAGGGAAACCTCGATCGGGCTGGCCACAGTGTGGTTCAGCTCGCCTTTGGAACCCTTGACGCTGACGACAGAGCCGTCAACCTTGACCTCAACGCCGGCAGGAACGGTGATGGGGAGACGTCCAATACGTGACATTATTCTCTTCCTTTCCCGTTACCAGACGTAAGCGAGGACTTCGCCGCCCACGCCCTTCTTGCCGGCCTGCTTGTCAGTCAGGAGGCCGGAAGAGGTGGACAGGATTGCGACACCCAGGCCACCGAGCACGTGCGGCAGGTTGGTGGACTTTGCGTAAACGCGCAGTCCCGGCTTGGAAATACGACGAACGCCAGCGATGGAACGCTCGCGGTTCGGACCGAATTTGAGCTCGAGGGTCAGCTTCTTGCCAACCTCAGCGTCTTCTTCTTTCCAGGAGGCGATGTAACCTTCGGCCTTCAGGATGTCGGCAACGCGTGCCTTGAGCTTGCTGTACGGCATGGTCACGGAATCGTGGTATGCCGAGTTTGCATTGCGCAGACGCGTAAGCATATCTGCGACAGGATCTGTCATAGTCATGTGGGCTCTTGCCCTTCCTCATAACGGTTTCCTCGCCGCCGCATAAGTGCCTCAGCGAAGGACCTGTTACGTAGTTAGATTAGTCTTCGGCCTTGAACGGGAAACCAAGCGCCTTCAGCAGCGCGCGGCCTTCGTCATCGGTCTTGCCAGTGGTAACAACCGTGATGTCCATGCCGCGTACGCGGTCGATGGAATCCTGGTCGATTTCGTGGAACATAACCTGCTCGGTCAGACCGAAGGTGTAGTTGCCGTTGCCGTCGAACTGCTTGCCGCTGAGGCCGCGGAAGTCGCGGATACGGGGCAGAGCCAGCGTGACCAGACGATCCAGGAATTCCCACATGCGGTCTCCACGCAGAGTTGCGTGCGCGCCGATGGGCATGCCTTCGCGCAGCTTGAACTGTGCGATCGACTTGCGGGCCTTGGTTACCTGCGGCTTCTGGCCGGTGATCAGGGTCAGATCACGGACAGCGCCGTCGATCAGCTTGGAGTCCTTGGCGGCATCTCCAACACCCATGTTCACAACGACCTTCACCAGGCGGGGAACCTGGTTGACGTTTTCGTACTTGAATTCCTCAATGAGCGTGCTCTTGATGGAATCGGCGTACTTGGTCTTCAGACGAGGAACGATCTTCGTTGCCGGAGTCTCGAGAGTCTCAGTCATTAGATGTCCTTCCCGGAGCTCTTGGCCACGCGAACACGCACTTCACGCTTCACGCCATCGCGCTCAACGGTCTCGGTGCGGAAACCGACGCGGGTGGGCTTCTTGGTGGACGGGTCAACCAGAGCCACGTTGGAGATGTGGATCGAAGCTTCGACAACCTCGATGCCACCGGTCTTCGTGCCGCGCTGCGACTGACCGACCTTGGTGTGCTTGGTTACGCGGTTAATGCCTTCGACCAGCACGCGGTTGGTCTCAGGGAATACGCGCAGAACCTTGCCCTGCTTGCCACGGTCGCCGCCGCGCTCAGCCTTGGCGCCAGTGATGACCTGAACGAGGTCACCCTTTTTGATCTTAGCCATGGACTAGAGCACCTCCGGAGCCAGAGAAACGATCTTCATGAACTTCTTGTCACGAAGTTCACGACCAACCGGTCCGAAGATACGGGTACCGCGGGGGTCACCGTCAGCCTTCAGGATCACAGCTGCGTTCTCGTCAAACTTGATGTAGGAACCATCCGCACGGCGGCGTTCCTTCTTGGTACGGACGATGACTGCCTTGACAACATCGCCCTTCTTTACGTTGCCGCCCGGGATTGCGTCCTTGACGGTAGCGACGATGACGTCGCCAATGCCTGCGTAGCGACGGCCAGATCCACCGAGAACGCGAATGGTAAGGATTTCCTTAGCACCCGTGTTGTCGGCGACCTTGAGTCGCGACTCCTGCTGAATCACTATTTACTCCTTGCGTCGCGCTGGTTCTCAGACCGAAAATCTTCCTACGGAATGAGCCTTGCGGAACGGTTGATCGGGGTGTCTCTTGACCTGCCTGGATTTTGCCAGACCAGGCCTAAACGCCCGTGCCAAAAACATTTGCTTCCCAGGCCGATCCAGACGGAGCTGGAGCGCGTGGGGGCACTATGCCGTGGCACGATTGTTTACGAGGTAGATGACGGCGCACGAACGGCGCCATACAAACTCAATATCCTAGCACAGTCATGGCTATCCCCCCATATCACAGAGGGGGCATGCTGCTGCAATGCACGACGGCGTCACGCAGGGCAGTCTTTTGGCCCGCCAGGGGTGCCGCTCCCCCGCAAAGCCGGCCCGCCGCCGTCGTACGTTCGCCAAAAGCGTGCCCGTCGTGACATGGAGCCTGGCACCCGGCCGGCCATCAACGCAGAAACCCCCGGTCCCATACGGGAGCGGGGGTTTCGGTGCAGCGGCTGTTACCAGCGGATACTGCAGGTGTTACTTGGCCTTCTCGAGGATCTCCACAAGCCGCCAGTTCTTGGTGGCGGACAGCGGGCGGGTCTCGGCGATGAGCACGAGGTCGCCGATGCCGGCGGTGTTCTGCTCGTCGTGTGCCTTGACCTTCGAGGTGCGGCGGATGACCTTGCCGTACAGAGCGTGCTTCACGCGGTCTTCAACCTGAACAACGATGGTCTTTTCCATCTTGTCAGAGACCACGTAGCCGCGACGCGTCTTACGGTAACCGCGCTGCTCAGCCGTAGCTGCCTCAGCAGAAACAGTTTCCGTCACGTTCTCGTCCTTTTCACTCACTTGGCGTCCTCCTCGGTCTCAACCGTTTCAGCCGTCTCGGCCTTCTTGGTTGCTGACTTCTTGGACTTCTTTTCTTCCTTGGCTTCCACAACCGGTGCGGCAACCTCGGCACGAATGCCCAGCTCGCGCTCACGGAGAACGGTGTAGATGCGGGCGATGTCCTTCTTTACCGCGCGCAGACGACCGTGGTTCTCCAGCTGACCGGTGGCGGACTGGAAACGCAGGTTGAACAGCTCTTCCTTAGCCTTGCGGAGTTCTTCAACGAGACGCTCGTTGTCGAAACCGTCCAGCTGTGCGGATGCAAGTTCCTTGGATCCTACTGCCATTTCTATTCACCACCTTCGCGACGCAGAATGCGTGCCTTCAACGGGAGCTTGTGGATTGCCAGGCGCAGGGCCTCGCGGGCTACCGATTCTTCGACGCCGGAGATCTCAAAGAGAACCCGGCCCGGCTTGACGTTAGCGACCCACCATTCCGGCGAACCCTTACCGGAACCCATGCGGGTTTCGGCAGGCTTCTTCGTGAGGGGACGGTCCGGGTAGATGTTGATCCAGACCTTGCCGCCACGCTTGATGTGGCGGGTCATCGCGATACGTGCAGACTCGATCTGACGGTTGGTGACGTATGCCGGGCTCAGGGCCTGGATGCCGTACTCACCGAAGGAGACCTTGGTGCCGCCCGTAGCAGCGCCGGAACGACCCGGGTGGTGCTGCTTACGGTGCTTGACTCGACGTGGGATAAGCATTTAAGCCTGTCCTCCTTCTACTGCAGCAGCAGCCTCAACTGCCGGAGCTTCGGCAGCAGGAGCTGCTTCGGCGGCCGGACGGTCGGTACGACGGCGGCGGTCACCACGGTCAGCGCCACCCGGGCGGCCCGGGCGGTCGCTGGCGCCGCGGCCACGGGACGGAGCAGCAGCTGCCTGCTGGGCCAGTTCCTTGGCGGTGACGTCACCCTTGTAGATCCAGACCTTCACGCCGATACGGCCGAAGGTGGTCTTGGCCTCGTAGAAGCCGTAGTCGATGTTCGCGCGGAGGGTGTGCAGGGGCACACGGCCTTCGCGGTAGAACTCCGAGCGGGACATTTCAGCGCCGCCCAGTCGACCGGAGCAGGCGATACGGATGCCCTTGGCACCTGCACGCTGAGCGGACTGCATGGCCTTCTTCATCGCACGGCGGAAAGCCACGCGGGAAGTCAGCTGCTCAGCAACGCCCTGGGCAACAAGCTGTGCTTCCATCTCGGGGTTCTTGACCTCGAGGATGTTCAGCTGGACCTGCTTGCCCGTCAGCTTCTCGAGCTCGCCGCGGATGCGGTCTGCTTCTGCGCCGCGACGGCCGATGACGATGCCGGGACGTGCCGTGTGGATATCCACGCGGACACGGTCACGGGTGCGCTCGATCTCGACCTTGGCGATGCCGGCGCGCTCCATGCCAACAGACATGAGCTGGCGGATGCGGATGTCTTCGCGAACGAAGTCCTTGTACCGCTGGCCGGCCTTGGTGCTGTCAGCGAACCAGTGCGATACGTGATCGGTGGTAATGCCGAGTCGGAACCCGTGCGGGTTTACTTTCTGTCCCACTTAGCGAGCCTCCTCTTTCTCCGGGGTAGCGACTACCACGGTGATGTGGCTGGTGCGCTTCTTGATCTGAAATGCACGACCCTGGGCACGCGGCTGGAACCGCTTCATGGTCGGGCCTTCATCAACAAACGCTTCGCTGATGATGAGGTCACCTTCGTCAAACGCCACGCCGTCGCGGTCCGCGAGGACCCGGGCGTTGGAGATTGCCGACTGTACTACCTTGAATACCGGCTCCGAAGCTGCCTGGGGGGCAAACTTCAGAATTGCCAGAGCCTCATTCGCTTGCTTACCACGAACAAGGTTGACGACGCGCCGGGCCTTCATAGGCGTTACGCGGATGTGACGCGCAATTGCCTTGGCTTCCATTGCTTTCCTTCTCTCGTCTTTGACGTAAGTGCAGGCGCCTAGCGGCGCTTGCCCTTACGGTCGTCCTTGACATGGCCGCGGAATGTCCGCGTGGGAGCGAATTCGCCGAGCTTGTGCCCGACCATCGACTCGGTGACAAACACCGGGATGTGCTTGCGTCCGTCGTGCACGGCGATCGTGTGCCCGAGCATGTCGGGGATGATCATCGAGCGGCGGGACCAGGTCTTGATGACGTTCTTGGTGCCCTTTTCGTTTTCCCTGGCTACCTTCACAAAGAGGTGCTGGTCAACGAAAGGACCTTTTTTCAGGCTGCGTGGCATGTGTCCAGGCTCCTATCGCTTGTTCTTGCCAGTACGACGGCGACGAACAATAAGCTTGTCGCTCTCTTTGTTGGGACGCCGGGTGCGGCCTTCCCGCTTACCGTTCGGGTTGACGGGGTGACGTCCACCGGACGTCTTACCCTCGCCACCACCGTGCGGGTGGTCAACCGGGTTCATCGCGACACCACGGACGGTCGGGCGGACGCCCTTCCACCGCATGCGGCCGGCCTTACCCCAGTTGATGTTCGACTGCTCGGCGTTGCCGACCTCGCCGACGGTAGCGCGGCAGCGCACGTCAACGTTGCGGATTTCACCGGAAGGCAGTCGCAGCTGGGCGAAGCGGCCTTCCTTGGCTACGAGCTGGATCGATGCGCCGGCGGAGCGGCCCATCTTGGCGCCGCCGCCCGGACGCAGTTCAACTGCGTGGATGACGGTACCTACCGGGATGTTGCGCAGGGGCAGGTTGTTGCCAGGCTTGATGTCAGCGTTGGCACCTGCCTCTACGAAGTCACCCTGGGCCAGCTTGTTCGGGGCGATGATGTAACGCTTGGTGCCATCAACGTAGTGCAGGAGTGCGATGCGAGCCGTACGGTTCGGGTCGTACTCGATTTCGGCAACGCGGGCGTTGACGCCGTCCTTGTCGTGGCGACGGAAGTCGATCAGACGGTACTGGCGCTTGTGGCCACCACCCTTGTGACGGGTCGTGATCTTACCGGTGTTGTTACGGCCGCCCTTTTTGGGCAGCGGACGTACCAACGACTTTTCCGGAGTCGACCGCGTGATTTCGGTGAAGTCCGCTACGCTCGAGCCACGACGGCCCGGGGTAGTCGGCTTGTATTTACGGATTCCCATAATTTATTTCCTCGTTAAAGTGGTCTCCGCTACGCGAGCGGACCGCCGAAGATGTCGATAGTGCCTTCTTTGAGGGTGACAATCGCACGCTTGGTGTTCTTGCGGGTACCCCATCCGAATTTGGTGCGCTTGCGCTTACCGGCACGGTTGATGGTGTTGATCGAGTCGACCTTGACGGAGAAAATCTTCTCCACGGCCAGCTTGATCTCGGTCTTGTTCGAGCGGGGGTCCACCAGGAAGGTGTACTTGCCCTCATCGATCAGGCCGTAGCTCTTTTCCGAGACGACGGGTGCAAGCACGACGTCGCGCGGGTCTTTGATGGTGGCTGCACTCACTTGGCATCCTCCTCGTTCTTTGCCACTGCCTTGTCAGCAACGAATGCTTCGTAGGCAGCCTTGGTGAAGACAACGTCGTCAGAGACGAGAACGTCGTAGGTGTTCAGCTGGTCTGCGTACAGAACGTGAACACCGGCGAGGTTGCGCACGGACAGTGCAGCAACGTCGTTGGCGCGCTCGATGACAACCAGCAGGTTCTTGCGCTCGGAAACTCCGCGCAGTGTTGCCAGTGCGGTCTTGACGGACGGCTTGGTGCCCTCCACCAGTTCGGCGACAACGTGGATGCGTCCGTTGCGGGCCCGGTCAGACAGTGCGCCGCGCAGTGCAGCAGCAATCATCTTCTTGGGTGTGCGCTGGCTGTAGTCACGCGGTGTGGGACCGTGGACAACGCCACCACCGGTCATGTGAGGAGCACGGATGGAACCCTGACGGGCGCGGCCGGTGCCCTTCTGCTTGAACGGCTTGCGACCTGCACCGGAAACTTCGGCGCGGGTCTTGGTCTTGTGGGTACCCTGGCGAGCAGCAGCGAGCTGGGCAACGACGACCTGGTGCAGCAGCGGCACGTTGGTCTGAACGTCGAAGATCTCTGCAGGCAGGTCAACCTTGACAGTGCTAGTCATTTAACTAGGCTCCCTTCACGGCAGTGCGTACGAGTACGACCTGGCCGCGGGCGCCGGGAACGGCACCCTTGATCAGGAGCAGCGACTTCTCGACGTCAACCGCGTGAACGGTGAGGTTCAGCGTGGTGTGACGAACGGCGCCCATGCGGCCGGCCATTTTCATGCCCTTGAAGACGCGGCTCGGGGTGGATGCGCCACCGATTGAACCGGGCTTACGGTGGTTCTTGTGGGCACCGTGGGAAGCTCCAACGCCGTGGAAGCCGTGACGCTTCATCACACCGGCGAAGCCCTTACCCTTGGTGGTGCCGATGACGTCGATCTTCTGGCCGGCTTCAAAGAGCTCAACAGACAGCTCCTGGCCCAGCTCGTACTCAGCAGCATCTGCGGTACGGAGTTCGACGACGTGGCGGCGAGGCGTGACGCCTGCCTTTTCAAAGTGCCCAGCCAGCGGCTTGGTGACCTTGCGGGGATCGATCTGGCCGTAGCCGATCTGAACGGCGACATAGCCATCAGCTTCTGCGTTGCGCAGCTGGGTGATGACGTTCGAATCTGCCTGGACCACAGTGACGGGGATGAGCTTGTTGTTCTCGTCCCAGACCTGGGTCATGCCGAGCTTCGTGCCCAGCAGGCCCTTTACGTTACGGGTTGCGGTCATAGTCTCTCAGCACCTCCCTACAGCTTGATTTCGATGTTCACGTCTGCCGGCAGGTCGAGACGCATGAGCGAGTCGACAGCCTTGGGCGTGGGATCGATGATGTCGATAAGACGCTTGTGCGTGCGCATTTCAAAGTGCTCGCGGCTGTCCTTGTACTTGTGCGGAGAGCGGATGACGCAGTACACGTTCTTCTCCGTCGGCAGCGGCACGGGGCCCACTACCGTTGCGCCTGCGCGCGTGACCGTCTCAACGATCTTCCGGGCTGAAACGTCAATGACCTCGTGGTCGTATGACTTCAGCCGGATGCGGATTTTTTGTCCCGCCATGTCGCCTGACTCTCTTTCAGTCTGTGCTTCCCCTGGTTGGGGCTGCCCTGTTCACTTACTCGTTGTATGGCTGCCGAAGCAATTGAGGTCGTAACCACCATCCGCCGCACAAACTGAATCCGGATGAATCCGGGTTCCTCACCTTGCCGGCGTAACCGACCCCCGCGGTCGGGCGTGTCGCGCTTGGCACGCATACAAATCCGCAGTTCCATTGGGGTGGGTTATGTTTGGTCTTCAACTTGGACCCTGGCATCCGGCATTATCCGGATCGGGACGCGAAGAAGCGCTTGAACAACTCATCTAGTATGCCGGAAATTATCCGCAGAAGCGAATCAACAACTCTGCCAGGGGGCCGTGCAAGTCAGTGGCCCTTTCGGAGGGTCATTGCCTTCGGCAACTTCCGATTAGATGATAGGGAAATGACGGTGGAGAATGCTGTTTCAGTAAGCGAGCTCGCCGACCGCCTGCCGCCCTCCTTCACCCTTGGCGTCGCCTCAGCCGCGTTCCAGATTGAAGGCGCCCTGGCGTCAGGCGGCCGGGGACCGTCCGGCTGGGATGCCTTCGCTGAAAAACCCGGTGTCATCGTGGACGGACACTCACCCGCGGTGGCCTGCGACCATTACAACCGGTTCCCGGAAGACGTGGCGCTCATGCGTGACCTGGGCGTGGACTCGTACCGGTTTTCCATCTCCTGGCCCCGGATCCAGCCCGACGGCCACGGCCGCTTGAACGAACAGGGCCTTGACTTCTACGACCGCCTGATCGACCACCTCCTCGAGGCCGGCATCTCCCCGATGGCCACCCTCTACCACTGGGACACACCGCTTCCATTGGAGCACGACGGCGGCTGGATGAACCGAGCCACCGCTGAACGCTTTGCCGAATACTCCGCCGCCGCCGGCCGCCGGTTCGGCGACCGGGTAGCCCAATGGGTCACCCTCAACGAACCCGCCTCCGTGGTGTTGAACGGCTACGCGCTCGGTGTCCATGCACCAGGCAGGGATTTGCTGTTCAATTCCTTGCCCGCCGTCCACCATCAGCTGCTTGCCCACGGGCTGGCTGTCCAGGCGCTGCGGAGCGAGGGAGTGACCGGCGGGATAGGCGTCACCAACCTGCACTCCCCGGTCCGGCCGGCCACCGGCAAGCTGATGGACAGGCTCATCGCCACGGTGTTCGACCTGATGCTCAACAGGATCTACGCCGACCCCGTGCTCCTGGGCCATTACCCGCGCCCGCCGCTGATCGCCAGGCCATGGTTCCGCGCCCTGGGCAGGATTTCCGACGCCGACCTGCGCACTATCCATCAGCCTCTGGACTTCTACGGGCTCAATTACTACTACCCGACAAAAGTGGCCGCCGGCAGGGGCCCGGCGGAGAGCCCGACCGGACCTGCGGAAGCCATGGTCCGGGTCCCGTTCCACCAGGAACCCTTTCCGGAGTACAGCACTACCGGATTCGGCTGGCCGGTGGCACCGGAGCACCTGGGCATCCTGCTGCGGGAACTGAAGGACCGGTACCTGGATGCCCTGCCTCCGGTGTACATCACGGAAAGCGGCGCCAGTTTCCCGGAACCGGACCACGTCACAGGCCCTATCCAGGACGACAACAGGATCAATTTCATCGCCGGCCATTTGCGGCATGCATTGGAAGCGACAGCCCCGGGCGGCATCGCGCACGACGTTGACTTGCGCGGGTACTACGTCTGGACGCTGCTGGACAATTTTGAATGGGCTGCAGGCTATTCACAGCGCTTCGGACTGGTGCACGTCGACTTTGACAGCCTGGAGCGGACGCCCAAAGAGTCCTACTACTGGTACCAGGCCCTGGGCCGGGCCCGTAAGAAATCCGCAGCGGCGGGCAGCTGAGCCCTGCCGCCGGTGTGCTGCCTACTGGTTCTTGTTTGCCCGGTTGATGCGCTTGGCACGGTCAATCTCGTTGCGGAAATACTTCTTGGCCCAGAACACTCCGGCAACTACCGCAACCACGACGATCAGGAAAATTAGCCATTCCATGGTGGACTCCTCTCGTGTTAGCAACATTATCAGTGCCGGTGGATCGGGTCCTGCTCCGCCGGCCCACCCTGCACCGGGTGCTCTGGTCCGGTCTGCTCAAGCGCACTCTCCGTGCCCGTGCCACGATTCAGGCGCCACACCGCCACCACAATAAGTCCGACGGCGATGAGTGCCAGCAGCGCGAAGGTGTACTGGCGCATCGCCCACAGGATGCAGGCCGCCACCCCCGCGGCTCCCCACCAGACAAACAGCCGGTCTGAGAGACCCAGGCCCGCCAACAGGAGGAGGGCCAGGAGGACCAGTACCCAAAGCTGCTGCGCGCCCGTGCCGCCAAAGACCACGCCGAGGCCGCTCAGCGAGAGGAGCACTCCCCCGGCCGCCACCATTGACTTTCCAGCCAGACGATGACCCGCTGCATAGCGCGAGGCACCAAGTCCGGCCGCCAGGAGCACGTACCACTGGGCCACCCAGAAAGGATCGGGCAGGCTGGCAAACAGCCTGTAGTTGTAGGCGAACTGCCGGTCCAGCTCAAAAATGGCGGCGCGCTGGATAGCAGCTGTCAATGCCAGCGCACCGATTTCCGCGGCCACCCGCCTGACCCTCCGCGGAGCCTCAAGGTAGGCGATGCCGACGGCGG
The DNA here is from genome assembly GCF_030816475.1 of Arthrobacter pascens. Taxonomy (NCBI): domain Bacteria; kingdom Bacillati; phylum Actinomycetota; class Actinomycetes; order Micrococcales; family Micrococcaceae; genus Arthrobacter; species Arthrobacter pascens. The sequence continues at coordinate 991,749 of NZ_JAUSXF010000001.1, read as the reverse complement.
CGGCCAGCAGCGCCGTCGCAGCCCAGGCCGTCGCATCGTGCTGGATTCCGGACAGGGCGGCAAGGCAAAAGCCCAGGAAGGCGGCTCCCGCCAGCGACCATCGGCGCACCGGATCCCCCTCCAACCTCCGGCTCCGGTAAAGTCGTGCGGAGTATAGGGCGCAGGCGGCAAGCCCGGCGCCGGTCAGCCACGGCAGGAATTCGCCCCACGATCCGGGGATGTCCGGCAAGAAGTCCGCCGCCAGCACCATGGAGCCTGCCAGTCCGGCGGCCGCCGCCGGCGGATAGAAGAGCGTCTGCCCTTCCACGTGCGACGCCGTGAAACACACGCCAGCCAGGACCAGTACGGCTGCGCCCTGGATCCAGTCCGCCGCCAACGGCGAAACGAGCAGCCCGGCGAGGGTGAAGGAGCCAGCGGTGCCCAGCCACAGCCAATGCTCAATGTCTCCTACAGGAACATTCCGGCCGCGCCGCAAGGCCCCGGAAACAGCAGCCAGGAGTGCCACCACCAGCAGCACCGTCGCGGTCCCCGTGTGGTTAAGAACCGGAGCTGCGAGGAGCGTTCCACCGAACCTGACGAGCGGGCCCAGCGAAACCACGCCCACCAGCGCCGCGTAAACGGCGAAGTACAAGGCGCCGCGGGCACCAAAGAGCCTCCTGGCCGCCAGTGCCGAGACAAGCAGCAGGAGCAATTCCAGGAGAACAACCCAGCGGCCGCCGTCGTCGTCCTGCCCCAGGATTCCGGCAGGAACGGTGTGCAGCATGTACGCCAGGGGCAGCAGCGCCTGGCCCGCCAGCGTGATCCAGACGGCAGCCTGCTGGAAGGGGACGTCGGCGAGCCGTGAGCGCAATGCCCAGCGGACCGCGTGCTGGGCAGCGAGGACGAACGCGAAGGTTAGGGACACAGCTGTCGGAGAGGCCGTGATGTCATAGCTGAGCACCACGGCAAGGCTTGCCGTCAGCATGCGGGCCGCAACAAAGTACCAGCCCTTGCCCGCCGCGTGCGGCTGCGCTACGACCATCACCGCACAAAAGACGGCGAAGACCCCGATCAGCAGTTCCACCTCGGCAAGGTCCCCGCCGCTAAAGGCCAGGAGGGCGCCGAAGGCCACCGGTGCGATCCACACTGATCCTGCCTCAGCGCGAAGCACATATCCCGAGGCCGCCGCGCCTACCGCCACAGCCACAGCTGTATACGTCCCCTGCCACTCGGCGGCCTCCAGCGGCGCCAGGACTGCGCAGGACGCCAGCTGCAGCAGCAGCACAATCCCCGCGTCCGCCAGGATCCCCTTCGGAGCCCGCACTCGGGCGGCGGCAGCCAAGGGGAAAACAAGCTGTAACGCCAACACCGTGACCAGCACAGTGGCCCCGAGAAGGACCTCGCCGGCGAAAACTGTAGGTCCGGCGTCCTGCTGTAACTGGTCAAAAGCTGTGACTGCCAACAGGGTGACTGTTCCCCGGCCGAGCCACCAGTAAGCCCACCGGTGCGGGCTCAGCTTCAAGCTCGCGGACTTGGCAAACAGGTAGCCCGCAACCAACAGCAGCGCCATGTTCCCGGAACTTTGTGAAACCGCCCCGAAAGCGACCGGCACAGCCACCGCCGCGACCCCCAGCGGTAGCCCTTCCCACACCGTGGCGTGCCAGTCCCGGCCTGAGCCAGGGCGAGGCGCCTGCAGCCAGCCGACGGCAAGCGCGGCCACCAGCTGGATAAGGACCGCAAGTCCTGTCAAACCATGGCCGGGAGTGGAATCCAGGAATGGCAAGCTGATGAGAGAGGCCACTGAGGCTGCGGCAAAGCCTCCCAGGCTGGCCTGCGCAGCGATCATCCTGACGCCCGAGCGCTGCAACACCGCCGTCAGCAGCTGCTGGGACACCAGGGCCACAAGCAGCCCGAAAAGCGCAGCGGCCGTCTGCCCGGCGCCGTCGCCAACGACGGCCGCGACCGTCACCGGAACAGCCACTGTAGACGCAACCCGTGCTGCCAGGAACATCCGCTGCCGGAGCCTACCCTCAGCAAGGAGCCCGCGGACTGTCCAGAAAGCGGAGCCAAGCAGCAACATCCCGGCCAACGGCCAGGCACCCATGGAATCGCCCAACGCCGCGGCCAAAGTCAGTGCGGCCACCGGCGCCCATTCAGCCTCCCCCGCGAGTTTCGCTGCCAGGACCAGGCCGGCAACCACCGCCAGCAGAACTGGCACCCACACGGGCACTGCGCCGGCAGATGCAGCCAGGACCTCGCCATGATCCTCTGTCCAGGCTCTCTCGGCAGCAAAAGCGGCGGTCACCACCAGTTGGGCGGCAAATGTCGCCAAAGCATCCGCCCGCCAGCGGGTGCCAGCGTCCGCATGTGTGCCGCCTGCCTCAGGCTGCCGACCGACCTCCGGAAACCAGCGCCTGAGCGTTCCATTCGAGAGTGCCGTGGCCACGGCCTGTGCGGCGAGAAGGACTGCCCCCGCCAGGACGGCATCGACACCACGTCCCGTCAGATGCCAGATCTCGACGGCGGCAGCCACAGTCAGGGAGATCCTCGCGGCGTAGAAGTTGAGCAACCGAAGCGGGCCCGGCAGGGCTGTCGTCAGGGCAAAATATGCTCCGCACATGCCCATGATCAATGCGTACTCGGATTTGTCGAGAAGCAGCGGAATGCACGTCACGGCAATCGCGACCGCGGGTGCGACCCACGGGTGGAAGATCATCAGCGGCCGGATGTAGACCGGCGGCAACCAGCCCGGACGGCTCATCGCCAATGCGGTCAGCAGCACGGCGACGCCGATCAGCGCCGCGAAGTACCAGACCAGAGGACCGCCGAGGACGGACACTCCGGAGCATGCTGTGGAGGCAAGGAAGGTGAAGGAAAGGTAAACCAGCACCCGGCTCTCGAGGCGGGCGGCCGCGGCCATATAGGCTGCAGTCCCGACCAGCGACGTGATGAGCCATGCTGCAGGGCCGTCATGGAGCGCGAAGTTGTAGAGGGCAAGGCCGGTTACTGGAACCAGGGCCAATCCCGTGCCTGCAAACGCAACAGCCGCCGGCCGGAGCCTGGGGACTCTGGCATGGAGGACAAACCCTGCCCCGTAGAACATGGCCGTAACGGCGCAGACCGCGGCGAAACGGAACACCGGCGGAAGGTTGGTACCGATGAACAGCGCCCCCGCCGCCACCAGGAGCAGGCTCGCAACGTACAGCGTGATGTTGATGTTCTCGCGGTCCCGCTTCTCCTTTCGCGCCTGGCGCTCCGCCGGCGTCTCCACTGGATACTGGTTGACGACGGCAGCTTGCCTCGAAAGGCCGGGCGACGGCGGCATCGGGGAGGGCGACGTCGTCGTGCCCTGAGTCATCTGCGGGACCGGCACCCGGGGACTGGCCGGTGTGCGGAAGGGCGAGGCGGCGTCCGGAGCCGGAAAGGCCGAAGGTACATGCGCTGAACCGCCTGTGTGTCCGCCATTTGCGGCTTCCGCGTTGCCTGGAACAACGGGCCGCTCTGTTCCGAATCGAGCCATGGCATCAAGCCAGCCCTGCAGGTGACCGGCGCGGTAGCCTGCCTCGTACGATTGGTCCGTCATGATGCAGCCTCTTTCGCACAGCGGGAACATCCAGAATTAATCCAGTGAATGGATTAATTCTAGCAAAGAACAGCCCCGCTGCACTAGCAGCGGGGCTGTTGAAACCTCACGTCCGGCCGTCAAACGGCCAAATCGTTTGGAGCTTTAGACGCAGATCAGCAAGTGACTACTTGATGATCTTGGTGACGCGTCCTGAACCAACGGTGCGGCCGCCTTCGCGGATAGCGAAGCCGAGGCCCTCTTCCATGGCGATGGGCTGGATGAGCGCAACGGTCATCTCAGTGTTGTCGCCAGGCATAACCATTTCCGTGCCTTCCGGCAGGGTGATAACGCCGGTTACGTCCGTGGTGCGGAAGTAGAACTGCGGGCGGTAGTTGGAGTAGAACGGGTTGTGACGTCCGCCTTCGTCCTTGGAGAGGATGTAGACGTTGGCCTCGAAGTCGGTGTGCGGGGTGATGGAACCCGGCTTGACGACAACCTGGCCACGCTCTACGTCATCGCGCTTGAGACCGCGCAGCAGGAGGCCACAGTTCTCGCCTGCCCATGCTTCGTCGAGCTGCTTGTGGAACATCTCGATACCGGTAACCGTGGTCTTCTGGACCGGGCGGATGCCGACGATCTCGACCTCGGAGTTGATGGCGAGGGTTCCACGCTCGGCGCGGCCCGTTACAACGGTGCCACGGCCGGTGATCGTGAAGACGTCTTCGATCGGCATCAGGAACGGCTTGTCACGGTCACGTACGGGGTCCGGAACCGAGTTGTCAACGGCTTCCATCAGGTCCTCGACGGACTTGACCCAAACCGGGTCGCCTTCGAGTGCCTTCAGGCCGGAAACGCGAACTACCGGAGCGTCGTCGCCATCGAAGCCCTGTGCGCTGAGCAGCTCACGAACTTCCATTTCAACGAGGTCCAGGAGCTCTTCGTCGTCAACCATGTCCGACTTGTTCAGAGCAACCAGCAGGTAGGGAACGCCAACCTGGCGGGCGAGCAGGACGTGCTCGCGGGTCTGAGCCATCGGGCCGTCAGTGGCGGCAACCACGAGGATTGCACCGTCCATCTGGGCAGCACCGGTGATCATGTTCTTGATGTAGTCAGCGTGACCGGGAGCGTCTACGTGTGCGTAGTGGCGCTTTTCGGTCTGGTACTCAACGTGGGAGATGTTGATGGTAATGCCGCGCTGACGCTCTTCGGGAGCAGAGTCAATAGACGCGAAGTCGCGCTGCTCGTTGAGAGTCGGGTACTTGTCGTACAGCACCTTGGAAATGGCGGCCGTCAGCGTCGTCTTACCGTGGTCAACGTGACCAATGGTGCCGATGTTGACGTGCGGCTTAGTCCGCTCGAACTTTGCCTTTGCCACAGGTTCCTCCTAGAACGTTTTCAAATGACTTACCTTCCGGCCGCGCTTGTCGCGGCTGAAACTCAGGCAAGTCTACTTGGGGGGCTTTGGATTGGTGAAATTGCAGATTCGGGAACTAATACTAGTCCCTCGAGCCTGTTCGTGCGGATGGCCGGGGCCCGGACTGACCGGACTGCATCTGGACCGGGACCCGGCCACCTGCACCAGGCATGCTTCCGTCGGCCGGAAGCGCACCCGAGTTTGTTCGCCGTGAAAGTCCGAAGGACTATTCGCCGCGGTTCTTCTGGATGATCTCGTCGGCAAATGCCTTCGGGACCTCGGCGTAGCTGTGGAACGTCATGGAGTACACAGCGCGGCCCTGGGTCTTTGAACGCAGGTCGCCAATGTAGCCGAACATGCCGGACAGCGGGACGTGTGCGCGGATAACCTTGACGCCCTGGGCATCTTCCATGGACTGCATCTGGCCACGACGGGAGTTGAGGTCACCGATAACTTCACCCATGTATTCCTCAGGGGTGCGGACCTCGACATCCATCAGCGGCTCGAGCAGGATGGGATTCGCCTTGCGTGCGGCTTCCTTGAAAGCCATACGGCCGGCGATCTTGAACGCCATTTCCGAGGAGTCAACATCGTGGTACGCGCCGTCAATCAGCGTGGCCTTGATACCGACAACCGGGTAACCGGCCAGGACGCCGTCGTTCAGTGCATCCTGGATACCTGCATCAACAGACGGAATGTATTCGCGCGGGATACGGCCACCAGTGACCTTGTTCTCGAACTCGTACATCTCGCCGTCGGACGTGTCCAACGGCGCAATGGCGATCTGGATCTTTGCGAACTGACCCGAACCACCGGTCTGCTTCTTGTGCGTGTAGTCATGACGGTCCACAGCACGCTTGATGGTTTCGCGGTAAGCAACCTGCGGCTTGCCGACATTAGCCTCGACCTTGAATTCGCGGCGCATGCGGTCCACCAGGATGTCCAGGTGGAGCTCGCCCATGCCGGCGATGATGGTCTGGCCGGTGTCTTCGTTGAGGGACACCTGGAAGGTGGGGTCCTCAGCGGAGAGCTTCTGGATGGCCGTGGAGAGCTTCTCCTGGTCACCCTTGGTGTTCGGCTCGATGGCAACCGAGATCACGGGCTCGGGGAAGCTCATGGACTCAAGCACGATCTGGTTAGCGGAGTCACACAGGGTGTCACCCGTGGTGGTGTCCTTCAGGCCGATGGCTGCGTAGATGTGGCCGGCGGTAGCGCCGTCAACGGGCATTTCCTTGTTGGCGTGCATCTGGAAGAGCTTGCCGATGCGCTCCTTCTTGCCCTTGGTGGAGTTGACCACCTGGGAGCCAGCTTCAACGTGACCGGAGTACACGCGGATGAAGGTGAGCTGACCGAAGAACGGGTGGGTCGCAATCTTGAACGCGAGGGCCGAGAACGGCTCTTCCGAGGAAGGCTTGCGGGTAAGCTCCTTCTCTTCGTCCCGGGGATCGTGACCGATCATCGGCGGGACGTCGAGCGGGTTCGGCAGGTAGTCGACGACGGCGTCAAGCATCGGCTGGACGCCACGGTTCTTGAAGGCGGAGCCACAGAACACCGGGTACAGCTCGGAGTTGATCGTCATCTTGCGGATGCCGGCCTTGAGCTCGTCGACGGAGATCTCTTCGCCTTCGAGGTACTTCTCCATGAGTTCTTCGGAGGCCTCGGCAACAGTCTCGACGAGCGCTGCGCGGTACTCCTCGGCCTTTTCCTTGAGGTCAGCCGGGATCTCCTGGATCTCGTACTTGGCACCCATGGTGACGTCACCCTTGGAGTCGCCGGGCCAGACCAGTGCACGCATGTACAGGAGGTCGACGACGCCGACGAAGTCGTTCTCGGCGCCGATCGGCAGCTGCATGACGAGCGGCTTGGCACCGAGGCGGCCGATGATGGTGTCGACGGTGAAGTAGAAGTCAGCGCCAAGCTTGTCCATTTTGTTGACGAAGCAGATGCGCGGGACGTTGTACTTGTCAGCCTGGCGCCAGACAGTCTCGGACTGCGGCTCCACGCCTTCCTTGCCATCGAAAACAGCGACAGCGCCGTCGAGGACGCGCAGGGAGCGCTCAACCTCAACGGTGAAGTCAACGTGGCCGGGGGTGTCGATGATGTTGATCTGGTTGTTTTCCCAGAAGCAGGTCACGGCGGCAGACGTGATGGTGATGCCGCGTTCCTTTTCCTGTTCCATCCAGTCGGTGGTCGAAGCGCCGTCGTGCGTTTCGCCAATCTTGTGGTTCACACCTGTGTAGAACAGAATGCGCTCGGTGGTGGTGGTTTTGCCGGCATCGATGTGGGCCATGATGCCGATATTGCGGACCTTACTAAGGTCGGTAAGCACGTCCTGTGCCACGGTGTCTCCCTTTCGGATGGACTGCACGTTCGCCGCCGGCTCATTCGAGCCGGCGGCGTCCGGGAAGTATTACCAGCGGTAGTGTGCGAAGGCCTTGTTGGACTCGGCCATCTTGTGGGTGTCTTCGCGGCGCTTCACGGCGGCTCCGAGACCGTTGGAGGCATCCAGGATCTCGTTCTGGAGGCGCTCGGTCATCGTCTTTTCACGGCGGGCCTTGGAGTAGCCGACCAGCCAGCGCAGTGCGAGTGCGGTGGAGCGGCCCGGCTTGACCTCAACCGGAACCTGGTAGGTTGCGCCACCGACGCGGCGGGAGCGGACCTCGAGGGAAGGCTTGACGTTCTCCATGGCCTTCTTGAGGGCCGCAACGGGGTCGCCGCCGGACTTGGCGCGGGCGCCTTCGAGGGCACCGTAGACGATGCGCTCTGCGGTGGACTTCTTGCCGTCAACCAGCACCTTGTTGATCAGCTGCGTGACCAGCGGGGAGCCGTAAACGGGATCTAGTACGAGCGGCCGCTTGGGGGCCGGACCCTTGCGAGGCATATTACTTCTTCTCCATCTTTGCGCCGTAGCGGCTGCGGGCCTGCTTACGGTTCTTCACACCCTGGGTATCGAGGGCGCCACGGACGATCTTGTAACGGACACCCGGAAGGTCCTTAACACGACCACCGCGAACGAGCACAATGGAGTGCTCCTGCAGGTTGTGGCCTACACCGGGGATGTAAGCGGTGACTTCGACGCCACCGTTGAGGCGCACACGCGCCACCTTGCGGAGAGCCGAGTTCGGCTTCTTCGGGGTGGTGGTGTAAACGCGGGTGCAGACGCCGCGGCGCATGGGGCTGCCGTTAAGTGCGGGAGCCTTGGTCTTCTTGACCTTAGGCGTGCGGCCCTTGCGGACCAGCTGGTTAATCGTAGGCACTCTCGTGTTCTCCGTTTTATCCGGAGTGGCCGCTTCCGGCCACTCTCCTGTTGCGTTGCCCCGCCGCCCGGGCTTTGAAGAAAATCTCCAGAGCAGCTGAGGCGAAGCCTTAATAGTCGGATCGCATACGCCGGGGGTTGACCTGACTCGCGTCTTCAAAGTTCCCTAGGCATGCAAAAATGTGGCATACGTTGCACAAGAACCCTGCAAACCGGAAACGTCGCTCTGGTTCAGCCTTTCAGCTGGAACGGGCGCACTCATCCACTGCCACAATAACAATTGGGTTCAAGTCTAACATGGACTGCCGCGAGGCCTTAATCGGCGTCCTGCTCCCCCAATGACCCGTGCTTAAACAGCAACGCGGGGTCACTACTGGCCCAATCCGAGGTGCGGATTGGGCCGTAAGTGACCCCGCGTTGCTTGTAAGGGCTGGGCGGCAGGGTTCCCTACGTGGCGCGGAACGCGACACGTAGGGAACCGCCCGGCCCGCTAGCGGAAGTCGTTGCCCAGGTCGTAGTCATCCAGCGGGATGGCGTGGAACTCAGGAGCTCCGTCGCCGCCCAGTGTGTCGTACGAGAAGTCACTGAATGCGCTTGGGCCGGTGAACAGATTGGCCTTCGCTTCTTCAGTGGGCTCCACGGTGACCTCGGTGTAGCGCGGGAGGCCCGTGCCGGCCGGGATCAGCTTACCGATGATGACGTTCTCCTTGAGGCCGAGCAGCGGATCGCTCTTGCCTTCCATGGCCGCCTGCGTCAGGACGCGGGTGGTCTCCTGGAAGGAAGCTGCCGACAGCCAGGACTCGGTGGCCAGGGACGCCTTGGTGATGCCCATGAGCTCAGGACGTCCGGAAGCCGGAGTCTTGCCCTCGGACACGACGCGGCGGTTGGCATCCTCGAAGCGGCTGCGCTCGGCGAGCTCGCCGGGCAGCAGGTCCGATTCGCCGGACTCGATGACCGTGACGCGGCGCAGCATCTGGCGGACGATAACCTCGACGTGCTTGTCGTGGATACCGATGCCCTGGCTGCGGTACACGCCCTGGACCTCGTCCACCAGGAACTTCTGCGCGGCACGGGGGCCCATGATGCGCAGAACCTGCTTGGGATCCACCGGACCGTTGATGAGCTTCTGGCCAACCGTGACGTGCTCGCCATCCTCAATGAGGAGGCGTGAACGGCGCAGTACCGGGTAGGCGATCTCTTCAGATCCGTCATCCGGGGTGATAACCAGGCGCATCTGGCGCTCGGACTCTTCGATGGTGATGCGGCCGGCTGCTTCTGCAATCGGTGCGACACCCTTCGGAGTACGGGCTTCGAAGAGCTCCTGGATACGGGGCAGACCCTGGGTGATGTCGTCGCCACCGCTGGCGGACACAGCACCACCCGTGTGGAACGTACGCATGGTCAGCTGGGTACCCGGCTCACCGATGGACTGTGCGGCGATGATGCCCACTGCCTCACCGATGTCCACCGTCTTACCTGTTGCCAGTGAACGGCCGTAGCACAGGGCGCAGGTGCCGACGCTGGACTCACAGGTGAGTACGGAGCGGACCTTGACCTCGGTGACGCCGGCTGCGAACAGTTCAGCGATCACGACGTCGCCGCAGTCGGTGCCGCCGGCTGCAAGGACATTGCCCTTGGAGTCCAGAACATCAACGGCGAGCGTACGGGCGTAGGCGCTGTTCTCGACGTTCTCGTCCAGGACAAGCTCACCGTTGGCGTCGGCGACGGCGATGGCCGTCACCAATCCGCGCTCGGTGCCGCAGTCCTCTTCGCGGACGATGACGTCCTGCGACACGTCCACCAGACGACGGGTCAGGTAACCCGAGTTGGCGGTACGCAGTGCGGTGTCAGCCAGACCCTTACGGGCACCGTGCGTTGCGATGAAGTATTCCAGCACCGACAGGCCCTCACGGTAGGAGGACTTGATGGGACGGGGGATGATTTCACCCTTAGGGTTGGCCACCAGGCCACGGATACCCGCGATCTGACGAACCTGCATCCAGTTACCACGTGCACCGGAGGACACCATGCGGTTGATGGTGTTCATCGGAGACAGGCTGTCGCGCATTGCCTGGGCGATCTCGTTGGTTGCCTTGTTCCAGATCTCGATCAGTTCCTGGCGACGCTCGTCGTCGTCGATCAGGCCCTTGTCGTACTGGCCCTGGATCTTGGCAGCCATGGTCTCGTAACCGGCGAGGATGGCCGGCTTGTCCTTGGGTACCTCGATGTCCGAGATGGCAACGGTCACACCCGAGCGGGTGGCCCAGTAGAAACCGGCATCCTTCAGGTTGTCCAGCGTTGCCGCTGTAACAACCTTCGGGTAACGCTCGGCGAGGTCGTTGACGATCCGGGACAGTTCGCCCTTGTCGGCAACGTCCTCAACCCAGGGGTAGTCCTCAGGCAGGGTCTCATTGAAGAGGACCTGGCCCAGGGAGGTTTCAACGAGGGCAGGCTGACCCTGCTCCCAGTCCTCCGGAGCTTCCCAACCCGGGTAAGGGACAAAGCCCTCAAGCCGGATCTTGACCTTGGAGTTCAGGTGCAGTTCGTGCAGGTCGTAGGCCATGATGGCTTCCGCAACTGAACCGAACACGCGGCCTTCGCCAGCTGAACCAACACGCTTGGTGGTCAGGTGGTAGAGGCCGATGATCATATCCTGCGAAGGCAGGGTCACCGGGCGGCCATCGGACGGCTTCAGGATGTTGTTCGAGGAGAGCATCAGGATGCGTGCCTCAGCCTGGGCTTCGGGGCTCAGCGGCAGGTGCACTGCCATCTGGTCGCCGTCGAAGTCGGCGTTGAATGCGCCACAAACCAGCGGGTGAAGCTGGATTGCCTTACCTTCAACAAGCTGCGGTTCGAACGCCTGGATGCCGAGGCGGTGCAGGGTAGGTGCACGGTTCAGCAGCACCGGGTGTTCGGTGATGATTTCCTCGAGCACGTCCCAGACCTGCGGACGGTAACGCTCGACCATACGCTTGGCCGACTTGATGTTCTGCGCGTGGTTGAGGTCAACCAGGCGCTTCATCACGAACGGCTTGAAGAGCTCCAGCGCCATCTGCTTGGGCAGGCCGCACTGGTGCAGCTTCAGCTGCGGGCCGACGACGATGACCGAACGGCCGGAGTAGTCAACACGCTTGCCAAGGAGGTTCTGGCGGAAACGGCCCTGCTTGCCCTTGAGCATGTCGCTCAGGGACTTCAGCGGACGGTTGCCAGGCCCGGTGACCGGACGGCCGCGGCGGCCGTTGTCGAAGAGGCTGTCAACAGCTTCCTGAAGCATGCGCTTCTCGTTGTTGACGATGATCTCCGGAGCACCGAGGTCAAGCAGGCGCTTGAGGCGGTTGTTGCGGTTGATCACGCGGCGGTAGAGGTCGTTGAGGTCGGAGGTCGCGAAGCGGCCACCGTCCAGCTGGACCATCGGGCGCAGTTCCGGCGGGATCACCGGGACAGCGTCCAGCACCATGCCGAGCGGGCTGTTGTTGGTGGTCAGGAACGCGTTGACCACCTTCAGGCGCTTCAGGGCACGGGTCTTCCGCTGGCCCTTGCCGTTGGCGATGATGTCGCGCAGCAGGTCCGACTCGGCCTGCATGTCGAAGCTCTCAAGACGCTTCTTGATGGCCTCGGCACCCATGGAGCCTTCGAAGTACATGCCGTAGCGGTCACGCAGCTCGCGGTAGAGTCCTTCGTCGCCTTCGAGGTCAGCGACCTTGAGGTTCTTGAAACGGTCCCAGACCTGCTCGAGGCGCTCGATCTCGGCGTCGGCGCGCTTGCGCACGTTGGCCATCTGGCGGTCGGCGGAGTCGCGGGCCTTCTTCTTGTCGGCAGCTTTGGCACCTTCACCCTCGAGGCGCGCGATCTCGTTTTCGAGGTCGCGTGCGATCGTGGCGATGTCGGAGTCGCGGTTGTCGATCAGCTGCTTCTTCTCGATGTCGTGCTCAACCTGCAGGTTGGGCAGTTCCTCGTGGCGGCTGTCGGCGTCGACGCTGGTGATCATGTAGGCAGCGAAGTAGATGACCTTTTCGAGGTCCTTCGGTGCCAGGTCAAGGAGGTAGCCCAGACGGGAAGGAACACCCTTGAAGTACCAGATGTGAGTGACCGGGGCGGCCAGCTCGATGTGGCCCATGCGCTCACGGCGGACCTTTGCACGGGTGACCTCAACGCCACACCGCTCGCAGATGATGCCCTTGAAGCGCACACGCTTGTACTTGCCGCAGTAGCATTCCCAGTCACGGGAAGGGCCGAAGATCTTCTCGCAGAAGAGGCCGTCCTTCTCGGGCTTGAGCGTGCGGTAGTTGATGGTTTCCGGCTTCTTAACCTCGCCGTACGACCAGCCACGGATGTCTTCCGCGGTGGCGAGGCCGATCTGCATGAGGCCGAAGGAGGATTCGCTGGACATATGGTCCCTGTTCTCTCTTGTTCTCTAAATTCTGAAGTCTTGGGTTACGGGAAGAGGGAGAGGTTCAGGAAAGGCAGTGCGGCGGCGCCGTCTGCCTTTCCCGAACGCTCTGCTAAACCTCTTCTACGGAACTGGGCTCTGCACGAGACAGATCGATGCCCAGTTCTTCCGCAGCCGTGAAGACTGCGTCATCAGAGTCACGCATTTCAATTGTGGTTCCGTCCGTGGAAAGCACTTCCACGTTCAGGCACAGCGACTGCATTTCCTTGATCAAGACCTTGAAGGACTCAGGAACGCCCGGCTCGGGGATGTTCTCGCCCTTGACGATTGCTTCGTAGACCTTCACACGACCGTGGATATCATCCGACTTGATCGTGAGGAGTTCCTGGAGCGTGTAAGCGGCGCCGTAAGCTTCGAGCGCCCACACTTCCATCTCACCGAAGCGCTGGCCACCGAACTGTGCCTTACCACCCAGCGGCTGCTGCGTGATCATGGAGTACGGGCCGGTGGAGCGGGCGTGGATCTTGTCGTCCACCAGGTGGTGGAGCTTCAGGATGTACATGTAGCCGACCGAGATCGGATCCGGGAACGGCTCGCCGGAGCGGCCGTCGAACAGGCGGGTCTTGCCTGAGGAGTTAATCAGGCGGTCACCGTCGCGGGTCACGTTGGTGGAGTCCAGCAGCCCAGTGATTTCTTCTTCACGGGCGCCGTCGAACACCGGCGTTGCAACAGTGGTCTGGCCACTCTCGCGCGGCAGGTTCGGCAGCTGCTTGACCCACTCGGGCTCGCCTTCGATCTTCCAACCGGTCTTGGCAACCCAGCCGAGGTGCGTTTCCAGCACCTGGCCGACGTTCATACGGCCCGGAACACCCAGCGGGTTCAGGACAATATCAACGGGGGTGCCGTCGGCAAGGAAGGGCATGTCCTCGATCGGCAGGATCTTGGAGATAACACCCTTGTTGCCGTGGCGGCCGGCGAGCTTGTCGCCGTCGGTGATCTTGCGCTTGGCGGCCACGTAGACGCGGACCAGCTGGTTCACGCCCGGGGGCAGTTCGTCGTCGTTGTCGCGGTCGAAGACCCGGACACCGATAACGGTGCCGGACTCGCCGTGCGGAACCTTCAGCGAGGTATCGCGCACTTCGCGGGACTTCTCACCGAAGATGGCGCGCAGCAGGCGCTCCTCCGGGGTCAGTTCGGTTTCACCCTTCGGGGTGACCTTTCCGACCAGGATGTCGCCGGCTTCAACCTCGGCACCGATGTGGATGATGCCGCGCTCGTCCAGGCCGGCAAGGACTTCCTCGGACACGTTGGGGATGTCACGGGTGATTTCCTCGGCACCAAGCTTGGTGTCGCGGGCATCAATCTCGTGCTCCTCGATGTGGATGGAGGAAAGGACATCCTCGGCAACGATGCGCTGCGAGAGGATGATGGCGTCCTCGAAGTTGTGGCCTTCCCAGGACATGAATGCCACGAGGAGGTTCTTACCCAGGGCGAGCTCGCCCTGGTCCGTTGCCGGGCCGTCGGCGATGATGCCGCCGACTTCCAGGCGCTGGCCTTCGTTCACCAGGACACGGTGGTTGTAGCAGTTGCCCTGGTTGGAGCGGGCGAACTTGTTGATGCGGTAGTTGGTTTCCGTGCCGTCGTCGTTGAGCATGATGACGAGCTCGGCGGAGACCTCGGTGACCACACCTGGCTTCTTGGCGATGACAACGTCACCGGCGTCGACTGCAGCGGCGCGCTCCATGCCGGTTCCCACGAAAGGAGCCTCGGAGCGGACCAGCGGCACGGCCTGGCGCTGCATGTTGGCACCCATGAGTGCGCGGTTAGCGTCGTCATGCTCGAGGAACGGGATCAGGGCGGTAGCCACGGACACCATCTGGCGCGGGGAAACGTCCATGAACTCGACGTCGGCGGCGGGAACCAGAACCGGCTCGCCTCCACCACCGCGGGCACGAACCAGGACGGTCTCTTCGGCGAACTTCTTGTTCTCGTCCAGCGGAGCGTTGGCCTGTGCGATCAGGACCTCTGCTTCGTCGTCGGCAGTGAGGTACTGGACCTCATCCGATACAACGCCTTCGGACACGAGACGGTAAGGCGTCTCGATGAAACCGAACGGGTTGATGCGGCCGTACGATGCCAGCGAACCGATCAGACCGATGTTCGGGCCTTCAGGGGTTTCAATCGGACACATACGTCCGTAGTGGGACGGGTGAACGTCTCGGACTTCCATGCCTGCACGGTCACGGGACAGACCACCCGGGCCAAGCGCGGACAGACGGCGCTTGTGGGTCAGACCCGAGAGCGGATTGTTCTGGTCCATGAACTGCGACAGCTGGGACGTTCCGAAGAACTCCTTGATGGCTGCAACCACGGGGCGGATGTTGATCAGGGTCTGAGGCGTGATCGCTTCAACGTCCTGGGTGGTCATACGCTCGCGGACAACGCGCTCCATACGGGACAGGCCGGTGCGGACCTGGTTCTCGATGAGCTCGCCGACGGCGCGGATGCGGCGGTTGCCGAAGTGGTCGATGTCATCGATCTCGACGCGCAGCTCGTGGTCCTGGCCGTCACGCTTGCCCGTTAGGGTCTTCTCGCCCGCGTGCAGTGCAACCAGGAACTTGATCATGGCCACAATGTCTTCAACGTGCAGGACTGAAGCTTCCTTGTCGCCAAGGGAGCGGTCGATGCCAAGCTTGCGGTTGATCTTGTAACGGCCGACCTTGGCCAGATCGTAGCGCTTGGAGTTGAAGTACAGGTTGTCCAGCAGGGACTGGGCAGCCTCGACGGTGGGCGGCTCGCCCGGTCGCAGCTTCCGGTAGATGTCAAGCAACGCGTCTTCGCGGGTTTCGGTGGCGTCCTTCTCCAGCGTTGCGCGCATGGAGTCGTACTGGCCGAACTCTTCGAGGATCTGGCCTTCGGTCCAGCCGAGGGCCTTCAGCAGCACCGTGACGGACTGCTTGCGCTTCCGGTCAAGGCGTACGCCGACCTGGTCGCGCTTGTCGATCTCAAGCTCGAACCATGCACCGCGGGACGGGATGATCTTGGCGGTGAAGATGTCCTTGTCACTGGTCTTGTCCGCAGTGCGCTCGAAGTACGCACCCGGTGAACGGACCAGCTGGGAAACGACAACACGCTCGGTGCCGTTGACGACGAAGGTACCCTTCTCGGTCATCAGCGGGAAGTCGCCCATGAACACGGTCTGCTGCTTGATTTCGCCCGTGTTGTTGTTCATGAACTCGGCCTTGACGTACAGCGGAGCCGAGTACGTTGCGTCCCGGTCCTTGCACTCGGCCATGGTGTACTTGGGGTCAGCGAACTCCGGATCGGAGAAGCTCAGGGACATGGTGCCCTGGAAGTCCTCGATCGGGGAGATCTCTTCAAAGATGTCCGAGAGACCGGACGTGGTGGCGACGCTGAGATCGTTTTCTTCGACGGCCTTCGCTACGCGTGCCTGCCAGCGTTCGTTTCCGACCAGCCAGTCGAAGCTGTCCGTCTGCAGGGCAAGAAGATTCGGAACGTCAAGAGGTTCGTGAATCTTTGCGAATGAGAGCCGGCGAGTGGCACCATCAGTGCTGTCGGCGGTGTTAGCGGTTTCGTTATTAGAGGTGCTCGAGGCGACCAAGAGGGATCCTTCCACAGACCTTCAGGCGTTTTCAGATCTCCCCCGCTGTGCACCCTGCAGAATGACTCTGCAGTGCTACCATCCGGTTCCGCTATATGACCCGGGGCCCGCACTGAACATGTGTGACGTTGTTGACGGCACGCTAATGGTCAGCTGCTAGGCAAAGCCCACCGCTATATGAAGGCTGAAGGTAAACAGGGAAGACGCAAATATCTACGATACGGCAAAATAACCTACGTGTCTACCCCACATCCGGCCTGATTGCAAGCACCGATTTTTCCGCTGCTGCTTTGAGGTGACGCTCCCCTGTCAGCTGCGCTCGTGCCGGCACAGCCTCAGCGTCGGAATTAGCGGTGCCCCTCAAGCGTTTGGATGGATAGGTGATGAGCCTCACGATAGCCTTGGCCTACATCGTTTCAGATCGGAAGAGATAACAATGGGCAATTCCGCAGGCAACACTGACGTTGTCATCCTTGGAGCAGCACGCACCCCGCAGGGCCGCCTTAACGGGCAACTGGCGAGCTTCACCGCCGTCGAACTCGGTGCTCACGCCATCAAGGCCGCCCTGGAAGCAAGCGGGGTGGACGCCGGCCGCGTCGACGCGGTCATCATGGGCCAGGTGCTCCAGGCGGGCGCCGGTCAGAACCCGGCCCGGCAGAGCGCGATCGGCGCCGGTATCGGCTGGAATGTCCCCACGGTCACCATCAACAAAGTGTGCCTCTCCGGCCTGACCGCCGTCATCGACGCCGCGCGCATGATCCGCAGCGGCGACGCGACCGTGGTGGTGGCGGGAGGCCAGGAATCAATGACCCGCGCACCCCACCTGCTGCCCGGCTCACGGCAGGGCTGGACCTACGGCGCCATCCAGGCCCTGGACGTGGCCGCGCATGATGGCCTGACCGACGCGTTCGACGGTCAGTCGATGGGCCTCTCCACTGAGACCAAGAACCTCACCCTGGGCATTGACCGTACTTCCCAGGACAACGTGGCGGCGCAGTCGCACCAGCGCGCGGCCCTCGCCGTCAAGAACGGCGTTTTCGACGACGAGATTGCCCCTATCAGTGTCGTTCAGCGAAAAGGCGACCCCGTGGTGGTCTCCACCGATGAAGGAGTCCGTCCCAACACGTCAGTGGAAACGCTCGCCGGCCTGCGTGCCGCGTTCGTCAGCGACGGAACCATCACTGCCGGAAACTCCTCCCCGCTGTCCGACGGCGCCGCCGCCCTGGTGCTCACCACGCGCGCCTTCGCTGAGGAAAACGGGCTTGAATACCTGGCGGTAGTGGGGAAACCCGGCCAGGTGGCCGGCCCGGACAACTCCCTCCATTCGCAGCCATCGAATGCCATTAAAGAAGCCCTCTCACGCGCCGGCTGGAGCATGGCAGACCTGGACTTCATCGAAATCAATGAAGCCTTCGGCTCAGTTGCCGTGCAGTCCCTGAGGGACCTCGACTATCCGCTGGAAAAGTGCAACCTGCACGGCGGAGCGATCGCACTCGGCCATCCGATTGGCGCGTCCGGCGCCAGGCTTGCCCTTCATGCCGCGCATGAACTCAAACGGCGCGGCAGCGGCAGGGCGGCTGTTTCACTTTGCGGAGGCGGCGGACAGGGCGAAGCCCTCCTGCTGTACCGGGACTGATGGCGGGGATGCCCGCGGACGGTACGGTCGGCGTCGGCAGGGAGCGTTTCCTCGCCGACGCCGGGGCACGCGGCCTGGAGGTCCAGGTCGTGGAGCGCCTCGCCGCCAGGAGCCTGGAGGAGGCCGCCGGAATCCTGGGCATCCGTCCGGCGGACATCGTCAAGTCGCTGGTGGTCAAGCATAAGGACGGCAGCTTCCTGTTCGCCCTCATCCCGGGCGACCGGCAGATCTCCTGGCCCAAGCTCAGGTCCCTGCTGGGCGTGAACAAACTGTCACTGCCGCCGGCCGACGTCGCACTGGACGCGACGGGCTATGAACGGGGAACCATCACCCCGCTGGGCAGTACGAACGCCTGGCCGGTGTATGCGGACGCCTCGATTACCGGCCGCCGGATTTCGATGGGTGCCGGGGAACACGGCTACAGCGCCTTTGTCGACGCCGATGCCCTGACCGCCGCCCTGGGTGCTGTGGTGGCTGACATCAGCGAGCCCGCCTAGACGCAGGAAACCCCGCCCACCGGAGTGGACGGGGTTTCTTGAGAAGCAGCGTGAGTTACTTGAGGGTAACGCGGGCGCCGGCTTCTTCGAGCTGTGCAATTGCCTTCTCGGCAGCTTCCTTGGTAACACCTTCGAGAACAGCCTTGGGAGCGCTGTCAACCAGGTCCTTGGCTTCCTTCAGGCCCAGGGAAGTGATGGCGCGAACTTCCTTGATCACTGCGATCTTCTTGTCGCCAGCAGCTTCGAGAACGACGTCGAATTCGGTCTTCTCTTCAGCTTCTTCTGCAGCAGCGCCACCGGCGGGGCCGGCAACAGCAACAGCGGCTGCGGTAACTTCGAAGGTCTCTTCGAAGAGCTTGACGAACTCGGAGAGCTCGATGATGGTCAGTTCCTTGAAAGCTTCAATGAGCTCTTCGTTGGTGAGCTTCGCCATGGTTGGCGTCCTTCCTATAGTGGTGTTCGGCGGCGCAGGGCCGCGCTGTCACACCGGAGTCTGGTGGGTAAAGAGAATCAGTTCTCTTCGGCAGCAGCCGCGTCGGCTTCAGCCGGAGCTGCTGCCTCTGCTGCTGCATCCGCTGCGGGAGCTTCTGCTTCGGCGGCGGGGGCTTCGTCAGCGGCGGGAGCTTCAGCTTCTGCCGGAGCGCCGCCCTCTTCTTCAAGCTTGAGGCGCAGGGCGTCAATGATGCGTGCAGCGGCGGCAGCAGGAGCCTTGAGGACACCTGCAACGCGTGCGAGCTGCAGCTCGCGGGACTCGAGCGCTGCCAGTGCGGCAACTTCGCTGGCGTTCAATGCCTTGCCTTCGAAGTAACCGGTCTTGATGACCAGCTGCTTGTGGGCCTTGGCAAAATCCGTCAGGCTCTTGGCAGCTGCAACTGCGTCACCCTTGATGAACGCGATTGCAGTGGGGCCGGAAAGGTCGCCGTCGAATGCTTCGACACCGGCTTCCTTGGCTGCAATGGCGGTCAGGGTGTTCTTGACGACCGAGAACTTGGTGTCCTGGCCGAGAGAAACACGCAGCTGCTTGAGCTGTGCAACGGTGAGCCCGCGGTATTCGGTCAGGACAGCGGCGTTCGATTCCTTGAAATCGTTAGTGATCTCAGCTACTGCTGAAACCTTGGTAGGCGTTGCCATAACCCTCCTTCCGGGGATAGTGCCGGTATTCCGGGTCCCCGCTCAGGTGAGCTAAAACTAAAAACGCCCCGCGCAGATGCACGGGGCTTGGCTCAACGCGGTTATTTCCGCGGAGCTTTGCTTCGTTCACCTGCGCCGGCCGCCCTACGTTCAGGGTCCTTCGTCCAGAAAGCCACTTGCCCTCCCGCGCACAACTGCAGAGTTGAGCTGTGTTCAGGAGAGTGGATTTCCAACAACCGACGGTCTTTGGTAGTTCAAGCTTACGGGACGCCCCGGTCCTCTACCAAATCCGCCAATTCGTGGCTCAGCTGCTGCTCGATCCCAGGTGGGGAAGTTCCTTCTGCCAGATGCCTGTTACTCCCGCGGTGGTGAAGCCCAGTTGCTGGTTGACTGTCAGGAGGTACCTGTTCTCCGGGGCGTTCCAGGTGTAGATGACCCGTGCATCCGGAAACTGCTCAGTGAGGCGTTCCATGTTGGCCACCTTGATGAGCAGGCCCAGCTTGTTTCCGCGGTGCTCCTGCAGCACCAGCGTGTCATCCTGGAAGACAACATCGGCGCGGTGCGCCAGGACACTGATCGTGGTCAGGCCCACCAGCGCGCCGCTGGCCAGGTGCTCAACCGCCGTAACCACCGTCCGCCGGCCCTGCGCAATGGTGACCTCTTCCGCTTCCCGGAGGATGCCGCCGTCGAACACCATGTCCTGCTCGACGGGAGTTTCAAGAGAGGGGTCGACGTCGGCGCCCGCCTGGTTCTCCAGCGTCGCCACCGCTTCCAGCCACAGGTCCGGGCAGCGGTCCGTCCAATGGTGCAGGCGGTAACGGCCGTTGTTGGCTTCATCTGCCTCGGCCTGGAGATCGGCCACAAGTTTGGAATCCAGCGGCAGGACGCACGAGCTGAACTGTTCAATGTGCTGCAAGGTATACCCGGTCTTACGGGCAAATTCCACTTCCCGGCTGGCGAGCGGCACAAATCCCTGGCCCGAGCCGGGCACCAGCTGGGCCTTCTCGAACTCATGCAGTGAAGCCCCCGGATGGTTGGTGTCCACCAGGATCATGGTGCGGCCCTCGCCGCGGGCCATGTGTTCGGCGGCAATGAGCAACTTCCGGCCCACACCCTGCCGCTGGAACTCGGGCAGGATGTCCAGGGTGAATTCCGCGAGGTCCAGGTTGTCCGTGAGCGGAAGGGCGATGTCAACGGTTCCCACGATCTCACCGTCAACTTTGGCCACGAGGATGATCTGGCGTTCATACGGGTCCGCCAGCTCGAGGAGTTTCTCCAGCGGCGCGTAGGCCAGGTCATCGCTACCCCAGGTCTGCATCCGGACCTTGCGTCCCACTTCGACGGCGGCGAGGAAGTCTTTGGCGTCCGGCGCCTCAAGGGAGTCCGGGATCCAAAGCTGCTCGATCTGTACGTTTCTTGCCATAAGGGGCATCATCCCAGCCGTTTCTGCCACTCACCTTCATAGCCATCAGGCCTGAATCCAAGCGAAATATTTATCGCCAGCATATGCTGGTTTTCACTCGCGTTCCATGTAAGCACCGACCGCGCGCCGGGCCAGCGCCGCTGTGCTGCACGGAGATTCGCCACCTTGACCAGGGTCCCCAGACGGCGTCCCCGGTGCTGCGCCGATACCAGGGTGTCCTGCTGGATGATGGCTTCCGGCACACCCGGGCGCCAGTTCAGGACCGTGTAGGCCACGAGCTCCCCGGTGCTCCGCTGCATCGCCGCAGCCACGACAGTCTGTACGCCGCTGCGCATCAGCGTCTCCTCCTCGTGGCGGACCCTGCCTACGTCCCAGTCCTCGGCTTCCCAGTCCATCCCGGCCACCGGAACGTCGGTGCTCATCCGGCGCTTCAACACGGCGTACCCGTCCACGAACTCCGCGGGGCAGCTGTCGGCCCAGCCAACGGGAAGGTAGTCTCTCGCCTGCGGCGCGGCCTCGGCCTCCAAAGCGGACAGGTGCCCGGAGGGTACGGGCAGGGCCAGCCGGCTTGATCTCTCGACCTGCTCGAGTTCATAACCTGCTCCGGCGGCAAAGGCAACGGACGGATCCTCTTCGGGAAGTCCGCCTGCCCCGGATTTCGCCGGCAGCAGGGGCCCGGCGCGCTCCACAAGCTCAGCCGGGAGCTCGAAGTAGGCATCGAGGGAGGTCCGGCCTCGGTCGCGCGCAACCGCCTCAGCATGCTCAAGCAAGCGGCGCCCCCAGCCCCGCCTGCGGTACCCGGGCGCTACCAGGACATCGATGCCTGCCGTGCCAGTGTTCTCCCGCAGCGGCAGGGTCACGGAGCACGTGCCCACCGTTTCCTGGCCCAGCCGTGCCAGGAAGAGCGCGCGCTCCTCGTACTCGCTGCCCCGCCAATATTCGACGCTCTCCGGCTCTGTCGTGCAGCGGTCCAGGTTGCCCCATTTCTCCAGCTCATGCGCCTCGCGCAAGGCGTGGCTTTGACGGAAGTCGCTGAAACTCCCTGTGCCCGCGGCATTGGCTCCCCACCCGCCGTCGGACGTTCCGTCGTGGGATCTTCCATCGTGGGGTAGCGGGGGGACGGCGACGGCGGTAATCACCAGTTCGCTCAAGTCCCCCGTCTCCATTCCCCCAGCCTAATTCCTTCCCGGCCTAGCGATGCTGAGGACTTCGTCGATCGTGTGGAACGGCAAAGGACCGCCCGGCGGAATGCCGGACGGTCCTTGTGAGCCGGAAGGATCCGGCAGCTGGAACTGAAAGGATTAGACCTCGGTCAGAACCTTGGTGACGTTGGGGTCAACCGAGATGCCAGGACCAAACGTGGTAGCCACGGTGGCCTTCTGGATGTAGCGGCCCTTGGAAGCGGACGGCTTCAGGCGAAGCACCTCTTCCAGTGCTGCTGCATAGTTCTCAGCCAGCTTGATGGCGTCGAACGAGACCTTGCCGATGATGAAGTGCAGGTTCGAGTGCTTGTCGACGCGGAAGTCGATCTTGCCGCCCTTGATGTCGTTGACAGCCTTGGCGACGTCTGCCGTGACGGTGCCGGTCTTCGGGTTCGGCATCAGGTTACGCGGACCCAGGACTTTACCGAGGCGGCCAACCTTGCCCATGAGGTCAGGGGTCGCAACGGCTGCGTCAAAGTCGGTCCAGCCGCCCTGGATCTTTTCAATCAGGTCATCGGAACCAACGAAGTCGGCGCCGGCAGCGATTGCTGCCTCAGCCTTGTCGCCCGTTGCGAAAACCAGCACGCGGGAAACTTTACCGGTGCCGTGCGGCAGGTTGACGGTGCCACGGACCATCTGGTCGGCCTTGCGGGGGTCGACGCCCAGACGGAATGCGACCTCAACGGTGGCGTCGAACTTGGACGGGTTGGTGTCCTTGGCGAGCGTTACTGCCTCGAACGGTGCGTAGAACTTCTCCGCGTCGATCTTGGCGGCTGCTGCCTCATATGCTTTGCTGCGCTTTGCCATGCTGCTTATTTCTCCTTGTGCAGTTGTGGTCTGCGGACCGCGCTGGGCCCTGCCACAGTCGGTGAGCGGGCTCGTTATCCGTGCCCGGTTCCCAACATTTCGGTTTGTGCCGTTTGTCCGGCAATGGTGCCGGTTGCCCGGCGTTGCCGCCCGCCGTCGTTATCCATTTTCAGAATCCGACGTCTGGCAGCGGAAGGGATTAACCCTCGACGGTGATACCCATGGAGCGGGCGGTGCCGGCGATGATCTTCGCTGCGCCTTCGAGGCTGGTGGCGTTGAGGTCTTCCATCTTGGTGGAAGCAATCTCGTTGACCTGTGCCTGGGTCAGCTTGGCAACCTTGACGGTGTGCGGCGTGGGTGAACCCTTGGCAACGCCTGCAGCCTTCTTGATGAGCTCTGCAGCCGGCGGGGTCTTGGTGATGAACGTGAATGAACGGTCCTCGTAAACCGTGATTTCCACGGGGATGACGTTTCCGCGCTGGGCTTCTGTGGCAGCGTTGTACGCCTTGCAGAATTCCATGATGTTGACACCGTGCTGGCCAAGCGCAGGACCGATCGGCGGAGCCGGGTTAGCGGCACCTGCCTGGATCTGCAGCTTGATGAGGCCGGTGACCTTCTTCTTGGGAGCCAATGTAGGGTCCTTCTCTCAATAACGTCCTGGGACACAGGAGCGTGCCTCAGGTTTTTGACCGCCATGGCAAGGCGGCCGGCCGTTCCGGTGCTGCTAAGCCGGCAGCGCCGGGACGAATTCTTGGTTGTCAGATCTTGGTGACCTGGTTGAACGCCAGGGTGACCGGCGTTTCGCGCTCGAAGATGGAAACCAGCACCACCAGGGTCTGGGATTCGACCTTGATCTCGGAGATCGTGGCGGGGAGGGTCTCGAACGGACCTTCCTTGACGATGACGGATTCGCCGACTTCGAAGTCGACGTCCACTGGGGCCTGGTTCTGCTTGTTGACCGGCTTGCCCTTTTCGGCCTGCTCTTCTTCGAAGACCGGGGCGAGCATGGAGAACACTTCATCAAGACGCAGCGGCACGGGGTTGTGGGCGTTGCCCACAAAGCCGGTGACGCCGGGGGTGTGGCGGACGGCGCCCCAGGAGGCATCCGTCAGGTCCATCCGGACCAGCACGTAGCCGGGGATGCGGACGCGGTTGATGATCTTGCGCTGGGCGTTCTTGATCTCAACGACCTCTTCCATCGGCACCTGGATTTCGAAGATGTAATCTTCCATGTCCAGGGTCTGGATGCGGGTCTCAAGGTTGGCCTTGACGCGGTTTTCGTAACCGGCGTAGGAGTGGATGACGTACCAGTCACCCTCCTGGCGGCGCAGCTTGGCCTTGAATTCCTCGGCAGGGTCGACGTCGGCCTTGGCGGCTGCTGCGGCGAGGGCATCTGCCTCTTCGGAGTCAGCCTCAGCGTCGTCCACTTCTGAAGCGTCGGTGTCGTCTTCCTCTGATGCGTCAGCATCGTCGAAATCGGCGTCGGCGGATTCGGGCGCAGCGGACTCAACCTCGGACTCTTCACCGGCTTCTGCGGTGGGGGCTGCCGTGATGTCCGCGGACTCATCCAGCTCAGTCTCGGTTACCTCGAGCTCCTGCTCAGACACTTGGTCTCCTGCTTCCTCATTGCCTAACATGCCTATTTAAATGGCTCAATTCCGCACGCCCCGTGGTTTCATTCCGGTTACCCGGACAACGACCACGCAGCCTGCGGACGCTTCGCCTTATCGGTCCGCGGGGGCGATGCCGCCAAAGACCCAGCTGACCGCGGTTCCGAAACCGATGTCGAGCAGGCTGACTATGACCATCATGATGGCCACGAACACCAGCACCACGAGCGTGTAATTGATCAGTTCCTTGCGGGTCGGTGCAACAACTTTTTTCAGTTCGCCGATGATCTGGCGGACGAAAAGTGCGATGCGAGCGAAGAGGCTTGCCTTGGCGGCCTTCTTAGCCGGGCGGCCCTTCGAGCTGCTGGCAGCTGTTTCGGTCACCTGGTCCTCACTCATCTGTGCAAAGTTGGATTACCCGGTCCTGATCAGAACCATGGTTGCTGCGCTTGCTCCGGCATTCCGTCGGAACAGCTTGCGCAGGGCAGACAGGACTCGAACCTGCAACCTGCGGTTTTGGAGACCGCTGCGCTACCAATTGCGCCACTACCCTATGGATCGAAAACCATTCCTTGCCGAACTTCCAGTTTCCACTGGGGCGCACGCCATCATCCGTGTTTTCAACACCGGAGAACCAGTCTACGCAACAACTTAGCGTACGTCGAACCAGCCTCATTCCGGGCCGTTCGCTTCACCTTACATGTCACCTGACGTGCGGTCACATCCATGCGGGCAACCCGAACGATCCGCTGAACAGCATAGAGTAGATCACGTCGAATTCCACCATTCAGCCCACGAGCTGTAAGCGAAGAACGGACCCGCTATGTCTGCCGCCCGCGTTTCCCAGCGCATATCCGCTATTGCCGAATCCGCAACCCTGGCCGTTGACGCCAAGGCCAAGGCGCTTAAGGCAGCAGGCAGGCCGGTGATTGGCTTCGGCGCGGGCGAGCCCGATTTCCCCACCCCGGACTACATCGTCAAGGCATCCATTGAGGCCGCCGGCCAGCCCAAGTACCACCGCTACTCCCCCGCCGCCGGGCTTCCCGAGCTCAAGAAAGCCATCGCGGAGAAGACGCTCCGCGACTCCGGCTACTCCGTGGACCCGTCCCAGGTGCTGGTGACCAACGGCGGCAAGCAGGCCGTGTACAACACCTTCGCCACGCTGGTGGATCCGGGCGACGAAGTGATTGTCCCCACCCCCTTCTGGACCACCTACCCGGAGGCAATTCGGCTGGCCGGCGGCGTCCCCGTTGAGGTCTTCGCGGGTCCCGAGCAGGACTACCTGGTCACCGTGGACCAGCTCGAGGCCGCCGTCACCGACAGGACCAAGATCCTCCTGTTTGTGTCGCCGTCCAACCCCACGGGCTCCGTTTACAGCCCGGAGCAGGTTGCCGAAATCGGCAAATGGGCTGCCTCAAAGGGCCTGTGGGTGGTCACCGACGAGATCTACGAGCACCTGACCTACGACGGCGTGCCCTTCACCTCCATCGCCACCGCCGCCCCTGAACTGGGGGACAAAGTAGTCATCCTGAATGGCGTGGCCAAGACCTACGCGATGACAGGCTGGCGGGTCGGCTGGATGATCGGTCCTGCCGATGTCATCAAGGCCGCGACCAACTTGCAGTCCCACGCCACCTCCAACGTCTCCAACATCATGCAGATCGCTGCCCTCGCCGCCGTCTCCGGACCGCTGACCGCCGTCGACGAAATGAAGGTAGCCTTCGACCGGCGGCGCAAGGCGATTGTTGCCGGACTCAACGCCATCCCCGGAGTGGAATGCCCGACGCCGAAGGGTGCCTTCTACGTGTACGCGGACGTCCGCGCGCTGCTGGGCAAGGAATTCCCGACGGCGGCCGGCACGTCAACGCCGTCGACCTCCGCGGAACTGGCCGCCCTGATCCTGGACGAGGTTGAAGTGGCAGTGGTGCCGGGCGAGGCGTTCGGCCCGTCAGGCTACCTGCGTCTCTCCTACGCCCTGGGCGACGAGGACCTGGCCACGGGCGTGCAGCGCCTGCAGGACTTCCTGGGCAAGGCCCAGTAACAACGCTCTCTCACTCCCTGCACAAAATTTCCAAACGCTCTCTCACCAGTGGACCAAGTTCACCAGTGAGAGAGCGTTTGGTGTTTGCCTGCGAAAGGTGAGAGAGCGTCCAGGGAAATTCGGCAGGATGTGAGGGAGGGCTGCCGGGCTAGAGGAGACGACGCTCAGCTGCCCACTTAGTGAGCTCGTGCCTGCTTGAGAGCTGGAGTTTGCGTAGCACCGCGGAGACGTGGGTCTCCACTGTTTTGATGCTGATGAAGAGCTCCTTGGCCACTTCCTTGTAGCTGTAGCCGCGGGCGATCAGACGCATGACTTCGAGTTCGCGGGCAGAGAGCCTGTCCAGCTCGTCGTCGGCGATGTCGGCCGGGGCCGTGCCGAATGCGTCCAGGACAAACCCTGCGAGCCGTGGCGAAAAAACGGCGTCACCGCCGGCAACCCGGAACACGGCATCAGTGATTTCCGCCCCTGAAATGGTCTTGGTGACATACCCCCGCGCGCCCGCGCGGATGACCGCCACGACGTCCTCGGCGGCATCCGAGACGCTGAGCGCCAGGAACTTCGTGGTGCCCAGGAGAGCCGCTGAACCGGCGATCACTTCACGGCCGCCGCCACCCAGTCCGCCTGGCAGGTGAACGTCCAGGAGCACCACTTCCGGCCGTTCCTGCGCAATTACAGCGATGGCCTGTTCAACCGTGGCAGCCTCACCCACCACCTGGATGCTGGCATCCAGGTCCGCTTTGAGACCCGAGCGGAAAATTGCGTGGTCATCCACAATGACCACCCGCACCGACTCCTTGGTCACGTTGCGGCCTCTGGGGACCCTTGGCACGTTGTTCATGATCTACCTTCCGCGTTGTCCTGCTGTAACGCCGGCAGTCCCAGCCTCACTTCGGTTCCATCGGGCGTGCTGACGATGGATGCCGTACCCCCGTGCCGCTTCATCCGGCCGATGATGGACTCCCTCACGCCCAGCCTGTCCTCTGGCACGTTACTGAGCTCGAAGCCGGGCCCGCGGTCCTTGATGAAGACTTCGGCGCGTCCGTCGGAGACCTCAAGGTACACCGACACGCTTCCGCCCCCGTGCCGGGAGGCGTTAAGCATGGCTTCCCGGCTGGCCTGGACCAGCGCCTCGTACGCTTCGGTCATGACGGTATCCCCCACGCTCACGACGTCGACGGCGTTGCCCAGGAGGTCTTCCACCTCGGCGGCTGTGGCCTTGATGCGGTCCGAGAGCTGTCCGGGGTCCTTGCCTGGGTCCTGGAACAGCCAATTGCGGAGCTCGCGTTCCTGTGCCCTGGCCAGGCGCACCACATCATGCTCATTGCCGGCCCGGCGCTGGATCAGGGCGAGGGTCTGCAGGACGGAGTCGTGGAGGTGGGCTGCGATTTCGGCCCGTTCGGTCTCACGGATCCTGCCGGCACGTTCGGCTTCGAGATCACGCCAGAACTTCAAGGCCCACGGGAGCAGCACGAGCACTACTCCGCCCAGGACCGCAACCGACGCCAGCAGCGCCAGCCAGGTTTGCTCCCACGACCCGGAACCGGACACCATCACCAGGACACCGGCCACTACCAGCGCCAGACCGGCCGCAAGCCGTGCCCAGCCGCCGGCCTGGTCTGCCTTGGTTTTGTCTACCAGCCCGGCGCGGCGCGTCTCGTCGAGCTGCATCCACGCGATGGATGCACCGCCCAGCACTGCGGCGGCCGGAATCAGCGTGCCCAGCGGCACGTCGACGCCCAGGAGCTGGGCGATCAGGATGCCGGCCACGAGGAGAAGGCCGGCACCCAGCAGGATCTCCTTGCCGTACCGCACACTGCGGGCACGGAACCAGGGCCGGCGGGGAGTCTCGCCATAGTCGGCTGAAGGCAAGACGCCGGCAGCGCCGGGCATCTCAGTGTAAGGAGGCATATCTCCGGAAGCGGGCAGGGAGCGGTCAGCGCCGGTCATACCGTCAGGCGAGACGGGCACAGCACCGGCCGCGGAACCTGCGGCAGCACCGACGTCGGGATATCCCCACAGCAGGGGGACACCGGAATGGACGGCCGCCTGCGAAACGGGGGAACCGGCTTGGGCTGGCGGCAGCTGGCTGACCGCAGGAGCAATGGGCGACACCGGGCGCCGGGCGTTGCGGCGGGCGCTTTCGTCAGCGGTGGGAACCATGATCCACAGCCAGGCGTAGAACGCCAGGCCCGCCCCGCCGGCAAGTGAGGCCAAGGCCATACCGATCCGGATGTTCCTGACCGGCCAGCCGAGATGCGCCGCAAGGCCGGCACATACTCCAGCAATAATTCGCTCGCTGCTGCGCACCAGCGGCGGGCGGACGGGGACGGTTGTCATGGATCAATCCAAACACGGATCAGGGTTCCCCGGACCGGTTTGCGGTACTTACCGGGGGTATCTCAGGGGCCGCTCAGGGTGTCCCCCAATAGAGCGCATCCATCCGGACCGGCAGTATCGAAGTATGAACTCGCAACCCCCAACCCCCGATGACGGCAACCCAACCGAACCGCTCCCTGAACCGGGAACGAATCAATCCACCGAACCGGTGCAGCCCCGCCCACAGCCCTCGTCTCAGGATGCTGCGCGGGACGCAGCGGACGGCTCCAGGCCAGACGCGGCCCAGCCAGGGTCCTACGGACAGCGCGCAGGCGAGAAGGCAGGAGCCTACGCCGGACCGTACCCCGGTCAATATCCGAATGGTCCTGGTAACTACCCGACGGCCCGGGTGCCTGGCCAGTCCCAGGATTTCTTCACCTGGATCAGGAGCCATGGCATCCAGCGCGGCCCCGATCGCTGGATTGGTGGTGTCGCCAGTGGCATCGCCCACCGGATGGGAATCGACCCGCTGATCGTCCGCGGCATCTTCATAGTCCTGACCCTGTTCGCCGGAATCGGCGTCCTGCTCTACGGCCTGGCCTGGGCTTTCCTCCCCGAACCCGACGGGCGCATTCACGTCCAGGAAGCCGGCGCGGGACGCTGGTCCAGCGGCATGACGGGGGCGCTCATCACCACCGTATTGGGCTTTACCGGCCTCGGCGGCGGATTCTGGGGCTGGAGCCACAACGGCTTCGGCGGCTTCCTGTGGACCGTCTTCTGGGTGGGCGGTGCAATCTACCTCCTTTACTACCTGACCCAACGGAACAAGACCACGAATAGAGCACCCATGAACAGCACCCCGCGACCGGAAGGTTCCGTCGGCAATCCGGCCTTCGCCGCTGCCTTCCCGACCACTCCCTACGCGTCTCCATACTCGGCCCCTGCCGGCACTCCTCCCGGCAGCTCCTCCGGGACCGGGTCCTCCGCGCCTCTCCCGCCTTCAGGCCCCAACGCGCCCTACGGCGGCGGTCCTTACGGCGGCGGCACCTATGGCGGCGGCCCTTACGGAGGCGGCCCCTATGGAGGCGGCTACCAGCCCCCGCAGGGCCCGGCCCGGGCCCCCAAGGTCCGGCCTGGCGGACCCGGCACCCCGGCTGTCGCCATCACCGCGGGAGCCGCGCTCCTGGTCGGCGGCGGGCTCAAGGCCCTCGACGCCGGTAACGTGATCAACCTGGGCGATTCCCCCAATGCCATCGTTTGGGCCAGCGCAGCTGCCGTTCTGGGTCTGGGAATCCTCTTTGCCGGAATGCGCGGCCGGACCTCGGGGATCCTGGGCTTCTTCGCCATCGTGGCCCTGGTGATCGGCGGAATCTTCAACGTCGTTGGCAACGGCGAGCGCGGCCGCTTTCAGCAGGTTGACTGGAGGCCGGCGAGCCTCGAACAGGCCAAAGACGGATTCTCCGTCACAGCCGGCCGCGGAACCGTTGACCTCACGGCCCTGGGCACAACTGCTCCACTGAGCTCCGACGTCGTGGTTCCCCTCGACATCACGGCGAGCAACATCACCGTGGTCATCCCCGGCACCGTCCCCGTGGACATCAAGGCCGACATGACCCTGGGCAACCTCAGCGAAGGGACCAGCCACCGCAGCGGCATCTCCAGCCGCCAAAGCAGCTACAACTCCGACAAGCCCGGCAGCCACCTGGTCATCGAGATCGACGGCACCGTCAGCAACGTCACTATCAAGGAAGGAAACTGACATGAGCAGCGTCGATCCGGCACCGGATTCAACTTCAGCGGACACCCCGACGGCGGAAACAGCAGACTTTGTCCGGCCTGCCTCCGCCAGGGTGGGGACAGTGGTCTGGGGCCTGATAGTCATTGCACTTGCAGCCCTGATCATCATCGCCCAGCTTGGCATCGTGACCCTTAACGGCACCTATGTTCTGATAGGACTGATGATCGGCGCCGGCGTCGCACTGGTGGTGGGCGGCCTGCTCTCGGCCCGGAAACGTGACAACGAGCCAACAACAGGGAAGTCTTGAACCATGGACAAGTTTTTCAGCATCGTCAGGGGCTTCGGCCTGAAACGCGGCCCCCAGCGCTGGTTGGGCGGCGTATGCGGAGGTATCGCTGCCAAGCTCAACGTGGATGTCGCCTACGTGCGGATTGCGTTCCTGCTCTTCTGCCTGCTGCCCGGCCCGGCCGTGGTCTTCTACCTCGCCGCCTGGCTGGTCCTGCCGGACCAGCGGAACTCCATCCCGCTGCAGGCCTTCCTCGACAGACGGTCCATCAACGGATCCTGACACTGCCTGCGGGCCCCTGCTCTCCGGAGCGGGGGCCCTTGGCATGTCCACTGTTGCTGGAGGGGCCAACGGGGAGCCGGTGACCAGCACACCGAGACGGAGCGGGGCCTTGTGTAACCGGTTTGTGTCGTAACCCACACTCACCACTACAATCTAGGTGAGCTCAGCGTGGCGCTCTGCCTGTATACCCTTCACACCAGGATTTGAGCCGAGACATGAAAATTGGAATTCTCACCAGCGGTGGCGACTGCCCCGGACTGAACGCCGTTATCCGCGGGGCGGTCCTTAAAGGCATCGCCATCCATGGGCACGAATTCGTGGGGTTCCTTGATGGGTGGCGGGGTGTTGTGGAAGGTGACGTCATCGACATCCCCCGCACCATGGTCAGGGGCATCGCCAAGCAGGGCGGCACCATCCTGGGCACGTCCCGCACCAACCCTTTCGAAAACGGCGGCGGACCGGACGTCATCAAAGCCCACATGGAACGATTGGGCATCGACGCCATCATCGCCATCGGGGGTGAAGGAACGCTCGCCGCAGCCAAGCGCCTTACTGATGCCGGGCTGAAGATCGTGGGTGTCCCCAAGACCGTGGACAATGATCTGGACGCCACGGACTACACCTTCGGCTTCGACACCGCCGTCCAGATCGCCACGGAGGCAATCGACCGTCTGCGGACCACCGGCGAATCCCACCACCGATGCATGATCGCAGAGGTCATGGGCCGCCACGTGGGCTGGATCGCCCTGCACGCAGGCATGGCCGCGGGAGCCCACGCCATCCTGATTCCGGAGCAGAAGGTCAGCATCGAGCAGATCACTGAGTGGGTCAAGGAAGCCCATCACCGTGGCCGCGCACCCCTGGTGGTAGTTGCCGAAGGGTTCGTTCCGGAGCACATGGAAACACCCCATTCCGAGCGCGGCATAGATACCTTCGGCCGTCCGCGGCTGGGCGGCATCGCTGACCAGCTCGCCCCTGAGCTGGAGGCCCGCACCGGCATCGAAACCCGGGCCACCATCCTCGGCCACATCCAGCGCGGCGGAGTCCCCTCGGCATTTGACCGGGTTCTGGCGACCCGGTTGGGCATGGCCGCCATCGACTCGGTGGTGGAAGGTTACTGGGGCACCATGGTGGCCCTCAAAGGTACCGACATCGAACACGTGGGCTTCCAGGAAGCCCTCGGCAAACTGAAGACGGTTCCGCAGAACCGCTATGACGAAGCAGCCGTCCTGTTCGGCTGAGCGGCCGGCCCGTCCTAGGCTGGGGACATGACTCTTGACCCCGGCTCCGCAGCAATCATCCAGCTCGCGTGGGCCAGGCGCCTCGGGCTCGACGACGACGCGTTCGCTGCGTCGCTCGCATCGGGCGAGCGGATTGTCAGGGTCGATGAATCCGTCAGGACGGTCGAGTTCGTTCGGCTGTTTGGCAGTTCCGTGCTGGTGGGTCCGCAGTGGGTGGCGGAGGCTGCAACCGGAATTCCGGACGAAGAGATGGCACAGCACGTTACCCTGCTGACGCTGACCAGGTCCCATGGCGGTCACGGGCTCGGAGCCGCTGCACTCTTCTTCGCCGACGATCTGCCACTCGGGGAGCCTTCCGGCGACCTGACGGTCTCCCACGGAAATCCAGAGGCGATCGAGCTGGAAGGCCTGTGCCCGCCCGACGACGTGAATGAAGTGGGACTTTCCGAGCTGGAGAACCGCTACACGCTCGTTCACGAGGTGGATGGCCGCCGGGTCCCCGTGGCCTGCGGTGCCTACACGGAATGGGAAGGGCTCCTGGGCCACCTTGGCGTCCTGGTGGACCCAGACTGGCGGCGCAGGGGTCTTGGTTCCCTGGCGGCGTCGATCGCGGCCCACGAGGCCTTAGCTGCCGGTCTCACCGTTCAGTGGCGCGCCGACGTCAGCAACACCGGCGCCCTGGCACTGGGACGGAAGCTGGGCTTTGCCACCGGCGGCATTCAGACCAGCGTCCACCTCGGCTGAGAACAGGCCAGACTGGCGCATCGTCGGACCAGGACCAGAATCAGGGCGTACAGCTAGGCCCTACGTGACGCTTCCTCTTCAGATTCCTCTTCCGCAGCACCAGCCGCTGCGTCTGCAGCAGCCCGCGGCGTGGCGCCGGCGGGCGCCCCGCTCCATCCCGTCACTGCCTTGGGCTTGGCAAAGAACAGTGCCACGGCTGCCCCGAGCAGGATCACAGCGGCGGGGAGCAGGATGGACTGGCCCATCGCCGTCGAGAATCCCTCATGCAGCGCAGGCGGAAGCGAACCGCCGAAGGACATCGGGCCGGGGCCTCCGGAGGCGCCAGGGGCCGGCGGAAGTTCAGCCGCGAGCCTGGCCTCAATCAGTACGGCAATCGCGGCGCTGCCGAGGACGGCGCCGATCTGTCGGGTGGTGTTGTAGACACCTGACCCCGCCCCGGCCTGCCGCGGCGGAAGGTTCCGGGTGGCGGTGGTGCTCAGCGGCGCCCAGATTCCGGCATTAGCGAAGCCGAGCACGGCGCTGGGCAGCAGGAACAGCCAGATGGGCGTGTCCGGATGCATCAGGGCGGAATTCCAGAACAGCGCCACGGCCATGAGCAGCAGCCCGCCGGATGTGATGTATTTGGGATTGACGCGGTCAATGATCTTGCCCACCACTGGCGCCAGCCCGCCGGAGATGAGTGCCATGGGCACCATCATGAGCGCCGACTGCGTGGGGGTCAGGCCGCGGACGATCTGGTAGTAGAAGATCAGCGGGAGGCTGAAAGCCGTAACTGTGAAGCCGACGGTGGTGATGCCAATGTTGGCGAGCGAGAAATTCCGGTCCCTAAAGAGGGAAAGCGGGAGCAGCGGCTCGCCCTTATTGGTCCGCTGCCACACCACGAAGACGGCGAGGACGGCGATCCCGGCGATGATGAGTCCCCACACTGTGACGGGCCCGGTGATGGTGCCCCAGTTGTAGGTCTCGCCTTCCTGGATGCCGAAGACCAGCAGGAAGAGTCCGACGGCGCTGAGCAGCACGCCGGGGATGTCGAACTTGTGCGGATGCGTCGTCAGGGACGGTACGTAGCGGAGTGCCAGGATGAAGCCGGCGATGCCAACCGGGACGTTGATGAAGAAGATCCACTCCCAGCCGAGCCCGTCCACGAGGACGCCGCCGAGGATCGGACCCACCAGTGTGGCGACGCCGGCCGTGGCGCCCCAGATGCCCATGGCGGCACCGCGCCTGTCCGGAGGGAAAATCCGGGTGATGACGGCCATGGTCTGCGGTGTCATCATCGCCGCGCCGAAGCCCTGCAGGACCCGGGCAGCGATGAGTGCCTGGACGTCTCCGGAGAGGCCGCACCAGAGCGAAGCTGCGGTGAAGACCACCAGTCCGGTCAGGTAGAGCTTCTTCGGGCCGAAACGGTCACCGAGGCGGCCCGTGATAAGTAGCGGAACGGCGTAGGCGAGCAAGTAGGCGCTGGTCACCCAGATCACCGAGTTGATGTCAGCCTGGAGGCCTTCCATGATTCTGGGGTTCGCCACCGAAACAATCGTGGTGTCGATCAGGATCATGAAGAAGCCGATCACCAGTGACCAGAGTGCAGGCCACGGTCTTGCTACGCTTTCCATCGATATCCTTCGAAGGTGGTCGGTTGAGCCGGTGGAACGATATCTCCGGACGGTTACCTGACAGACGGGTTATTGCCCCAGCAGCTCAAGGATTTCCTTGCGGGCAAACATCTCTGCCGCCTGGCGCGCAGATGGCGAACCTGCGTCAGGATCCGCACCTGCCTCCAGCAGAACCCGCGCAACGTCCGCGTAACCCTTGAAGGCCGCCCCGGCGAGGGGGGTCTGGCCGCGGTCGTTGGCCGCGTTCACGTCTCCCCCGTGCTCAATGATGAGCTGCACGGTCTCTTCGTGGCCGTGGTACGCGGCCAGCATCAGCAGGGAATCCCCGGCCGCGTTGGTCATCCGGGCCGGCGCCCCCGCCCCGAGGTAGCCGCGCAGCAGTGCGGTATCGCCTTCCCTCGCGGCCTGGAACAGCTTATGGGCCAGGGCGACAGCTTCGTCGTCGGGTTCGGTGGCAGCGTCGTGGCGGGCCTGCGCCGGTAGGTCTGGTTCAGTCATGCGCGGGTCCCCCTGAGGAATCCAGTCTGGCGCCCCACTACCTGTCCGGCGTCGGGAGCAACGATCACTTCCTGGGCGGCGACGTAAGGTTCCTCGCCGTCCATGACAGTCAGTATTTCATCGGGCCCTACGGAGCGCTTAATGACGGCCAGGGCTACGGGGCCCATTTCATAGTGCTGGGCCACGGAGGTCACCACGCCCACTTTGCGTTCTCCGAGCAGCACCTGGCTGCCCGGCACCGGCATGGTGTGCTGCGAGCCGTCAAGCTGGAGGAACACGAGGCGCCGGGGCGGGTGTCCCAGGTTGTGCACCCGCGCAATGGTTTCCTGGCCCTTGTAGCAGCCCTTTGCCAGGTGCACGGCGGTGCGCAGGAGATCAAGTTCGTGCGGAATGGTTTTGTCGTCGGTCTCCGCTCCGAGCCGCGGGCGCCATGCAGCGATGCGGAGCGCTTCCGCGGCCAGGACGCCGGCCAGCGGGCGCTCACCCACCGTCTCCTCCAGTGCGGCTGCCGGGACCAGGTACTCGACCCAGGGCCGGTCCAGTCCGGGATGGTCGGCTTCCGCCACCACCGAATACGCATACCCGCCGGCGCCGACATGCGGCCAGGGATCCCGCCACGAAAGCAGCCCCGACCATTCCTCCACGTCCTTGGTGGAGCCAATCACTGCCCACTCCGCCGAGACGTCCTCGATTTCGACGCGCAGCATGAACTTCATTTTGTTCAGCCACTCTGCCAGCGGCGCTGCTTCGGCGGCCTCGACGATCAGCCAGGTGGTCCCGCCGTCGTCAACAACGCGGGCGTCAAACTCGATCCGCCCCTGGATGCTTAGCAGGAGCAGCTCGCTGGATTCGCCCGGCTGCAGGCCGCTGACCTGCTGGGAGGACAGTGTGTTCAGCCAGTTCAGGCGGTCCGGTCCCGTCACTGTAACCACACCGCGGTGGGAAAGATCGGCGACGGCGGTGCCGGCGGCCAATGCGCGCTGCTCGCGCAGGGGCTCCCCGTAGTGGGAGGCGACGCCGGCGTCCGCGCCGGTTCCCTCGACGGCGCCAGGGCGCGACAACAACGGGCTGTGAATAGTCATATGTACTAGAAGTCCTTGATGGTCAGCGGTATTCCGGGTTTTCGAAATCGAATCGTGTCCCGGCCTTCCATTCGGCCGGGAGGTTGCCATAGGCGGGAATCCCGCCTGCATCCTTGAGCATGCGGGCCAGGTGAAGAAGGTTCCAGGTCATGAACGTGGTGTTCCGGTTGGTGAAGTCGGATTCCGGGCCGCCGGAACCCTCGTCCAGGTAGCTGGGGCCAGGGCCCACCGGACCGATCCAGCCGGCGTCGGCTTGGGGCGGGATGCTGAAGCCGATGTGCTGCAGGCTATAGAGGACGTTCATGGAGCAGTGTTTGATGCCGTCTTCATTGCCGGTGATCAGGCACCCGCCTACCTTCGGATAGAACGCCCACTGCCCCTTCTCGTTCAGTTCACCTGAGTGGGCGTAGAGCCGCTCAATCAGTTTCTTGGTCTGTGAGGAGTTGTCGCCCAGCCAGATTGGACCAGCCACCACCACGATGTCCGCTTCCTGCACTGCCGGGTAGAGCCGGGGCCATTCGTCGGTAAGCCAGCCGTGTTCGGTCATGTCCGGATAGACGCCGCTGGCGATATCGTGGTCAACAGTCCTGATGACCCGGACGCTGACGCCCTGCTTCTCCATGATCAGGCGGCTGATGTTGATCAGGCCGTTCGTGTTGCTGGGCTGCGGCGATTTCTTGAGCGTGCCGTTAAAGAAGAGGGCTTTCAGGTCGCTGTAGTCCCTGGAGTTTCCCGCTGCATCCATGGCGCTGCTCCCTTGGTTAACTCCGGCTGCTGGTTCACTCCGGCGTTGAAGCGTCGGAAGCCAAGTCTACCGGGGGTTCAACCGCGAGCCGCCGGAGGTCAGGAGACCTTTTTCAGAAAGGCGGAAGCGTGCGCCTCAAGTCCCTTGCCGGGCTGCGTCGTTCCGCCGGCCGCGACGTCCCAGCGCCACAGCAGGTTCCCGTCCACGAGCCCGAAGATCCGGGTGGCTGCGCTGTAGTCCTTCGAATGGCTGCCGCGCATCACCATGTCCGTGGTGAGCTGGATCTGCGGGCCCTTGATCTGCCCGTAGTACAGCTCAGAGATCCCGCCGGGATGGGCGATGGATACAGAGATGTCGAAGCCGCCATCCTTGTTGCGAAGGGCCTCGACCTCGTCCGCGCTTTTCAGGGCAGGGACGATATCGGCGGGAACCAGGCCCGGGCCGCCGTCGGCATCGAGCTGCTTGCGTTCCAGCGCCCAAAAACCGGTCTCAACGGTGAGCGGCCGGAGGATAGTGCCGTCGTCGTCCGTCAACCAGCTTTCAGCGCGGTACTGCAGATAGGGCAGCCCGTTGTGGGTGAACGAAACGTGCTGGAAGAAGTGCTCCGAATCCTCGTCCCCGCTGCCGAGCCGGCCGCGGCCCTCCCACTCACCGATGAGCCAGGAAAGCGGAACAAGTTCAGGGGTCAGGTCTGTTGGAATCTCAATCGGCACAGCAAATACCTCGGGAAATGGCTAGCTCCGGAAAGGGTCTACTTCTGGCCTTTGAACAGGCGGTAGACCACAAAGCCGGCGAACCAGGCCATGGACAGGCTGGCGATGCCGAGCAGGACAAGGAAGAAGATTTCGAATGCAAGTACGGACATGATGCCATCCTAACGCTTAGTAGATGAGTAGCTTGTCTATGAAGTAGGCCAGCGAACCCACTGCCGAGACCGGTGCCAGACCCATGCTAACGGCCGCCAGGAGGTTCAGGGGACCGCCCCGGAGTGTGACGAGCCGGCGGAAACTGACCAGGACGGCCCCCACCACCACCCCGAAGAGCGCCGCCGGCAGGACCGCGATATCCGAGAAGACCAGACCCGCCAGCGGACCGGCAAGTCCGGCCAGCACGATGCCCAGTGGCGCGACGATGCTGTCCGGCCAGCGGATCAGGCCTGCGAGCAGTGCCACCGCGGCACTGAAGGCTGCCACGAGGAGCATTTCCCGGACGCCGTTAAACCGGGCTCCGGCAATCCAGCCGGCCCCTAGGCACGAAAGCAGCACGCCGGCGCAACAGCCCAGTGTGGACTCCAGCCGCTGCGCCTGGCCGGTGCCGCGGATCAGTTGCACTACGAAGACGGCCATCATCCCCAGGGCAATGAAGGCGGGTGTCCAGTCAAGGTAACCGGGAGCAGGGACGAGCCCCGCGGCAAGCGCCGATCCCGCGCCCGGGATGCCGATAACGGCAGCCAGCGTCTTTTTCGCCGGAATCCGGAGGAAGTGCGGCCAGCCGATGCCTACGGCCAGCGCCACGACGACCGCGATGGCGGTCAAGGCCTCCTGCGAGGTGTACACACCGGCAATGATCGCAATCAGTCCGGCCACCCCGAAGACTCCAATGGTCCACGAGCCCAGCGACCGTGCGGGGGCCTTCAGCTCCGCTGTCATACGGAACCCGGCTCCGGTGTGCCCGGCTTCGACTCTGCACTCAATTCGCTGCATTCCATTCTGGCGGCGGACCCGGCAAGGCGGCTGCGTCCTCCCCGGCCGGGCTTTGTGCCCGCTGGCTCAATCCTGCCTTATGTGACCGGGATATGTCGCAAAACGAACCACCTGATGGGCACCATCCATACCTGCGTGGTCGGCGTTGGGTATACTCAAAGCTCAGCTACGCTCCCTGTTTCGGTTGCCGGCCGGATATTTCCATTAACGGCCCAGACTGCAGCAGTGAGACAGTACCGGCCGGTGAAAACCCGGTTCAGTCGCCCAAAGATGCGCGGACGCCCCCTGGAGGAATAATGTCGCACATCCTGTTACTGACGAACAGCACCGGCTCATCAGTGGACATCCTGCCTGCCTTGGAACTCCTGAACCACAGGGTGCACATCCTCGCCGCAGAGCCAACGGCCCTCCTCGAGACGGATCCCTGCGACATCGTGCTCCTGGATGCCCGCAAGGACCTGGTCGGCGCCCGCTCCCTGACGCAGCTGCTGAAGGCAACAGGGCTGAGTGCTCCGCTGGTGCTCATCCTGACCGAAGGCGGCATGGCTGCTGTCTCATCGGCCTGGGCAGTGGATGACATCGTCCTTGATTCCGCCGGACCTGCCGAGGTGGAAGCCCGTATCCGGCTCTCCGTGGCCAGGGCGGTTCCGGACAAAGAGGACGTCCCCACCGAAATCCGGGCCGCCGGCGTCGTCATCGATGAAGCGAGCTACACGGCCCGCGTCAACGGCGCGGCGCTGAACCTGACTTTCAAGGAGTTTGAACTCCTCAAGTATCTGGCCCAGCACCCGGGACGTGTCTTCACGCGCCAGCAACTCCTCACCGAGGTGTGGGGCTATGACTACTACGGCGGCACCCGGACAGTGGACGTCCACGTCCGCCGGCTACGTGCCAAGCTCGGCGCCGACCACGAAAACCTGATCAGCACCGTCCGGAACGTCGGCTATCGCCTTACCCTGGTGCGGCAGCAGGAAGACGAGCTGACCGAGGCCTGAGCCCGGCGTCGGACCACGGCGGAAGCAACCGCCCTTTCGACAAACACCTTTTGGACAAGCACCTTTGGACAAGACAACAGCCCCGGACTGCTGGTCCGGGGCTGTTGCTTTCTCTCGTGGAGGACATACGGGTCGAACGTATCGAGGCCACCCCACTGGTGGATCCCCCTCGCATCCGGCGTGATTCTGCGGCTTCTGCCGGGTCCTGCCGGACGAGATAACGACTATACGTGCCTGGCGGGGCACCCATCAAATCGGCGCCATCCGGCCAGGACGTATAGCCTTGCTTCATGAGTCCCGCACACCCGGAGAAATGGCCCGTCCTTGTTGTCAGGGGCGGGCTGGATGACCAACTGCTGAAGGACTGCAGGGCGCTTCTCGCTGCAGCGGAGGAATCGGACGGCAACCCCTCCCTGTCCGAGCAGACCGTCGTGACGCTGCGGGCCGGGGATTCGGCGGAGCAGTCCCTCCTGACGCTGGCCCTGTACGCGCCGGACGAGGACTCGGACCCTTCTTCAGGCCAGGACCTGGCCGGGTTCGCAGTGGTGGTCGAGGAGGCAGACGGCAGCGGCTTGCTGGAAATCGCGGTCCATCCGAGCTACCGGAACCAGGGAGTGGCGGACCGGCTCGTGGGTGCTTTGAAATCGAGCCGGGGCCTGGACGGGCTCAAGGCATGGTCCCACGGCAATCACGCAGCCGCGGCGGACCTCGCCGCCAGGTACGGATATGCTCCGGTCCGGGAGCTGTGGAAGATGAGGCTGACCACCGCGACAGCCACGCTTCCCGACGCCGTCCTCCCGGAGGGCGTGTTCCTTCGAGCCTTTGTGCCCGGCCAGGACGAGGACGCCTGGCTGGCCGCGAACCGCGCTGCCTTTGCCCACCATCCCGAGCAGGGCTCGATGACTCGGGCCGATCTGGACGCCCGGATGGCGGAGGACTGGTTTGATCCCGCCGGCTTCCTCCTGGCAGTGGACGGCGACGGGCAGGTGCTGGGCTTCCACTGGACGAAGGTCCATCCGCGGCACGGTGACCACCCTGCAATCGGCGAGGTGTACGCAGTGGGCGTGGCACCGGCAGCGCAGGGCACAGGCCTTGGAAAGGCGCTGACGGTGGCCGGCATCAGGTATCTGCATGACCTCGGCCTCCGCGCGGTCATGCTCTACACCGATGCCGACAACGCGCCGGCGGTATCCCTCTATCGGGGCCTCGGCTTTACGCGCTGGGACATGGACGTCATGTACGCGCCGGTAACGGCGGGTTAGTCCGGACCCTGATCCTCGTCTCCGGGACCAGCAACGTAGGACTGCGGCGCGCTGAATGCTTGTAAGGTTGAAACAGAACCGCGCCGGCCGTGAGCGCCAGCACTAAGCGCCAGGTAAAAGGAGAGACCATGAAACCGGAACCCGCCGGAACAGTCACGTCCGAAGGTGCTGCGGCCCCGGTGCGGGCCCGCTTCGGTTCATCAGAAGTCCCCGCCTCCCGTGCCACCCAGGACCGGATCGACATTCCTGAGTTCGCACCGAACCTGGAGCCTGAAGGAGACATCCGGCCGGACCGGTTCCTGGACCGTGAACTCAGCTGGCTCGCCTTCAACTCCCGCGTGCTCGAACTTGCCGAGGATCCGACGCTCCATCTGCTCGAGCGGGTCAGCTTCCTGTCCATCTTCGCCTCCAACCTGGACGAGTTCTTCATGGTCCGCGTTGCCGGGCTGAAGCGCCGGATCGCCACCGGGCTGGCCGTGCCGTCGCCCGCCGGCCTCAGCCCTGTTGAAGTCCTGGAAAAGATCGGCGAGGAAGCGCACCGCCTCCAGCAGCGCCATGCCCAGGTCTTCTCGGACCAGATCCGGCCGGCGTTGGCCTATGAGCACATCCACCTCATGCATTGGGACGAGCTCGATGACACCGCCAAACAGCAGCTCAGCGCCATGTTCGCCGAGAAGGTCTTCCCCATCCTGACTCCGTTGGCCGTGGACCCAGCGCACCCGTTCCCTTATATTTCAGGCCTTTCACTGAACCTGGCAGTGGTGGTGCGCAACCCGGTTAGCGACAAGGAACTCTTCGCGCGCGTCAAGGTGCCGGACCAGCTGCCGCGCCTGATTTCCATCGACGGTCCCCGGGCGGGTGCCGTCGCCGGCCGGGTGGCCCGCTTCATCGCGCTGGAAGAAGTCATCGCGGTCCACCTGGACAAGCTTTTCGCGGGCATGGAAGTCCTGGAACACCACATCTTCCGTGTCACGCGGAACGAGGACGTGGAAGTGGAAGAGGACGACGCCGAAAACCTGCTGCAGGCGCTGGAGAAGGAACTCCTGCGCCGCCGGTTCGGTCCTCCGGTCCGCCTCGAGGTCACTCACGACATCAACCCCAACATCCGCGCCCTGCTGATCCGCGAACTCGGGGTGGAGGAGTCCGAGGTCTACTCGGTGCCCGCACCGCTGGACCTGCGCGGGCTTTCCGTCATCGCTGCTATTGACCGTGCCGACCTGCACTACCCCAAGCACGTGCCCCACACCTCCCGGTACCTCAACGAGTCCGAGACGTCCAAGGCCGCAAATGTCTTTGCTGCCATGCGGCGCCGCGACATCCTGCTCCACCACCCGTACGACTCCTTCTCCACGTCGGTTCAGGCCTTCCTGGAACAGGCGGCCTCGGACCCCAAGGTCCAGGCCATCAAGCAGACCCTGTACCGGACGTCGGGGGACTCCCCCATCGTTGACGCCCTGATCGACGCTGCCGAGGCCGGCAAGCAGGTTCTGGCACTGGTGGAGATCAAGGCCAGGTTTGATGAGCAGGCCAACATTTCGTGGGCCCGCAAGCTGGAACAGGCCGGCGTCCACGTGGTCTATGGAATCGTGGGCCTCAAGACCCACTGCAAGCTTTCCCTGGTCGTCCGGCAGGAAGTGGACGGGCTGCGCCGCTACTGCCACATCGGCACCGGCAACTACCACCCCAGGACTGCCCGGTACTACGAGGACCTCGGCCTGCTCACCGCCAACGAGCAGGTGGGTGAGGACTTGTCCAAGCTTTTCAACCAGCTTTCCGGCTACGCGCCCAAGTCAACGTTCAAGCGGCTCCTGGTGGCCCCCCGTTCAGTACGGTCCGGGCTCATCGACCGGATCGAGACCGAAATCCGCAATGCCCGGGCTGGACTGTCCGCCAGGGTGCAGATCAAGGTCAACTCCATGGTGGATGAGGCAATCATCGACTCCCTGTACCGAGCATCCCAGGCCGGCGTGAATGTGGATGTCATTGTCCGCGGTATTTGTTCACTGCGCCCGGGCGTGCCGGGCCTGAGCGACAACATCACGGTCCGCTCCGTACTGGGCCGCTTCCTCGAACATTCCCGCGTGTTCGCCTTCGCCAACGGTGGCGATCCGGTGGTGTATATTGGCTCGGCCGACATGATGCACCGCAACCTTGACCGCAGGGTAGAGGCGTTGGTCCAGCTGACGGGCCCCGATGACATCACCTACGTCCTGGACCTGCTCCGCCGCTACACGGACCCGGAGACGGCCAGCTGGCATCTGGACAACCAGGGCATGTGGACGCGCCACCACATAGCCGACGACGGCACCCGCCTTGAGGATGTCCAGTCGTGGCTGCTCGCGTCGAGGTCCCGCCAGCGCACGCTGAGCCGGCGATAGGGCCGGCGCATTGTCGAGCGACGCACTCGTAGCAGACCAGACTGACCATCCAGGGGAACCGGTAGCGGTCACTGCTGCCGGAGCCCTGCCGTGGCGCGTCAGCAAGGACGGCCTTGAGGTCCTGCTCATCCACCGGCCGCGCTACGACGACTGGTCCTGGCCAAAGGGCAAGATCGACGACGGCGAGACCGTTCCGGAATGCGCAGTACGTGAGGTGCAGGAGGAGATCGGACTCACCGCGGAGCTGGGCATCCCCCTTCCACCGATCCACTACCACGTGGCTTCGGGACTGAAAGTGGTTTACTACTGGGCGGTCCAGGTCAACGGGGCGCGAATCGTCCCTGACGGCAAGGAAGTGGACAGTGCCATGTGGTGCGCCCCCGAAAAGGCGGCGTCCCTGCTCTCCAATCCCTCCGACGTCGTTCCTTTGGAGTACCTGAGGGCGGCCCATGAACGCGCTGAACTCAACACCTGGCCGCTGGTCCTGGTGCGCCATGCCAAAGCCAAACCCCGGTCCTCCTGGACCAAGGCCGAAGGCGAGCGGCCCCTTGCCGCAACTGGCATGCGACAGGCGAAGGCAGTGGGGCGGCTGCTGCAGGTGTGGA
Source organism: Arthrobacter pascens (assembly GCF_030816475.1). Taxonomy (NCBI): domain Bacteria; kingdom Bacillati; phylum Actinomycetota; class Actinomycetes; order Micrococcales; family Micrococcaceae; genus Arthrobacter; species Arthrobacter pascens. The sequence continues at coordinate 947,688 of NZ_JAUSXF010000001.1, read as the reverse complement.
AACCCCTGCGCGTCGTGAGCAGCCCGTGGGTGAGATGCGTCACCACCATGATGCCGTACGTCAACGCGACGGGGGCCAAGGTGAAACTGGTGGACCACCTGACAGAGCAAAAGCATGCCAGGAACCCGCATAAGACAGCTGCTGTCATCGAGGCACTTTTCGACAAGCAACGCGCCGTGGCCGTTTGCACGCACCGGCCTGCACTCCCGACGGTGATGGACCAGCTAGCCAAGCACATGCCACCGCCGCTGCGCGAACTCCTGCCATCCTCCCAGCCATACCTGTCCCCCGGAGAGATGCTGGTATGCCATGTGGCGCCCGGAACCCAGAACCGGATAGTTGCCGTAGAGCAGTTCAAACCGTTTGACGACTAGCAGCCAAGCCCAGCCGCAGGCAGTATGCCTCCACGGAACCGGCGCCAGGGCAAAGTAGACTTTAGCCGTGAGCATCCCAACGCCTTATGAAGACCTCCTGCGCGACGTCATGGCACATGGCACGCACAAATCAGACCGCACCGGGACTGGCACCACCAGCGTGTTCGGCCGCCAGCTGCGCTTCGACCTGAGCCGCAGCTTTCCGCTGATCACCACCAAAAGGGTGCATTTCAAGTCCGTCGCGGTTGAGCTGCTGTGGTTCCTGCGTGGCGAATCGAATGTGAAATGGATGCAGGACCAGGGCGTCACCATCTGGAATGAATGGGCGGACGCCGACGGCGAGCTGGGGCCTGTATACGGCGTCCAGTGGCGCAGCTGGCCCACCCCTGATGGCGGCCATATTGACCAGATCGCGGAGCTGGTGCAGAACCTCAAATCCAACCCGGATTCTCGCCGGCACATCGTGTCCGCCTGGAACGTCTCCGAGCTCAAGGACATGGCGCTTCCCCCGTGCCACGCCTTCTTCCAGTTCTATGTGGCCAACGGCAAACTCTCGTGCCAGCTCTACCAGCGCTCTGCCGACATGTTCCTGGGAGTTCCCTTCAACATCGCGTCCTACGCGCTGCTCACGTGCATGGTCGCCCAGCAGGTGGGGCTGGAGCCGGGGGAGTTTGTCTGGACCGGGGGCGACGTGCACATCTACGAGAACCACATGGACCAGGTCCTCAAGCAGCTGGACCGGGAGCCTTACGAATACCCGCAGCTAAAGATCGTCCGGAAGCCCGCATCGATCTTCGACTACACGCTCGAGGATTTCGACGTTGTAGGCTACCGGCACCATCCCACCATTAAGGCGCCGATTGCCGTATGAGCACCGAAAACACCGCAGACCCCCAGTCGTTTACCCAGCAAGTCGCAGATTCCGTCTCCGGCGTAGGCCTTGTCTGGGCGCAGACCGCTGACGGCGTCATCGGCAAGGGCGGCGATATGCCGTGGCACCTGCCCGAGGACCTGAGGCACTTCAACCGGCTGACCATGGGTCATCCCGTGATCATGGGCCGCAAGACCTGGCTGTCCTTTCCGGAAAAGTACCGTCCCCTGCCCGGCCGCACCAACATTGTGATCACGAGGCAGAAAACCTGGGCCGGGACGCCCGAGGCGGAGGGCGCCGTCGTGGTCCCCTCCCTGGACGATGCCCTCCTGGAATCGCAGTTCGTCGACGGCGGTGAGACCGTATGGATCCTCGGCGGCGGTGAGGTCTTCCGGCAGTCCGCCGAGCTGGCCAATGTCGCCGTGGTCACCACCATTGACGTGGAGGCAGACGGCGACACGTTCGCACCCGAGCTTGGCGAAACATGGGAGGCGGCAGCCTCAGTTCCCCCCGATGGCTGGCTGACTGCCGCCAACGGAACGCGGTACCGATTCACCAAATGGGTCCGGACGGAGGGCTGATGCTGAAGAAACCGGAAACCCTATTTGTCCTTGGCTACATGCTGCTCCCCCTGCTCGGGCTCCTGTCCGCGATCGTCGGCCTGACAATGATCCTGGGCGGCAACAAGATCGGCGGCATCATCGTGCTCGTGGTGGTGACCCAGGTCTTCGCCTTCGGTGCTTTCTTCGCTGTGCGTGCCCGCAAGGCTGCTGTTCTGGAGGAAATGGACCGGGGGTAACGGCCTTCTGCCGGACCGGGGGTGCGGGATGGGGAGATCGCCCCATGGCCGTGCGGCGGTGCAGCAGATAGTTTGGTCCGGGGACAACCGCACGAACGGATAGATGAATTTGGCGGATGATGCTTCGTGGCAGGAGATGTGTGGGGCGCGGATGTCGCCCAGCTGCGCACGCTGGCGCAGCAGTTCGGGACAGTCTCCGACAAGCTGCTGCAGCAGTCCGCGCAGCTGAGCAGCCAGATCAACAACACCCCTTCCTGGAAAGGCCACGACGCCAACTCCTTCCGCTCCGACTGGAACGGCAGCCATCGGGCGATGATCCAGCAGACGGCACTGGCACTCAAGCAGGAATCCAAAAAGCTGCTGGAGAACGCCAACGAGCAGGAGAAGGCCAGCAACAGCGGGGCGGCTGGCAGTCGTCCGGGCACCGTCAGCGGTCCCGGCGGAACCGTGGCGGGCGTGCTGGGTGGGGTCTTGCTTGGGGGCATCGGTGCGCTGAGGACCGGCATGACCATCCAGAAGTACATCAAGGCCCCGCTCACCCTGGCAAAGCACATAGGGCAGTACGGCTGGGTGCTGAAAAACCAGCGTGCGGAAATGGCCCAGGCCCTGTTGTCGAAGGGCATGCACCGGATCGGCGGGCCCGTTTTCGACAGCCGCCACCTTCTGGGAAACACCGCGGGGAACTCCGCCCTTGACGACCTTCTCAAAGACTCGGCCAAGGCAAACCGGGGCATTGGGTTCATTGACAAAGCCTCCGACATCGCGTCGCTCAAAAACCTGAACAAATACATCGGGCCACTGAACAAGTTCGAGGGCTTCTTCGCCGAAAAGCCGTGGATCGCTGCGGGTTCGAAATATGAATGGCTCGGCAAGTCAGGGCTGGCACGTGGACTGGGCTGGGCCGGCGTGGGCTTCAGCGCTTATGACTCGGTCAACAGCTTCGCGCACGGCGACATCAAAGGAGGCGTGGGGAGCGCCTTAAAGGCCACACTCGGGGTCGGCTGCTTCCTGCCGCCACCAGCCGGAACCGTGTGCCAGGTCGCCAGTGTAGGAATTGCTATCTACGAGAACTGGGACACGATCAGCAGCGTGGGAAAGAACGTGGGCGAAGGCATAGCCAACGCCGTCAAAGATCCGGGCAAGTTCGTCAGCGACGCCGGCAATACCGTTAAAGATGCAGGCAAGTCCGTTGCGAACTTCCTCGGCATCGGAGGATAGGAGACTTTTATGACCACCCAGGACGAAACCCGGCAGGACCCTCGGCTCGGCATCGACGTCATCGGCTTCGGAGTCGGCGAATTTGCCTATCTGCTTAACGTCTTCGACGGCTCCGCCCGGGACCGTTCGGTGGCTGTCTTCCATGCCGAGGAAATGGTGGATCATGTGACATTGTCCACCGCCGGAGCTTCTTCGCTGATGGCCCGCGACATGGCAACTGTCGACGCGGAAGGCCGCCTTGGTGTGACCGGCGTGGCGGCCGCGGTGGCTACGGCGCTGGGACGCGCGACGCGCTGGACGGAAATTTCACTTCTGACCGCCGACTCGATGGACAATGTTGCCCTCCTCGAAGCCCCGGGTGTAGCCCTCATGCTCCAGCCCCGGCTGCTGGGCACATGGTTTGCGTTCGCCCAGGACCCGTCCATCTCCTCGTCCGAGGCCACCCTCCGGGTAGTCCGTCAGCACGTTGAAGAGAATCCGGAGGGCTCGGCCTACCTCGTGTTCAAGACGCTGGACAGCGAAAAGAACCTGCTGGTCCGACGCGACGGCGATTCCTGGGTCACAGGCATTCCGGACTTCGACGCCGATGAGGTTGCTGAATCTCCGGGGCTGGACGATGCCGGACTGTTGCGTGCCATCGAGGAATCACGTGGCGAGGCGTAGCAACGACGTTCCCCAGGACCCTGGTTACATCCCCCCGGACCGAAGGGACCTGGTGTATCGGCGCGCCGAAAACGGTGAGTTGATCGCGTATACACCCGAGGAGTACGGAGTCCGCAAGGACGACGGCCTCGGTCTGATAAAACCCGTGAACAGCTCGGCCGGGCTGCTCGTCCTTGCAGTGCTGATCACTATCGGATTTGGCGGGATGCTTTACGGGATCGTGCAAATGGCCATCACCGATCAGTGGGAGATCCTGGGCGAGATCTGGTGGATGTACCTGTTGGTCCTTATTCCCCTTCTGGCGGGTTGGTCCGGCTACTTCAAAGAGCGCAAGGCCGAGAAGCTGCGCAAGGCACACAATCTCCCCCGCCCCGCCGAGTAGGCCAGTATCCACCGAACGCCCCGCCGGCCGGGCGTGACGTAACCGACTGCGCCCAGTGCACTCCGAAGTCTAAACTGGACGAATGACTACAGCAGCTAATCCGTCCGTTGGACTCGTCGGTTGGCGTGGCATGGTCGGTTCCGTCCTCATGCAGCGCATGCAGGACGAGGGCGACTTCGCCAACATCAACCCGGTGTTCTTCTCCACCTCCAACGCGGGAGGTGCCGCGCCCTCCATTGCTGGTACAGCAGAAGGCAGTGCCGGCAAGCTCGAGAACGCGTTCGACATCGACACCCTCGCGAAGCTGCCCATTATTGTCACTGCCCAGGGCGGTGACTACACCAAGCAGGTCCACGGCGAACTCCGCAGCCGCGGCTGGGACGGCCTCTGGATCGACGCCGCCTCGACGCTGCGGATGAACGACGACTCGATCATCGTGCTGGACCCCATCAACCGGGATGTCATCGACAAGGGCCTGGTGAACGGCACCAAGGACTTCATCGGCGGCAACTGCACGGTCTCCTGCATGCTGATGGGTCTTGGCGGCCTGTTCAAGAACAATCTGGTTGAGTGGGGCACCTCCATGACTTACCAGGCTGCCTCCGGCGGCGGCGCCCGGCACATGCGTGAGCTGCTCAGCCAGTTCGGCACGCTTAACTCCCAGGTCAGCACGGAACTGGACGACCCGGCGTCGGCCATCCTGGAAATCGACCGCAAGGTCCTGGCCCACCAGCGGACGGACATCGACGCCACCCAGTTCGGCGTTCCCCTGGCCGGCTCCCTCATTCCCTGGATTGACGCGGACCTGGGTAACGGCCAATCCAAGGAGGAGTGGAAGGCCGGGGTTGAGACCAACAAGATCCTCGGAACCACGGACGAAAACCACATCATCATGGACGGCCTGTGCATCCGCATCGGTGCCATGCGTTCCCACTCACAAGCTCTGACCCTCAAGCTGCGGGAGGACCTCTCCGTTGCCGAGATCGAAAAGATCCTGGCCGAGGACAACGAGTGGGCCAAGGTAATCCCCAACACCAAGGACGCCTCGATGGCAGGCCTGACTCCTGTGGCCGCGTCCGGCACACTGGACATCCCTGTGGGCCGTATCCGCAAGCTCGAGATGGGGCCGGAGTACATCAGCGCCTTCACTGTCGGCGACCAGCTCCTCTGGGGTGCCGCCGAGCCGCTGCGGCGCATGCTCAACATCGCGACAGGCACGCTGTAACCCGGACATTTGCCTGATGGCGGCCCTGCCCCAGGAACGGTGCTCACCAGCACAGTTCCTGCGGGGCAGGGCCGTTCTTGCGTAATCCCTGTCACGCGCTCATGCCCTTCGAACGGTCCCCTATCGCCAGCAGGCGTCGCCTGAGCTCTGCAGGCCGGGAGAGGTGCGTCCACTCGAGCCGGAGGACCAGCCAGCCCTCCTCGACCAGTGCATTCTCCCGCCGACGCTCTGTCAAGAAGCACCTCCCCTGTGGGCTTGTATTCCGCGTACTTCGCAGCGCCGTCAAACTCGATCACAATCCTGGCCGGGTCAAGCCCGCACCAGCGGCTTTGGCCCGCACCGCTCATGCGGGGAAGGGCCGCTCGAGGCATCAGCGGGTCAGGCCCGCACCGCTCGTGCGGGGAAGGGCCGCTCGTCGGGCTCGGCGTTCAGCCGGCCAGGAACGCCCGGTACCGGTCCGCGGCCCTGTTGAACGCCGCCTGGGCAGCCGGACCGAGGGGCTTGCCCTCGTCGAAGAGTTCAGGCACGACGCCGGCGTTCCGGCCCTTGCCCGGGCCGGCCCACGTGCCGGTCACCTCTCCCCCGCCGACCAGGGTCTTCTTGAAGACGCCATTGCCGCCCGGGACAACCTTCCCGGCGTGCTCAGGTGCCAGGACCAGGCTCCGGTCCTGGTAACCAAGAACGAACTCGTCGAAACCGGGCAGCAGGAGAACGGACCGCTGGCCGGGCACTCCGGCGTCGAGCAGTGCAGCGGTGTCCGGCGACATCCAGTAGCTGGCGTCGCCGAACTTGAGTTCGACGAGTTGCCCCCGGACCTGCTCAAACGCAGTGCGGACTTCCGTCAGGGGAATTTGCGTCCACCAGGCGAAGTCACGCAGTGTGGCCGGGCCATGGCTCCTGAAGTACCGCAGCGCAAACTCGGCGATCCCCTCCTGCCGCTCGAGTTTGCGCGACTCCGGGATCCATTCGTCGAACGCCACCAGCAACTGCTGGTTGCCGGCAAGCGGACCCTGGACGAGCCAACCGTGGCGGCACAGGGTCCCCAGGATGTGGATCCCCCGCTGGCCTGTGGTGGGCTGCCCGGCAGCCTCAAACACGTCGAACAGCTCAGTCCTGCTCAAGGAGCCGCCGCCCGTCACGCGCTCCAAGGCAATGTCGCGGCACTTTTCGATGTCAGCCCAGGTGATGTCCAGCTCCCGGTGCCTGCCGGCGATGCTGCGGGTGAGCCGATCGGCGGTGAGGCCAAGCATCCAGGACAGGTCCTCGGGGGCCACGAGGTGCAACGTTCCGCGCATCGGCCAGGAACGGATCACCACGCCGTTATCCAGGGCTGCCCGGACCGCAGTCAGCCCGGCGGCAGGAACCCGCAGGCCGACGGCCCACAGCGCCTCCTGCAGGTTTTGGGCCTGGGAGGCCGTCATCCAGCGGACGGCCTCCGGAACTGAACCCAGGCCGGGTCCCAGCAACCCCTGGGAAGCAAGCCGGAGCCTGCCCATGATCGTGCGGCTCATGCGTTTCGATGACGTTCCTGCCATGTCCTCATACTAGGCGGCAGTGGTCCGCCGGTCAGGGCACTGGCGCTAGGGTGGAACCATGACTTTGGGGAGTTTGTGGCAGTTGTTGGCGCGCGGAACAAAAGGATGGATGGCGGGCGGGACCCTTTCGGTCCTGATCGGAGTGGCTGCCGGACTGCTCGCCGTGTACGGATTCCTGGCTGACGGCAAATCCGAACTGTGGCTGCTCCTGGCCTCCCTGGTCTTCAGCCTCGGCGGAGGTTACGCTGTCCTGTTTCCGGGCATCAGCGTGAGCCGCAGCAGGCTCCAGGTCTTCCGCGGCTGGCGCGGGCACCCGCCAGCCGGCCGGTTCCTCTGGATCCTTTCCACCGCGACTGCCATCATCGGCATCGTGACCTGCATTCTTGCAGGCCGCACCAGTCCGTCCATGCCGGGGCTTTTGGTCTGGCTTTTCATGGGCCCCTACCTCGCCTTCGTCGGCTGGGCTTCGGCGGTCATGGGGGTGGCAGCGAACGTGCGGGCCATGGAGCGTGAGACCGCCCCTGACAATGCCATTTCCGGCTAAAGCTCCAGCCCGATAAGCAGCGGTTCCGGGTGCAGTTCAATGCCAAAGCGTTCGACGACGCCGGCACGCACCTCGCGTGCGATGGCCAGCATGTCCTCGGCGCTTGCCGAGCCCCGGTTGGTGATGGCGAGCGTGTGCTTCGTGGACAGGGAGGCGCGCCCGCCGGATACGCTTCCTTCCTCCAGTCCAAAGCCCCTGCCAAAGCCTGCCTGATCGATAAGCCAGGCAGCCGACAACTTCACCAGGCCGTCCTGGCCTGCGGGATACCGGGGTGCGGAGTCAGGCAGCGCCAGGGCCACCTGTGCAGGAACGATGGGGTTCGTGAAGAACGATCCGGTGGAGTAGGTGTCCCGGTCGGCAGAGTCAAGCACCATGCCTTTGGAGCCGCGCAGGCGCAGCACTTCACGGCGGACGTCGTTCGAATACGCCCGCTTGCCAGGCTCCACACCCAGTGAACGAGCCAGCTCCGCATACTTGATGGGCGCGCTCATCCGGCCGAGGGGCAGCTGGAACTCAACGGTCAGCACCACGTAGCGGGGTGAACCGTTGACGGTGGTCTGCTTGAGGATCGAATCGCGGTAGCCGAACCTGAGCTCCGCGTTGGTGAAGGTCTTCACGGCATTCCGGGTCCGGTCCCAGGTCCGTACGACGGCAATGGTCTGGGAAACATCGGAGCCGTAGGCACCAACGTTCTGGACGGGTGTCGCCCCTGTGGAGCCGGGGATCCCGGCCAGGGCCTCGAGGCCGGACCAGGCATGCAGCGCGGCGTGTTCCACCAGGGCATCCCAGTTGTGACCGGCTTGGACCACCACCGACACCCCGCCACAGGAGTCCTCAGCGTTGACTGTGAACCCCTCGGAAGCGATTCTGAGCACGGTTCCGGGGAACCCGTCGTCGGACACCAGGAGGTTGGAACCGCCGCCTATAAGCAGCAGTTGCTCGCCCGCTTCATCGGCGGTGCGGACCGCCTCGATGATCTCGGTCTCGGTCCTCGCCTCGACGTAGTTGCCGGCGGGCCCTCCGACGGCGGCCGTAGTCAGGTCCGAAAGCAATGTCTGGGTCACCTGTATACCGTAGCTCGGGGGAATGTTATGCAATGTATGCCTCAGGACAGCCTGACGACGGCCTGCGCCTTCATCAGTACTTTCTGCCCCGCCGAGACCACGGTGAGGTCAATGCGCGCGGTGCCTGCATCGGCGTCGAGCTTTCCAATGGCGCCAGTGACCTCGATGGTGGCCCCGGGTTCGGGCGTGCCGGTGGTATCTGCGACCAGGACGGGTTTGGTGAAGCGCGTCTGGAAGTCGACGACGGCGGCGGGGTCACCGGCCCAGTCGGTCACCAGCTGTACGGCAGCGCCCATGGTGAACATGCCGTGCGCGATGACGCCGGGAAGTTCCACGCTGGTGGCAAAGGCCTCGTTCCAGTGGATGGGGTTGAAGTCGCCGGAAGCGCCGGCGTACTTGACCAGGTCCGTGCGCGTGACCTCGACAGTGCGGCTGCCAATGTCCTGGCCGGCCGTGAGTTCGTGGAAGCTGGGGCTCATGGTTACTGTCCCTCTCCGCGGACCAGGATGGATGATGTAGTGGTGGCAACGCTCTCGCGGGCTGAACCGTCATGGCCGGCCAGCGCGAAGATCTCGGAGCGCGTGGTAATCATGGCGCCGCCGCCCATGGCACGGACACCGTCCACATGAAGCTCGGCCACCAGCCGGTCGCCGGCAAAGATGGGGCGGTGATGGGTAAACCGCTGGTCCGCATGAACCACCCGGGAAAAGTCGATGCCTGAGTCCGGATCCTCGATCAGCTGTGCGTCGGCACGCTGGGCGATGATGATGGCGAACGTGGGAGGCGCCACCAGGTCGCTGTGTCCCAGATCCTTTGCCGCCTCGATATCAAAGTGGGCGGGGTGGGTGGCCTTGACGGCGCGGGCAAACTCGCGGATTTTCTCGCGGCCGACGTCGTACACCTCTGCGGCAGGGTAGCTGCGCCCCTGCAGGTCCGGATTGATAGTCATGGGTTCAAGCCTATCCTTACCCCGGCCACGGGGAGGCCTTGCATCGCACTGATATGATGGAATCATCAATTCATCAACTCGCCTTTCAGCGACTCGGAACGTGACGTTGCGGCCGCCGCCCCTATCCCGACAGGGAGTTTTCCCTATGTTGTCCGCAGCCCAGGCTCCGCTCTACGAGATCAAGGCCAACCTTTTTAAGGCCCTGGCACACCCGGCCCGAATCCGGATCCTGGAGCTGTTGGCTGCAGCACCGGGGAACACCACGGCAGTCAGCAACCTTCTTGCCGAAACCGGCTTGGAGGCCTCCCATCTCTCCCAGCACCTCGCCACCCTCCGCAGGCACAAAGTGGTGACATCGGTCCGGACGGCCAACGCCGTCACGTACCGCCTGGCGCACCCCGGAATTGCGACTCTGCTGGCTGTCGCGCGTACCTTCCTGCTGGACAATCTCGCTGAATCAAACGAGCAGCTCCGGCTGGCGCAGGAGCTGCCGGCGGGGCACCTGCCCGGGGTGTCAGCGTCGTGAGTAAGGACCTACGCTCGGGATCCGGGATGTTCAGCCGGTTCCTTCCGTCGCGGGCCGACTACACGAACCTCCGCCGATCCTGGCGGTCCGATCTGCTGGCGGGGATCACCGTGGGCATCGTCGCGCTGCCCCTTGCCCTGGCCTTCGGTGTCAGTTCCGGTGTGGGCGCTGCGGCCGGGCTCGTCACGGCGATCGTAGCCGGGCTGGTCGCGGCGGTCATGGGAGGCTCGCCCGTCCAGGTGTCCGGTCCGACGGGTGCCATGGTGGTGGTCCTTGCCCCCGTGGTGGCGGTCCACGGCACCGGCACCGTCCCCTTGCTGTCCCTGATGGCGGGCGTGATGGTCTGCCTCCTGGGAATCAGCGGCTTGGGCCGGGCGGTGGCATTCATTCCGTGGCCAGTGGTTGAAGGATTCACGCTGGGCATCGCGGCGATCATTTTCCTCCAGCAGGTTCCGCTCGCCACCGGCACCGCCGGAATCCCGGGCCATAACACCCTCCTCGCAGCCATCGAGGCCGCGTCCGGTGCTGTGGCACCCACGGTCCTGCTGACGCTCGCGCTCGTGGTGGGGGTGGCCATCGTGATGCTCCTGGTACAGAAGCTGTTCCGCGCCCTTCCGGCGAGCCTGCTCGCGGTGCTCCTGGCAACGGTGGCCGCTGAACTCCTGCAGCTGGACATCCCGCGGATCGGCCCGCTGCCGGATTCCCTTCCAAGCCCTTCGGTTCCCGTCATCGATCCAAGCACACTGGGCAGCCTGGCCATGCCGGCTGTGGCCATCGCCTTCCTCGCGGCAATCGAATCCCTGCTCTCAGCCCGGGTGGCCGCCGGCATGACCGGTCCGGACGGTGCACCAAGCGGGGCCTACAGTCCGGACCGGGAACTGACCGGCCAGGGCCTGGCGTCGGTCGCTGCGGGCTTGTTTGGTGGCATGCCCGCCACCGGCGCCATCGCGCGGACTGCCGTTAACGTTCGCTCAGGAGCCAAAACCAGGATGGCAGCCGCCGTCCACGCCGTCGTGCTTTTGGGTATTGTTTATCTGGCGTCGGGGATGGTCAGCCGCGTTCCGCTGGCCGCCCTGGGCGGTGTCCTGATGGTCACCGCCACCCGGATGGTGTCGCGGCGGACCGTGGCCGCAATCCTTCGCTCAACGCGGTCGGACGCGGCGGTCTTTGTCCTTACGGCAATCATTACCGTCGCCTTCGACCTGATCGTCGCAATCCAGATTGGACTGGCCGCGGCGGCGCTCTTCACCTTGCGCAAATTCGCTTCGCTCAGCAGTGTTCAGCGAGAAGAGATCTCCGGCCCCCGCACTGAAGGTGATGAGCATATTGCGGTCTTCCGGCTGGACGGTGCCATGTTCTTTGGCGCCGCGGAGCGCATCCTCCAAGAGATCAGCCAGGTGAAGGACGTCCAAGTGGCCATCATCCGGCTCTCGCAGCTGCGGATGCTCGATGCCACTGGCGCCCACGCACTGGTGGAGGTCATTTGCGCCTTGGAGCTGCGCGGCATCACGGTCCTGCTCAAGGGAGTCCGGCCCGACCATCTGACCCTGGTGACGAACGTTGGAGTGATCCGCTCGTTGCGGCACCATAAGCATCTGTTCGTGGAACTGGCAGCGGCAGTGGAGCATGCGCGCAGCCACGTCCGCCGGAATGCGGCCTACCGCTTGTAGCTTTTCCGGATGGCCTGGCCGCGGACCACAATTCCGGCGACGTGCAGAAGCAGGCCCAGCCCGATCACCGGTAGGGAGGCGGTGGCCAGTCCCTGGTTGCCGCTGATGTTCCCGACGAGGTTCAGGACGATGCCGACGGCGATGAGCCCCATGGCGGTGAAAACCAGGACTTTATAGGCGGTGGGCGCGGTGGCCCAGAATTCGTTCAGCACCGTGACAGTCTACCGAGCCTGTTTAGAACAGTGACTCCTGCACGGCGGGCACCGGTGAGGCGAAGTCACCCAGGACAATGGTGCGGGCCGCCAAGTGGCCCAGGTTCACCACGAATGCAGCATCGGTTCCGTCCAGCCGGGCAAGGGCGTTGGTCCCGCTCAGAGCGGCAATATCGAAGCCGTGCCGCCCGTTATCCAACGGATGGGGGTAGGCGTGGCGGGCTGCGGGACTGTACAGGGTTGACGTCTGTTCGGGGCGGATCCATTGCTCGTCGGCGACCGTGAAGCCTTCGACGGCGGTGCGCGCCAGGAGTCCGCGGACCGATCCGGCATGGCCGGCATTGAGGGCATCCAGTTCCGCTTCTCCGAGGGGCTGGAGCAGCGCTTCCGTTTTGGCAGCAGACCGCACCTGCTGGGTCAGTCCGGCTTCTGCGGTCACCAGATCCTCCAGGATCCGCACCACGCGCCCGTCCTGCGCCCGGGCCACGTACCTGGCCACCACAGCTCCCTGCTCCGCGAGCCGGTTCCATTTCCGCGGCCCGGAGGCAGTTCCCACCTTCGTGCTGCCGCCGGCAAAAGTGGCAACATACAGCCAGTGTTCCTGCATCAGGTAGTCCAGCAGCCCCGGGGGGACGCGGCCGCCGCGGTGAAAGTCATGGATCAGCCGTGACTCGTCAAGCATGAAGCAGCGCTCGCACTGCTTGCCCCTGGCCGCCGGGGCGCCTGTTGAGCAGAGGATGTGGTCCCGCCGAACTGATGACTGGACGCGAAGGTGCCCCAGACAGGATCTGAACTGTTCGACGATCTGGAAGCCGAGCCGGGCACCGGGCTGGAGACTGAGCTGAAGGAAGTCCCCGGACGGTGACTGAAGGCGCATCACCGGGGCGCCGCCGTCGTGCCCTCTGCCGGGAGCCGGCTGACCATCCCAAAAGACCCCGTGGACCAGATAGCGGGTACCGGTCACGGGGTCTCCTGTGGTGCTCTGAAAAATACGGTGGGGGCTACAGCGCCGGCTGCACGCCAAAGGCTACCGCGAGCTTCATGATCTTCTCGGCACGGCCCAGCCGGGGAAGGTCGGAGCCATCGCGGATGACGCGGCCGTTGGCTTCGAAGTCGGCCATGAAGTCCGTGGCCCACGCAACGTCTGAGGGCGTGGGGCTGATGACTTCATTGATAACGGGGGTCTGGTCGATGGCCAGGCACAGCTTGCCTGTCATGCCCATCATCACCGTGATACCGGTCTGCTCGCGCAGGATGGGGTGGCTGGTGCCGACGGTGGGGCCATCGATGGGGCCGGGCAGGTTGCCGACGCGGCTGGCGACGACGAGCTTGGCGCGGGGGTAGGCCATGGCTTCGGGAGTGGCTGCCATCCCGGTGTCACGGCGGAAGTCACCGGAACCGAAGGCCAGGCGGAACGCTCCCTGGGCCTTGGCAATGTTGTTGGCCTCCTCGATGCCCAGGGCCGATTCGACAAGCGGAATGACCGGCGTTTTTCCGTCCATCCGGTGGAAGCTCTCGGTCACCTGATCGGCGGATTCGGTTTTGGCGAGCATCACGCCGAGGAGTCCGGGCGTTCCACGCAGTCCGGCAAGGTCCTCGGCCCAGAACGGGCTGGTGGCATCGTTGATCCGCACCCAGGCCTTCCCGCCACGGGTAAGCCACTCCACGACGTTGCCGCGGGCGTGCTCTTTTTGCGACGGGTCCACCGCGTCTTCAATGTCCAAGATGATCGAGTCAGCGCGCGAGACCGCGGACTGGTCAAAAAGCTCTGTTTTCATCGCGTTAACCAGAAGCCATGAGCGGGCGATTTCTGCGGGGATATGGCGTTCGGGCCGAACTGTCTCGGTGGCGGCGGTAGAGGTCATACATCTACCGTATCTGCCCGGCACGCGCCAAGGCGAAGAAATGTCCCTTCATGTGAGGACCAATACGAACAAAATCGGATGTGACTGGCCGCGGGGATGTCACGCCGGTAAGGACGCATCTCTTCATGCGCCGCAGCCCGGAACCCGCTGAGGCTGCGTGAAGCACCATGACCCGGAATTGCGTGCTGTTTCTTACGGTGTCTTCCCGTTTCCTGCCGTTTCCCAGGGTTACCCTGCGGCTTTTGGGTGACCCGGCGGATGCGCTTACATCGATTCCAACGTCCTGCCGATCCGGACAAGACCAAAGAGAAACCGACCCACGGAAAGAACCTCCCATGAAACTGCGCGTTCCCCTCATTAGCCTCACGGCCGCCGTCGTCCTTTCGTTGACGGTCTCAGGCTGCGGCGGAACAGCCGCCGGTGGTGAGGGCGGCCAAGGATCCGCCACGGAGGTGAAGGAACTCCGTTACCAGGGCTGGGCCAACCAGGTAACCCTTCCGGAGCTTGCCCAGGACCTTGGATACTTCGGCGACGTGAAGCTGGACTGGGTGGGCAACACCATCAGCGGCCCGCAGGATATCCAGTCAGTTGCCACCGGGCAGACAGACTTTGGCGGAGCGTTTGCCGGAGCCGTGGTGAAGCTGGTGCAGGCCGGTGCCCCTGTCAAGGCCGTCATCAACTACTACGGCGAGGACGATAAGACCTTCAACGGCTTCTACGTCAAAGCGGATAGCCCGATCAAGACAGCGCGGGACTTCATCGGCAAGAAGATCGCCGTGAACACGCTCGGGGCCCACTCCGATGCCGTGATCAACAGCTATCTCCAGCAGAACGGACTGAGCGCGGACGAAATCAAGCAGGTCCAGCTGGTTGTGGTCCCGCCCAACGACACCGAGGAGGCGATCCGGCGCGGCCAGGTGGATGCCGGTTCCCTCGGCGGCGTCCTGCAGGACAAAGCTGTGGCAGCGGGCGGCCTTCGTTCGATCTTCAACGACTACTCGCTGTTCGGAACTTTCGCTGGCGGCCCGTACGTCCTCCGCGACGACTTCATCGCCAAGAACCCCAACACCACGAAGACCTTCACCACGGGGGTCGCCAGGGCCATCGAGTGGGAACGGAACACGCCCCGCGAGGAAGTGATCGCCCGCTTCACCAAGATCCTCAAGGAGCGCGGCCGCAACGAAGACCCGGCTGCTCTGCAGTACTGGAAAAGCGTCGGAGTCCCGTCCAAGGGCGAGATCAAGGACGAGGACTTCACCCGGTGGGAAAAATGGCTGCAGGACACCGGGATCATCACGGACCCGATCGATCCCAAGAAGCTCTACACCAACGAGTTCAACGGCCTGGTCAATCCGTAGGAAGATCCCTCGAACAGGCTGCAGCGGGACAACTGCGGGTCCGGGCATCCCCGGACCCGCAGTTGTTGTCTTAGAAAGTTGTGACCCTGGGGCGGCCCGTCACGCGGTCCCGCGAAGCCATGCGGTGCTATTCGCCGGCAGCTTGCCGTCTTCCAGCCGTGCGCTGATGACCAGGACCATTCCCGCGGGGAGGTCGACGGCGGTGTCCCCGAAGTTGGTCACCGACTGCCAGCCGCCGGGGCGGTTGAAATGCAGGACCTCAGGGTTGCCGGTCTCGATCCATTCCAGTTCCTCGCGCGCCTGCAGTTCGCGGCGCAGCTTCAGCGCCGTCCGGTACAGCTCAAGCGTCGAGCCTTCGGTCCCGTCCTGGGCCTCCACCGCGTAGGTGCTGAACCAGTCCGGCTGCGGCAGGTGCGCCCCGCCGTCGCCAAAGCCGAAAGAGGTTCCCTCAACCTTCCAGGGCAGCGGCACGCGGCAGCCGTCCCGGCCCACTTCGACACCTTTGTTGCGGAAGAATGACGGGTCCTGGCGCTCGGCCTCCGGGATCTCAGCCACTTCCTGCAGGCCCAGTTCCTCGCCCTGGTACAGGTAGGCCGAACCGGGCAACGCGAGCATCAGCAGGGTGGCGGCGCGGGCGCGGCGTTCGCCGAGTTCCACGTCCAGTTCTTCCCGCGGACCGCCGGCCAGCAGCCAGTCCTTGCCGTCCTGGCCCTTGGCGTGCTTATTGCCTTGGGAGGTCTTCGGCAGGCCGTAGCGGGTGGCGTGACGGACGACGTCGTGGTTGGAGAAGACCCAGGTGGAGGACGCACCCGTTGCCTTGGCCTCCGCCAGGTTGCGGGCAATGATTTCGTGGAACTCCGCGGCGTCGAAGTCCGCCTGCAGGAGGTCGAAGTTGAATGCCTGGCCCAGGCCCCCGGGGCTCGCATACCGTGCCCGCCGGGTGGGATGTACCCAGGCTTCGGCGACGGCGGTGCGCGGCGGGTTGTACTCGTTGAAGACGGCGCGCCACTCGGCGAAGATCTCATGGACCTCGTCCCGGTCCCAGAACGGGTGGGAGCCGTCGTCAAACCCGTCCACGAGTTGTCCGTCCCGGCTCAGTTCCAACTTGGACAGGAGCGGCTCGTTGAGGTCCTTGGCCAGGGCATGAGCCACGTCCACGCGGAAACCGTCAACGCCGCGGTCGGACCAGAAGCGCAGGGTCTTGAGGAAGTCGTCACGGACTTCACGGTTGGCCCAGTTCAGGTCCGGCTGCTCCTTCGCGAAGATATGCATATACCACTGGCCGGGCGTTCCGTCCGGTTCGGTGATGCGCTCCCAGGCGGGACCGCCAAACACTGAATCCCAGTCCGACGGCGGGAGCTCGCCGTCCTGGCCCTTGCCGTCGCGGAAGATGTAGCGGTCCCGGGCAGCGGAGCCCTTCGGCGACGCCAGGGCCTCCCGGAACCAGGCGTGCCGGTCCGAGGAGTGGTTGGGGACGATGTCGGCGATCAGCTTGATCCCGGCGGCATGCATGGCGGCGGCCATCTCGTCGAAGTCTGCCAGGGTACCCAGCTTAGGGTCCACGTCGCGGTAGTCATCCACGTCGTAGCCGCCGTCAGCGAGGGCCGAGGGGTAGAACGGGCTCAGCCAGACGGCGTCGATCCCCAGCGATTTCAGGTACGGGACCTTGGCCGTGATGCCCTTGATATCACCCAGCCCGTCGCCATTGGAGTCGGAGAAGCTGCGGGGGTAGATCTGGTAGACCGCGGCCTGGCGCCACCAGTTGGGATCGGCCAGGCGGTCGGAAGCGGACAGGGTTGCCGATGTGGCAGTGGTGGACAAGGGATGATCCTTTGAGGTCTCGGGGTGGTCTGTTGGCTTTCCGAGGGCTGCTGTTGGGCCAGCAACGCGTTCGGTACACGTGGCACCCATTGAGGGGTGCGGTTTCTCCAGGTATTCAGATAGTGCAGGCATTTAGATAGAATCTAAATATACTCACTGAATTATTATCGGACAGGACAATCTGGAGGTCAAGGACACATGATGGAAGCCGGCGCGGCGACCCCGCAACTGCTCCGCCGGGTGAACGCGCACGCTGTCCTGGCGTTCCTCCGCACCACGGATGTTGCCACGGGGACTGACCTGATGGCGTGGACGGGCCTGACCCGCGCGTCGGTGATCGCCGTCTGCGAGGACCTGCTGCGCCGGGGATGGATCAGTGAACTGGAGTCCTTCCGCGAAGGAGCTTCCCAGAAGGGCCGGCCTGCCCGCCGCTTTGAACTGAATTCCCGGGCAGGTTTTGTGCTGGGCATCGACATCGGAGCCGGCACTACCACCGCGGCCGTCGCGGACCTGAGGGGAACCATCGTCGGGAAGGCGAGCCGCAGTTTCCGGGGTGCCGAAATTCCCTCGGCCGAGCGGATCGAGATTGTTGACGAGGCCTGCCGCGCCGCCCTGGCCGAAGCGGGTACCGGTCCGGAGGGGGTCCTGGGAGCCACAGCCGGGCTGGCCGCCCCCGTGGACCGCGACGGAAATATCCTGATGAGCCAGCACTTCTGGCGGCTGTTCGACGTCGGGCTCAGGTCCGCCCTTAAGGACCTGCACGGGTGGACGGTCCTCTTGGAGAACGATGCCAACCTCGCCGCACTCGGAGAGCGGTGGCGGGGCTCCGGGGTCGGCGTCGATGACCTTGTAGTCCTCCTTGCCAGCGAGCGGATGGGCGCGGGGATCATCGAATCGGGGCGGCTGCTCCACGGTCATCGCGGAGCAGCGGGCGAGATGGCTTACCTGGATATGGTCGAGGGGGTGGGCAGCTCGGCCGGAATCGCGCTGCTGGCCCGCGACTGGTTCTCCGGGCCACGGGGTAAGCCCCGGGTGGAGGCGCGCGAGGTCTTCGCCGCGGCCGCTGCAGGTGACGCTGCCGCCGTCGCCGTTCTGAACCGGCTCTCGGAGCGGCTGGCGCGGATCATTGCCTCGGTGGCCATCATGGTCAACCCCGAACAGGTGGTGATTGGCGGCGCTGTTGCCGAGTCGGCTGGCGCGCTGCTGCCAGGAATCAACACGCTGCTGCCGCGCTTCACCGCCACGGTCCCGCGGGTCACTGTATCGCCGCTTGGGGACTCCATTGTGACGGTCGGAGCTGTCCGGCATGCTTTGGACTACGTGGAGGCCAACGCGCTCGACCTGGAGCCGGCGCCGCAGTCCCCCGCCTCCGGCGGGCCTGCCGCCAGGCCCGAAAGATAGGACCTGCGACTGCTAGGCCACGGGCTGGAGTGCGGCCGACACCGGGAGCGTTCCGTCTCGGAATTCGATGATCCGGCCGGCAGTTTCCGGCAGGTCGAGGACAGCGGCCGCCACAATCGCAGCGTTGCTGCGCGATGTCTCCCTGCTCCCCTGCCCTGGTGCGGGATCGACGTCGATCCGTCCGGTTCCCGGCTTGTCAGTCAGCGATCCGGGGCCAAGGATGGTCCACGCAAGCTGCGTGCCGCGCAGGTATTCGTCGGCGGCAGCCTTGGCCTCCGCATAGGGGAAAAAGCCGTTGTCCGCCGGCACCCCGTGGTCCGGACCGGCGCCCAGGTAGGAGACCATGATGTAACGCCCGACGCCGGCCTCCGCCGCTGCGTCCATCGAGCGGATTGCCGCGTCCCTGTCCACGGCGTAGGTGCGTTCCGGGTTTCCGCCGCCTGCGCCTGCAGACCAGACCACGGCGTCGTGGCCCCGGAGCGCGTCGGCGATTTCCGCCGTCGTCGCGTTTTCAACATCCAATACCGACGGCGTTGCACCGGTTGCCGCAACGTCGCCGGCATGTTCCGGGTTGCGGATGAAGGACGTGACGCTGTGGCCTTCGTCTGTCAGGAGGGCGGACAGGTGGAGGGCCACTTTGCCGTGGCCGCCGATGATTGCGATGCGGGTCATGGATACATTCTGCCCCTCGCGGTGGGCCGCGGGGTTCACGGAAGGGCGCGGTAACGGAGGTAGACGACGCCGTTGCCGAACCGGCGTTCCTCAAGGAGTTCCAGCCTCAGGCCGAATCCGTCCGGCAGGTAGGGCGTGCCGCCTCCCACCACGACGGGATTGATAAAGAGCCTGCATTCATCCACGAGCCCGGCTGAGAGCGCAGAGGCGGCAAGGGTGGCGCCGCCGACGCCGATCTCGCGGCTGCTGCTTTCCTTCAGCTGGCGCACGGCTTCGGGGCTGAACGTGGATTCGATCCTGGTCCGGGCCGTGGACGCCTCGGTGAGACTGGTGGAGTAGACAATCTTGTCCGCAGCCTGCCAGATCCCGGCGTAATCCTTGATCACCGAGGGCTCGCTGTCTGTGTCCATGGTTTCCCAGACGGACATGACCTCGTACATCCGGCGCCCGAAAAGGTAGGTGCCGACGTTGCGCTCGAGATCATTGACGAACGCGTGGACCTCCTCGTCCGGGGCGCTCCAGCTGAAGTTGCCCTCCCTGTCCGCGGTGTATCCGTCCAGCGAGACGATGCCTGTGTACGTCAATTGGGCCATGCGGCCTATTCTGCCGTTGCCAAGGGCGGTTGGGTAGGCGACTGCCGGTCATTGACGAAGAAATGCTGGACCATGGTCCAGAGGTTAGTGGTGGTCCAGTAGATGAGGACACCGATGGGGAAGTTAATGCCACCCACACCGAACACGAGCGGCAGCGCGTAGAGCATCATCCTTTGCTGGCGCATGAATGGGCTGGCTGTCGCATCCTCTGGCGTGTTCCTGGCGAGGATCTGTTTCTGCGTGATGAACTGCGACGCCGTCATGGCAAGGATCATCACGATCGACAGGATGTTGACCGCCACCTGTCCGCTGCCGCCGCCGCCATGCAGGAGAGTCGCGGAGAGCGGTGCACCGAAAATGCTCGATGCGTCGAACTGCCTGACCTGCTCGTGGCTCATGGCGCCGAGGCCCTGCCCCTGGTCCTTTGCGGTGGAGATGCCCGAGAGCACCTGGAAGAGTGCGAAGAAGAACGGCGTCTGGATCAGCAGGGGCAGGCAGGCCGAGAACGGGTTGGTTCCGTGCTTCTTATAGAGGTCCATCTGCTCCTGCGCCATGGCCTGGCGGGAGAGCTGGTCTGTTTTGCCCTTGTACTTGTCCTGGAGCTTCTTCAGGTCAGGCTGCAGGAGCCGCATCCGGCGCTGGGCTTTGACCTGGTTCAGGTACACGGGAATCAGTGCGGCGCGGATGACCAGAACCAGCCCGATGATGGCCAGCGTCCAGGTCCAGCCGTCCGCCGGTGGCATCCCAATAGTCGTGAGCCCGTCATGGAATCCGACCATGATGACGGACACCAGCCACCTGAATGGAAGCATGATGGAATCAAAGAAGTCCATCCGAATCCCCCTTCGCCTCGTGCCGCAAAGCTACGGGGAAACAGGGCCCTTGTCACGGACCCGTGCTGCAGGGCGTCCTGGCCGCAAAGAAAAGGACCCCGGAGGCTGAGTACTGATCCCCGCAGTTTGCACGCACTCGTCAAGCCAAGTCGAGTAGTAGATACGCATGACATGGCCCGGGGCACCATGCGACAGTTATTTTGTCGTTCAATTACTCCACGCCCACAAGTGAAGTGCACCATGGCAAGAAAACGTCGTCGCTCACGTAGCGCGGGCTCCGGCGGGGTTGGCCCCTTCGGCATCTTCCTCGCCTTCGCCGCGGTTTGGGTCCTCATCCAGTACTGGTGGGTTCTCCTGATCGCTCTCGGTCTGGTCGTGCTGACGGTGGCAATCGTCCGCTCCGCCACGACCCCCACCCCTCCGGTCAGGGCACGCCCGCAAAAGTTGGCCAGTCCACCCAAACCTCCACTAGTCATGACCCAACCAAACCGGGCCCTCCTAAGTGACGATCTCGCGGTCCAGATGCGCGCCACCAAACAGGTCCGCCACACACGGGACATGCAGGAATGGGACTACGAGTGGCTCCGGCTGACCC
The DNA here is from genome assembly GCF_030816475.1 of Arthrobacter pascens. Lineage (NCBI taxonomy): Bacteria > Bacillati > Actinomycetota > Actinomycetes > Micrococcales > Micrococcaceae > Arthrobacter > Arthrobacter pascens. The sequence goes on along the minus strand of NZ_JAUSXF010000001.1, from coordinate 926,518 downwards.
ACCCGGAGAAGAGCAGCCGGGAAGTCAGTGAAATCGCCAACGCCCACTTCGCGCGCGGGCGGTCGATCGGCGTCAACTATGGGGACCCCTCCGTCTAACTCAGAGGCCCGATTCCTTGCGGCAAATGTCCTGACTCCATTCCTGTTGTGAGGATCCTGCGGTGCGCTTGCTTTAGGCTCAGCATGATGATCGAGAGAGATGAATCTTCGAGGACATGGCCACGTCTGCAGCGCGGAGATACTGTACGAATCGTCTCGCCGGCGAGCTTTCCGGACGAAGCTGATGTTGCAGCGCTTCAGGTTGAGCTTGAGTCCTGGGGCTTGTCGGTGGAACGAGGTGCCCATGTGTTCGACCAGTGGGGCTACATGGCCGGGCGCGACCTGGACCGGCTCGATGACCTGAACGCCGCCTTTCGGGACTCAAGGGTCCGCGCCATCTTCACGTCACGAGGTGGCGCCGGCGCCTATCGCATCGCCGAGGAGATCGACTTCGAAGCAGTCCGTCGCGACCCCAAGCCACTCATAGGCTTCAGCGACATCAGTTACCTGCAGATGGCCCTTTGGCGTGAGTGCCGCCTGGTGACGATCCACGGTGCTGCTGATGGCGAGGAGGCGACCGCCTCCGTGAGGCAGCTCCTGATGGAAGACACGCCTGTGACTGTAACCCGGGACCCGCAGGCCTACACCGCAAAAATCCACGTCGAAGGCCGGGCAACAGGACTGCTCATCGGCGGCAACCTTTCATCGATCACGCACATGGTTGGTGCCGGCCTGCCATCCCTTGACGGCGGCATCCTTCTACTGGAAGACAAGCGCGACATAGGGCTTGGTCGGATCGATCGTCAAATCACCCAACTGAAACGAGCCGGGGCGCTCGACAACCTGGCAGGCCTCGCACTGGGTCTTTTCACTGGCTTCGATGACTATGAAGACCGCGGCTGGGCCTTGGTAGATGTCCTGAAGGATCATCTGGAGCCCCTTGGCATCCCTGTCCTGGGCGGCCTCAAAATCGGGCACAATGGCATCGGTGCTGACGGGCGACCGGACCAGACCTGCGTCAAGCTAGGCGCCCCTGCCACAATCGATACGGCCGCCGGCACACTAACGTCGGGCTGACCGACCACGATCGATCCGGCGCTGTTCGGGGATTCGGCACTTAAGCAAAAGCAGGTCAGCGGCTAAATGCCTCTGACCTGCTTTTTTGGTAGCGGTGGGGAGGCTCGATCTCCCGACCTCACGATTATGAGTCGTGCGCTCTAACCAACTGAGCTACACCGCCACGAATGAGAAAAACCTGCATCAAGCCGGTCAAAACCGCCTTGACACAGGCTCTCATTCAGAGCCCCCCACCGGAATCGATCCGGTGACCTCGTTCTTACCAAGAACGCGCTCTACCACTGAGCTAGGGGGGCAACGAGTAAATACTCTACCGGAAGATCTGGCCACCAACAAATCGCCATCGGGGCAGGTCAAGGGGCGCCGAAACAGTTGGATCGGCGCTGTTTTTATGGCCTCTTCCGGCAGGCAGAACTACGGCAGCCGGATCACCTGTCCGGGGTAGATTAGCTCCGGATTCGGGACTGTATCCGCGTTCACCGCAATCAGCTCGTCGAGGTCCACGCCGAATTGCACAGCGATGCCGGCAAGGGTATCGCCAGCCTCGACCACCACCTCCGACACGTCTGTCAGCTGGTCAGCGGGAGCAGGAGCAGGAGCGGCAGTGGGCACCGGGGCCGCCTGCGGGATCTCCGGGGCCTGCTGCGCCTCCGTGGCATCACCAGCGCCCGGGCCGGCAGACTCCGAGGGCTCTGGGGATGCCTGGGCCGCTGTGCTTGCCGCCGGAGCAGGGGCCGGGGTTCCCCCGCTAGTGCTGGCGTCCAATCCCGTAGCGGGCTCAGGCCCGCTGTGAGGCCCGTTCTTTGGGCCGAAGCCGAGGTTCTTTTTCAGGTCATCCAGGAATCCCATGTGGTGCCTTTCCCTAAGCTGTACGACCTTCCCTGACTGACCACCAGTCCAGAAAGGTTCCGCAGCTACGCAGGCCCGTAGCCCTTCGATCGTACGGCCGGAGGCACGCGCCTCAAAGGACCCGGCTCCCGGCGGGCCGGGACGACGACTTAAACGCCGATGGACCGACTCGAAAGCCGGTCCATCGGGGGTAGTCAGGCTAGCTGACGGTTACCACTTGCCCTTGCGGTTGAAGTCACGCTGTCCGCCTTCGTTGCCGTGGCGCGGCTTCCGTGAACCGTCGCCATGGCCGCCGAAGCGGGAGTCGCTGGCCTGGCCGCGGGTGGCACCGCTGTCAGCACCGAAGGAGCGCTCGGAACGTTCGCTGTAGGTGCGCCCGCCACGGTCGGCGGAGCCGCCATCAGTTTTGCGGAATTCCTTCTTGAACCCGCCGTTGCCCTTGAAGTTGCCGCCGCGGTCTCCGCCGGAGTTTCCCTGGTAGCCGCCGCGGTCTCCGCCACGGTTGCCCTGGTAGCCCCCACGCTCGCCGCCGCCGGAAGGCTTGCGGCCGTTATCCAGCTCGAGGTGGATCAGCTCGCCGCCAATCCGGGTGCGGGACAGTGCCTTCAGCTGGTCGGCGCTGAGGTCTGCCGGGAGCTCCACGAGGGAGTGGTCCGAGCGGATGTCGATGCCGCCGATCTGCGCAGAGGAAATGCCGCCTTCGTTGGCAATGGCGCCCACGATGGAGCCCGGCATGACGCGCTGGCGGCGTCCGACGGCGATCCGGTAGGTGGCGTTGCCCTCGGTGAGCGTGCGGGTCGGGCCACGTGAACCGAAGCCGTCCTTGGCGCGCTCGCGCTTCTGGAACTCAGGAGCCGCTGGCAGCTCCTTGACCAGCAGCGGCTGTCCGCCCTGCGCCATGACGGCCAGTGCGGCAGCGATCTCCGATGCCGGGACGTTGTGCTCTTCCTCGTAGGAGGCAATGAGGTCACGGAACGCGGCAACATCCTCGGACTCGAGCGTCTCGGTGATGCGCTCGGCGAACTTGCCCAGGCGCAGCGTGTTCACGGTCTCGGCCGTGGGCAGGTGCATCTGCTCCACCGGCTGGCGCGTGGCCTTCTCGATGGAACGCAGCAGGTACTTCTCCCGCGGCGTCATGAACAGGATCGCGTCACCCGAACGGCCTGCACGGCCGGTACGGCCGATGCGGTGCACGTAGGACTCGGTGTCATGCGGGATGTCGTAGTTGATGACGTGGCTGATGCGTTCCACGTCAAGACCACGGGCAGCAACGTCGGTGGCCACCAGGATGTCGATGCGGCCTTCCTTCAGAGCCTCAACAGTGCGTTCGCGCTGCTGCTGCGGGATGTCGCCGTTGATGGCGGCAGCCTGGAATCCGCGGGACTTCAGCTTGTCGGCGAGGTCCTCGGTGGCCATCTTGGTCCGCACGAAGGCGATGACGCCGTCGAACTCTTCAACCTCAAGGATGCGGGTCAGCGCGTCGAGCTTGTGCGGGCCCATAACCTGCAGGTAGCGCTGCTTGGTGTTAGCACCCGTGGTGGTCTTGGACTTCACCGAGATCTCGGCCGGGTTGTTCAGGTACTGCTTGGACATCCGGCGGATCTGGCTCGGCATGGTGGCGGAGAACAGCGCCACCTGGCGGTCAGAGGGGGTCTGCTGGAAGATCTGCTCAACGTCTTCAGCGAAGCCCATGCGGAGCATTTCGTCGGCCTCATCGAGTACGAGGTACTGGAGTTCGGACAGGTCCAGGGAGCCCTTGGCGATGTGGTCGATCACACGGCCGGGGGTGCCGACAACAACCTGCGCGCCGCGGCGCAGGCCGGCGAGCTGGGGGCCGTAGGCGGAGCCGCCGTAAACCGGGAGGACGGTGAAGTCGTCAATGTGCTTGGCGTAGGAAGTGAAGGCCTCAGCGACCTGGAGCGCGAGCTCGCGGGTCGGAGCGAGGACCAGGGCCTGCGTCTTGCGGGAGGGGCCGTTGAGGTCGTGGAGCTCGGCCAGACGGGACAATGCCGGTACTGCGAATGCTGCAGTCTTACCGGTGCCGGTCTGGGCGAGGCCCACGACGTCGCGGCCTTCGAGCAGCAGCGGGATGGTTGCTGCCTGGATGGGGGAGGGCTTCTCGTAGCCGACGTCCTGCAGGGCGGCAAGGACGCGGGGGTCGATGCCGAGGTCCACAAAGCGGATGCCTTCAGCTTCGGTGTCTGCCTCGCCGCGGCTGTTATCAGCCTTGGGGGTTTCTTCGACGGGCGCCTCTGCGGCGGGGGCTTCTTCGTCGGGCGCTACTTCAGCGCGGGCCTCTTCAGCGGTGATAGCGGGCGCTTCGATGAAGACAGCAGCAGGCGCGGTCTCGACGTCGTTCACGGTGTTTTCCGTGGCTACCGCTTCAGCAGCGTCGTGGTTCTGATTTTCGGGCATAGGGAAATTTCCTCATCCATAGGGGGCCAGGCGGCACTACCCGAGGTGAGCGGAGCCGCAGTACGTGTGCCGTGGATGCCGGGCATACGTTGACCGGCCGGTCACTTAGAAGCCCGGCGCTTTCGCAATCCCTGGCAGGGCTTCCCGCTGCATCTCTTGGCTGCTATCCCAGCAGTCTGTACAGCGTTTTCTTTAGCCGGCTCTCCCTATGAAAATGCCCGCAATCACATTGTCGGGCCCCAACACTTACCAGTCCTGCCTCAAAAATTGGGCAAGAATAAGGGATTTCCGGAGTGGGGGATGTTTCAAGTGTAAGGCACGGATCCGCTCAGGCGTAATCGAGCGGCCGACGCCGGCAGTGAGCTTGCGCACACGGCCGCACCTTCCCGCGCCGGTTCAGTAAGGACCGGTGCGGTTCACCGGCCCAGACGGCGCGCTAACAACTCGAACTTTTCGTCGTATTCAGGCTGCTGCAGGCGGATCTCGCCATCGGCGTGGGCATCCCGCAGCGCTTCCATGGACTCGAGATCCGGATCGCTGAACCATTTCCCCACCGTGACCCCGTGCTTGGGGACGAAGAGGCGGTGGATGTGATCGCCGGCACGGATGCTGCCGGTGCGGATCACCCTGAGGTACGCGCCCACCCGCCCCTCGTTCGTGAAGCGCTTGACGAACTGGGGCTCCCCCATCCGGCGCTGGAACGTGGCACAGGGCGTGCGGGGCGAGGTGACTTCAACTTCCACATCCAGTCCGATTTTCCACCGTTCCCCGATGACAGCCCCCGTGGCCTCGATGCCGGCCACCCGGAGGTTCTCGCCAAAGATTCCCGGCGGGAGGTCCCGGTCCAGTTCAGCGGCCCAGTAGTCCGCATCGGCCTGCGAATACGCGTAGATCGCCTGGTCCTCGCCACCGTGATGGATGCGGCTCGCCTGGATGTCACCGTGCAGGCCCAGCTTGTGCACTTTGACCGGACCCGGGACCGGCCGCTTGTCGATTGCCGTTACTCCCACACTTCCTTCATCGCTGAGGAGCTGGTGGACTCGGCAGACGGCAAGCACAGAGGCGGTTTCCATGGCTCCAGTGTAGGTTCCACAGCTGCGGACACGCCCTATCGCGGAGCCGGGAGTCTCCCCTGGCTTCTGCTCGCAGGCGGCGCGGGCAGGGACTACGCTGATTTGAGGATTGAGATTCGCAGGCGCAACGCTGCGCATCACTACGAAAGCATGGACAACGGAGGGGGACGCCGTGGACCCGGACCAGGATCGGGAGCACGATCCGAAAGAGGGCGGTGACAAACCACCAGCCCCGGACCCAACAAGGCCGGAAACCGCGAAGCCGCCGCCCTGGCAGGTGCCCAAGCCGGAACTGCACCCGGAACTCCTCAATGAACCGCCTGCCACGGTGGACCCCTTCGCCAGGGACCGCGAGCGCGAGCACAAGGAGGCTGCCGCGCGGAAGAAACGCTCCCAGCGGCGCACCGTCGTCGTGGGATTGGGCGTGACCGCACTGCTCGCCGGGACCATCACCGCCGTCGTAGCCAGCAACCAGGACGATCCCGAATACGCCCAGGTCTGCTTCAACGACGAAACCGGCGAACGCGTCGAGGACACCAACTGCAACAGTTCGGCAGGGAGGGCGGGCGGCCTCTACGCCTGGTACTTCTTCTCCCGCGGCGCCTATGTGCCGCCAGTAGGGCAGAACCGTTCCACGGCCCCGAACTTCACCCGGACCATACCCAGCGATGCCAAAGCATCAACCGGTTACAGCACCAAAGGCGGCACCGTCAGCCGAGGCGGCTTCGGCACCAGCGCCAAGAGCGGGACCAGCGGTGGCGGCGGCAAGGTCTCGGGGGGCTGAGGGTGAAGCGGTTGCTGAGCGAACCCCGGCCCGGCTGGAAGCAGAAGATTGAAGAACAGGGCCTGGTCTTCTCCACCACCACCATGCCTGATGGCCACAAGATCGAATACTGGCATGAGGGCGCCTACTACGAGTTCACCATGGACGAGGTGGAGGCCCTCGAGGCAACTGCCGAGGAAATGCACAAAATGTGCCTGGAGGCGGCAAAGTTCCTGGCCACCGGAGCCATGGGCACCCTCGGCATCGGCCCCCAGGCCCTGGAACTTGCGGCGGAGTCGCTTCAAGCCGGCGACCTCGATGTCTACGGCCGGTTCGACGTCATCTACGACGGCCAGGGCGGCCCGGCCAAGATGCTGGAGTACAACGCGGACACGCCGACCGGCCTGATCGAGGCAGCGGTGGCGCAGTGGTTCTGGCTGCAGGACGTCTTCCCGGACAAGGATCAGTGGAACGGGATTCATGAGGCCCTGATCCGGCAGTGGAAGAAGTTCCAGTACCGCACCGGGATGAGCACCCTCCACATCGCCCACTCCGAGGCCGAGGAATCAGGCGAGGACTGGATGACCGCCGCGTATATGCGCGACGTCGCCAGCCAGGCAGGCTGGACCACCATTGGCATCAACATGTCCGATATCGGCTGGGATCCGAACCTCAACCGGTTCGTGGACCTCGACAACTTCATGATCAGCACCATCTTCAAGCTCTACCCTTGGGAGCTGATGATGAAGGAGCCGTTCGGGCACCGGCTTTTGCAGCGGGCCCACAATCCGCGCTGGGTGGAGCCCGCCTGGAAGATGCTGCTCTCCAACAAGGCCCTCCTCGCGGCGCTGTGGCATTTGTACCCCGACCACCCGAACCTGCTGCCGGCCTACCTCAACGAGCCGGGGCCGCTGAAGGAGTGGGTGGCAAAGCCGCTGCATGGCCGTGAGGGCGACAACATCCGGCTCCACGCTGACGGCATCGCCCTGGAGCAGCCCGGAGGGTACGGGCGTGAAGGCTGGTGTTACCAGCAGTACCACCCGCTCCCGGACTTTGACGGCAACCACCCGGTCCTGGGCCTGTGGGTGGTGGACGGGGAGTCTGTTGGCTGCGGCATCCGGGAATCGGACGGCCCGATCACCGACTACTTCTGCCGCTTTGTCCCCAACACCATCGACGCCCCTGCTCCCCTGTCGGCGCAGGCCTCCTCCAACAAAGCAGGTATCGCGCTATGAGCACAGACATTACGACGGCGGGCGGCGGCCGGCCGGGGCCATCCGGCGGTGCCGTCCCGGCGAAGGGTCTCCGGGCCGGAATCCTTGACCTCGGGGATTCGGTCATGCTGGGGCTGGCCTCCACAGCGCCGGTCTATTCGCTGGCAGCCACCCTGGGCCTGATCGTGGCGGTGAACGGGAACTACACGCCGCTGATTTTGGTGCTGGGATTCATCCCCGTCCTGTTCATCGCGTACGCGTTCCGGGAGCTCAACAGCGCCATGCCGGACTGCGGCACCACGTTCATCTGGGCCCGGCGGACGTTTGGCCCCTGGGCCGGCTGGCTGGGCGGATGGGGTGTGGCGCTCGCCGGCATCGTGGTGCTTGCCAACCTTGCCCAAGTGGCAGGACAGTACTTATGGCTCCTGGTGGGCGACGGCTCCCTGGCGGAGAACACTCTCCTGGTCACGGCCACCGGCGTGGCGTTCATCGCGCTCATGACGCTGGTGAACTTCCGCGGCATCAGGCTGGGTGAGCACGTCCAGCGGGTCCTGACGTATATCCAGTACATCTCGCTGGGAATATTTGCCCTGGCTCTCATTATTGGCATCGCTGGAGCGGGCTCCGGTGAAGCCACGACCATCCAGGCCTTTGATCTTGAATGGTTCAACCCCGCCGGGGCTTTTGCCGACCCGGGCGCCGTTGTGCACGGCGCTCTGCTGGCCCTGTTCATCTATTGGGGCTGGGACACGTGCCTGGCGGTAAACGAGGAAACTGAGAATCCCGCCAAAACTCCCGGCAGGGGCGCCGTCATCTCCGCGTTTGTCCTGCTGGCGATCTACGTCTCTGTGGCACTCCTGGTCATGATGTATGCCACGGTGGGCACTGAAGGGATCGGCCTGGGCAACAGCGAGAACCAGGACGACGTCTTTGTGGCCATGAAGGATGTCGTGCTGGGCCCCTGGGGCTGGCTGATCGTGGTGGCCGTACTGGCGTCGGTACTCTCCTCCACCCAAACCACCATTCTTCCCACTGCCCGGGGCACCCTTTCCATGGGAGTCCACGGCGCGCTTCCCGCCAGGTTCGGCAAAGTTCATCCCCGCAACCAGACACCGGGATTCTCCACCCAGGTGATGGGTGCTGCGGCGATTTGCTACTACGTGGCCATGAGTTTCCTCAGCGAGAACCTGCTGTCCGACTCCATCAGCTCCATCAGCCTGTTCATCGCGTTCTACTTCTCCCTGACCGGCTTCGCATGCTTCTGGTTCTTCCGCCGCACGCTGCGGGACTCCGCACGGAACCTCTGGTTCCGCGGCATCCTGCCCCTCCTGGGTGCCCTGATGCTGACAGCGGCCTTCTTCATCTCAGCCGTCCAGATGTGGGACCCGGCCTATGGCAACACCCGGATCTTTGGCGTCGGCGGGGCGTTCGTAAGCGGCGTGGCGCTCCTGGCCCTCGGGGTGGTGCTGGCCGTGGTGTGCCGGTTCCTGCCGTCCACCCGCGGCTACTTCCTGGCATCGCGCCCCGGCACCAGCACCCTCGAGGCGTGAATAACGATGGCTGATGAGGCATCCCCAGCACACGACCCCTCCGACGTCCTGGCCCTTGATTCGCTGCTGACTTCCGAAGAGCTGGCTGTCCGGGAGCGGATCCGTGATTTCACCGACCAGCGGATCAAACCGGACATTGCCCGCTGGTACGACGACGCTGTTTTCCCCCTGGAGCTTGCCCCGGAACTCGGCGAGCTCGGAGTCCTGGGCATGCACCTGGAGGGTTACCGCTGCCCGGGACGCACCGCCGTCGAATATGGCCTTGCGGCCATGGAGCTGGAGGCCGGGGATTCCGGAATCCGCACGTTCGTTTCCGTGCAGGGTTCGCTGGCCATGACGGCCATCCACAAGTGGGGTTCGGAGGAACAGAAGCAGGAATGGCTCCCCCGGATGGCTGCGGGCGAGCTGATCGGGTGCTTCGCCCTGACCGAACCCTCCGGTGGTTCGGATCCGTCCTCCATGACCACCGTTGCCCGCCGCGACGGAGCAAGTGACGGCGCGGGCTGGCTGCTCGACGGCGCCAAACGCTGGATCGGGTTCGCCTCCGTGGCCGGCGTGATGGTCGTGTGGGCCAGGACCGACGACGGCGTCCGCGGATTCCTGGTCCCTGCCGGGACACCGGGCGTCACGGCCACCCCCATTGGGAGGAAGCTGTCGATGCGGGCATCCATCCAGTGTGATGTGGTGTTCGACGGCGTCAGGCTGGGACCGGAGGCAGTGCTGCCGGGTGCGCTCGGCCTGCGCGGCCCTTTCACCTGCCTGAACGAGGCACGGTATGGCATCGCCTGGGGCGCCATGGGGGCGGCGCGGGATTCATACGAGGCCGCCCTGAAGTACTCACAGGACCGGATGCAGTTCGGAAAGCCGCTGGCCGGCTACCAGCTGACGCAGGAAAAGCTGGTGAACATGCTGCTGGAGATCCAGAAAGGCACCCTGCTTGCGCTCCATCTGGGCCGCCTCAAGGATGCCGGCAGGCTGCGGCCGGAGCAGATCTCACTGGGCAAGCTGAACAACGTGCGTGAGGCCATCGCCATCGCACGCGAAGCCCGTTCCATCCTGGGAGGCAACGGCATCACGCTTGACTATTCGCCTTTGCGGCATGCCGCCAACCTGGAATCGGTGCGCACCCATGAAGGCACCGACGAGGTGCATGCCCTGGTGCTCGGCCAGCACATCACTGGCCTCGGCGCGTTCCGCTGAGCGCCCTTCAGCCCAACTGAGTAGCAGCAGGTGTCGTTTTGGCGCCGCATAACGACCCTTGCTGCTACCTAGTTGGGTCAGGCTGAGAAACCGCCGTCGGACTTGATCAGCTGACCCGACACCCACCGGCCTGCCGGCGAGAGCAGGAATGCCACCGTGCCGGCGACGTCCGCAGGTGTGCCAAGCCGGCCACCCGGCTGCTGGCGGGTTAGCTGCTCCCTGGCGTCCTGACTCATCCAGCCGGTATCGATCGGTCCGGGGTTGAGCACGTTTGCGGAGATTCCCCGCGGCCCCAGCTCCCGTGCTGCCGCGATGACAATCCGGTCCAAGGCGCCCTTGGAAGCGCCGTAGGGAAGGTTGAACGCTGTGTGGTCGCTTGTCAGCGCGACGATCGCGCCGCCGTCGGCCGTTACCTGCCGCGTAAACGCGGCGATAAGCTGCCAGCTGGCCCGGGTGTTTACGGCAAAGTGGCGCTCGAAGGCCTCCAGCGTGGTGTCCAGGATGCCCGAATCCACGGACTCGGTGTGGCTGAGCACCAGGGCCTCCAGCGGTCCGGCGAGCTCGTTGGCAGCCGCGATCAGGCGGTCGGCCGCCTCCGGGTCCTCCAGGTCCGCGGGCACCGTGAACACGCGGGCGCCGATGGCTTCCAGTTCGGCGGTCAGGCGCACGACGTCGTCGGGCTGGATCCCCCACGGCATCCGGGCGTCGTAGTCCTGCCAGTACGTCAGGACAAGGTCCCACCCGTCCGCCGCCAGGTGCCGGGCAATGCCGGCACCGATGCCGGCGAGCCTGCCAACTCCGGTGACCAGGGCGGTTTTGCGGCCGGCGCTCTCAGGTGGAGTGTGTTTCATGGAATCAGCCTAGTAGCTGGGCCGGGGCCGCCTTCGGCGTGTCAGGTTTGACGCTACCCGCCGTTTTGCCGTTGCCCTGCTCGGCAGTGGCGCCCGCCCCCGTCAACAGAGCGCCGCGGCGAAGGGCTGCCAGCCAGCACAGCAGGATGGCTGCGCCGCAGAAGGCTCCGGCGCTGGAGGCCATGATCCACAGCCCGGGCGTCTGGACGTCCAGGTTTTTGGCGCCGAATGCCAGTCCGATCGTCTTGGGCGAGAACAAGAAAGCCAGGACCGAGAGCAGCAGCACGGAGGTCATCACTATTCGCAGCCGCCTGAACCGGTCGGGTATCTCCCGCAGAGTCCACGCGAAGGCGGGCAGGATGGCTGCCATCCAGACCCAGTGGTGGGACCACGAAACCGGGCTGATGAGCAGCATGGCGAGCGTGGTGGCGGACGCTGCGACGACCCTTGCGCCCTGGTCGCTGGCCAGTTTGATGACTGCAGCTGCAAAGGCCACGACGAGGAGGCTTAGCAGCAGCCAGGGGACAGTGACGGCGGAAGCGGGGACGCCAAAGTGCAAGAGCGCACCCTTGATGGAGAGATTGTCCACGTAGCCGGCCCCGCCGATCCGTGACGTATCCGGCAGGATGCTGAACCAGAACTGCAGGGACTCGACGGGACGCAGCAGCGCGCCCACCAGCACCGTTGCCGTAAAGCCGGCACCCATGTTCATCAGGCCGCGCCAGTCCTTCCGCACCAGGTAGTACAGGCCAAACACCAGCGGAGTGAGTTTGATGCCGGCCGCGACCCCCACCAGGAAGCCGCTGCCGGGCATGCTCCGGTTCCAGCGGTGGTTCCGTGACAGCAGGTCTGCCGTCATCAGCCCCATGAGGAGGATGTTGACCTGGCCGAAGGCGAGCGACTCGCGCCAGGGCCCCAGCGTCAGCATGGCCAGAAGCCCGGCGGCGGCAATCCAGCTGCTCCGGGGTGAGTCGAACGTCGTTCGCCAGTCTGTTCTGGAGTTCCAGTAGCGCACTGCAAGGGCCGACAGCCAGGCAGCCACGGCCACCCCCGCGGCATTGAACAGCTGAAGCGCCAGGGCTTCCGGGAGCCGGGCCAGGAGGCTGAACACCAGCGCCGCGAATGGCGGATACGTGAACGGCAGCCCCGGGCCCCCCGCCCATTCCAGGGTGGGACTGTATACGGCCGATGCGTGCCACCCGGCGTCGTTCAGGATCTTTCCGCCGTGCCAGTAGACGCTGAAGTCGAGGCCCTGCTTGTTCCAGTTCGAGAGCAGGAACCATACAGGAACGGCAACCACGGCCGCCGGCAGCCACAGGGCGATCAGCCTCCATAACCGCAGGGCCGGAATCCGGGCGGCTGAAGGAAAGGCGCCGTCGGCCCGCTGCCCGTCCGGAGCCGGTAGGTCCAAGTCGGTGTGTGCCATCCGTTGTCCCCCGAGTTCGGCTGTGCGCTGCCGGATCCCACGGGCATAACGCTGGGGCTGCGGCGCATATCTGGAACGGCGCATCGCCGTAGGCTACATACTACATATGCAGGATCCGCTTCCCCGCCATTGGCTACGCCGCGACGGCAGAGGGCTCCCGGGAAGTAGCCTCCTTGCGGATCGTGGCGCTGATGACGGCGGCGATGGTGCACATCGCGGCCGCCGCGAACCAGGCGTAGGTGTACTGGCCGGTGGCGTCGCGGATGGCGCCGGCACCAAGTGCCGCTGCGGCAGCACCCAGCTGGTGGGCCGCGAAGACCCAGCCGAACACCACGCTGCCGTCCGCGCCGAACGTCTTGCGGCAGATCGCCGCCGTGGGCGGAACCGTGGCCACCCAGTCCAGGCCATAGATCACCACAAACACGATGATGCTCGGCTGGACTGTGGCGCTCAGGAGCAGCGGCAGCACCAGCAGGCCGATGCCGCGGAACTGGTAGTAGGCGGCCAGCAGGATTCGAGGGTTGAAGCGGTCCGCCAGCCAGCCGGAGGCAATGGTTCCCAGGATGTCAAAGATCCCGACGACGGCGAGCAGCCCGGCTGCGGTGGTTTCGGGCATGCCGTGGTCGTGGGCCGACGGGATGAAGTGCGTGCCGATGAGCCCGTTCGTGGTTGCGCCGCAGATCGCGAAGCCCGCCACCAGGGCCCAAAAGGTGCGAACCCTGCTGGCACGCTTCAGCACCTGAAGGGCCCGCATCGCGGCGTTGCTGCTGGAGGCAGTTGCCGGGGTCTCGGCCGAAAGCTGCGCCACGCTCACCTCCTCTGCAGTCATCCCGTAGGGCAAGGCCCCGACGTCGGCAGGTGAGTTCTTGAGGAACTTCAGTACCAGCGGAACCACAGCCAGCGCGCCGGCGGCAATCAGCAGTGACGCCTGCCGCCAGCCGGGATCCTGGGCGAGCAGGGCGATGAACGGCAGGAAGACCAGCTGGCCCGCGGCGCTCCCGGCCGTCAGGATGCCGATCACCAGGCCGCGGTTTTTGGCGAACCAGGTGTTGGCGATGGTGGCTGCGAAGACGAGCGCCATGGAGCCCGTCCCCAGCCCGATGAGAAGGCCCCATGTCAGCAGGATCTGCCAGGACTGGTTGACCAGCACCGTCAGTGCGCTGCCGGCACCAATCAGCACGAGGGCCGTTGCCGTCACCGCCCGGATGCCGAAGCGTTCCATGAGGGCAGCTGCGAAGGGGGCGGTGAGGCCGAAGAGCACAAGGTTGATGCTGACTGCTGCTGAAAGGACTGTGGTGGACCAGCCGAACTCCTGCTGCAGCGGAATCATCAGCACGCCCGGCGCAGCCCGGAACCCGGCGGCGCCCACCAGGGCCAGGAAGGCCACCGCCGCCACGATCCAGGCGGGGTGCAGCCGGCGTCTGGGCTGCTGTGGAGCGAGGGCGGGCTGCGCAGATTCCAGCTCAGCTGGTTCAGTGGCGCTCATGCGGCTGTTCCGTTCCGTGCGGGCGTTGACTGCGATGGCGCAGCGGGTGATGGCATGGCGGTGGCAAGTTCAACGGGATCAGTGGTCCGGGTAAGGCTGTGCCAGCTGGTGTTGGCCGCGGTCAGGGGCTCGCCGCATCGGGTGCAGGTATCAGCCGAACTGGTCCGCTGGCCGCAGCCGGAGTGGATGACGTACATGTGAGCCTGGTCCGACGGCGCGGGCAGGTGTTTTTCGGCCCAGATCACCACAGCGTTGAGGACCGGCAAGGCGTCTTCCCCCTTGGCAGTCAGGACGTACTCCTGGCGGATGCGGCCGCCGTCGTCGTACGCTTCCTTGCTGAGCAGCCCCGACTCCACCAGGCCGGACAGGCGCCTGGTGAGCACCGAATCCGCGACTTCCAGCCGTGACTTGATGGCGTCAAAGCGCCGGTTGCCAAAAAAGACCTCGCGGAGCACCAGCATGCTCCAGGGGTCGCCCAGGATATCGAGGCCGCGCGCCATGCTGCACATGCGCTGGGACCAGTCTGAACGGAGCGCCATACAGGCACCCTAGCTGACTCGCTTGAAGAAAGCTAGCCTTGTTGCCCTGCCGCAACTCCTGGCTGTGGCAACCGCAGCGCAGCGCGTGACGGGCGGTAGGCGATGGCCCAGTAGACCAGCAGCGCGACGCCGCACACCACGCCCAGGCTGGTGACGGCAAGCTGCCATTGGGTCTGCGGATCCTTGCCCCATTCCCGCGCCCCCGCCATCATCGCCAGATACTTGGGAGTGAGGTAAAAGGCCACCAGGGTAAAGGCCACGATTGCCCAGCCGGCCGCGCGCGTCTTGCCATGGCGGGAGGGCACGCGGTGCATCGCGAAGGCCATGGAGGGCAGCGCCACCGCCATCCACACCCAGTGGTGGGACCAGGAAACGGGGCTGGCCAGCAGCATCAGCACGGCGTTTGCAGAGACGGCCACAAAGTTCTCTTCAGCGGACACGGCCCACTTGATCACCAGCGCCGCCACAGCGGCCAGCGCCAGGGAAAGCACCAGCCAGAGCACGCTGGTCAGGCCCGAGTCCGGCAGGCCGATGTGCAGCAGGAGGCCCTTGACTGAGAGGTTGTCCAGGTAAGCGGGCCCGCCGATGCGGCCGGTGTCGGGAAGGATTTTGGTCCAGAAGGTCAGGGAGGCGTGAGGGAGGACGGCCCATGCCAGGGCGATGGTCCCGAAGAATCCCGCAGCCATCCAGGCCAATGCCTTGAAGTCACGCCGCACCAGGAAATAGAGGCCGAACGCCAGCGGCGTGAGTTTGATTCCGGCCGCCATCCCGATCAGCAGTCCGGCAGGCCAGCGGATCTCCCCTGCACGGTCCTTTCCATACAGCGCGAAGTCGGCAAGGATCAGCCCCATCAGGATGATGTTGATCTGTCCGAAGTCGAACGTGTCACGCCACGGCCCGAGCAGCAGGATGGCCGCCGTCCCCGCGAGCGCCACAGTCCTGAACCGCCAGTCGGCGAAGGATTCCCGCCACCCGGTCAGCCGGAAATAGTGCCGGGCCAGCCAGGCGGCCACGACGGCGGCCCCGGCGAGCGCCGTCGTAATGAAAACCAGAATGCTGGTGCCGAAGGGCAGCAGTGCCAGCCCGGCAAACAGGAGCGCCGCGAACGGCGGGTAGGTGAACGGCAGGCCGTCACGGAGCGCGTACAGCTCGTTGATGCCCGCCTCGCCGGTCTGGAGCACCCGGCCGCCGCCGTAGTAGTACACCTCGAAGTCGTTCATCAGGGGAATGTAGGAGGAGTACAGGACCATCAGGGCGATGACGACGGCGGCGCCTCCTGCCGCCGTCGCGATCCAGCCGCGGGCGGTTCCCAATGCCATGGCCGGGGAGGATGCAGTCACTGGATGAAGCTGAAGGCGTGGTCGAGGTCCGCGATGAGATCCTCCACGTCCTCGATCCCGCACGACAGCCTGATCAGGTTCACGGGAACGGCCAGCTCGGTGCCCTTGACCGAGGCGTGGGTCATTTCCGAGGGGTAATTCATGAGCGATTCGATGCCGCCCAGGGATTCGGCCAGCGTGAACACGGAGGTGGCCTCGGCAACCTTGCGGGCCGCAGCTTCCCCGCCCTTGAACTGGACGGACACCATTCCGCCGAACTTCTTCATCTGCTTCTTAGCCAGCTCATGGCCGGGGTGGTCCGGCAGTCCCGGGTAGAGCACAGCCTCCACCTCCGGCCGCTCCAGCAGCCATTCGGCGACGGCCTGCGCGTTTTCGCTGTGCCTGTCCATCCGGACGCCCAGGGTCTTCAGCCCGCGGGTAGTGAGGAAGGCGTCCATGGGCCCGGAGACGGCGCCCACTGCGAACTGCACGAAGCCGATCTTTCCTGCCAGTTCCGCGTCCTTGACCACGATGGCGCCGCCCACCACATCGGAGTGGCCGCCGATGTACTTCGTGGTGGAGTGCACGACGATGTCCGCGCCGAGGGCGAGCGGGGTCTGAAGGTAAGGGGAGGCGAAGGTGTTGTCCACCACCAGGAGGGCACCGGCGTCGTGAGTCAGTTCGGCAAGCGCGGCAATGTCGGTGATTTTCATCAGCGGGTTGGAGGGCGTTTCCACCCAGACGAACCTTGTCTTGTTGGCCGCCACCACCGCGCTGACGGCGTCAAGGTCGGACATGTCCACTGGTGTGTTGCCGATCCCCCACTCGCCGAGTATCCCGTTGATCAGCCGGTAGGTGCCGCCATAGGCGTCGTTGCCCAGGACGATGTGGTCCCCCGGGCGGGTGAGGGCCCGGATCAGGGAGTCTTCGGCGGCGAGTCCGGAACTAAAGGAGAAGGCATGCGTCCCGCCTTCCACCGCCGCGAGCTGTTCCTGCAACGAATCGCGGGTGGGATTGTTACCACGGCCGTACTCGTAGCCGTCGCGGAGCCCGCCAATGCCGTCCTGGGCATACGTTGAGCTGAAGTGCAGCGGGGGGACCACCGCTCCCGTGCGGGGCTCGAAAGCCTGGCCGGCATGGATGGCTCGGGTGTTGAATCCTTGGTTTTCAGAGAGGGACATGATGCTCCTGTTCAATGGACTATTCAGTTGCTGAGGTAGGCAAGGAGGTCGTGCCGGGTCAGGATGCCCACGGGGGCGCCGACGAACGTCACCATCACGGTGTCCACGTCGGAGAGCAACTCACGGGCTGCCGAAATCGTTTCCAACGAACCGATCACCGGGAGCTTCGGCCCCATGTGCTCGGAGATCTTGTCCGTCAGCCTGGCTTCGCCACGGAACAGCTTGGAGGTGAGGGTCCGCTCATCCACGGCACCGAGTACCTCGCCCATCACCACGGGAGGTTCCTGCGAAAGGACCGGGATGTGGCTGACGCCGAATTCGTTCATGATGTTGATGACGTCGCGCACCGTTTCGTTCGGGTGGATGTGCACCAGGTCAGGCAGCTCTCCCGTCTTGGACTTGATCACCTCGCCCACGGACGATTCCTCGCCCCCGGAGAGGAAACCGTAGGAGCGCATCCACTGGTCGTTGAATATTTTGGCCAGGTAACCGCGGCCCGAATCGGGCAGGATCACTACCACCACGGCGTTTTCGGGCAGGTCCCTGGCGGTCCGCATGGCAGCCACTACGGCCATGCCGGAGGAGCCACCCACGAGCAGTCCCTCTTCCCTGGCTAGCCGCCGGGTCATGGCGAAGGAATCAGCGTCGCTGACGGCGATGACCTCGTCCGGAACCGACTTGTCGTAGTTCGCCGGCCACATGTCCTCGCCGACGCCCTCCACGAAGTAGGGCCGCCCCGTCCCGCCTGAGTAGACCGAGCCCTCGGGGTCGGCCCCCACAATCCGGACGCGGCCGCCGTCGGACTCCGGACGGTCTGCCGAGACTTCCTTGAGGAACCGCCCGGTCCCGGTGATGGTCCCGCCAGTGCCGGCGCCGATCACGCAGTGGGTAACCTTGCCGTCGGTGTCGCGCCAGATCTCCGGCCCGGTGGACTCGTAGTGGCTTCCCGGGGCGGCCGGGTTGGAGAACTGGTCGGGCTTGTAGGCGCCGGGGGTCTCGGCGACGATCCGGTCCGAAACGCTGTAATAGCTCTGCGGACTGTCCGGCGCCACAGAGGTGGGCGTCACCACTACTTCCGCGCCGTAGGCCTGGAGGACGGCGCGTTTATCCTCGCCCACCTTGTCCGGCACCACGAAAATGCATTTGTAGCCCTTTTGCTGGGCGACCAGGGCCAGTCCCACACCCGTGTTGCCGGACGTGGGCTCCACGATGGTTCCGCCGGGAAGGAGCTTGCCGTCCCGTTCGGCTTCCTCGATCATCTTTGCCGCGATGCGGTCCTTGATGGATCCGCCGGGGTTCAGGTACTCCAGCTTGACCAGGACTGTGGCCTTGAGGCCGTCCGTCACGTGGTTGAGCTTGATGAGCGGGGTGTTGCCGATGAGGTCCAGAATGGACTGGGCGTACTTCATAGGTACAAAGTTACCGCTTCCTCTTTGGACTCCTCATTCCGCCGGTGTGGCCTAGCCATCATCGCCATGAGACGGCAAGCTGTAGTGGACCTCCCCTGCATTTTTGTCGAAAGGAACCTTGCCATGGATTGGACCCTGGAAGTGGTTGTGCTCCCGGTCAGTGACATCGACCGTGCCGTGGAGTTTTACCGGGACAAAGTGGGCTTCCACCTGGATCACAACACCACCAACGAGCACATGCACGTGGTCCAGCTGACCCCGCCGGGCTCAGGTTGTTCCATAGTGATCGGGGACCTTCCGTCGCAGCGGGAGATGGCCCCCGGGTCCATGCGCGGGCTGCAGCTGGTGGTTTCCGACGCCCGGGCTGCACGCGAGGAACTGGTGGGACGCGGCGTGGATGCCAGTGAGATCACTGTCTTTGACGAACGCGACGGCGGGACTTTCTTTGGATTCAGCGATCCGGACGGCAATACCTGGGCAGTGCAGGAACTGAAGGTCCGGGCGGAGAAGCCGCTCATTCCGCTGGAAGCCCGCGGCCGGTTCGGCGAGGAGTAGCTGCCCGGCCCTCCGGCTCTGTAACGTCCGCTGCGGCTGCCCTTAGCCCTGTTCCGCCGGGAGGTTTTCCCAAAGGCCCATGATGTTACCCTCGGTGTCCTTGAAGTAGGCGAAGAAGCCCATGCCCGGAATGGAGTCTTTCGGGGCAACGATCGAACCGCCGAGCTGTTCCACCGTCTTTAGCGTGGCATCGATGTCGTCCACGTCCACCGTGATGACCGGGTTTTTCAGCTCGCCTTCCCTGCCCATCAGTCCGCCGTTGATGGCTCCTGGCTCGGTTGGCCGGCCCGTTTCATCCGTCGCGGTGGTGCTGATGATGTTGTAGTTCATCTCCGGCATGGGGTCGATCTTCCAGCCGAAGGTTTCCGAGTAAAAGTTTCTGGCCCGTTCCTGGTCGTCCGCCGGGATTTCGAAATGTACTACTCCACCCATGGTGTTCACCCTGACTTCTTGAAGGGAAGACGCGGCCGGCCCGCGCCACACTCGGGATTCTAGTCCTCGACGGCGGCGGGGTTAAGGGCTGCCTTTAGGAACCCTGGCTGTGCGGCTCATACCTGAAGAATGCTCTTTGTCAGCCGTGCGTGGGACGATGGCTGCATGACCATCGCTGACGCACCTGCCCGGCTGGCTGCCGCGGCGGACGCGTCCCTTCGGTGGCATCCCGGCAGTCCCTACAGCCTGGCCCAGACCTTGGGCATCCTGCTCCGCGGCGCCGGAGATCCCACGTTCAGTTCACGGCCGGACGGGCTATGGACGGCATTTACGACGCCGGCCGGGCCGGTTACGCTGCACCTGACCAGCGCCGGCGGCCCTGGCGGCGTCTCCTCCGGCGCGGATGGCGCCGGCGAACCCCACATTGACGTGCAGGCGTGGGGAGCAGGCTCCCGTGCGGCGCTGGACGGCGTACCGCGCCTGCTCGGAGCAGAGGACGACTGGTCGGGGTTTGACGAGGAAGTATTCCATGCCACGCTCCCCCGGATGGTCCGGGATGCACGGCGCCGGAACCCCGCCGTCCGCCTGCCCTCCACCGGGCGCATGGTCGATGCCCTGGTGCCCACCATCCTCGAGCAGAAGGTCACGGTCCTCGAGGCGAGGCGGGGCTACCGCTACCTGATGTACCGCTTCGGCTCGCCCGCCCCGGGCGGCACCGCTGTTCCCTCCGGCCTGCTGGTCCAGCCCACCCCTGAGGAGTGGCTGCGGATCCCGTCATGGGAGTGGCACAAGGCCGGAGTGGGACCGCAGCGTTCGGCCACCGTCATGCGGGCGCTGCGTTCCGCCGTCGCACTGGAACGGCTGGCGGCGCTGCCGGCGGCGGAAGCGGCAGCCAAAATGCAGGTCATTCCCGGGATCGGGGTGTGGACGGCCGCCGAAGTTGTGCAGCGGACCCACGGATGCCCGGACTCGATCGCGGTGGGCGACTACCATCTCGCCGGGTATGTGGGTGCTGCCCTGACCGGGCGACGAACGGACGACGCGGGAATGCTGGCCCTGCTGGAACCGTGGACTGGCCACCGGCAGCGGGTGGTCCGCATGATCGGACTGAGCGGCTTCCGTAAACCCGTTTTCGGTCCCCGGATGACCATCCAGGACCACCGCCAGCACTGACAAGCGTGCCCGCCGGTATTCGCGCCAGCGCGGACTACTACCGATCGCGTTCCTCCACTGCTGCCGGGTTGCTGTCGCTCTGCAGGAATGCGAGCACGGCAGCAACGCGACGGTGCACCCCCGCCGCGGGAAGCCGGAGCTTGGTGAAGATCGCATTGACATGTTTCTCCACCGTGGAGGAGGACAGGTAGAGCGACTGTTCGATGCCGGCGTTTGTCCGACCCTGCGCCATCTCCCGCAGCACGTCGAGCTCCCGCGGAGACAGGTCGGCGAGTGGGCTTGCTGCGACGGTCCGGCGGCGGCGCACGAGCGTGTCGACGATCTGCGGGTCGATGACCGAACCGCCCACCCGCACCTCACGGAGTGCGTGGACGAGGTCTTCGAGGTCGCCGATGCGGTCCTTCAGCAGGTAGCCGAGCCCGGCGGAGCCGTTGGCGAAAAGGGCGAGGGCATAGCTCTCGTCGGCGTGCTGTGACAGCACTACCACACCAGTGTCCGGGTATGTGGCACGAATGGCCCGCGCCGCCTCGATGCCTTCCATGTGGTGGCCCGGGGGCATCCGGATGTCAGTGAGGACAGCATCAGGGGAGAACCGGCGCACGGCATCAAGCAACTCGGCCGCGTTACCCGTGCAGGCCACCACATCGATTTCACCGGAGTCCTCCAGCAGACGGCGGACCCCCTCGCGTACGAGATAGTTATCCTCCGCGATCACCACCCGCAGCATGCCCGGCTCATCCAACACGGTCCACCCCTCGCTGCACCGGAAGCTCAACCACGACTCTTGTTCCCGATGGATCGTTGTCCATGACATTCACGCTCCCGCGCAACGCTGCCACCCGGTCGCGGATGTTCGCCAGGCCGCCGCTCGATACGGGCGCCGGGCCGCCCATGCCACATCCGTCGTCACTGATCGCGATCCGCAGATGCCCGTCATCCTGGACGAGTTGGACGGAGGCGAGGCTGGCATTGGCGTGCTTAGCAGTGTTCGCCAGCGCCTCCCGGACCACGTAGTAGGCCGTCGTCTCCACGTCCTCAGGGAACCGCTCGGCACGCAAGTGATCATCGGCGTCGACGGTCAGCGGAATGGGGAACTTCCCCACACTCGACTCAATCGCCGCCACCAGGCCGTTATCGCTGAGCACGGGCGGGTGGATGCCATGTGCAAGCTCGCGGAGGTCGGTCAGCGTTTCGCGGGCCTGATCCTGCAAAGCGGCCAGTTCGTCAGCCGTAAGCTGTCCGCGCTGCAGCCGGTTGCGCGCCAGGCGGAGCCCGGCGATCTGTGCGACCACGTTCTGCTGGATCCCGTCATGCAGGTCCCGCTCCAGGCGCTTCCGTTCGTCGTCCTGCGCGGCGACCAGGCGCTCCCGCGATGCGGTGAGATCGATCAGTTGCTCTGCGAGCCGAGCGCTGAGGCGGACGTTGGCAACTGATGCGGCGGCCTGGCTGGCAACCGTACGCAGCAGGCTACGTTCGGCGTCGCTGTAATCCCCGCGCCGGCGGGGACCCACCTCTATCCGCCCAAGCGTCTCATCCGCCCGCTCAAGGTCGCAGGAGGCCACGGCAGCTCCCCGGGCATCACCCGCAACTCCTGCGGGCGACGCCGCGAAGCTGCCATCGGGCCCAGCCAGGAAGATCCGGACCCAGGACGCATCGAGGCCAGTACGCACGGCCACCGCCAGCCGGGTGAGCAGATCGCCGGGCTCCACCGACTGCTCCAACCGGGAGCCGAGTTCGCTGAGCAGCATCAGCTGGCGGTCCCGGTCTCCAAAGACGGTGCGCTGGATCCAGCGCTGCAGCCAAGCACGCAGCGGCAGCAGGCAGACGGCAAGCAGCGTGGTGAGGAGGACTGCCCCGACGATCGTCATGTTATCGGCGAGGAGCACCCCCGGCGTTGCGACGGCGATTCCGTACAGGACCGTGATGAGCAGGCCGGATGAGCGTGCCACGAGGCGGCCACGGTCACCCGGGGCGATATCGAAGGCGCCGTAGCGGAAGATGCCGTGGATAGCCGCAAGGGGCATTGCGATGAGCGAGGCGAAGACGATGACGGAGGTGATCCACAGCGGCGGCGTGACAGTCCACAGGATGAAACTGACAAGTGACACGGTGACCACCCAGGTCATGACGCGCATGCGAGCGCGAACCTCCACGGCGCCGAAGATCGCCCTGGAGTAGAGCACGGCGAGCCCGAGCACAACGCTCGGCCAAGGCTGGTAAATAAGGTAGTGCATCGCCGGGGCAGCCCATTCCAGCCACGGCACCGCAAACGGATTCGGAACGGCGTCGCCGCTGATGCCGATGTATGGCTGCATGACCACATGCGGCGTCGTCAGCACTGTCAGCGGGCCCACTGCCACAGGCACCCAGATCAGGACGACGGCGATCCGTTGCCATCTCCGCTCCAGGGTTCCGGTGGGGTAGGTGGCAAACATAGCCAGGAAGGCCGCGGTCGATACCGCATCCGCGGTCAGCCCGATCATGTTGAAGAGCGGGAACCACGGCTCCTGGATCAATCCGACGTTGGTCAGGACCAGGGTTTCGCAGGCCGAGCCGACAGCCATGGAGGTGGCTGCCACCGCGATGAAGACAGCGGACGGAGCGGACGAAACGGTGAGCAGCCACATGCCGAACACGAGCGTCGGCAGCACGCCGAGCAAAGGCCAGCCAAGTTGGTGGTCCCCGGCGGAGTCGACAAATCCGCGGACTATGACGACGTAGAGCAGCGACGCCACTCCGATTGGAGCAAGCGCTGCGAGCAATCCCCATCTCCGGAGCACAGTCCTATGATCCGCCTCCGCCGCGGTTCCCGGGAGGGGGTCCTCCCTACACGTCATGGTGGCTAGCCCCCATGCACGTTGTGGCCATCCGCGTTCTGCTCACGTCCGCGGGCTCCTAACGTGGGGTCACGTGGAGACCGCGGAACTGCAACCACACTCATTGGAGGACATCATGCGCAGGATCTATTCGACCATCGCTTGGATCATTGCCGGAGGCGTGGTTGTGCAGGCAGCATCCATCGCCTTTGGACTGGGCGGAATGGTGCACTACGTCCAGGAGGGCGGCGTCGTCGACAAGGCGATCGTCGAAAGCCATCAGGCAACCTTCACCGGTGACCTGGGCTTCCCCATCCATGGCATTGTCGGCGGGATGGTCATTCCGATCGCCGCCATCGCGCTGCTCATCGTCGCCTTCTTCGTCAAAGTGAAGGGTGCGCTGTTGTGGGCCGGCATCGTGTTTGCCCTGGTCGCCCTGCAGATCACCCTGGGCTACTCCATCGCCGACGTGCCCTACCTCGGCCTGATCCACGGAGCTAACGCGTTGGCTGTGCTGCTCACCGCCGTTTACACGGCTTTGCGGCTCAGCCGTCGCAACTTCATCCGCGCCGAGAAAACCACCTCCGATGCCATCGCGACATGACCTCTCCCGGCGCGTTGCCATGGGCATGGCTGTCATCATCGCCCTTGGCGTCGGCGCGCTCGGCTGGGCCTCGACGCTGCTCGGCGAGTACTCGGTGATGGACATGGGTGGCGGACACGCCGGCCATGTCCACGGCTCTGGCACGGGCACCGGAGTCCCGGCCACCGGAGTCAGCGTGACCGAGCTCATCGCGGACCCGCTTCGGCCCCCTGATGTGCGCGTCGAGCTGATCGCCCGGAAGCAGACGATCCAGGTGCCCGGCGGCCATCCGGTCGAGGGTTACACCGTGAACGGCACATCCCCGGGACCGACCATTCGGGCGCGGCAGGGCTCCCTTGTCGAGGCCGTGTTCGTGAACGAGTCGGTTCCGGCCGGCGCCACCCTTCACTGGCACGGCATCGATGTGGCTAATGCGGCTGACGGCGTGGCAGGCGTTACCCAGGACGCCGTCCCCGTCGGCGGGCGCCAGGTGTATCGATTCGTAGCAGCGGACTCCGGTACGTACTGGTACCACTCCCATCAGGTGTCCCATGAGCAGGTTGAGGGCGGGCTGCTCGGTGCGGTGGTCATCGAACCTGCGGAGCAGCCGGCACGGGCCTTTGATACGGACGTCCTCGCGCTGCTGCATGTGTACGGCGGCCAGCACACACTCAACGGGCGGGTGCAGGACGAACAGGTTGCGGCCGAGCCCGGATCCACCGTGCGGATCCGGATCATCAACACCGACCAAGGCACGGCCGCAGTGTGGTCTGCGGCCCCATTCCTGGTGGTGTCCGTTGACGGGCACGACGTGAACGCCCCAGCCATGGTCGAAGGCCGGACAGTGCTCATTCCCGCTGGCGGACGGGCCGATATTGCGGTGCAGGCCCCCGCCCAGGGCTCGGTGCGCCTCCAGGTCGGCGGGGCCCGCAGCATCTCCGTCGGCGATCCCGCGGTGGCCGCGCCGCCGGCCCGTCAACCGGCGGAAACCCTCGACCTGCTGTCGTACGGTGACCCTGCCCCGCTGGATTTCGACCCGCAGTCGCCGGACCGGACGTTCGACTACGTGATCGGCCGCCGCTTCGGCCTCATCGATGGGCGCCCCGGCAACTTCTGGACAATCAACGGGCAACTGTTCCCCGACGTGCCGATGTTCCATGTTCGCGAGGGGGACGTCGTCCTGATGCGCCTGGTGAACGAGACGGGCGAGGTGCATCCGATGCACCTTCATGGCCACCATTTCCTGGTGCTTTCACGCGGCGGCGAGCACGCCTCGGGAAGCCCGTGGTGGGCCGATTCGCTCGACGTCCGCCCTGCCGAGTCGTATCAGATCGCCTTCGTCGCCGACAATCCCGGAATCTGGAGCGACCACTGCCACACGCTCGCGCATGCCGTGGACGGCCTCGTCGCCCACGTCATGTACGAGGGGGTCTCAACCCCGTTCACCATCAACGGCGCCGCAGGGAACCAACCCGAATAAAGCAACGCGGGGTCACTTTAGGCCCTCAAAACACCGATCATCGGGCCGTAAGTGACCCCGCGTTCCAGGAGCTTACCGTCGGGCTCGTTTCATCCTGCCGATGAGCTCCTGGAAACCGTCCGCTAGGTCGTCTGCGTTCGGCTTGAAATAGGACCAGCCGGCATTGATGAAAAATTCGTCGCGGCGGTTGTCGCGCGACTGCTGCTCCCTCGACCGGTGATGCTCGCCGTCGTACTGCACCGCAATCCGGTGCTTCCGGTAGCCAAGGTCGGCTGCCGGCGACCGCGGATCGTTCCGATCGATGCGGAGCTGCAATTCAGGTTCGGGCAGGTGGGCGTCCAGCAACGCCAGCCGGAGGAATGTTTCCGGGAATGAGTCCGCCCCCACCCGCATCTCATCCAGCGCCAGCCGCGCCTTCTCCACGCCCTTCATGTTGGGATGCTGCCGGATCAGCAGGCGCAGCCCGTCCTTGAAGGCAAACGGCATGCTTCGAAACTCGTGCTCCGACCGTGGAACCCGGATCAGTTGGTCTCCCATGGCCACGAGATATCGGAGCGGCAGCTCGTGGGCCAGGTCAAGCCACGTCCGGGCGGGCCCGCTGACCCTGATGCCATCAATTTCCGTGATTTCACCAGGGATCACGTGCACGCGGTGACCGATAACGCCGGACCGCCGGACCCGCGGCAACCCGTGCGGCTTGCTGAGATGGATACGCGGTTCCACACCCAGCCAGGGAGGAAGACCCAAACCGCAGATGACAGCCGCAGTCTCATGTGACACCCATGCATCCGGAGTGGCCGAGCAGAGCACGCGTGCCCTGTCATGCATGTCGGGGTCCTGCCCGGCGTGGGCGCCAATCAACCGTCCGGCACCAACCAGATCCTGGGCCCGCAATCGCTTTGTTGTAACACCCAGTTCCCGTGCCTGATAGATCGTGAAAGGCGGCTTGCCGAGTTCCTCGGGAAGTGGCTTGGCGGTAACCATGGCACCAAGTGTGCACGTTCGGCGGAACCTCCGCTGGAGTTATCCACAGGCCTCCGTCCTCCCACCCAACGCGGGGTCACTTAATGCCCAAAGAACGCCAAATATTGGGCGGAAAGTGACCCCGCGTTGCCGTTAGAGTCCCAGCCGGGCGACGGCTTCCTCACGCATCTCCACTTTGCGGATCTTGCCGGACACGGTCATGGGGAAGCTTTCGCGCACGTCCACGTACTTCGGGATCTTGAAGTGCGCCAGCTTTCCCCGGCAATATTCCGCAATCGAGGCGGCGTCCAGGGCTTCCGCTCCCGGCTTGAGGATGATGCAGGCCATGAGCTCCTCACCGTACTTTGGGTCTGGAACACCGATCACCTGCACGTCCTGAATGGCGGGATGCGTGTAGAGAAACTCCTCGATCTCCCGCGGGTAGATATTCTCTCCCCCGCGGATCACCATGTCCTTGATCCGCCCTTCGACGATCACGTATCCGTCGTCGTC
Source organism: Arthrobacter pascens (assembly GCF_030816475.1). Taxonomy (NCBI): domain Bacteria; kingdom Bacillati; phylum Actinomycetota; class Actinomycetes; order Micrococcales; family Micrococcaceae; genus Arthrobacter; species Arthrobacter pascens. The sequence goes on along the minus strand of NZ_JAUSXF010000001.1, from coordinate 899,613 downwards.
CATCTGTGCAAGGTCACCGGTGTGCATCCAGCCCTCAGCATCGATCGCCTCGGCCGTCTTGTCCGGCTGGTTCCAGTAGCCGGTCATCACGGCGTAGCCGCGGGTGCACAGCTCCCCGATCTGGCCCCGCTCCAGCACCTCGCCCGTGCCCGGGTCCACGATCTTGCTCTCCAGCTGAGGCATGGTGCGGCCCACCGTCTCCGTCCGGTGCTGCAACGTGTCCCCCTGGCGGGTCATGGTGGATACAGGCGACGTTTCGGTCATGCCATAGCAGATGGCCACATCCTTCATGTTCATCTCCGAAATGACCCGGTTCATCACCTCGATCGGGCACAACGAACCCGCCATGACGCCTGTCCGGAGGGTGGACAGATCGTAAGAGGCAAAGTCCGGCAGCGCCAGCTCGGCGATGAACATGGTCGGCACGCCGTACAGGGACGTCCCGCCGAAGTCCTGAACCGCCTCCAGGGCCGCCGCCGGGTTGAAACCCCTGCCCGGGATGATGGTGGCGGCTCCGTGGCTGAGCGCGTTCAGGTTGCCGATGACCATGCCGAAGCAGTGGTAGAACGGCACCGGAATCACTACCCGGTCGTGCTCGGTGTACCGCAGCAGCTCCCCGATGGAGTAGCCGTTGTTCAGGATGTTATGGTGCGTCAGCGTGGCGCCCTTGGGAAAGCCAGTGGTCCCGGACGTGTACTGCAGGTTGATGGGGTCGTGCGGACCGAGTTCCGCCATGCGGGCCTTCAGGCCGGAATGCCCGACGTCGTCAGCCCGCTTGAGCAGTTCGGCGTAGGTCAGTTCCGCGTCGCTTTCCGGGATGCCTCCGTCGAGCCCTTCCATCCCGGCATCCGGCAGGAACACCAGCTCGCGCAGGTCCGGGGAGGCCGCCAACGCCTGCCGTGCCATGCCCACGTAATCGCTGTTCCGGTCCGAGGGCGCCGTGACCAGCATCCGCATGCCGTTCTGTTTGACCACAAATTCAAGCTCGTGGCTGCGGTACGCGGGATTCACATTGACCAGGATGGCCCCCGCCTTGGCCGTGGCGTATTGCAGGAGGGTCCACTCAGCGCAGTTCGGGCTCCAGATCCCCACCCGGTCCCCCTTGGCGATGCCCAAGGCGAGCAGGGCACGCGCCAGCCGGTCGACGTCGTCGTTCATTTTCGTGTAACTCCAGCGCCGGGCGTCAGCGCCGGGAACGGGCGCGGCCTCAATTAGCGCGTCATGGAAGGGAAACCGGGCCACGATCCGTTCGAAGTTCTGGCCGATGGTTTCCTCGAGTAGCGGGACGTCAGTGTCCCCGGCTGTGTAAGCGCGCATGATGGCACGCTACCAAGCGGCCACGGCCATTGAAAGCACATTGCTATGCAACAGGAGGTGGTCCTGGAGTAAGCGAGTCAGGTTGGGGCGGCAGCGGCCGGTAATGTGAGGTCAATGAGTGCACCCATCGATCTGCAGGCAACGTTCATCCCCAACGAGGGCGAGTTTTTCCGCGTCAAACTCGCCCTGGAAATAGCCATCGACGAGGTGGCCAGCGAGCCCGGCTGCCTCCGGTACGAACTGACGGAGGCCACCGAGGACAAGCTGGTCCTCACGGAGCAGTGGGCATCAGAGGAGGATCTCGAAAAGCACTCCAAGGGCACCGCGGTCCAGGACCTGAACGAATCCTTAAGTGCGCTGCTGGCGGAGCCGGTCAAGCTCGAGCGCATCTAGTCCTGGCCACGCAAAACGCGGGGTCACTTTCCGCCCAAAGAACCGAGGTTTTTGGGCGGAAAGTGACCCCGCGTTGCAGTTAAGGAAGGGTTAGAGATCCGGAATCTGGCTGCCGTCCTGCGGAGCGGCACCCGCACCCTGGCTGGCAGCGGCGGCTTCAGCCTGCGCGCGTGCAACGTGGGCGTGGACTTCATCCATGTCCAGTGCTTTGACGGCGTCGACGACCTGTTCGAGCTGCTGGGCGTTCAGTGCTCCCGGCTGGGAGAAGACCAGCACTTTTTCGCGGAAGGCCATGAGCGTGGGGATGGACGTGATCCCGGCCTCCGCGGCTAGCTGCTGCTCGGCCTCGGTGTCCACCTTTGCGAACAGGACATCGGAGTGCTTCTCCGAGACCGTCCGGTACGTGGGCGCAAACTGTCGGCACGGTCCGCACCATTCGGCCCAGAAATCGACAAGAACAATATCGTTGCCCTCGATGGTCGACGCGAACTGTTCACCTGTGATGTCAACGGTAGCCATCCCTTAACGGTACGCGAGGGTGTCCGCGATGTCGCCGCCGGAACAGGCTTGTTCGCTTCCCGCGTCATCGGGAATAAGTGGGCAGGGGGCGGTTGCCTAACCTAGACCCTGGTTCCCCAGAGGTGTGGTGCGGGCGTGCGGCTGCCCGGCAGTGCGTTTGTCTGGCGCCATTCGTGGATCCACTCAGGAAGTTCCAGATCCGCCGGCGGCTCACCGAACTCCTTCAGGATCTCCTCCTGGCTGACCGGCCTGCCCTTGCTTACAAGGCGGGTGGCGATGTAGGCACGGGCGTAGATCTCGCCGTCGGACACCATGCGCTGCTCAAAGTAGATGGCCTTCGCGTCCAGCCCGATGATCCTGGATTCGATGGCGTACCGCTGCCACAACTGCAGGGACTTGCGGAAGGCGATGGTCTCGCCCGCCGCCACCGGGCTCCAGCCAAGCCGGCGCATCCTCTTCCACACGCCGCTGCGGACCATGAGGTCGAACCGGCCCAGGTCCATCAGCGAAAAGTACATGCCGTTGTTGACGTGCATGGCGATGTCGATGTCGGTGGGCAGGACCCGCAGCGGCAGCGACGAGATGTCCCAGATGGACAACGCGGAGCGGCGTGCCGAGGTGAACAGCATGAGGAGGGTGCGCAGAAGCAGGTGCATCCATCAATGTTACCCACAGGTAACTTAGGGGCAAGTCCGGCTGTTCTATTGGATCAACTAATGGCCGAGCGCGTGGTCCGATTCACGGATTGCCCGCTCAAGGAAGGCCTCGAACATACCGTCACCAACCCTTGGCTTGACATCCGGATGGTCAAAAGCCTGTTGGGTGGCCTGGCTTGCCCTCTCGCGCGCGGCATCCAGCCCCGAGCGGGCAGCGGCCACCGCCGACTCATCGCCTTTCTTTGCTGCTGCCAGAATGGTGATGGCGTCTTGCACGGCCTCGCCGTAGCTGGCTGCTGACTCAATCCAGTTGAGCGCGTCGTGATAGAACCCTTGGACAGAAACGCGTGAAAGGACCTCAGGGAGGCTGCTGATCATGGCTGCCCGCCGTTCCAGCGCCGAGTCGTTAACCGTGCCGGCCTCGTAGGATCGCCAGAACTCCTCCATGTCCGCCTTGAGCAGCGGCGATTTGACACTCAGCTCATCAATGTCCCAGGACGTGTTCAGGTCAGCGAACGCTTTCACCCCGGCCTGGACATCCGCGTCCGGTCCGGCAATCCATTCAAAGGCCGCATTCAATGAATCCTCCCGATCGGATCCCGGACCATTCCACATGTAGTCCGCGAAGCTGGCAAGCGCCGGCATGGAGGCATAAGCCTGGACCATGGGATTGGCGGTGATGCCCGCTACCACGTCATGCAGGTGCGGATCACGGGCAACTGCTGGTCCCAGGTACAGCCGGTCGGGGGCAAAATCATTGACGGGATAGTTGTCCCAAAGAAAAATCCGTCGAGGTTGATCCGGGCTGCCGTACACCGAGGTGGCCGCTTCCGCCGAGCCGGACGTGATGGCCCGGGACACGATGTCAGGGCCCGTCCATTGCACCAGGACGTCGGCGTCCAGTTTGGCGCCGAGCTCCTCCTTGTAGGGATCCTTCTCTGTCCCATAGTATTTCGTGGGCACCATTGCGAGCGCGCTGACATCCGGATTTTCCCGCACGAATTGCCGGTTGATCCTGTTGAGGAAGGAGGCCTGGGCTGCGGCGACTCCACGTTCGCCCTCCACATTCCCTTCACGGTCCTCTGGGCATGTCAGGCTCAGATCGATGTCATCCAAGGCAATAACGAAGGTCTTGACCCCCAACTGATACAGGGTCTGCAGCTTGTCCAATGCTGTGTCCAGATCCGCCTTATTGGAATAGCAGATGTCCATTCCCGGCGAGAGGGCGTAAACAAATCTCACATGGTTCCTCGTGGCGGTCCTGACTACTTCCGACAACTCCTCGAGCTGGCGGGCAGTGTATTGCTGCCGCCACTCTTCGCGAAGCAAGGGGTCGTCCTTCGGAGAGAACATGTAGGTGTTCAGCTTTTGCCGGCCATAAAACTCCAGCTGATCCAGCCGGGCCTGGTGCGTCCATGGAAAGCCGTAAAACCCCTCCACTACCCCGCGAATACTCATCAGGGGCCAGTCTTTGATCACCACATGCACCTCGCCGGAATCCTCTGCCACCTGCCGCAGGGTCTGCGCAGCATAGTAGACACCATCCTGATCATGGCCGGCCAGTACAACAGCCTGTTGGCGACCGTTCAGTCCTGCGGCCAGAACGTAGCCCTCGGGTTTTCCCAGGGCTTCAGAACCATCCATGCCCATGGCGACCAAAGCCGTCTTGATGCGCGGGTTGTCTTCAGGCGTGCCCATGAAGACCCTGGTAAGCCCTGATCCGGCGGCATGGTCTGACTCCAAGGTGCCGCCAGCCTTGGCAACGGTCTGCCTGACGATCTCAAGCGCCGCGCTATCAGTCTCTGGTCCCCTATCGATTACTACACGCCCGCGCAGCGACACGGCAGTCCCGACGGTATCAATGCTCTGCGGGGCTGGAAATACCCGCACGGATGCGGGGAACAGTGGAAGCGGATAGAGGTCAGCGAGTTGGTCTGCGGCGCAGGTGAGAAGGACCAGGACGCCGATCAGCAGAAACGACAGCACCTTGGCGCCGTCCGTCCTGACGGGCCTCGTCAAAGGATTGCGCCCTGTCGCCATGAATGGCACCTTCTCCCCGTTACAAAGGCCTGGCCTCCAGCCTGATCCGGCTGGCTGACCGGCCCGTGACATCTCCTTTGGGAGTCAGCATAGCCGGACAATCCCCGCGGCCTCACAGGCCCTACGCCCTACAGCCCGACCACAGGTATCCGGCCGCACGAAGAGCAGGTATCCGATCCACGCCTGCACAAGTAGTGGGCGGAAATATTCGGGTAATCCCTACTCGTGCCGCGCCTGAGGGCACTTCCTAGACTCAAAAGTCCTAGGGCCGAATGTTGTTGGCGCATCCTCCGAGCTGGGGTGGATGATGCCGCTTCATAGTGGAGCTTCCGTTTTTTCTGGATTACGGCGCCTCCCATCGTGCGCACCTCTGCACCGTTCCGGTCGCTGACCGGAACGCGCAGCGCACCCACCTCGATCCGTCCTGCACGCCCTGCTGCGTTTGCCGGACCGAACCCCGATGGGCCACCCATGTATCAGCTGAAACCGGAAAGCCCGGAACTGCCTCGCAGGAACTTTGTAACGGATATCCCCAGGGCCGATCTGACGGCGGGCCGCCGGCCGGTCAGCGCCAGGCTCTGGGCAGGCATGGCGGTAGCTGCAGTGGTGGCCGCGGTCAGCGTTGGTGCCCTGGCGGGTACCGTGCGTATACCGGCAGCGGAGAGCCCGACGGCGGCCGCTCCGGTTGTGCGGCTGGCCCCGCCTCTGGTCGACCTGCCCCTGGACGGACCTGATGCGGGTCCGGGAACGAGTGCCGCGGGCACGGTGTCTCAAGGCGAGGTTTCCGCGGAGGCTGCAGCTTCGGCACCGGTCGCCGTGGCGGCCGAGGCACCTCCTGCCCCAGCAGCTGCCGAGGCGCCTCCCGCCCCGCCTGCCGGCGACGCCAACCTCTATACAGTGGTTGCCGGAGATACCGTCGGCTCCATTGCGGCCCGCTTCGGCGTGGACCTGAACGCCATGCTCGCAGCCAACGGCCTGGGCGGATACAGCATCATCGTTCCCGGTCAGACCCTGAAGCTGACCGGACCCGCGGTGACGACGCCTGCTCCCGCGGCAGCCCCGGCCCCTGCAGCCCCGGCACCGGCGCCTGCCCAGGTTCAGGCGGCACCCGCTGTCCGGACCATTTACGTGGCCGGTTCGGGCGGCCAGTCCATGGTGGACGCCTGCATCGGTCCGATCCACTACACCCCGAATGACGGATACTCGCTGTTCATCACCGAACACGACTTCTGCGGGGGCTGGGCCCGCTTCTCGGGCATCGGGGTTGGCGAGACGATCAGCATCCCCGGCTACGGAACGTTCACAGCGACGGCCCGGGGCCAGGTCCCGAATCCCGGAACCACCAACGACGTCATCTCAGTATTCGGCGGTTTCCCCAGGGCTATCCTGCAGACGTGTATCCCGGGCACCAGCCAGATGCTGCTGATCGCGCTGAACTGACCGGCCCCTGGCAGCTTCCCCCCTGTTATGGTCTACTCCCCCTGGCATGCCGGGGGGAATAGACCATGTGGAGGGGAACGGCCCGGCTGCACCCGGGTAAAGAAAAACACCCCGGTCCGAAGACCGGGGTGTAACCGGTGACTCGACTCATCCGTAAAGATGTCTCGACTCACCACTTGGGTGGCAGATGAGGGATTCGAACCCCCGTAGGCGTTGCCAGCTGATTTACAGTCAGCCCCCTTTGGCCGCTCGGGTAATCTGCCGAACTTCAAAAGAAGATCACCCCCGGCTGCAGTCTCCGGAACGTCCGTTTCCGGGCCGTTCCGCTTCCAGTAACCGCGGGCAAGACAACTTTACAGAACTTCCGCCGAAGAATCGAATCGGGGCTTCGCGGCTCCAAAAAGCCCTGAAGTACGGGCAGGAATCAGGCGCCGCCGAGGATTCGGCCTGCCAGCCGGGCCTCGAATTTCACTGCCTGCTCCTCGGTGATCTGATTCAGCTGGACCGCCCGCAGCAGGTCCTCGCTCACGCCGTCCATGCGCGCGGAAGCGTCGGCCACCGGGCTGAGGATGATGGACGCTGCCAGCGCTGCCGCGGCGACTGAGGTGGCTGCAGTGGCAACGGCCCCTGCGGCAGCGGACGTGGTGCGGGTGACGTAACGGACGGCTTTGCGGTGCATCTTCTTTCCCTTCAGGCGTCTTCCAACTCGTCCAACTCTCCGCGTCCGAGCTTCGTTCCCGCCGTGCTTCCGCTATGAACGAACTGTGAACACCGAAACAAGTTCACAAGGCAGGCATCCGTACTAGGCTGGAATGCAGGTATCCACGCCCCTTGTACCGGCGCAAACTCAGAGGCGCAACCTCAGAGGCACCGCCCGAGCGGGCACCCACCAGCACAAGGAGAGTCATGGCAGGCGAGTCAACATTCGACGTCGTAAGCAAAGTGGACAAGCAGGAAGTCGCGAACGCACTGCACCAGGCGCAGAAGGAACTGGCCCAGCGCTACGACTTCAAGGGCGTCGGCGCGGAGGTTGATTTCAGCGGCGAGAAGATCCTCATGAAGGCCAACTCGGAGGAACGGGTCCTGGCCGTACTGGACGTCCTCCAGTCCAAGCTGATCCGCCGCGGCATCTCGCTCAAGTCCCTGGATGCCGGTGAGCCCTTCGCCTCCGGCAAGGAGTACCGGTTGGAGGCCTCCATCAAGGAGGGCATCGCCCAGGACCTGGCCAAGAAGATCAACAAGCTAATCCGCGACGAAGCCCCGAAGTCGGTCAAGTCCCAGATCCAGGGAGACGAACTGCGCGTCACGTCCAAGTCCCGCGACGACCTGCAGGCCACCATGGCACTGCTGAAGGACTTCGACGAGGCCGACCTGCAGTTCGTGAACTTCCGCAGCTAGTTCAGCTGCATTAACGGTAAGGAAGGGTACGACGGCGGCAGGCCTGTTTGTCAGTCAACCTCAGTTCAGCTGCCGTCCCGCCATCCGTTCGAGCCGGGAAATCCTGTCCTTCATCGGCGGGTGGGTGGCGAACAGCTTGGTCATCGCACCGCCACGGAATGGGCTGGCGATCATCAGGTGCGAGGTGTTCACCAGTTTCTGGTCCTGCGGCAGCGGCGCGATCCTGACACCCTGCTCGATCTTGCGCAGGGCTGAGGCGAGCGCCAGCGGATCGCCGGTGAGCTGCGAACCGTCCTCGTCGGCGTCGAACTCCCTGGTCCGGGAAATGGCCAGCTGGATCAGCGAGGCCGCAAAGGGCGCGAGCAGCGCCATCGCCAGCATCGCGAACGGGTTGGAGTTGCGGCGGTCGCCGCCAAAGAACAGCAGCATCTGGCCCACTGAGGTGATCACGCCTGCCACTGCCGCTGCCACCGAGGACGTCAGGATGTCCCGGTTGTAGACGTGCATAAGTTCGTGCCCCAGGACACCCCGGAGCTCACGGGCGTCCAGCAGCTGCAGTATCCCCTCGGTGCAGCAGACCGCCGCGTTCTTGGGGTTCCGGCCCGTGGCGAAGGCGTTGGGGTTCATGGTGGGCGAGAGATAAATGCGCGGCATCGGCTGGTTTGCGCGGACCGACAGCTCGCGGACTATCTGGTACAGATTGGGCGCCTGCACCTCGGTGACCGGATACGCAGCCATGGAGCGGATGGCGATCTTGTCGCTGTTCCAGTATCCGTAGAACGTGGTGACCACGCCAAGGACAGCCATGATCCAGATAGGCGCTGAACTCCGGGTGTTGATCCCGATCAGTCCGCCCAGGCCCAACAGGACAGCCCAGAGCACGCCGAAGAGCGCCGCCGTCTTCAGGCCGTTGTAATGCTTGTGCACGTTCACCCCTCCAACTCCCCGGATCGGTCTCACTCAAAATCTTAGCCCGCAAGAGGTTAGCCAAGCCTTATTGTGAGATATTCATAATAAGTGCTTCAATGGAGTCATGACGGAAGACTTTGGAGGCCATGATGCCTGGGCTGCCGCCCTGCGTGCCCACGGCCGCCGGGTGACCAAACAGCGGCTCGCCGTGCTGGCCGCCGTCGAACATCACCCGCACTCCCCGGCGGAGAGCATCCTGGCTGCTGCCCGCGCCGAACTCCCCGAACTCACCGCCCAGTCCGTTTACGTCGTCCTGGGAGACCTGACCGATCTGCAGATGCTGCGCCGCTTCGAGCCGCCGCATTCCCCCGCCCTGTACGAAACACGGGTAGGTGACAACCACCACCACGCGATCTGCGTCAGCTGCGGCCGCGTGGAGGATGTGGAATGCGCCGTCGGCCACGCCCCCTGCCTGACACCGCACTGGGACAAAAACTCGCGTCCCATGACCATCCAGATCGCAGACGTCATGTACCAGGGCATCTGCCAGGACTGCCAGCAGTCCCAGAAACTTCCTCCCCAACGTCAATCACAAGTAATCGAGAAATAGGAGAAACATGACTGCAATTTCAACCACCCAGTCAGGTGCGCCCGTCACCTCCGACGCGCATTCCAAGTCAGTTGGTGCCGACGGTGCCATCATCCTGACTGACCACTACCTGGTGGAAAAGCTCGCCCAGTTCAACCGCGAGCGGGTGCCGGAGCGGGTAGTGCACGCCAAGGGCGGCGGCGCGTTCGGTACGTTCAAGGCAACCGAGGACATCTCGGCCTACACCAAGGCCGCGTTCCTGCAGCCGGGCGTCGAAACTGAGATGCTCATCCGCTTCTCCTCCGTCGCAGGCGAGAACGGTTCCCCGGACACCTGGCGCGATCCCCGCGGATTCGCTGTCAAGTTCTACACCTCCGAGGGCAACTACGACCTCGTAGGCAACAACACCCCCGTCTTCTTCATCCGCGACGGCATCAAGTTCCCGGACTTCATCCACTCCCAGAAGCGCCTCCCGGGCACGCACCTGCGCGACGCCGACATGCAGTGGGACTTCTGGACCCTCTCCCCTGAGTCTGCGCACCAGGTCACCTGGCTCATGGGCGACCGCGGGCTGCCGGCTTCCTGGCGCGAAATGCAGGGCTACGGCTCGCACACCTACCAGTGGATCAACGCCGAGGGCGAGCGCTTCTGGGTCAAGTACCACTTCAAGTCCAACCAGGGCGTCAAGACCATCTCCGGAGACGAAGCCGCCGAGCTTGCCGGCTCCGACGCGGACTTCTACATCCGCGACCTGGCCGAGAACATCGACGCCGGCAACCTCCCGTCCTGGGACCTGCACGTCCAGGTCATGCCTTACGAGGACGCCAAGACGTACCGCTTCAACCCGTTCGACCTCACCAAGGTATGGCCGCACGCTGACTACCCGCTGATCAAGGTGGGCACGATGGAGCTGAACCGGAACCCGGAGAACTACTTCGCGCAGATCGAACAGGCCACCTTCGCGCCGTCGAACTTCGTGCCGGGCATTGCCGCTTCCCCGGACAAGATGCTGCAGGCCCGCATCTTCTCCTACGCGGACGCGCACCGCTACCGCGTAGGCACCAACCACGCCCAGATCCCGGTCAACCAGCCGAAGAACCAGGTCAACAACTACAGCCAGGACGGCTCAGGACGTTACCTCTTCAACGCTCCTTCGGTCCCGGTCTACGCGCCGAACTCCGTTGGCGGCCCGGCTGCTGTTGAGCCTGCTGTTGCTGGCGGCGGCTGGGAGAACGACGGCGAGCTGACCCTCTCCGCGCACACCCTGCACGCTGAGGACAGCGACTTCGGCCAGGCTGGCACGCTGTACCGCGAGGTCTACGACGACGGCGCCAAGGCCCGCCTGCTGGACACCATCACCGGTGCCGTGGGCGGCGTGAAGAGCGCCGACATCAAGGAACGCGCCATCCAGTACTGGACCAACGTCGACGCCGAACTCGGTGCGAAACTGCGCGCCAACCTTGGTACTGCTCCCGCCGCAGCCTCCGAGGCTGAGGCCGCCAACAAGATCGGCTAGTCCCTTACTGTTGCACCGGTTGGCCCTGCGCCAACCTGAACATCCCGCCCCGCCACGGACTCCGTGACGGGGCGGGGTGTTTTCCACATAAGGGCTGAGCATGGTAGCCGCGGGCCGGTGCGGTCCATAGGATCGCTGCATGACTACATTCCAGGGCATCCCAGCGGGAGCCTTCGCGTTCTATGCAGAGCTTGAGGACAACAACAACCGGGAGTGGTGGCTGGAGCACAAGGAGAGCTACAACAGCCTGGTCCGGGATCCCCTGGTGGCATTGTTCGCGGAGCTGGAACCGCGCTTCGGACCGGCCAAGATCTTCCGGCCCAACCGGGATATTCGCTTCTCCGAGGATAAATCGCCGTACAAGACAGCACAGGGCGCCTTCGCATCAGCCCAGGAAGGCGTGGGCTACTATCTGCAATTGAGCGCCGACGGCCTGTTGGTAGGCGGGGGCTATCATTCCCATTCCCCTGCGCAGCTGGTCAGGTTCCGCAACTCTGTCGACGCCTCCGGAACGGGTGAGCCCCTCCGCCACATCATCGACGCTGTGGCCGCGGCTGGCTTCGCCATCGGTGGCGAAAAACTGAAGACCGTGCCACGGGGCTACGACCGCGACCATCCACGCGGAGAGCTGCTCAAGCACAAGTCCCTGTCGGTCGGCATGGAGCTGGGCCAACCTGAGTGGTTGGACACTCCGGAGGCAGCGCAGGAAATCGCCTCGCTATGGGAGAAGCTCCGCCCGCTGGTGGACTGGGTCGGCCGTCACGCTGCGCCCTGACCATGCGCCCTTGGGGTCACGGGCTCTCCTGCCGGCTCCTGGCCCGCCGCCGCGGCCAGGCGGCTTTCCAGATTGTTGAAAAACACAGTCAGCATCAATTCAAAGGCCTTGGTTGCGGCCTCGGCCTGGTTCATCACCACATAGTCGAACTGCAGGCCGTAAAAGGTGGAGGTGAAAAGCCTGGCGTCCGTGTCTGCAAACTCGTCCGGGATGCCCTGGACCACGAGCCAGTCCCTGGTCATCTGATGGAGCATCCGGAAATTCTCCTGTGACGTGCCCCGGGGCTCGGCCGCCACAATGTCCTGCGCCGTGGCCTCGAATTCAAGCCTGGCAAGCTGCCGGTTCCGCTGCACCATGGTCCACTGCCACGAGTCCAGCAGGTACGTCCTCCAGGACTCCCGGTCAATATCCCGGATATCGGCGCTGCGGATACTGTCCAGCCTGGACTCGACCGAGTGGATGATCTCGTTGACCAACTGCTCCCGGCTGCCGAAGTGGTACACCAGGACATACGTGCTGATGCCAAGTCCCTCCGCCAGGCTCCGGAAGGTCAGTTCTGCCAGGGTTCTGTCCATCAGATAGTCAAGGATCGCGGACAGCAGCTCAGCCTTGCGTTCTGGTTTTGCCGAGCGCGCCATTCGTCCATCTTAGGTAACAGGGGGCTGGCGCCGCCTGCACCGTTGACCGCAGGAGCAGGCGATTGGGGTGACCGGCATGAGAAGTTAGGTGATCGGGGCCCCCAACGACCATGGCGTGCGCAGCGCGCGTTCTGCGAGCAGTCGCCGCTCGCCGACGATACTCACATCAGCCGTCACCGCGGCCTCCGCAGCCGACGGGCCGGCGATGAGCCGCAGCGGCCCGGGGTCCACTCCTAGCGCCCTGTCTTCGCCGGTGATAGCGAGCCGGGCAGCGTTCAGGTGGAAGGAAACCGTCCGCGATTCACCGGACCCGATCGAGATCCGGGCGAATCCGATGAGTTGCACGGCCGGGCGAACCACCGGCGCCGACGGGAAGGCCGCGTAGAGTTGGACGACCTCGACGGTGTTGTCGCCGTCGTTGCGAATCGTCACGGCCGCGTCCAGCGAGCCTTCAGTGTCAAGGGTCGCGGCGGCGGTGATTGTTTCGTAGACTATCGCGCCCCGTGTGAGCCCGAACCCGAACGGGTAAAGCGGCGTGTTGTCCAGTGCGGTGATCGCGGGGTTCGAGAGCCCGAGCGCCGGCTGCAGGTATGTCGCCGAGGCTGACGGAAAGCGCGGGATCTGCACGGGCAGGCGTCCTGTTGGCGGGACACGGCCGGAGAGCACTCCGGCAACCGCGGCGGCGCCGTCGGCTCCGGGGAAGAACGCCTGGACAATGGCACGTGCCTTCCCGTAGCCGCCGAGGGCATACGGGCGACCGGACAAGACGACCAAAATGGTCGGCACTCCGGTGTCGAGGACGGCCGAGACGAGAGCGTCCTGTCCGCCGGGCAACCGAAGGTCCGCGGCGTCGCAGCCTTCACCTGAAGTACCATCGCCGAACAGCCCGGCAATGTCACCGACGACCACAACTGCCACGTCACAGTCGCGAGCGAGCGCAACGGCTGCGGCGCGAGTGGCCGAGGCGGTGGCCGAGGCGGTGGCCGAGGCGGAGGCGGAGGCGGAGGTGATGTCAGCACCGGCCTCGAATCGTACGCGGTCCGTGCCGAACTCCTCGCGGATAGCGGTCAGCACCGTCGGAATCTTGATGCCGAGGTCGTGTCCGGGGTGTTTCGACAGCACATGGTTGGGGAACGCATAGCATCCGACGAGGCTGCGGAACTGGTCCGCCGCCGGGCCGAGGACCGCGATTTTCCCCGAGTTGAGAAGCGCCAGCGCCTCCTCATCGCGGAGCAGCACTACCGACTCCTCGGCGATGCGGGAGGAGATTTCCCGATTAGGGCTGCTGTCCAGATCGACGCGTTCAGCCTCGGCTGGGACAAGCGGCGAGTCATCGAACAGTCCCACCTCGAACTTGTGCCGAAGGTGGCGCTGCACCGAGCGGTCAAGGTCGCGCTCATCGACTACGCCCTCCCGGATCAGACGCGGCAACTCGGCGTAGGCTGCCGTCCGCGGAAGCTCGACGTCGACTCCTGCTCGCAGGGCAAGCCGGCCGGCGTCGGCCGTGTCCACCGCGACGTGATGCATCGCGGAAAGGAAGGGCACGGCCCAGTAGTCAGCAACCACCGTGCCCTCGAAGCCCCATCGCTCGCGCAGCAAGGTCGTCAGCAGATAGCGGTTTGAACTGCTGGGGACCCCGTCGATATCTGTATAGGACGTCATGACACTGCGGGCTCCGCCGTACCGCAGTGCGGCCTCAAATGGAGGCAGTACTGTGTCTTCGAACTCGCGCATACCCATACTGACGGGGCCGTGGTTGCGTGCTCCGCGGGATGCAGCGTATCCGGCGAAGTGCTTCAGCGTCGAAATGATCCCCGCGCTCTCCAACCCGGCGACGTACGCGGCACCGAGCTGCGAAACGACGTAGGGATCCTCACCGAGGGTCTCCTCAACACGGCCCCAGCGGTAGTCCTTCACAACATCGACCACGGGGGCGAGTCCCTGGTGGATGCCGAGTGCGCGCATGTCGGAGCCGATGGCTTCCGCCATCTGGCGGACCAGTTCCTCGTCGAACGTCGCCGCCCAGGCGAGGGGCGTGGGGAACGCCGTCGCGCCGTAGGCTGCAAGCCCGGTGAGGCACTCTTCGTGCGCGATCGCAGGAATGCCAAAGCGGTTGGAGGCGACGACACGCTCCTGCAGTTCGCGAAGGCGGCGCACTCCCTCCGCGACGGTGACCGGTTCCGTGCCGAAGACCCGAGTGAGCTGGCCAAGGCCGCCCTCGAACGGATCGGCGGCGGTCTCGGGACCACCCTCCAGTTTTGGCGCGAAGTCGTCTGCCGAATCGGTAAGCCAGACGGATCCGAGCTGGGCCGCTTTCTCTTCAAGGGTCAGCTCGGCGGTGAGCAGGCGAGCACGTTCCCCGGGAGGGAGCGACCGGTCCCGCCAGCCCTCGCCGGGAGTATCGGTTGGTGTGGTGGAGGTGTCGTGCGGCATCAGCCCTTGAACGCCCCGTCCATGATCCCCGACACCATGCGCCGGCCGACGAAAAAGAACACGACCAGCAGAGGCAGTGTAGCCAGGAATGATCCGCCCATGGCCAGAGCCACGTCGATCGTGCGGTTGGCCTGGAGTTGCTTCAGGGCGATCTGCACAGTGAACAGCTCCGGTGATTTGAGGACAATGAACGGCCACATGAAGTCATTCCACACCCCGGTGAACGTGATCAGGCCCAGGACGAACGCTGCCGGGCGAACAACCGGGAACGCGATCGCCCAGAACAGCTGCCACGAATTGGCACCGTCGAGGCGGGCTGACTGGATGAGCTCGTCGCTGACGGTGGTCGCCATGTGTTGGCGCATCCAGAAGATGCCGAACGCGCTGGCCAGCCCGGGCACGATGATTGCTTGCAGCGTGTCGACCCAGCCGAGCCCGGAGACGATCAGATACTGCGGAATCACACTGAGCTGCGCAGGGACGGTCATGGTCAGCAGGACGATGAGGAACAACAGATTCCGGCCGGGGAACTGCAGTTTGGCGAAAGCGAAACCCGCCATAGAGCACATGATCGCCGAAACGACGGCGATCGTGAGCGAGACGAATACGCTGTTGATCAGCGAGGCGAAGAACGGGACGGTGTCGAACACCTTGGCCGCGATGTCGAAGAACTGCGTGCCCGGATACATTCGTGGCGGGATCGAGGTCACGGCCGTGGCTCCGGCGGACGCAATGACGAACATGTAGTACAGCGGGAACACTGACACGACGACGGCGAGTGCGAGGAACACGTACACGGGCCAGCCGACTCTACCGCCTGTGCCGGAACGCTTGGGGAGGCGGGCCGGCTTGGCTCCGCGTGTGGTCGGCGCCTGCGGGATAACCTGATCGATCACATCGGACATCAGCTGGCCTTTCTCGTACGTGTGGACAGGAAGAAGTTAAGGAGCGATACCAGAACGACGATCACGAACAGGACGACGCCGATCGCTGAACCGTAACCGAACTTATATAGGCCGAAGCCCTGCTCGTAGAGGAAGAGGGCCAGCGTCTGGCACTGTCGGCCCGCGCCGCAAGTGAGGCCTGATTCGGGCGATGCGAGAAGCGGCTCCGTGAAGATTTGCAGTCCGCCGATGGTCGACATGATGACCGTGAAGACGATGATGGGGCGCAGCGACGGGATCGTCAGGTGCCTGAACTGCTGCCAGCTCGTGGCGCCGTCGACGGAGGCCGCCTCGAACATCTCCCGGGGCATCGACTGCAGCCCGGCCAGGTAGAGCAGCGTGTTGTATCCGAACCAGCGCCACATGACCATCGCGGAGATGAGGATCCAGGAACCGTAGTTGGTCGCAAGAAAGTTCACCGACGGGAGCCCGAACAGCCCCAGGACCCAGTTGATGAGGCCAAAGTTCCTGTCGAAGATCTGCGCGAAAACGATCGCTGTCGCTGCGACTGAGGTGATGTATGGCACCAGCAGGGCCATGCGAAAGAAGTTCGCCCAGCGGAGACGCGCGTGGTTGAGCAGGTGCGCGAGAAAGAGCGCGAGGATCAGCTGCGGGATCGTCGAGATCAGGAAAATCCCGAATGTGTTGAGGAGCGCATTCCAGAAACGTCCGTCGGCGAAGAGCTTCTCAAAGTTCGCGAGGCCGACGAAGGTCTGCTTTCCGATGGGATTCCAGTCGAACAGCGAAACGTAGAAGGTGAAGAGAAGCGGGAAAAGTCCGAAGACAATGAAGATGATGAAGAAGGGCGCGACGTACGCGTACGGAGCGACTCGCTCTGAGAGCGAGTAGCGGATCCGCATGGCTTCCTGAATCGGGGCTTTGCGCTGTTTGCGGGAACGAGTGGCT
Source organism: Arthrobacter pascens (assembly GCF_030816475.1). NCBI lineage: Bacteria > Bacillati > Actinomycetota > Actinomycetes > Micrococcales > Micrococcaceae > Arthrobacter > Arthrobacter pascens. The sequence goes on along the minus strand of NZ_JAUSXF010000001.1, from coordinate 883,140 downwards.
GTCGCCGTTGACACGGGTGGTACCTCCGTCGATGGGTGCGGCCCGGCGCTGTCCGCGCCGGGCCACTCAGGTGGGTGGGACGGTCAGCCGCCGATGGCCTGCTTGGCCGTGTCGAGGGCGGTCGTCCAGGCCTTATCCGAGGTGACACCGCCGGCTTCCAGCTGGACAAGGGTGTTCAGGAGCGCGCCGTTGATCGGGGTCGTGTCGGGGCCGTTGTAGAACGACGGGAACTTCTGGACGGAAGTGGCCATGACCTTTCCAATCTTCGAGTCTCCGAAGAAGGGGTCGGTATAGTCGAGGACCGCCTGGCTTTCGACAGCGGAGGTCGCGGCCGGGAAGGTGCCCGACTTCGCGAAGTGGTCCGCCTGGCCCTCGGCCGACATCATCGTTTTGATGTACTGCCAGGCGGCCTCGGGGTGCTCGGCGCGGGCCGGGATTGCGATAACGCTGCCACCCCAGTTGCCGCCAATGCCGGGCACACTGGCGATGCGCCACTTGCCCGCGGTGTCGGGAGCGTCGGTCTTGATGCCCGAGAGGATCCATGAGGGTGCGATGGTCACAGCGAAGGCACCGTTCGCCCGCCCTGGAGCCCAGCCCGAGGACCACGCGGCAATGCCCGCACTGATGCCGGCGTCATGGGTTTTCACGGCAACGTCAAATGCTTCTTTCACCTGGGGGTTCGTGTCGTAGACGAGGTCGCCTTTAGGGGAATAGTACTTCTCGCTAACCTGGTTGACGGTCGAAAAGAAGACGCTGGTCTCGATATTGTCGACGAACGGCTTGCCGGTGGCTGCCGTGTATTTCTCGCCCATTGCGATGAATGAGGGCCAGTCTTTCCACATGGCAGCCACCTCGTCGGGCTCTGTGGGCAGACCGGCCTGCTTGAAAAGGTCGGCGCGGTACGCGAAGCCCAGTCCACCGACGTCCGTCGGGATGCCGATGACCGAGCCGTCCGTCGCGGTCGCGGCATCGGCGGCCCAGCCGAGGTAGTCATCGGCGATGTCGTCGCCGCCGAGGGTGCGCAGGTCGAGGAAGTTGGAGCTGTTCTCGACGAACTTGGGCAAGTCGTCATTCTGGATCATGACGAGGTCGGGGACCTTTCCCCCGGCCAACGCGGCTGTGAGGGCGGTCGCGGTCTCGGTCGTGCTGCCAACCTCGGTCAGCTTGACCTTCGCGTCGGGCACCTTTTTGACGTACTCGTTGACGCCGTCCTTCGCGTTGATCCCTGTGAAGGACCAGAACGAGACTTCGGCGTTCGGGTCTTTCGGTGTGCCACCGCCGCCGGACGAGCATCCGGTCAGAGCGACGGCAAGTGCTGCTGCTGTGGCGACTATCGCCGTCAAGCTTCTTTTCACGACAATTCCTCTACGTCGGGACTTGCAAGGGGATCCAGAGCTTCAAACTCCAGCCTAGAGAACGATCTCTGGCGACAACGGTAGCCTGCGGGTCGCCGCCATGCAATAGCGGATCAGGCCGCCTTTGGCTGACCCGGAGTATCGATCTCTATACTGAGACTGGAAAGTTTCGTCAATTGGAAGGGCTCGGCAGACGAGTGCTGGTTCTCGCAGAAATCCGGAGATCGAAGCATGAAGCTCCCGGGCCTGCCGTCGACCCACGAGCCCCATCGTCGACAACCCCTCAGAAGGATGCGCAATGACAAGACCCACGCTGGTGGATGTTGCCCGGGTTGCGGGCGTGTCCCGCGCCACCGCCGCGCGGGTACTCGCGGGCGAGACGAAAGTCGACGCCAGGATGTCGGCGGCTGTCGAGCATGCCGCCAAGGAGCTCGGCTATGAGACCAACAGCGCCGCCCGTATGCTGCGAGGCGGACGCGCGGGGGCGATCGCGCTCATCGTCGCCTTCAATGAGTTGGACAGCCTGACGGGTACGTTCTTCACTTCGGTGCTCAAGGGCGCTGCGAAAGGCCTTTACGCCGGCGAGGTCCAACCCGTCCTGTTGCCGGCCGACCACGATGAGGGAGACCGCATCCCGCGGTTTCTGCGCTCGGGGGCGATAGACGGTGCGATCATCATCCTTCAGCACGAGATCACCCATCTCGCGGAGGCGCTCGTCGACTCCCCCGTGCCGATCGCGTGGGTTGGGCGCCCCCGCGTCGCTCTCGCCCCCGACGCGATCGTCATCGACTCCGACAACTATGGAGGCGGCAGGCTCGCGGCGCGGGCGCTGGCTGACGCCGGACGGCGCCGGCTTGGCATCATCGCCGGGCCGCGCGATATGGAGCCCGCCCGCGACCGCATCAGGGGCTGGCGGGACGAGCTCGCGCAGCTCGGCATCGACCCCAGCCCGATCGTGCATGGCGAGTTCACTCTTGTGAGCGGTTCAGCAGCGATGGCACGCCTCCTCAAGCGATATCCGGACCTCGACGGCGTCTTCGCCTCCTCCGACCTGATGGCGAACGGAGCGATTCGGGTCCTCCAGGCTGCCGGCCGGAGCGTCCCGTCCGACGTCGCCGTGATTGGCTTCGACGACGTCGCAATCGCCACGACCATGGATCCGACACTCACAACAGTCCGCCAGCCACTGGAGGACATGGGGCGGGTCGCCGCAGAGACCATCCTCGCGGTCGTGCAGGGGCGCGAAGTAGACCGGCAGCCGATTCTCACGACCACCCTCGTTCAGCGAGAGTCGGCCTGACCGGAGGAGGTGCCTCCACCTCGCGCCGGCTCCGCATTGCGCTGCGAGCTGGGTCATCCACAGGAACTTGCCTTCATATCAGATATCGATCTCCGACTTTACTCACATGCCGATTGACGGTATGAATATCCCTATGCGATCCCCCCGGGTGATTCACCTCGCCACTGATGACGTGTCAGTTCTCCTAACCCAGACGGAGGGTGCGCTGCCCGTGATTGCGCACTGGGGCCCTCGGATCCACGCGAGTGACCATGACCTCGTCGAATACGCGGGAACCGGCGCCAGGACAGGAATGAACGTGCTATCTGACGTGCCCTACGAGGCCGGCATCCTGCCCGAGCATTCGCACGGCTGGGGCGGTCTTCCGGGTATTAGGGTCCATCGCGGGGGCAGCGCGTGGTCACCGCGGCTGGATGTTGTCTCGGTGGCTGTGGACGGCGAAACGCTTGCCGAGGGTGGTGGGGTGCAGCGGGAGAGCGCCTTGGTAATCATTGATGCGAACGACGAATGGGCGGGAATTCGAGTCACATTGGAGATCGATCTCTCCGATTCTGGCCTGCTTGGGACGAGGGTGACCCTGCGCAATGATGGCGATAACCGCGAACATCTTGATGTAGTCGGAGTAGACCCTGCCCTGCGCGTGCCCAACGATGCGCGCGAAATACTGGATTTCTCGGGCCGCTGGGGCACCGAGAAGATCCCGCAGCGTCACCCTGTCGTCTTCGGCTCCCACACACGCGAGTCCCGCCGCGGCCGCACCGGTCTGGATGCAACGACGGTCATCGCCATCGGAACGCCAGGCTTCGACGCCGGCGCCGGCCGCGTATGGCTTTGCCATGTCGGCATCGGCGGTAACCACCAGCACGCAGTCGAGCGGAGCGACGGTTATCTGGCCTTCCGCGGCGGCGAACTGCTCCTGCCCGGTGAAGTGCGCCTTGCCAGCGGTGAGAGCTACGTATCCCCCTGGGTTTACGGCAGCTTCGGAGTGGGCCTGGACGCTGCCGCCGCCCGCTACCACGGCTTCTTACGGGAGCGCTCACGTTCTTCCCGTCGTCCCCGCCCCGTCACGCTCAACGTGTGGGAGGCCGTGTACTTCGACCAGGACTTCGACACGCTGTCAGAGCTTGCGACCCGCGCCGCCAGCCTCGGGGTCGAACGCTACGTGCTCGACGACGGCTGGTTCCTGGGCCGTGCCGACGATACCGCCGGTTTGGGCGATTGGATCCCGGACCCGGTGGCCTGGCCGGACGGTCTCGCCCCTCTCGCGGAGCACGTCCGCAGCCTTGGAATGGAGTTCGGCCTGTGGGTCGAGCCTGAGATGATCAATGAGGACTCAGACCTCGCCCGCGCGCACCCCGACTGGATCCTTCAGGCCCGTCCAGAACTGCCACCGCGTTTCCGCAATCAGCAGGTGCTCGATCTGACCAACCCCGAGGCCTTCGCGCATATTCTCCGCGTCCTCGACGGGCTGGTGACCGACCACTCCGTGACCTACCTCAAGTGGGATCACAACCGCGACCTGATCGATGCGGGCCACCCGGCGACAGGAGCGTCGGCCGTGCACGATCAAACACTCGCTGTGTACGACCTGATCGATCAGCTACGCCAGCTGCACCCTGAGCTCGAGATCGAGAGTTGCGCGTCGGGAGGCGGTCGCGTCGACCTCGGGATCCTTGAGCGCACCGACCGCGTGCACACCTCCGACAATCACGACCCCCTCGACCGCTCCCGGATGCTCCGGTGGACCGGGCTCCTCGTCCCGCCCGAGATGCTCGGTTCTCACGTCGCCTCAGCGGTCTCCTCCGTCACCGGGCGGACGAGTGACCTGCACACCCGCTGCGCCATCGCTTTCCTCGGTCATTTCGGCATCGAGTGGGATATCCGAGAGCTAAACGACGCGGAGGCGGTCATCCTTTCCCAATGGATCTCCTCGTATCAGGAGCATCGGCAACTCATCAGCACCGGCCGCGTCGTCAACGACGGCGACTTTGATCCAGACGCACCAACCTTGCGGGGCGTCGTAGCCGCCGACTGCTCGGAGGCGATCTACACGATCGTGACGCCGCCGCTGTCCCCGGATTCGCGACGTCGAATCCGCCTGCCAGGGCTTTTGGCAGAGGCCCGGTACCGCATCGAGTCCGGCCGCCCCGGCTCGCTCGGCCCCTCGTGGCTCAGCCCGCTGGCTGGACCAGTCAGCAGGTCTCGACTCCGACGCCGACGTGCCGTCCTACTCCGGGAGCCTTCTCCGGGAGGCGGGTCTGGACCTGCTGACATTCCACCCGGACCGGGCGCTCGTATTGAGGCTTGTCCGCATCGACGCCTGACCGCGGAACAGGGGTTCTGCTAGGCGTGGGTGAATTCGTCCTCGTCGTAGGCGGATTTTGCGGCTTCAGGGGAGACGGCTGCGTCCGCGGGTCCGTTGACAGCTTCCTTGGCCTCAAGGAAGCGCTCGTTGAGGCGTGAGTGGCGCTGGCCGTAGGCGAAGTAGATGACAATGCCGATGACCAGCCAGATGGCGAAGAAGATCAAGGTTTCAACAGCCAGGTTGGTCATCAGGTAGAGGCAGAGCACAGCGGAGACCGCCGGCAGGACCTTGCCGAACGGCACACGGAAGGCAGGCTTGAGGTCCGGGCGCTTCCTGCGCAGCACCAGGATGCCCAGGCTCACCATGACAAACGCCGAGAGAGTGCCGATGTTGATCATTTCTTCGAGCAGGTCCACGTTGGTCAGGCCCGCGACGAGTGCGACGGCGGCACCGCAAATCACCTGGAGGCGTGCCGGCGTCGAACGCTTTTCACTGGTCTTCGACAGGGCGCGCGGCAGCAGGCCGTCGCGGCTCATGGCCAGCACCACACGCGACAGGCCCATCAGGAGCACCATGATCACGGTGGTCAGGCCCACCAGCGATCCGAAGGCTATGACCTTGGCCGCTGACGTGTCGCCGACGGCCTCGAAGGCGGTGGTCAGCGTCGGGTTCTTGGCGGAGGCCAGCTCCGTGTAGGACACCATACCGGTCAGCGCGAGGGACACCAGGATGTACAGCACCGTCACCACGGCCAGGCCACCGAAGATGCCTCGCGGCAGTGTCTTCTGCGGATTCTTGACCTCCTCCGCGGAGGTTGCCACGACGTCGAAACCGATAAAGGCGAAGAAGACCAGCGCAGCGCCGGCAAAGATGCCGAGCGTCCCGTACTGGGCCGGAGCCGCTCCGGTCAGGAAGCCGAAGAACGACTGCTTGAGGACATCTCCGGTTCCGCCGGTGCCGGTCGGTTCAGCCGCCGGGACGAAGGGAGTGTAGTTTTCGAACTTCACGTAGGTAAAGCCCACCACGATCACGAAAAGGACAACGGCGATCTTGATGAGGGTAAAGATGTTGCCGACGCGCGCGGAGAGCTTGGTTCCCAGCACCAGGAGCACGGTGAAGATTGCCACGATCAGGAACGCGCCCCAGTAGAGGTCCACCCCGCCCAAGGACAGGGCGGGCGGGACGTCGGCACCCATCAGGGCGAAGACCTTGCTGAGGTAGATCCCCCAGTATTTGGCGATCACGGCAGCGGCGGTGAATAGCTCGAGGATCAGGTTCCACCCGATGATCCAGGCCAGCACCTCTCCCATGGTGGCGTACGTGAACACGTAGGCCGAACCCGCGACGGGGATGGCGGTGGCAAACTCGGCGTAGCACATGATGGCCAGGGCACAGGTGACGGCGGCGATCGCGAAGGACACGGTGACGGCGGGACCGGCGAAGTTGGCCGCTGCCTTGGCTCCGACAGAGAAGATGCCGGCGCCGACGGCGACGGCAACTCCCATAATCATCAGGTCCCAGGTGCTCAGCGACCGTTTGAGCTTGCGTCCGGGTTCATCGGCGTCGGCGATTGACTGCTCGATTGATTTGGTCCGGAGGAGGTTCATAGGGGATCCACAATCCTGGTTGGTGATGGAAACAGACCTATCAACCGTAGTGTCCACCACCCGGACCCTCATATTTGTCCCGCATCGTGAGACGAAGAAGGGTCCGTCGGGTGCGGAATCCGGAGAAGCTCCTCGAGGGCGTCGGCGCCCGCCGCAGCACCCCCGGCAGCCGCGTAACCAACTGCAACCCGCCGGGCTCCTTCCTTCTTTGTCAGGGCTTCGTGAACTGCGGCACGAAGCTTCTCCGGAGTGAGCTTCTTCCGGCTGAGCCGCACACCCGCGCCTGCGGCCACCACCCGCGCCGCAACCTCATGCTGGTCCCGGCCGAAGGGAACCACCACCACAGGAACTCCCTTGGACAGTGCCTTTTGGGTGGCTCCCATACCGCCGTGGGTAATGGCAACAGCGGCGCGCTCCAGCACCTCTCCGTGGGGCACGAACCGTTCCAGCCGCGCATTCGCGGGAAGGGGGCCAAAATCCCCCGGTCCGGCGGCCCGCTGGTCTCCTTCCTGTCCGGTCACCGCTGCCGGCAGCGTGGCGACGACGGTGAAGGGTTCGTTGGCCAGGCCCTGGAGCGCTGTACGCACCAAGTCCTCGTCGGCCTGGTACTCGGACGACGTGGTCACCAGGATGATCGGCTCCCTGACGGTCTCAAGCCAATCCGGCGGAGGGAGCGGCGGGTCCCATGACAGCGCCCCGATCATCCGGACGCCTGGTCCCCAGTCCGGGTGCGGGTATTCAAACGGCTCGGCGCTGCTGACGAGGAGGAGCGGGGCGGTGCTGAAGAATTCATCCACGTTCCGGGACGGCGGAAGTTTGCCGCCGGAGATTCCGGCCCGGGCCCTGTTTATCCCTGGCATCATCAGCTTTTCGACGGCGCCAGTCACCAGGGGGCGGATGAGCGCGTCCCGGAGCCTTCCCAGCGGGCCCGGCATCGGATCCAGCCCCGGTCCGAACGGCGGGGTTCCCCTGGACGTGAGTGGCGGGGTGTAGGGGCAGAAGCTTGCCCACGGCAGCCCGATATCCTCAGCCACGATACGGGCGCCCCACGCATTGATGTCCACGAGCAGGAGGTCCGGGCTGACCTCACCGATGGCCCGCCGAAGGTCAGGGCCGTCGAAGCGTGCACGCGCCGTGAAGGTCTCTGTGCTCGCGGCCAGCCCGTCCTTGATCGATTTCGCCAGATAGTCCCGGTGCCTGATCTCCAGGAGCCGCGGGTCGACGGATTCGGCGCGGAGGCCGGCACTGCGCAGCGCCGGGAGCTGTTGGGGAATCGTCCGCACGTGGATGTCATGTCCGCGCGCCTTCAATTCGAGCAAGAGGGGAACCATGGGAAAGAGATGCCCGATGGCGGGCGAGGTGTAGGCGAGAACGGTGGACATCATGGCCTCCGGGTGAAGGACTCAAGCATTTCGGTTAAGGAAAGGGCCACCTGGTCACGGCTCAGGCCCGCGTCCAGGCGGAGCAGTTTCCAGGTGTAGACGTCGCAGAGAGCGACGAACTGGGCAAGACGGCGGTCCCGATCCGCCCCGTCCGGCAGGAATTCGCCCTCAAGGAACGGGGCGAAAACCCGCTCGCACCACCGGCGGTGCAGGCGCCTGCCGGTTTCCGTCATTTCCGCCACGGCCGGGGAGGTTTCCTCCTCGGCCAGCATCTTCAAGACAAGGGCGCCGGTGGTCTCATAGTGTTCCAGCAGGTTGTCGACGGCGGCGGGGACGTTGCCGACGGGCGCGGCATCGCGCTGGGCCATCACCTGCGCAGCGGCGTGCTCGACGGTCGCATCGATAAGCCCACTGCGGTCGCCGAAGCGGCGGATAACCGTCTGCACCGTGACTCCGGCATGGTCAGCCACCGCGATCAGGGTGATATCCGAGAGCGGTCTTTCCGCGAAAAGGTCTCGTGTCGCCTCGAGGATCCGACGCCCGGTGTCAGCGGCGGTGGAAGCCCGTCTCCGGTTGTCATAGCGTCGGGTTGTTCCCCCCTCCACATTCATGTTAACCAGATTAACCCGAATATGGAGGGCAGGTCTAGAGGTCTGTCTGGGACTCCTCTAGCCGCGGGAGATGTTGATCATTTCCTCGCGAGGCACAACCTTGATGCGTTCCCGGACCACGCCGTCAGTCTCATCCGAGTCCGTCCATTCGGCGCCCAGCGCAGCCTCGTGGGCGTCCAGCTTGATCCAGCCCTGCCACGTGGTGTACTCGATCCCCCGTTCCTCGAGGAGGCGGATGATCGCCTGCGGATCCGGGTTCTGCGCCGGGGGAAGGGTCAGCCGGTCCTCCAGCAGGAAGCCGATGGTCTCCAAGGCGTCGCCCTTGGTGTGGCCGATCAGTCCGACCGGCCCGCGCTTGATCCAGCCCGTGGCATAGATCCCCGGAACCGGATTGCCCTCGGGGTCCAGCACCCGGCCGCCTTCATTGGGAACCACTCCGCGCTTGGCGTCGTATTCCAGTTCATCCAACGGGGAGCCGTGGTAGCCGATGGCCCGGTAGACAGCCTCGACGGGATAGTCGACGAACTCGCCGGTCCCCTTGACGTTCCCGGTACCGTCAAGCTGCATCCGCTCAAACTTGATCCCTGCCACCTTCCCGGACCCGCCGTCGTCGTATATCTCGACAGGGCTGTGCAGGAAGTGCAGGTGCAGCCGGCGGGACGACGGCTGATCCGACTCCGCGTGTTCCTCCACCAGCCAGTTGGTCAGCGTGTTCACCATGGTCTTGATCTGGTTGTTGCTGCGGATGGCATCATCGGAGGCGTCATCGAATTCGAAGTCCTCCGGGTACAGCACAATGTCCACGTCGTTCATGTGGCTCAGCTCACGCAGTTCAAGGGGCGTGAACTTCACCTGGGCGGGCCCGCGGCGGCCGAAGACGTGCACGTCCGTGACCGGGGAGCTCTTCAGGCAGCGGTAGACGTTATCCGGGATCTCGGTGCTGAGCAGTTCTTCCGGATGCTTGACCAGCATCCGGGCAACGTCCAGAGCCACGTTCCCGTTGCCGATGACGGCTATTTCCTTGGCGTCCAGCGGCCACTCGCGGGGAACGTCCGGATGGCCGTCGTACCAGGAAACAAAGTCAGCACCGCCGAAGGACCCTTCCAGGTCGATCCCGGGGATGGGAAGGTCGGCGTCCTTGATGGCTCCAGTGGAGAAGATGACGGCGTCGTAGAACGCGCGGAAGTCGTGGAGGGTGAGGTCCCGGCCGTAGGTGACATTGCCCAGGAAGCGGATATCGCCGCGGTCCAGGACCTTGTGCAGCGCGTTGACGATCCCCTTGATGCGCGGGTGATCCGGGGCCACGCCGTAACGGATCAGGCCATAGGGCGCCGGGTAGGCCTCGAAGAGATCGATGCTGACCTCGAAGTCGCCGTCCTTGACCTCGTTGGACTTGGTGAGGATATCCGCAGCATAGACCCCCGCCGGTCCTGCGCCGACTATGGCAACACGGAGCGGACGCTTGGAGGTGGTTTCGCCTGGGTTGGACACCGGGAGCCCTTCTGGAACGTGGATAAATGTGCCGGAGGCGCACTATGCAGTGGCGCTCAGTGCAATAGCGCACAAAATGCAGGTAGCGCGCAGTGTTCCATTCTAATTGGCTGATGTGAGGGAGTCGGTAACGGTGACGCAACGTCAGCCGCTTTTCCGCAACGGAACCACGTCCCCCTCGCGATAGAGCAGTGCGCGGAGCTCCGCCTCTGCCGAATCCAGCCGCTTGGGATCGATGGTCTCTCCGGCCGCGAAATGGTCCAGGAGCCTTGGATCCACGTAGCTCTTGCGTGCGATCGAGGGCGTGTTTCCCAGGACGACGGCGGCCTCCTGCATCGCCACGCTGATGGCCCGCTTCCGTTTAGCCTCGGTTCGTTGCGGGCCGCTGCGGGCCAGGCTCACTGCCGCGGCGACAGTTCCACGGAGCGTGCGGAAGTCCTTCGCGGTGAAGTCCGATCCCGTGCGCTCCTTGACGTAGGCGTTGATGTCGGCGCTGGTGACCGGCCTCCACCTCCGGCCGTCCTTGTAAGCCAGGAGCCGCGCGTTGCCTCCGCGGCGTTTGAGCACGCGCACCAGCGGGGCGAGATCGGCATCGCGGATGACCGATTCCCAGTCCTTTCCGCTCTTGGCCGGAAAGCTCAAAAACAAGTAGTCCTTCCGCACCTGGACGTGGGCGCACAGCAGGGTAGCCAGGCCGTGGCTGCCGTTCTCGTTGGTGTAGCGTTCCGATCCCACCCGGAGGGACGCGCTGTCCAGCATCCTGAAAGCCGCAGCGAGCACACGCTCCCGCGAGATGCCGTCACTTCGAAGGTCGAGCGTCACGAGCCGGCGGGCCGTGGGAAGCGACTCGGCCAGCTGGAGGGCGCGGTCGAACTTCACCCGGTCCTTCCGCTCGCGCCATTCCGGGTGGTAGATGTACTGCCGCCGCCCCACCGCGTCAAGGCCCGTCGCCTGGATGTGCCCGTTTTCGAAAGGGGATATCCACACGTCAGTCCAGGCGGGCGGGATGGCGATGCTTTCCAGTCTGTCCCGGACGGGCCCCGGGGGCAGGGTGGAACCATCCAGGTCACGGTAGCTGAAACCCCGGCCGACGCGTACCCTGCGGTAGCCCCGGCCTGAGGCGTTGCTGCGCCGGAGCCTCATGGCCCGGCATCCTGCTTCCTACACATAAAAGAAAGCCTACTGACTATTTGCCCGAACGTTGGAATAGAGATCCTGGAACTGGTGTTATTGGTTTCGTGCCTACTCCCCATGGATCCGTCTCCTCCACTGCCGCCGGCGCCGCTCCCGGGTTGTCCGGCGAACCGGCCCCTGGAACAGGGAAGCCGGGCAAGGCTGCGAATGGCGGCCAGGCCGGCCTTAAGCCGGTAGACAAAGAGACGACGGCGGGAATCCTGTTCGGCGTCGCGGCCTACAGTGCCTGGGGGCTGCTGCCCTTGTATTTCCTTGCGCTGATGCCGGCCAACGCCGTCGAGATCGTGGCGAACCGCGTGGTCTGGTCGTTGCTGTTCTGCGTCCTGCTGATCACTGCCACCCGCTCCTGGCCCCTGCTGCGGGCAGCCTTCCGGGACCGTTCGGTCTTTGGCACCCTTACCATCGCCGCCGCCCTCATTGCGGTTAACTGGCTGACCTACACGTACGGCGTGACCACCGGGCAGGCCGTTGAAGCGTCACTGGGCTATTTCATCAACCCGCTCGTGTCCGTCCTGCTGGGCGTGTTTGTCCTCAAGGAGAAGCTGCGTCCGCTCCAGTGGGCCGCCGTCGGAATCGGTTTCGTGGCAGTTGTGGTGCTAACTGTGTCCTACGGCAAACTGCCGTGGATCGCCCTGACCCTGGCCGTCAGCTTTGGCCTGTACGGCTTTGTGAAGAAGCGCGTGGGTCCGAAGGTCGACGCCGTGACAAGCCTCAGCGTGGAAACGATGGTCCTTGCCCCGCTCGCGGCCGCCACCATGGTTTTCCTGGGTCTGACGGGTTCTGCCACCTTGACCAGCCAAGGACCTGGCCATTTCTGGCTCCTGGTTGCCTCCGGCGTCATCACCGCCGTACCGCTGCTTTCCTTTGGCGCCTCCGCCCGCCGGCTGCCGATGACCACCATCGGGCTGCTGCAGTACTTCGCCCCGGTCCTGCAGTTCGTCGTGGCCGTGGCTGTCTTCCGGGAGGCCATGACGCTGGACCGCTGGATCGGATTCGGCGTGGTGTGGCTGGCACTGCTGGTCCTCACGGTGGACATGCTCAGCGCCGCACGGAAGAACTCGGTGGCGAAGAAGCTGGCCCGCGCCTAGCGCGACCCCTCTTAAACCAGCGCGAACCGGCAGCTGATGACCCCAAATTCTGAATTTCAGGGTATCTGCTGCCAGTTCGCGCGGTGTTGTGGGGTGATCCCGGTTCCGGGAGGAACTCCTAGGCGTTGGCCTTGATCGCCGCGGCCAGGACGTCCAGGCCGTCGTTCAGCAGGTCGTCGGTGATGACTAGCGGCGGCAGGAGGCGGATGACGTTGCCGTAGGTGCCACAGGTGAGGATGATGACACCCTCCTTCAGGCAGGCGGCAGCCACGGCCTTGGTGAGTTCGGGATTGGGCTCCGTGGTTCCCGGCTTCACCAGCTCGATGGCCAGCATGGCGCCCCGGCCGCGGACGTCACCGATCACACCGGAGGAGAGCTGGCTCTGCAGCTCGGTCAGCCGGGCGATAGCAATTTCCTCGATGTGCCGGGCACGGCCGATGAGGTCGTATTCCTCCATGGAACCGATGGCGGCGAGAGCTGCGGAGCACGCTACGGGGTTTCCTCCGTAGGTGCCGCCCAGGCCGCCGGGGTGGACGGCGTCGAGCAGGTCGGCGCGGCCGGTGATGGCGGACAGCGGCATGCCGCCGGCGATGCCCTTGGCCATGGTGATGATGTCGGGGACAACGCCTTCGTGGTTCACCGCGAACCATTCGCCGGTGCGGCAGAAGCCGGACTGAACCTCGTCGGCGATGAAGACGACGCCGTTTTCCTTGGCCCAGTCAGCCAGCGCCGGCAGGAAGCCCTCGGCCGGAACGATGAAGCCGCCCTCGCCCTGGATGGGCTCGATGATGATCGCAGCGACCTGGTCGCCGCCGATCTGCTTTTCGATCATGGTGATGGCCCGCTTGGCCGCCTCGGCGCCCGTGATGGAGGAGTTTTCCTCGCGGTAGGGGTAGCTCATGGGCATGCGATAGACCTCGGGCGCAAAGGGGCCGAAGTTGGTTTTGTACGGCATGGCCTTGGCGGTGAGCGCCATGGTCAGGTTGGTGCGGCCGTGGTAGGCGTGGTCGAAGGCGACGACGGCGTCGCGGCCGGTTGCCAGGCGCGCCACCTTGACGGCGTTCTCCACAGCCTCGGCGCCGGAGTTGAAGAGCACGGTGCGCTTCTCGTGGTCGCCCGGGGTGAGGCGGTTGAGCTGCTCTGCCAGCGCCACATAGCTTTCGTAGGGCGTCACCATGAAACAGGTGTGGGTGAAGTGCTCTACAGCTTCCTTCACGGCGCCGACGACGGCGGGATCGGACGCGCCGACGCTGGTCACCGCGATGCCCGAGCCGAAGTCAATGAAGGCGTTGCCGTCGACGTCGTGGATGATGCCGCCGTCGGCGTCCGCAACATAGACGGGCACGGTGGAGGCGACACCGGCGGCGACGACGGCCCGCCGGCGGTCGCCCAGGGCTACGGACTTGGGACCCGGGAAGTCAGCCTGGACGCGGCGCTTCTGCTCCAGGCGGTAAGTGATTTCGTTTGCGGTGGTGGTCATGGGTGAAAGCCTTTCTTGAAAACCTGGGACGAGGAGACCGGAAGTCTGGTTACGCATCGAGGGCACTCATCACGTGCTTGATGCGCGTGTAGTCCTCGACGCCGTACATGGACAGGTCCTTGCCGTAGCCGGACTGCTTGAAGCCGCCGTGGGGCATTTCGGCGGTCAGGAGGATGTGGGTGTTGATCCAGACGGCCCCGAAGTCGAGGTCCCGGCTCAGCCTCATGGCCGTGCCGTGGTCACTGGTCCAGACGCTGGAAGCGAGGGCGTAGTCGACGTCGTTCGCCAGCTCCACAGCCTCCTCCTCCGAGCTGAACTTCTGCACGGTGATGACCGGGCCGAACGTCTCCTGCTGCACGATGTCGTCGGTCTGCTTGGCGCCGGTAATGATGGTCGGCTCGAAGAAGAAGCCCTTGTCCCCCGCGCGGTGGCCCCCGGTTTCGATCCTGCAGTTCGCCGGCAGGTGCTCGACGACGGAAGTCACCTGGTTGAAGTGGTTGACGTTGTTCAGCGGGCCAAAGTAGTTTTCCTCGTCGTTCTGGGAACCGGTGTGGAGCGTCTTGGTGTGCTCCACCATGGCCGCCACGACGTCGTCGTGGACTGAGTCCTCCACCAGCACGCGCGTGATGGCAGTGCAGTCCTGGCCGGCGTTGAAGAAGGCGAATTCTGCGATGGCCGCGGCGCTCTTCTTAATGTCGGCGTCCTTGAACACGATGGCCGGGGCCTTGCCGCCGAGCTCCAGGTGGGCCCGCTTGAGGCCCTTGGCCGCACCCGATGCGACCGCGATACCGGCGCGGACCGAGCCGGTGATGGAGACGAGGCCCGGGACCTTGTGCTCGACCATCAGGGCGCCGGTTTCCCCGGTGCCCAGGACGACGTTCAGCACACCGGCCGGGAGGATTTCGCCTGCCAGCCGGGCCAGGACCAGGGTGGATTCCGGCGTGGTGTCGGACGGCTTGAGGACCACGGTGTTGCCGGCGGCGAGCGCGGGGCCGATCTTCCAAATGGCCATGAGGAAGGGGTAGTTCCACGGAGCAACCTGGGCGACGACGCCGATCGGTTCACGGCGGACGTATGACGTGTGGCCCTCGAAGTATTCCCCGGCGGACTTGCCCTCGAGGATACGCGCGGCGCCGGCAAAGAAACGGAGCTGGTCCGCGCCTGCCGCCACTTCCTCGGAGGCGATCAGCGAGCGGACCTGGCCGGTGTTCCGGTGCTGGGCCTCCACCAGTTCGTCGCTGTTCGCTTCGATGGCATCGGCGAGCTTGAGCAGCATCAGCTGGCGCTGGCTGGGGGTGACGTGCTTCCAGGTTTTGAAGGCAGCCTTGGCGGCGGTCATGGCGGCGTCTACGTCGGCCTGGCCGGAGATGGGCGAATGCGCCACCACCTCGCCGTTCGTCGGATTGACGATGTCCAGCAGGCCGGTGCCGGAGGGCGTGACGAACTCACCGTTAATGAAGTTCTGCAAGGTTTGAACCACGGTGTGCAACCTCTTTCATAGGGAACCATCAGCCGTGAAGCGGATGGATGCGACTGCCTCGAGCCTATGCCAGCACCCTTACCCAGGGAATAGCCACCTGCACACCCAGACCGGAATGGTTTAGTGCGGTTGCCCAGTACCGGACTATCCTTGGCTCATGGCCATTTCCCTCGCTGCCCTCCTGGGTGTGAACTCCCTGAACCTGTCCAAGGCGGGCCTCGCCGAGACCACGTCGCACCAGGACATTAACTGGGTTGCGGTCACCGAACTGGAGGATCCGCAGCGCTTCATCAACGGCGGCGAACTGGTGCTCACCACCGGGCTGCGCCTTCGCTCGGCACCGGAGCAGCGCCGTTTCGTCCGCCAGGTCCAGCGGGCAGGCGCAGTGGGCATCGGCTTCGGCGTGGGACTGTCGCACGACGTCGTCCCGCCAGCCATGATCGCCGAGGCCAACCGCTGGGGACTTCCGGTAGTCGAGGTCCCCTACGAGACCCCGTTCATCGCTATCGGCAAACTCGTGGCCGACGCCCAGTCCGCTGACCATTACTCCAAGCTGGAGCGCCTAATAGCCGGGCACCAGGTCCTGGCCCGCGCACTCCTGACCGGCGGCGGCCTGACTGAGCTCCTCAAACATCTGGGCAGCATGCTCCGGACCGACATTGCACTCACCCAATTCGCGGCGCAGCTGTACAACAGCGCCAAGGACCACCCCTCCGCTGACACCTGGGCTTCCTATCCGATCCCCACCGGACGCCGGGATGCCTGCACGCTCTGGGTCCGCCAGCCTTTCGAGGACTCGGGCATCGTGGGCTATGCCCAGAACCTGATCAGCGTGGAGCTGAACAACATGGTCAAGCAGCGGCAGGCAGAGCGGGCGCTGTGCGGCCAGGTGCTGGAGGACGTCATCCACGGCGCACTGGAGACCAGCGAGGCGCAGCGCCGGCTGGCGGGCGTGGGCATCAACAGCACGCGCAAGAACGTCGTGCTGCTGGCCGTTTCCGCCGCGCATCATAAGGCCCTGGCGAGCACCTCAGTACCGCAGCAGCTGGAGGGCGCGGTGGCCGCCGCCGTCGGGAAGGATCTGGTGGTGGTGATCAACGACGACGGGAGCGGCGCGGCGGCGCTGGCGCGGAAGCTGAGTGATCACCTGGCGGAGGCCGGAATCCACGCGACGATCGGCATCGGCGGGGCCTACACCAAGCCGAACGGCCTTCGTTGGAGCTACTTCGAGGCGAGGGAGGCCGCAAACCACGGCCTGCCCGTCAACGAGCCCGAACGGCTCAGCCTGACCTCGCTGCTGCTGGCCAGCGAGGATGTGCCCCTCGCCGACATGGCCAACGAGTCCCTGAACCCGCTCCGGGCCTTCGATGCCGCGCACGGCTCCGAACTGATGACCACGCTGGAAAGCTACCTCAACAACAACGGCTCCGTCGCCGCCGTCGCCGAAGCCCTGACCCTGCACCGGAACACCGTGCGGTACCGGCTGGCCCAGATCACCGAACTGACAGGCTACGATCCCGCCGTCACCGCCGACCGTGTGCAGCTGTGGCTGGCGCTGGCGGTTTCCCGGCTCAGCGCCCGCCAGCCCTCCTCCTGACCGCAACTCCTGACCGCAACGCGGGGTCACTTAACGCCCATGTTGGCGGCCGGAAGGGGCGTTAAATGACCCCGCGTTGCAGGAACTTGCGAGATTTCTTCCACGCCTTCCGATACTTGGACTCTGCCGCCGCGCCGAGCTCCTCCTGCCGTTCCCCGAGAGTGGCATAGGCCGAAGCAACAGCCTCCGGAAGGTCAGGCGCGGCGCCGAGCCGGGCCAGCAGATCCCTCGCCAGCACGCTGTCGTGCAGCTCGCCGAGGATCTTCTGCTGCCGGCGGGCGGCCTTGGCGATTTTTGCGGCCGGCTTGCCATGGACGGGTGCGGCGGCCTCCGCCACATGCCGCAGCCGTTTGGCATCCTTGCGCACCTGGTGCAGGGCGGTTTCATGCGGCGCTCCCAGCCGGGCACCTTTCGCGGCCTTGTGCGACCGGCGCAGCCTCTTGGCGGCCTTGTCCACCAGTTTGGCGGCAACCTTCCGGCCAGGTGCTTCCGCCTGCGGCCGCACCGGAGGATGATCCCGGAAGGCCTCGAGGTCATCCAGGAGCCGGAAGTACCTGCCGGACATCAGCACTTCCTGCATTTTCCGGTAACCAGAGTCGAACCTGCCGCCAAGTTCATGCTCGACGCTGCTCTTCACCGCCGCCGCAGCAGGCCCTTCCGGCAACTCGTCCGCCTGCCCGCGCAGGCGCTCCAGAATGACTTCGGCATCACGCGGCGCCCCGAGGATCCGGCCAAGCCACTTGAGCTCGTCCAGCAGCCGCCGCACCGCCACCGCACTGTACAACCGGCGGTAGGCCGCCAGTGCCGACCGGGTCCTGCGCACAGCCGAGCGCATGGCATGCACCGCATCCGGCTCTTCCAGCCTCACCCCGGGATCATGCGCCAGGATCTCCCGGATCTGCGCGGCGAGGTAAAAGGTCACGACGGCGGTGGCGGGGGACTTCTTGCCCGGCTCCGCCGTCGGCAGCCCGGTGGCATCGGCCTCATCCCCGGCATCCTGGGCGTCTCCGGTTACCGCGTCACCCAGCGCGCGGGCAAGTTTGGACCCGTGCCTCGCCGGGCGGGCTCCGGCTGCGGCCAGGGCTTCCTCAGCAGCGGGGAAAAGATCGGGGCTGCCGTGGACGAGCTCCAGTTCCCACTCACGCCACTGCTGGCTCTGCTCGTTGGCAGAGAGGCCGTCTCCATTCAGTGCAGACGCCTGCACCCTGTCGTCGGCCAGGTCCGCCAGGTGCACTCCGTCCTCCCCGTAGAGAGGGTACGTGGTGCGCCGGGTTTCCAGCCGGACTACCGGAATCAGCCCAGCACCCCGGAGGTAGGCCTGCAGGTGCGCGAGCAGTCTTTCAGGCACGACGGCGGGTTGGCCCAGCGGCGCGTGGATT
Source organism: Arthrobacter pascens (assembly GCF_030816475.1). Lineage (NCBI taxonomy): Bacteria > Bacillati > Actinomycetota > Actinomycetes > Micrococcales > Micrococcaceae > Arthrobacter > Arthrobacter pascens. Next base: position 864,871 of record NZ_JAUSXF010000001.1, on the reverse strand, counting down.
TCACGGCGCTGCGGGGCTGCCCCGTTGTGGCTGGAAGTGGAATCGCTGGCAGTAGAGTCGCCGGCAGTTGAGTCGCCGACGACGGCCGGCAGCTTCAGGTGCCAGCCCGCGTCGGCGCCGCCCGTCCGCCGCCGCAGGGTGATGTGCCGGGACGCGAGAGTGTGGCGGTCCGTGTCGAAGTAGACAGCTTCCAGGGTGGCCACATGCGGCTCGCCCACCCGGGCAACACCTGGCAGTTCCGCCAGCGAAGGCACTACGGCGGCATCATCGACGTCGTACTTCTTCTCGATCTCAATCCCCTGGGATGCCATGGCAGGCCGTCCTTCCACATCAGCGCAGCACCGGCGTAGAGACCACTTAAGCCCTGGTGCCGGAAACCTTCCGTGGCCCCGAGTCTATGGCCAGCTCCCCTGGCACGGGGAGAGGTTGGCCACAAAACTAGAAACATCAAACGTCTAACGTCTAACGTTAACGGATGACCGCCGCAACCTCCGCTCCCCCTACAGTTGATACCGCTCCGCCCAAACCGCGCGCCGCCGTCGTGCTGGCCGTCATTGCGCTCGTGCTGATCGGACTGAACCTTCGCGCCGGAATCACGGGGGCTTCTGCCCTGCTCCACGATTTGCAGATGGTGCTGGGATACGGGCCGCTGGTGGCGGCCATCATCCCGTCGATTCCGACGCTCTGCTTCGCGGTGGCGGGAGCGGCGACGTCGTGGCTCACGGGACGGCTCGGCGTCGAGAAGTCCATCCTGCTGTCCCTGGCGATGCTCGCGGCCGGGCTCCTGGTCCGGGGCATTCCTGCCACGGGCGCACTGGTGGCGGGGACCGTGTTGGGGATGTCCGGCCTGGCCGTGTGCAACGTGGCCATGCCTTCCTTCATCCGCGAGCATTTCGCGGCGCGGACGTCACTCATGACGGCGCTGTATACGGTGACCATGACCACCGGCGCCACAGCCACAGCCGTGGCCGTGGTCCCGCTGGCGCAGGCGCTCGGCTCGCCTTCTGCCGCCGTTGGCGCCATCGGCATCATGGCCCTGGCCGCGTTCCTGGGTTTCCTGCCCGTCGCCCTGCACGCACACCGCAATAGTGCCCGGGCCGCAGCCCTCCGCATCTCCCCCTGGCCCCTGCTGCGCACGCGCAAAGGCCAGCTCCTCACGGCCATCTTTACGCTCCAGGCGCTGCTCGCCTACGCCCTGCTGAGTTGGTTCCCGTACATGCTGACCACCATGGGCCTCAGCGCCTCCGACAGTGGCCTGATGTACGGGCTGATGCAGCTGGTATCCGTCCCGTCCGGGATGATTCTCATCGCCATCGGCTCCCGGCCCCGGATGCTGCGGCCTGCCTTTTACCTGGTGTCCGTGGCCATGGCCGCGGGGGTCGCCTCGCTGCTGTTCCTGCCGGTGGGCCTCGCGCTGATTCCTGCCGTGCTCCTGGGATTCGGGCTGGGCATCTTCCCGCTGGTGATGGTGATGATCAGCCGCAGCGGGGCGAACACCGCGGAGACCACGGCGCTGTCCACGCTGGCGCAGTCCACCGGGTACCTCCTGGCCACAGCGGGACCCTTCGGCACCGGGCTGCTGCACAGTGCCACCGGCGGCTGGACCTTGCCGCTCGGCATACTTCTGGCCCTCGCGCTGGTCCAGATTGTCGTGGCGCACCTGATCACCGGCCGCCCGGCCGGAAGGAAGCAGCCATGACCCTGAGCACCTCGCACCGCCAGCCGCTCGCCGACGAAGTCACGGGCAAGCTGCGGGACATGATCCAGTCGGGTGAGTGGCCGCTGCAGCAGCGGATTCCTTCCGAGACTGAGCTGATGGCCCGCCTGGGGGTGTCCCGCGGGACCCTCCGGGAGGCCGTCAAGGCCCTGGCCCACAGCGGCATGCTGGAAGTCCGGCGCGGGGACGGCACCTATGTCCGGGCCACCAGCGAGATGTCCGGCGCCGCCCGCCGCCTCTACCGGGACCACACGGAGGTGCACATCCTGGAGGTCCGGGTAGGCCTGGACACGCAGGCGGCACGGCTGGCGGCCAAAAACGCCACGCCCGACGACGTCAAGGCCTTGCGCGCGCTGCTCAGTAAGCGCGACGCGGCCTGGAACGCCGGCGACTACCCTGCCTGGGCCCGCGCCGACTGGGGCTTCCATGAACGGGTGGCGCAGGCCTCCGGGAATCCGCTGCTGCATGAGCTCTACATCAGTTTCGGCGAGGTGTTCCATACAGACCTGCTCAGGCAGCAGGACCGACCAGGCTTTGACGGGCTTCCGCACGAAGGACACGGCGCCCTGGTGGACGCCCTCGAGGCCCACGACATTGAAGCTGCGGTGGCCAGCGTCAACAAGAACCTCAACTCCTGCGCGGAGTGGCTGCGGTCCTAGGCCGCCTGGCGCAGACACGGACGACGGCGGCCCGGCACTTTGGTGCCGACCGCCGTCGGGCGTTTGCCAGCCCCTGCCTGTTCCTAGGTGGGGCTGCTGCTTATGACCTCAAACCGCCTATGACTTCAAACCGGCGAACACATTCTTGGGCCGCTGCATCTCACCGTGTTTGGCGCCGAGGATGATGACCAGGCCGGCGAAAGCGGGGATGGCCCACTGCAGCATCTTCAGCTGCTGCTGGGCGGTTTTCAGCTCCTCCGACGCCTCGGGGCTTGGTTCGGTTGCACCGCGGGCTCCTTGGTCCGCCAGCTTCTCCACCTTCTTGCCCAGAACGCCCGCGTAAAGAGTCACAGCGGCACCCGCCACAGTCACCACCGTTTTGATTGCGGTGTCCCGCGCCACCCCGTCCTGCTTGGCGATGCGCTCCTTGTTTTCCCAGGCAATGGCGAGATCGGCCAGCAGGTGCGACACGAAAGCGGCCGTCTGGATCGGTGCCCACTTCATCCAGCCGGAACTGGAGAGCCGGGTGCGTTCGGCCGGATTCGTCGCTTCCGCTGCCGCACCGTTGAGTCCAATAGCGCCCATCAGCGACCCGCCGAACCAGGCTCCGGCCGTGAGATCGTGAACTGACCGGGCAATGAGATTTCCTGCCATGATGTGCTTCCTAACGTTGAACTGGTTCCGAAAATGCCGCATCTGCGGACTTCACTGTGTCCCATCGAGGTCATGGTCAGGCTATGGTAAGCACACTTACTAATGTTACGGAACCCCGTCTTAGTAGGCCTTTACGCGTAGTATCGCTGCCATGGAAAACACAGGGACCCTGTTCGGCTGGGCCTTTGGAGACGCCGCCCGGGAAGCCGACGCCGGGTACGTGCAAGAGCTTCAGCATGAGGCGCTGGAAAACGCCCGGCAAACGGCGGAGGCCAGGGGCCTGACCGTCGAAACCGGCTCGGAGGCCTTCGCTATCCTGAACGCCCGCGAAACCCTGGTGGAGCTGGATACGGCACCGAACAGCCTGGTTGTCCGGGCCACGGTGCACGTTGAAGGTCCCGGAGCCGACAAGCTCCACGCCGAAGGACCCATGAACGGCTAGCCCATGTCAGACGGGGAATCCCCCATCAGCGACGCCGCCGACGCTGTCGAGGAGGCATCAAATGCCAAGGCGCTCGACGTCGTCGCACGTTCAGGTTTCGCCGTCATGGCCCTGCTGCACATCATTGTCGGCGCCATTTCCATCGCCCTAGCCCTCGGTCAGCCCGGGGAGGCGGAACCTACCGGCGCCATCGAACAACTGGACGCCAGCCCCTGGGGTCCAGTTGTCATGTGGGCCTGCGTGATCGCCTGCAGCGGCCTGGCGCTCTGGCAGCTAAGTGAAGCCACGCTGCGGGCGCGTCATCTTCCGCGCAAGCAACGGCTTGGAAAACTAGTCTCCTCCGGCTTCCTGGGACTGGCCTATGGAAGCGTGGGACTCACCTTCGCCGGCTTCGCTCTTGGGCTCCGTGGCGACTCAGGGGACTCCACCCGGGATTTCACTGCTGCACTCGTGGGCTCCCCGTACGGGTTGTGGGTCCTGGTAGCCCTCGGCCTCACCGTCATGGGGGTGGGGGTCTACTTTGTGGTGAAGGGCGTGCGACGCGGATTCAAGGAGGAACTCTTCCACTTCGACGGCACGCGCCGCGGAAGGATCATCGACTCGCTGGCGATCACGGGGCATGCGGCCAAGGGCATAGCGCTTAACCTGACGGGACTGCTCTTTGTGATCGCCGCAGCCAAGCACAGGCCGGAAGAGTCCACCGGCCTGGACGGAAGCCTGAAGGCGCTCCGCGACCACCCGTTCGGCCCGTACCTGCTCCTCGCCATCGGCGCCGGGTTCATCTGCTACGGCATTTTCGCGCTGGTCCGGGCGCGGTTCGGACGGATGTAGGTTCCCCAGTGCCGGGTTAAATGCAACGCGGGGTCACTTTTCGCCCAATAAATCGAGTTTATTGGGCGAAAAGTGACCCCGCGTTGCTGTTGCTTAGACCTCGGCGGCTACACCGTCGCGGGAGATGTCAACCATATCCTCGCGCGGCACTACCTTGATGCGCTCACGCTTGACCTCGACGCCGTGAGAGCCGCCGGCCTCGGTGGCTGCAGCGCCCAGGGCGAGTTCATGCGCGTCCAGGGCCAGCCAACCTTCCCAGCTGGTGAACTTCACGCCGCGGGCGTCCAGGAGTTCGACGACGGCGTCCGCCTCGGGAACGCTGGCCACCGGAAGGTTTTCGCGGTCTTCCAGCAGGTAGGTCACAGTCTCAAGGGCGTCGCCCTTGGTGTGGCCGATCAGGCCAACCGGTCCGCGCTTGATCCAGCCGGTGGCGTAGATACCCGGAACGTGGGTGCCGGCGGCATCCAGGACGCGGCCGCCGTCGTTCGGGATGACACCCTTCTTGTGGTCGAACTCGACCTCGGGCAGAGCGGAACCGAAGTAGCCGATAGCGCGGTACACGGCCTGAACCGGGTAGTCGACGAACTCGCCAGTGCCGCGGGCGTTGCCCGTGCCGTCCAGCTCGGTGCGCTCGAACCGCATGCCGGCGACGCGACCTGGCGTCTCGGCGTCGTCGTAAATTTCCACCGGACTGTGCAGGAAGTGCAGGTGCAGGCGGCGGGAGGCCGTGAGCTCGGAGAGGTCCTCGGGCTGCTCGGCGATCCAGTTGGTGAGCGTGCCCACCATGGTCTTGGTCTGGTTGTTGGTCTGGATCTGGCGGTCCGATTCCTCGTCGAACTCGAAGTCCTCCGGGTACAGGATGATGTCCACGTCCTTGGAGTGGGACAGCTCGCGCAGCTCCAGCGGCGTGAACTTGACCTGGGCGGGGCCGCGGCGGCCGAAGACGTGCACATCGGTGACCGGGGACGCCTTCAGGCCGGCGTAGACGTTGTCCGGGATTTCGGAGACCAGCAGGTCATCGGCGTGCTTGGACAGGACGCGGGCCACGTCGAGCGCCACGTTGCCGTTGCCGATCACCGCGATCTCCTTGGCGTCCAGCGGCCATTCGCGGGAAACGTCCGGGTGGCCGTCGTACCAGGAGACGAAGTCCGCGCCGCCGTAGGAGCCGTCCAGTTCGATGCCCGGGATGTTCAGGTCCGCGTCCTTGATGGCGCCGGTGGCGAAGATGACGGCGTCGTAGTGGGTGCGGAGGTCCTCGATGGAGAGGTCGGTGCCATAGTCCACGTTGCCAAAGAAGCGGATATCTCCCCGGTCCAGGACCTTGTGCAGGGCGTTTACGATGCCCTTGATGCGGGGATGGTCCGGGGCCACGCCATAGCGAATCAGGCCGTAGGGTGCCGGGTAGCGATCGAAGAGGTCGATGCTGACTGTCAGCTCGCCGCTCTTGACGGCCTCACTCTTGGTGAGAATGTCCGCGGCGTAGACGCCGGCCGGGCCGGAGCCCACGACGGCGACGCGCAGCGGACGTTCGGCAGAACCTACGGTGGTGCTTGATGACACGGCTGTGTTCCTTTTCTTCGTTCCGGCCCAACTAGGTAGCAGTAGATGCCGTTTTGAGAGCTGATAACGACATCTGCTGCTACCTAGTTGGGTGGAGGCTAGGTGGTGAGGACTCGGGGCTTGGTACTGCGCGGGCTGTTCGGGGTGGTGGTGCCGTAGTCGGCGGTTTTGAAGTGCGACGGCGCGAACGGGCTCACGCGCACGACGTCACCGATGACAATTACGGCCGGATTGGCGACGCCGATGGCTTCCGCCTGATCGGCGATGGAACCGAGCGTGCCGATTGTCACGCGCTGGTCCGGCAGATACCCGTTCTCAACGATGCCAACTGGAGTGTCCTGAGGCAAACCGGCACCTGCCAGCGCAGCGGCTGATTCGCGCAACTGGCCCACGCCCATCAGCAGGACGATGGTGTGATCGGCCCTTGCCGGGACCTCGGACAGTTCCTCGTGGCCGGTCACCACGCTGAAGCCCTTGGCCAGGCCCCGGTGGGTCACCGGGATGCCGGCGGCGGCGGGTACTGAGATGGCGGAGGTGACGCCGGAAACAACTTCGACCTCGACGCCGTGCTGCCGGCAGTATTCGGCTTCCTCGCCGCCGCGGCCCAGGACGTAGGGGTCGCCGCCCTTCAGCCGGACCACGCGGTTGCCCTTGAGGGCTTCCTCGACGAGTACCCGGTTGATCTCGGACTGCGGTACCGGGTGGTGGCCGGGAGTCTTGCCCACCTCGATGACACGGACGTCGGGAGCCAGTTCTTTGAGGAGTTCACGGGGACCGAGGCGGTCTGCGACGACGACGTCGGCCTGGCCCAGGAGGCGGCGTCCGCGGACGGTGATGAGGCCGGTGTCGCCGGGCCCGCCGCCCACGAGGGCAACGGATCCGCTGTCTTTCGGAGCGCGGCGGCGGCGCAGCGGCAGGTCACCGGTCTCCAAGGCGGTGGCGACGGCGTCGCGCAGTGCCATCGCGCGGCGCGGGTCTCCCCCGGCGTTGATGGCAATCTTAACGTCGTCAACGACGGCGACGGCGGGCGTCCAAGCCGCGGAGGCTTCATGGTCCGAGGCGTTGACGCACCAGATGCGCTGCGCCTCGGCGTCCTCGGAGACTTGGGCGTCCACGGCGGAATCCCCGGTGGCCGTCTGGACGAACCAGACGCCGTCGACGTCTTCCGTACGGTAGGTGCGCGGCTCCCAACTGAGGAGGCCGGCGTCGGACAGTTCAGCCAAGGCCTGGCAGGCAACAGGCGCGACAACCGTGACCCGGGCACCGGCGTCGAGCAGTCCCTTGGCGCGGCGCGCAGCCACGGGACCGCCACCCACCACCAGCACGGGGCGGCCGAGCAGCCGCAGTGCTGTGGGGTAAATATCCTGAATTGCCATGAATCAACGGTAGGGCCGCGTCACATTACCCACCAACGGGGGCAGCAACACCAGTTCACGTAAGGTAACCCGGCGTAACTTAGCGGCCAGGGCGTGGCGGGACGCCGCCGTGGGGCACTTTGGCGTGCATCAGGCCCTTCAGGGGCAAAAACCCGGCGTGTCCGTGTCAAAGTGCCCCGTTTCGGCTGCTGCGCGGCTGCCAAACAGAACAGCGGGAGCCCGACGGCGGAGCTTGCGGTCAGGTCTTGGGCGGAAGTCCGTGCGTCAGCGCGTGCGACAGGAGCGCAGCCGCCGTCCAGCGCATGGAGGCAACGGCCCCTTCCCTACTGAGGCCGCCGATATCCGTCAGCCACACCAGTGCCTCGATTCCGATGGCGCTCCGGATGGTCAGGACCAGCCGGTGGATGTCCTTCTCGTCCATCTTTCCCCGGAGCGGGGAGAGGGCCTCGGCAATCCAGCCGATCGCCCGGCCCTGCCTCAGGGGCAAGTCCTGTTGCCCCTCGGCGGGCTCGAGCGAAAGCCGCAGCATGGTCCGCTGCTGGGCTTCGGTTTGGATGATCATGGCAGTGAACTCCGCTACCACTGCATCCAGCCGCTCGGCCACGTCCTCAGGAGGTGACGCGGGCAGCAGCGACGTCCGGGCGGTTTCCGGATGCGCCGCCCCCAGCAACTCGCGCTGGCCAGGGAAATACCGGTAAGCGGTGCTCCGGGCAACCCCGGCTAGCAGCGCAGCCTCGTCCACCGTAGGCGTGGCACCGGAAGCAACGAGCTGTCGCGCGGCAGCCACCAGGGCATCCAGCGTCCGGCGCTTCTGACCCGTCCGCCCAACGTCCGCATAAGTCCTTGACATGCGCTTCATGGTACACCAGTCTTGTTATGGGATTCCAGTCCCATAAGTCCATCAAACGCATCGAGGCGAGCACCATGGAGACGAAGAATTCAGCAACAGCAATCATCCGACAGCCAGGCGAAGGCGCCAGGCGCTGGTTCTTCGGGGGCGGGGTGCATACGTGGAAGGCCACAGCGGAGGAGACGGCGGGCGCGTTCCTGCTATTCGAAGACGAGATGGGCCTCAACAAGGTCACTCCCCTGCACACCCACCCGGATTCGGACGAAACCATGTACATCCTGGCCGGGGAAATCCTGATGCACATGGACGGCACGGAGCACCGGGTCGCGGCGGGCGGTGTGACCATCGCACCGAGAGGTGTTCCGCACGCCTTCAAGGTCCTTCAGGAGGGGACCCGGGTGCTGTGTCTGCACACCCCCGGCAGTGCCCAGGAATTCTACTTCGGCGCCAGTGAACCTGCCCTCGGGAACGGCGTCGGGAAGGTGGACTTCGACCGCATTCGCGAATCAGGACGCGTGAATGGCGGAATTGAGATCATAGGTCCCCCGCCCTTCCCGGAAACCTAGGGCCACTCGCGGGAAACATCGCCGCGGGGCGCCGTCGTGGGGCACTTTGGTGAGGATCAGGCCCTCCGGCTGCTCAAATCCCGGCGTGTCCGAGCCAAAGTGCCCCGTTTCGGAGGCCACACACAACAGCAGAGCCCGACGGCGGGAGTCGCCGTCGGGCTCTGCTGACGTTGTGGATGGGGTGCTGGGCGGCTAGCGGGTGCTGCCGGCGAGGAGCCCCCGGCTGCGGAGGAGGCGCTTTTCGATCGGCGCGAAGACCAGCAGTTCGATCAGGATGCCGACGGCGAGGATCAGCAGGATGGCGGCCATCACCACCGTCATGTCGGACAGTGCGCGGCCCTGGTCCAGCAATGAGCCGAGGCCGAAGCCGATAGTACCGCCCACGGCGATGATTTCCGCGGCCATCAGGGAGCGCCAGGAGAAGGCCCATCCCTGCTTGAGTCCGCTCAGGTAGCCCGGAAGCGCCGCGGGAAGAACAATCTGCAGTGCCATCTCGAGCTTTGAGGCGCCCAGGACGGTTCCCACCCTGCGGTACTGCGGCGGGATCTGGTCCACGCCGGAGATCAGTCCGTTGATGATGGACGGGATGGCACCCATGAGCACCACGAAGTAAACCGTCCCGTCGGTGAGGCCGAACCAGATGATGGCCGCAGGCACCCATGCCACGGACGGCAGCACCTGCAGGCCTGAAATGAGCGGCCCGAACGCGCGGCGCAACGGCGCAACCTGCGCCAGCAGCAGCCCCACGGGGGTGGCGACGGCCACGCTGATCAGGAATCCGACGAGCCCTCGCTGCAGTGAAGTCCACACAGCTTCCTGGAGCTTGCCTTCTCCCCACAGCACGCCGACCTGTTCAAGCACATCGAGCGGTCCGGGAACCAGGTCACGCCGCTTGATGCCGAGCGATACGTAGAACTGCCACGCCAGGACCAGGACCACCAGCGCGGCCACCGGGAGGAGGATGCGGCTCCAGTCGATGCGGTGCTTGCGCGCGGCGTCGGACTGCAGTGAATCAAGCCCGGATTCAAGCTCGCGCAGGTCCTCGCTGCCCGTGGATGACCTCGTGAGGGCAGCAGTGATGTGCCTGGTTTCCGTGGGTTCCGACGGGGCGTCTACCAATGGAGTGGGGTTACTTGGCATGGCGGCGAATCTCCTCACGCAGCCGGGCGGTGATGACCCCGGTCAGCTGTCCGGCAAGTCCGGCGTCGGTTCGGTGTTCTTCGGTGACGGCCCATTCCTGGACCACCCGGCCCGGTCGGGAGGAAAGCAGCAGCACGCGCTGGCCCAGCCGCACGGCCTCGCGGACATTGTGCGTGACGAAAACGATGGTGCGCCCGGTTTCCTTCCAGATCCGCTCCAGCTCGTCATGGAGGAGGTCGCGGGTGATGGCATCGAGGGCCGCGAACGGCTCGTCCATGAGCAGCAGCTGCCGGTCCTGGGCGAGCGAACGGGCCAGGGCCACACGCTGGCGCATGCCGCCCGAAAGCTCATGCGGGCGCTTGTCCCCCGCGCCACCGAGGTGCACCAAGTCAAGGAGTTCATTGGCCTTGACGCGGCGTTCGGCCTTTCCGACACCTCGAAGCTTCAGTGCCAGCTCGATGTTCTCCCGCGCGGTGAGCCAGGGGAAAAGGGCGGCGTCCTGGAACATGAAGGCGGCGCCGTCGCTGGGCACTTCCAACGCGCCCGACGTCGGGACCTCAAGTCCTGCCATGATGTTCAGCAGGGTGGATTTGCCGCAGCCGGAAGCACCGAGGAGGGCGACGAACTCGCCTTTCCCGATGTTGGCGTTGACGTCGTCCAGCACCGGGGCGCCGTCGCCGAAGCGCTTGCCCAGGTTTTCCAGTACGACTGGCATGGTCCCGTCCTTTGGTTGGTGTGGTGGTTGGTCTGGTGCGGAGGAGCCGGGGTCAGCCCTTGCCGAGCCCGGCGGCGGAGATGGACTGGCCGGTGACCTCGTTGAGCGCGGCGAGGTCGAAGATGCCGTTGATGTCGGCCTGTTTGGTGGTGCCGGCGGTGACGCCATCCTTCAGCAGCTTGGGGTAGGTGCCGGCCAGCGGGTCCACGGTGAAGACGATGTTCTTCAAGGACCTGTCGATGACATCCGCCGGGAGGGCAGCGCCGGCAGACTCCTGCAGCGCCGCGTTCAGGACCGAGGTCTTCTCCGCCGCGGGGGCTGTGTTGAGCCAGTCCACTGACTTGGCGTGGCCCTTGAGCAGTGCCTTGACCGTGTCCGGGTGCTCGGCGGCGAATTTCTTGTTCACGATCAGGATGGTGGTGGGGAACTCTCCCGGTTTGCCGGAGAGCGAGCCGTCCCAGAGGTCCTTTTCGTCCACCAGGACCTTGGCTCCGGCCTGGAGCACCAGGCGGGAGGCCCAGGGCTCAGGCAGCCAGGCGCCGTCGAGCTTTCCGTCCTGGAACAGCTTCAGCGTCTGGGCGTTGTCAGTGGGGTTAATCGCCACGTCCCCGCTGCCGTCCACGTTGGTCTTGTAGCCCTGGCTGGTGAGCCAGGCACGCAGCGCCACATCCTGGGTGCCGCCAAGCTGCGGGGTCGCCAGGGTCTTGCCCTTGAGGTCCGCGGCGGAATTAATGGTCGGCCGGACCACCAGCTGCGCGCCGCCTGCCGCGGCGCCGGCGATGATGCTGACGGACTCGCCCTGGCTCTTGACGAAGGAGTTGATGGCCGGGTTGGGACCGACATACGCGGCGTCGATCGCGCCGGCGTTCAGCGCCTCGATCGCTGCCGGGCCGGCGTTGAAGACCTGGGTGCTGAGCTTGGTGCTGCCCAGCGCGTCCTGGAGGAAGCCCTTGCTCAGGCCCACCAGCGCGGGAGCGTGCGTAACGTTCGCGAAGTAGCCCAGCTTCAGCTCAGCCGCAGCGTTGTTCGCAGGTGCCGCTGCCTGGGCGTCCTCATGACGCGAAATCGTGGAAGCCACTACCGCCCCCACTGCGATCAACAGGACGAGTCCGATCGCCAGCCCGGCCTCGATGGCACGCCTGCGTCTGGGCACTGCGTTTTCGCCTGCCTCGATGCGGGTCATCCCGGGCTTGGAACTAGTCATGGACTCACCATAGGGATTGTCATAAACGGGGTTCAATGAAGTGGAAACGGGGGGTCATGCGGGTTCATCTGACGTCACATTCGGGACGCCAATCTCGTGCGACTTCGCTGGGTTCGCCGGACTAGTTGCCTTTGACGTTGACCAGCTGCCGCAGCTTGTGGCGTACCTTGACCAGGTCCGCGGCGTCCTGCATGACCTGGTCGATGGGCTTGTACGCGGCCGGGATCTCGTCTATGAACGCCTCGCTGGCGCGGAACTCGATCCCCCGCATGGCTTTCTTCAGCTCCTCGAGGGAGAACGTCTTGCGTGCGGCATTGCGCGAGTACTCCCGGCCGGCGCCGTGCGGCGAGGAATTGAGAGACGCCGGGTTGCCGAGGCCTTCCACCACGTACGACGCCGTCCCCATGGAACCGGGGATAAGTCCAGGATCGCCGTGCTCGGCTTTGATGGCCCCCTTCCGGGACACCCACACGGACTTGCCGTAGTGCGTCTCCAGCTCGGTGAAATTGTGGTGGCAATTGATCCGCTCGCGTTCCTGTACCGGTCCGCCCACCCAGCGGCTGAACCGGGTGATCACCCTGTCCATCATTTCCTCGCGGTTAAGCAGGGCGAAATGCTGGGCCCAGCGCAGTTCCTTGATGTAGCGGCTGAATTCGCCCGTGCCCTCCTCAAGGTAGGCGAGGTCAGCGTCCGGAAGCCTGATCCCCTTTTTCTGGATCACCCGCTGGGCCACGCCGATGTGGTGCTGCGCGATTTTGTTGCCCACTCCCCGCGATCCCGAATGCAGGAACAGCCAGATGGCATCGCCCTCATCCGCGCTGACTTCGATGAAGTGGTTGCCGGACCCGAGTGAGCCCAGCTGGAGCTCCCACTTCGCAAGGTACTCTGCGGGATTGAAGCCTGCCCCGGCTGCCAGTTTCCGCAGCTCCGCGATGCGTGGTTCGGCGGTGGCCTGGACGTCGCGGTTGTTGTGCCCCGCGGACAACGGGATGGCACGCTCGATATCCTCCCGCAGCCGCTTCAGGTCCTTCGGGAGGTCCGCCACTGTGTACTGGGTCCTCACGGCGATCATGCCGCAGCCAATGTCGACGCCCACTGCTGCCGGAATGATCGCGCGTTCGGTAGGGATCACGGACCCCACTGTGGCGCCCTTGCCCAGGTGCGCGTCCGGCATCAGCGCCAGGTGCGGGTAAATGAAGGGCAGCCGCGACGTTGCCAGGGCCTGCTCGCGGGTCTTGTCATCCAGGATCGAGGCCCAGTTGATGAGCTTGCTGCTGATCTGTTCCACGGCGATCCCTCCCACTCATGATGATGGTGGGGCCGCTGCGGCGAGGCAAGGGCCGCCGTCGAACGCAGCAGAAAACCCGGCCCATGCCAGGAACGGCTCTGCCCTGCATTACCGGCGTGGGACAACACCGGTCATGCGGGGCAGGGCTGTTTGTGCGGGACCTAGATCGAGTACCGCTCGTCCTCGTGGTCGCCAGGGTGGTCCTTGACCAGCCCTGCGGCCAGCGTGTTGCCGTCCAGCGGGTCGATGACGAGGAACGCACCCGTGCGGCGGTGGTGCGTGTAGTTCTCCAGCGGCAGCGGGGCGGCGAGCCGGAGCTGCGCGTGGCCGATGTCGTTCAGCTCAAGGCTTGACGTGGCTTCGAGCTTGAACGAGGCCAGGTCCAGCTTGCCGCTGACGTTGCGGACCAGCGCCTGGACCGTGCGGGTGCCGTGCTTGACCAGCACCTTGGCGCCCTCACGCAGGGGCTTGGGCGAGAGCCAGCACAGGGCAGCGTACAGGTCGGCAGTTGAGTCGCGGACGGTTCCGGCGGCGGCAATGGTGTCTCCACGGGCGACGTCGAACTCATCCGCCAGGCGGATCGCAACAGACTGCGGCGCGGCGGCTTCCTGGAGTGAGGCTCCGGCGAAGTCGATGCCCACCACGGTGGTGGTGCGGGGACCCTGGCCGGGGGTCAGGACGGAAACCTTGTCCCCCACCTTCACGGAACCCTCGGTGATCTGGCCGGCGTACGCACGGTAGTCGCGGTAGGCCTCCACATCCAAGCCGGCAGCCACGGCGTCCGGTGCCAATGCACCCTGCGGCCGGACCACCAGCTGCACGGGGAAGCGGAAGCTCTCCAGCTGCGTGTCGATTTCGTCGGCGGCCGGCAGGGTCTCCAGGACTTCGAGCAGGGCAGGACCGTCGTACCACGGGGTGCGCTCCGAGCGCTCCACCACGTTGTCGCCGTCGAGCGCGGACACCGGGATCACCAGCAGGTCATCGATGTGATCCGCGGTGCCGAGCTCAGCAGAGCCGATGCCCAGTTCTCGGGCAACGCGCTGCACGTCGGCCTGGATCTCGCGGAACACGGACTCGCTGAAGTCCACCAGGTCGATCTTGTTCACGGCCACGATTACGTGCGCCACGCGGAGCAGCTGCAGCACTGACAGGTGCCGGCGGGTCTGCTCCAGGACACCCTTGCGGGCGTCGATGAGTACGACGACGGCATCCGCGGTGGACGCGCCGGTCACCGTGTTCTTGGTGTACTGCACGTGCCCGGGGCAGTCGGCCAGGATGAAGCTGCGCTGGTCGGTGGCGAAGTAGCGGTAGGCGACGTCGATGGTGATGCCCTGCTCGCGCTCGGCCCGTAGGCCGTCGGTCAGGAGGGCGAGGTCGATCGCCTGGGTCCCGGTCGCGCCGGCGCCGCCGAAGCCGCGGTCAGCCGAGGTACGGGCAACGGCGTCGAGCTGGTCTGCCAGGATTGCCTTGGAGTCGTGCAGGAGGCGGCCCACCAAAGTGGACTTGCCGTCGTCGACCGATCCGGCGGTGGCGAAGCGGAAAAGCGTGGTGGGCAGGGCTGTTTCCAGCTCGGCGGCCAGGAGTGAAGTGTCGGTGCTCATTTAGAAGTAACCATCCTTCTTGCGGTCTTCCATGGCTGCCTCGGAGATGCGGTCATCTGCACGGGTGGCACCACGTTCGGTGATGGTGGAGGCGGCAACTTCGATCACAACGTCGCTCATGGTGGCTGCGGCCGATTCAACGGCACCGGTGCAGGACATGTCGCCCACGGTGCGGTAGCGGACCGTCTTGACAATGACTTCCTCGTGCGGCAGCGGCTGGGAAACCTCGCCTACTGCACGCCACATGCCGTCGCGGGCAAACACTTCGCGGTCGTGGGCGTAATACAGGCCCGGCAGCTCGATGTTTTCGCGTTCGATATAGCGCCAGATGTCCAGCTCGGTCCAGTTGCTGATGGGGAATGCGCGGACGTGCTGGCCCACGGTGTGGCGGCCGTTGTACAGGTTCCACAGCTCGGGGCGCTGGTTGCGCGGGTCCCACTGGCCGAACTCGTCGCGGAGGCTCAGGATGCGCTCCTTGGCGCGGGCCTTGTCCTCGTCACGGCGGCCGCCGCCGAAGACGGCGTCGAACTTGTTCTGCTGGATGGCGTCCAGCAGCGGGACAGTCTGCAGCGGGTTGCGGGTGCCATCGGCACGCTCCGCGAGCTCGCCGCGGTCAATGAATTCCTGGACGGAGCCGACGACGAGCTTCAGTCCCAGCCGCTCCACCGTGCGGTCGCGGAAATCGATGACCTCGGGGAAGTTGTGGCCGGTGTCCACGTGCAGCACGGGGAACGGAACCTTGCCGGGCCAGAACGCCTTGGTAGCCAGGTGCAGCATGACCACGGAGTCTTTGCCGCCGGAGAACAGCAGCGCGGGCTTCTCGAACTCGGCCACAACCTCGCGGATGATGTGAATGGCCTCGGACTCAAGCGTGTCCAGGCTGCTCAGGCGCGTGGAAATGGCAGCGTCAGTCACCTGGGTGGGCTCCTCGGTTAGGAAAGTGCTCATACGTGTAGTCCGCATTCTGTCTTGTCGGTGCCTGCCCAGCGGCCGGCGCGGGGGTCATCTCCTGGCGCCACCTTGCGGGTGCAGGGCTGGCAGCCGATGGAGGGGTAACCCTGGGAAAGCAGCGGGTTGACGGGCAGGAGGTTGTCATCCGAGTACTGGACCAGCTGGTCGAACGTCCAGGCGGCCACCGGGTTGACCTTGACCAGGCTGTTGGCCTCGTCCCAGGTCACCAGCGGAGTGTTGGTGCGGGTGGGCGCCTCGTCGCGGCGCACGCCAGTGAACCAGAGTTCATAGCCGGCCAGGGTGCGGCGCAGCGGGGCTACCTTGCGGAGGGCGCAGCACTGGGCGGCGTCGCGGGCGAAGAGGTCCTTGCCCAGGAGCCGGTCCTGCTGTTCCACCGTGTTCTCGGGGAGCACGTCCACCACGTTGACGCGGAGGTTCGCGGCAACCTCATCCCGGGTCGCGTAGGTCTCCGGGAAGTGGTAGCCGGTCTCCAGGAACAGGACGTCGACGCCGGGCATTTGGTCAGCGACGAGCGCCGGGAGGACGGAGTCGGCCATGGAGCAGGCCACCGCGACGGCGGGAAGGTCGAAGTTGCGCTCAACCCAGGCGATGACGTCACGGGCCGGGGCGTCCCAGCCGAGTTCGGCGGCACCGGATTCGGCGAGGGCTTTCAGCTCGTCCTTGCTCCGGAGCTTGGGCACTGCTGTTTCCGCCACCGGGGCGGTGCCTGCTGCTTGCTCGCTCACTGGAGTGCCTCCTCGTCTGCTGCATGCGCCCACTCGGCGAAGGTCTGGCCTTCGGCACGCTGGGCAACGAACGTTCGTACCACGCGCTCCACGTAGTCCGGCAGGTCCTCGACGTAGACCTTAAGGCCGCGGACGGTGCGTCCCAGGCCGGCTTCTTCACGGTCGTTGGAAGCCAGCCCGCCCCCCAGGTGGACCTGGAAACCCGGGGTGGGGTCGCCGTCGGGCGTTGGCAGCATCATGCCTTTAAGTCCGATGTCCGCCGTCTGGATGCGGGCGCAGGAGTTGGGGCAGCCGTTGATGTGCAGGGACAATGCGTGCGGCAGTTCACCCGAGGCTGCCAGGTCCGCGAGGCGGCGCTCCAGCTCGGCGATGGCGGTGGCCGCCGTGACCTTGGTTTCAACGATGGCCAGCTTGCAGTACTCGATGCCGGTGCACGCGATGGTGCCGCGGCGGAACACGGACGGGCGGGCGGACAGGCCCAGGGCATCCAGTTCGGCCACCAGGGGCTCCACCTGCTCCTTGACAACATCCAGGACCACGAGCTTCTGGTGCGGAGTGGTCCGGAGCCGGTACGACCCTCGGGCTTCAAGGGTGTCAGCGAGCTTGACCAGCGCCGCGCCGGACAGGCGGCCGGCCAGCGGGGTGGCGCCGATGAAGAACTTGCCGTCCTTCTGCTCGTGCACGCCGATGTGGTCGCCGGGGCTGGTGGGCTTGGGCGCGGCCGGGCCGTCGGCCAGCTTGTAGCCCAGGTATTCGTCCTCGAGGATCTGGCGGAACTTCTCCGGACCCCAGTCAGCCATCAGGAACTTCAGGCGGGCCTTGGTGCGCATCCGGCGGTAACCGTAGTCGCGGAAGATGCTGGTGACGCCGAGCCATACTTCGGCGGCTTCCTCAGGCTTCACGAAGGCACCCAGGCGCTTGCCGAGCATCGGGTTGGTGGAGAGCGCGCCGCCGGCCCAGAGGTCATAGCCGACGCCCAGCTCGGGGTGGCGCACGCCTACCAGGGCGAAGTCGTTGATCTCATGCACCACGTCCTGGCTGGGGTGGCCGGTGATGGCGGTCTTGTACTTGCGCGGCAGGTTGGACAGCAGCGGGTTGCCGATGAAGCGTTCGCCGAGTTCCGCGATGAGCGGTGTGGGGTCGATGATCTCGTCCTTGGCGATGCCAGCCACCGGGGAGCCCAGGATGACGCGGGGCACGTCGCCGCAGGCCTCGGTGGTGGACAGGCCGACACCTTCGAGGCGGGTCCAGATTTCGGGAATGTCCTCCACGCGGATCCAGTGCAACTGGATGTTCTGGCGGTCGGTGAGGTCGGCGGAATCCCGTGCGAAATCAACCGAGATCTGGCCGATGACGCGCAGCTGCTCGGTGGTGAGGGCGCCGCCGTCGATCCTGACCCGGAGCATGAAGTACTTGTCCTCAAGCTCGTGCGGCTCGAGTGTTGCGGTCTTGCCGCCGTCGATCCCTGGCTTGCGCTGGGTGTACAGGCCCCACCAGCGGAAACGGCCGTGGAGGTCCTGCCCCGGAATGGAGTCGAAGCCCTCTTTGGAGTAGATGGACTCGATACGCTCGCGCACGTTAAGGCCGTCGTCTTCCTGTTTCCAGGTTTCGTTGGCGTTCAGCGGGGCGGTGCCGTCCACTTTCCACTGCCCGTGCGGCTTGGCGGCAGGGCGGGAAGAGGTGCGTGCGGGGCGCTTGGAGGAAGCGGGGTCCGCGGACGCTCCGGCTAGAGCTGTATCAGTCATAGATCGACTGTAGGGCCCAGTCGAATAGCGTCACAAAGACCCCGGAAACGCTAAGTCACCTAGGGAAATATTTCGTCATGAATCGCCGGCGGGCCTTGCGAAATCCGAATTAGCCGCGATCGCTGCGTCGTAGCGTTCCAGCGCAATCTCGGCCAGCACGGGAGAAGGCAGCAGGGGCTCCGTGACCAGGTCTGCCCCGGCTTTGGCCAGCTGGTCATGGAAGTAACCGTGCGCCAAGAGGTAGGACGCAATAACCACCCGGCCGCCAAGGTCAACGGCACCCGCGGACTCCCCCGCTCCGGCACCGCCTTCTGCTTCCTCGCGAAGGATCGCTACGGCGTCGGGCACCGAGGGCTTGGCGGAGGCACCGTAGGCGGCCATGATCCGGTTTGGCCGCAGTTCCCTGAGCTGCCCTGCCAGCTCCTCCACGCTGACGGCGGCGTTCGGGTTGGAGGACCCGGCGGCGGCGAGGACGACGGCGTCCCGGTGCGTGACTCCAGCCTCCAGGAGGCGCTGGTCCAGCAGGGCGGCCAGCCGCGGATTCGGGCCAAGCGGCGCGGCGGCAAGGCTGCCCGGCCGGCTCTTCACCGCCCTGGCGATGTCCACCTTGACGTGGTAGCCGATGCTGAGCAGGAGCGGTACCACAACGGCTGACTCGGCTCCCTTGTCCCCTTCGGGGAGCGACGCCATCACGTCCACGAGGTCAGGTTGCTGGACGTCCACATAGGCTTCCCGCACCTCAAGTCCCGGGCGCAGGGCTGCGATGGCGTCGCGCAGGGCGTTGACCTCCGCGGCTCCTTGCGCACTGGATGTCCCGTGGGCGCAGGCAATCATGATGGGGCTCTTCATAGGGGCTAGCGTAACGTTGGAGCCGCCCTGTCCGCCCCTCCTCTAGTAGCCGGGACGCTCCATGACTTTCCCTTTTGACATCGCCCTGGTGTGGCTGGACCTGGCCGGCGTCTTCTTTTTCGCGGTGTCAGGCTCCCTCCTGGCAGCCCGGAAACAGTTCGACATCGTGGGCTCCCTGCTCCTGGCCTCGCTGGTTTCCCTGGGCGGCGGGGTCATTCGTGACATCATCCTGGGCGCCGCCCCTCCTGCCGCATTCAGCAATCCCGCCTATCTGGTCCCGCCGCTGCTGGCCACGGTCCTGGTGTACTTCCTGTTCTCGAGCGTCCAGCGTTTTACCTCGCTCCTGGTGCTGTTCGACGCCGGCGGGCTGGCCCTCTTCTGCATCACCGGCACCCTGAAGGCCTTGGCAGTGGGCGTGAATCCCGTTGCCGCCGTCGTGCTGGGAGTGACGACGGCGGTGGGCGGGGGCCTGCTGCGCGACATCACCGCCAACGAGGTGCCCAGGCTCTTCGACCCCAGGGATATCTACGCGCTGCCCGCCTTCACGGGGGCTGCGCTGACCACGGTCCTCTGGCTGTCCGGCGCTTTTAACGGACTCACGGCCTTCGCCGTGGCCGTGCTGGTTTTCGTGTTCCGCGTGGTGGCCTGGCGACGGTCCTGGTATGTTCCGCTGGCGGTGCGCGGATGGCATCGGCCGGGAGCTGAAACGGCCGAATACAGGGACCGGGATTAGCTAGGATATGAACATGACTGACATGTTCCTCGAGAAGTTCCGCGCGCTTGTTCCGAAGTATCTCGAAGACGAATGGCAGGAAGAGGACGGGCTGCCCGCCGACGAGCTTGATGCGGCCCTCTCCGACCACCAGTTCCAGGTCCCCATGGTCCTCCGCGAGTTTTACCTGGCCCTGGGCGGCTGCGAGGACCTCATGGAGGCCTACCACTACTTCTGGGATCCCGAAGAGCTCGAAGTTGATGACGAGGGCTTCCTGATGTTCCTCGAGGACGAGGAAGAGCAATTCACCTGGGGTTTCCGCGTTGGCGACCTCAGCGTCCCGGACCCCATCGTTTACCGCCGCAACAATGCCCGCGCCCAGTGGAAGAGCGAAGAGGGTACGTTCTCGGAGTTTGTCTTCGACATGTTCGAGTGGGCTTTCAACGACGAAGACTAGGGCTTCTGGCAGCGCCTGTCGCCACAAATGCGTAATTAATACCGTGCTGGCAGCTTCACTTCCTGACATTCGGGGGCTTGGACTGCCTACTTCAGGCATAAATCACGCAATTTGGTCCATGGCCTTCTCACATCCACGTCAGATGGCGAAGAATTTTCCCTGCCGCCTCAGTTCAAGGACGGCGAGGACCTCAGCAACCATCTCATCCGGCGAATACACGACGTCGGCGTAGTAGTAGCGCAACACAAGATAGCCGCCCAGGATGCTTCTGTTGTTCCGCCGCTGGTCCCGTTTGACCGCCTTGGGCTCGAAGTGGGTCGAGCCGTCAGTCTCAACCACCAGGCAGTCTTCAATGAGGAAGTCAACCTCACCAACTCCTGGGATCAAGACGTGCCTTCGGACCCGTAGTCCGGCCCTCTGGAAATGGGTGTTTGCCAAGACCTCCAGCAAAGAGTCCGATCTGGGAATCACCAGGTCCAGTACGGCCCGGACCCTGCCATTCCGACGCCCAGGCAACCTGGCATAAAGGAACTCCAGTTCAATGTCGCCCCTCCCGACCGCTGACTGAACCATCACCAGCGACTCCAGCTCCGGCAAACAGTGGAGGCTGTGCAGCAGCACGTCTGCGAGTCCTACAGTTGGAAGCCACCCGTGCTTGGGGTGCCTGGCTCGGCCGTGCTCCACAATTTTGGTGCTGGGCAGGGGATGGCTACGGCAAAGATGTAGAACCTGCGTCTGAGCAAGCACCGACAAGTTGTAAATCGGGGCCGCGGAAACGCAGGTCAGGAGCCCGCCGTGCTCCCGAGCATCACTGAGGGCATTCGATCCCGGTAAGCCAAAAACGCCACGCCTCACCTGCACGGCCTGGCCGCGGCTCACCGCACGGCGGAGGTCTGACCTGCCAAATCCGGCCTTCGTCAATTGCCCAGTCCGCGCCGCGCCGCCGTGCCTCAGCAGGAAGGCTGTGATGTCCATCAGCCCAGCGTGTCGCTGTAGCTATTCGGGCGGGAGGGAGGATCTCGGCTATGTGGACAACGAGCAAGCCCAAAATTTTGCGGGGCGGCTCGACCCGGATTGCGTAACTATTGCGCCTTGCGCCACCGCAAACCCCGCTATATCGCGGGCACCCTCAGCTTAAGGGCTGATAAATGACGCAAGTTGGTCGGGAGGGACGGGCAAAGCCTGTGACACGCTTGGTAACAACCGGCTTGCATTCTGTGACAAAGCTGTCATAGACTATTCACGGATCCGCTAAACGCCTCCGGCGGGTCTGATGCGAACGGAGAAATAGCCCCGGTTCGTTGCAGCGTATGATTCGTATCGTTGCAGCAGACCGGGGCTATTGCGTTAAATCCGCCGAACAACAGAACCCAGGTCACCAGGAGTCCGGACCCGGACTAGCTGGCCCGGTCCACCACAGCCAGCGCGAAGTTGGACAGCGACGTCTTCACAACACCCTCCGGCAGCGGCTTCAGTGCCGCGATGGCTTCGTCAGCCCAGGCCCGGGCAACCACCCACGATTCGGCGGTCACCGGGTGCTCGCGCAGTCCTTCGACAGCAGCAGCCAGCGCGGAATCGGAGGACAGGTCCCCGTCGATGAGTTGCAGGAGGTCGACGGCGGAATGGTCACCGTTCGCGGCGGCCTTGCGCAGGAGCAGGACCGGCAGGGTGGGCACGCCTTCGCGCAGATCGGTCCCGGGGGATTTGCCCGACTTGACCTTGACGCCCGTGACATCAATGACGTCGTCGGCGAGCTGGAAGGCCACGCCCACCTTTTCGCCGTATTCCACCAGAAGGTCCTCGTAGGCCGGATCGGCGCCGGCGAAGATGGCGCCCAGCTGGCCCGATGCCGCCACCAGGGACCCCGTCTTGTCCGCAATGACGGAGAGGTAGTGCTCCACGGGATCCTCATCCGGCCGCGGACCCACGGTCTCATGAAGCTGGCCGAGGCAGAGCCGCTCGAACGTGCGGGCCTGGATCCCGAGAGCACGCGAACCGAGCTCGGACACCAGGATGGAGGCGCGGGCGAAGATGAGGTCGCCGGTGAGCACAGCAACGGAGTTGCCCCACACCTCGTGGGCCGTGGGGGCGCCGCGGCGGAAGGGAGCGGAGTCCATCACATCGTCGTGGTAGAGCGTAGCCAGGTGCGTCAGTTCCACCACGACGGCGGCCTGGACAACGGCAGCGCGCGAGGCGTCGCCAAGGTGCGCGCACAGCAGGGTCAGAAGGGGACGGATCCGCTTGCCGCCGGCTTCCACGAGGTGACGCGACGTTGCGTCAGCCAGCGGATCGGAGTTGGCAATGGCTTCCCGCAACTGCTTTTCCACCCGGGCAAGGTTAGTGGTGATGGCGGGGCCCAGCTCGGCATCCTCCGCAATCGCCGCGAAGCCTGCGGGCAGCTGAAGGCCCGTGGCAATGGCGGTGGTATTGAGGCTGGGTTCGGAGTCCGGCAGGCCGTGCCCGGCATGCGTCCAGCTGTGGTCTGCGGAGTTAGTCACTGGTTAACCCTAACTTTTTGTTGCGGATACCGCAGATTCGACGCCGATGAGGTGTTGGACGTGGCCGGAACCAGCGATTCCAGGACCCGGATGGCCCGGTCCTCGAAGCCCTTCGCTGACGGATCCGTCAGGTTGGCCAGCAGCCGCACCACGAAACGCATCAGGACAGGAACGGGCATCCCGGTCCGCAGCGCGAGCTTCATGACCGCCGGTTTTCCGATCACCGCGGCAAACGCCCGGCCCAGCGTGAAGTGCGAGCCCCACTGGCCGCGCACATAGTCCGCGTACCCGGAAAGGTGGGTGTCGGCGTCGGGCGTTGCTGAAGATGAGGCATCAATGATGAACTCGGCCGCAAAGCGCGCGGACTCCATCGCGTAGGAGATGCCCTCACCGTTGAACGGGGACACCATGCCGCCGGCGTCACCCAGGAGCAGAAGTCCTGGCGAGTAATGGGGAGTCCGGTTGAAGCCCATGGGCAGCGCGGCGCCGCGGATCTCCCCCACCTGGTGCTCCGGGGAGAAGCCCCATTCGGCGGGCATCCCGGCGGTCCATTCGCGCAGGACCTGCTTGTAGTCGAGCTTGCCGAATTCCTTGGAGGAGTTCAGGATCCCCAGGCCCACATTGGACGTTCCGTCGCCCACACCGAACACCCAGCCATAGCCCGGAAGCAGGCGTCCGTCCCGGCCCGGGAGTTCCAGCCAGCCTTCCATCCAGTCGTCATCGTGCCGGGGCGACGTGAAGTAGGTTCGCACGGCGACGCCGAGGGGACGGTCGTCCCGCTTCTGGATTCCCAGTGAGACGGCGGTGCGCGTGGAGTTTCCGTCGGCGGCGAGTACGACGTCGGCAGGAAAGTCGCGCGTCTCCCCCGTCTTCCGCCCGGACCCGTCCAGCAGCGCTGCGCGGACACCTGTAACGCGGCCGTCCTCCGACCGCAGGGCTTCCGTGACGCTGTGGCGTTCCAGCACTGTGGCGCCGGCGGCCTGGGCGTGGCGCGCCAGTTCCTCGTCGAAACCGAGGCGCGTGCGGATCAGACCGTACTGCGGAAAGTCCGACACTTCGGGCCACGGCAGCTCGATGGTGCGGCCACCAGCGATGAGGCGCAGGCCCTTGTTCCGCCGCCAGCCATCCTCTTCCGGGTGCGGCAGGCCCAGCTTCTGGATCTCTCGGACAGCCCGGGGTGTGAGGCCGTCGCCGCAGACCTTCTCGCGCGGAAAGCTGGTCTTTTCGAGAACGGTCGCGTCAATGCCGGCCTTGGCCAGGTAATACGCCGCGGTGGAGCCGGCGGGTCCTGCCCCAACGATCAGTACTTTCACCGGGTCAGCGCATGATGTTGCGGCGGAGCCTTGCCACGGGGCCCTTGTTCGCGGCGATGGCCGCAGCGGCACTGTCAGGGCTCGAATCCAATGGCTTGAAGGCGCGGTGAACCGCCACGATCCCGCCGCTGAGGTTGCGGTAGGTGACCTTTTCCCAGCCAGCCTCCTGAAGCCAGGCAGCAAGATGGTCCTGGTCCGGCCAGGCGCGGATGGATTCGGCGAGGTACACGTAGGCATCCGGGTTGGAGGACACCTTCACGGCGATGGCAGGCAGTGCCCTCATGAGGTATTCGGTATACATGGTGCGCCACAGCGGGACGACGGGCTGGGAAAATTCCGCGATGACCAGCTTGCCGCCCGGCTTGGTGACGCGGAGCATCTCGGTCAGGGCCTTCTTGGGCTCGTTGACGTTCCGCAGCCCGAAGGAGATGGTGGTGGCATCGAAGGCGTCGTCCGCGAAGGGAAGGTTGGTGGCGTCACCGGCGATGAAGTTGATGTCCGGGCGGCGGCGCTTGCCGACCTTAAGCATTCCCAGGGAGAAATCACAGGCGATCACATCTATGCCTTCGTCGGCATATGGCTCGCTTGAGCTGCCGGTTCCGGCGGCCAGATCGAGCACCCGCTGGCCCCGCCTGACTTCCATGGCTTCCACCACGATTTTGCGCCAGCGGCGGGTCTGCCCCATCGAGAGGACATCATTGACGACGTCGTATTTGGGGGCGACGTCGTCAAACATCGTGGCTACTTCGTCCGGACGCTTATCCAAGGATGCTCGGTTCACCTTGTCATTGTCTCAAATGATCGGCAGGCCCACGAACCACCGGCGGTTCGTGCGCTGTGGGCTGAACGAGGTACTGCAAGGTACTCGCCAAGGCCAGTACCTTTAAGTACCCGGAGTACTGTTGTCTCATCATGACGAGCACGTTCCGCACCCTGACAGTCCCCCTGGATGGCAAAGCATCTCCCGGGGGGCTGCCGCAGTTTCTGGTCCGGGACGATGTTCTCTGCTGGTCCCGCCGCGAGGCCGGACTGGTGGGCTTCGGGGAGATCACCCGCTTCACCACGACCGGTCCTGACCGCTTCCTCGAGGCCGATATCTGGTGGCGGCACCTGGTCATCGAAGCTGACATCACCGATTCCGTGGAACTCCCCGGCACCGGCCCGGTCGCCTTCGGCTCGTTCGCGTTCTCCAAGAAATCGGCCCACGAATCCCGGCTGATTGTGCCGGAGATCGTGGTGGGTTTCCGTGACGGCCACGCCTGGTTGACACAGTTGACGTTCGACGACGGCGTGCTCACCGAAGCAGGCGCTCTCGCCGCGCTTGACCGCTGGCTGGGCAGTGGCAGCGCGTCCGCATTCCTCCCAGACGGGGATGTTCCGACGTCGGACCCTGACGTTGCCGGGGACGGCACCCCCGGTGCCCAGCCCCCGGGAGCCGGTGCCGCCGTCGTACGTCCTTTGCCCCTTGCAGCCGGCGCCACCCTGCACACCGGCTCGCTCAGCGAGGAAGACTGGATGGCCGCCGTTGCCGCCGGGGTGGCGGAAATCCGAACCGGGGCGCTCGAGAAACTGGTGCTGGCGCGGGACATCGTGGCCACCGTTCCAACCGGCGTCAATGCTGCCCAGGTGCTCCGCGAACTGTCCGCGCGCTACCGCGAATGCTGGACGTACGGGGTGGACGGCCTGGTGGGCGCGACGCCGGAGATGCTGATCCAGGTGGAGGGCCGCACGGCGCAGGCGCGGGTCCTGGCCGGCACGCTGGACCGCCGCGACGCGCACGGCCAGGCCGGGATTCCGATGGACTACGCCGAGCGGGTGCTGGCCGGTTCGGAGAAGCAGCGGCATGAGCATGAGATCGCCATCCAGTCCCTGACGTCGCAGCTGGCACCGTTCTCCGAGGCCATGAACGCGCACGATGAACCGTTCATCCTGGAACTGCCGAATGTGTGGCACCTGGCGTCGGACGTCAAGGCGGAGCTGGCTGAAGTGGAGGGCCACGTGCCCACGTGCCTGGCCCTGATCAACGCGCTCCACCCCACCGCGGCGGTCTGCGGGACGCCAACGCTGGTGGCCGGGGCCCTGATCCGCAAGCTCGAGCACCTGGACCGGGGGCCCTATGCGGGGCCGGTGGGATGGCTGGACGCTGCGGGCAACGGCGAATGGGGCATTGCGCTGCGCGGCGCCGTGATCGAGGACCCGCAGACCGTGCGGCTCTATGCGGGCTGCGGGATCGTGGACGGGTCCCAGCCGGAGGCGGAGCTGGCGGAGACGTGGGCGAAGTTCCGGCCGATGCTGGAATCGCTGGGGATCAGCAACTAGGTAGCAGGAGGGGCTGTTTTGGGCCCCCAAACTGTCCGGGATTAGAGACATCCGGATATTGAAACCCCTTGCGCCTCCCCTCAAAATAGTTATCCAATAGGAAAACTAAGTTACCTGTGACGCACATCTCCTGTTCAGCGATACACTATTACCCGCTTTAGGTATGCATTCCTCCCGCAACAAAAGGTAAAAAACATGCAGATTTTCCGCTCGCTTCTGGGCCACACCCCGCTCAAAGCAGCCACGGTTCTCGCCATCGGCGCCCTGGCCCTCTCCGCCTGCACCAACGCCTCGGAGAACGCGGCCCCCGGGGGTGGCGGCGGCGCGGCTTCAGCTTCAGGCAGCGCAGCGCCCAGCTTCGACCCGTCAACCATCAAGAAGGATGACGCACTGGCGGCCATGGTTCCTGCGGCCATCAAGTCCAAGGGGACCCTGACCGTGGGATCGGACACCAGCTACGCCCCCGCCGAGTTCCTCGGCCCCGACGGCCAGACCCCCGTGGGCTACGATGTCGACATCGCCAAGGCCATCGGCGCCACCCTGGGCCTGAAGGTCCAGGTGCAGACGTCCGAGTTCACCGGGATTCTCCCGGCCCTTGGCCCCAAGTACGATCTGGGCATCTCCTCCTTCACCATCAACCCGGAGCGGCTCGGCGCAGTCAACATGGTCAGCTACTTCAACGCCGGCACCGCATGGGCCGTCCAGAAGGGCAACCCGAAGAAGTTCTCCCTGGATGATGTTTGCGGCAAGAACGTCGGCGTCCAGACCGGCACCGTCCAGGAGGATCCGGACCTCGCGGACCGCAACAAGAAGTGCGCTGCCGACGGCAAGCAGCCCATTAACATCGTCACGCTGAAGAACCAGACCGATGTCACCACCCGGCTGGTCAACGGCAGCATCGACGCCATGGCGGCAGACTCCCCCATCATCGGCTACGCCCTGACCCAGACCCACGGTCAGCTGGAACGGCTCGGCGACGTCTACGACTCAGCGCCCCAGGGCATCGCAGTGGCCAAATCGGACACCGCCCTGGCCGACGTCATCCAGAAGACCGTGACCAAACTCATCAGCGACGGTTCCTACAAGAAGATCCTTGAGGGCTGGGGAAACGCTGACGGCGCCATCACCAAGTCCGAAATCAACCCGGCGGCCAGCTCTTGAGTCTTCCAACAACCAAGCACACATCAGGTGCACCCATGGGCCAACAGCCAAACCAGACAGCACCGGTACTGAATAAAGCAGTGCCGGTGAGGCACCCCGGCCGCTGGATCAGCGCCGTCCTCATCCTCGGTGTGCTGTTTGTGTTCCTGCAGAGCCTGGTGACCAATCCCAACTTCCGCTGGGACGTCGTCGGACTCTACATTCTGGACACCAAGGTGGTCCAGGGCGTGGGCTGGACGCTGCTGCTGACCGTCGCTTCGATGGTGCTGGCGATCGTCCTGGCCATCCTCCTGGCCTTCATGCGCCAGTCGGAAAACCCCATATTCCGGTGGTCCAGCTGGGCCTGGGTATGGTTCTTCCGAGGAACCCCCGTCTACACCCAGCTGGTCTTCTGGGGCCTGGTGTCGGTCCTGTACCCGAAGATCAGCGCCGGTGTCCCGTTCGGGCCCGAGCTGTTCAGCGTGGACACGAGCACGGTCATCACTGGCCTTGCTGCTGCCATCCTGGGCCTGGGCCTGAACGAGTCCGCGTACCTGGCGGAGATCTTCCGGGCCGGCCTGAAGTCCGTTGACCGCGGACAGATGGAAGCCGCGGAGGCTTTGGGCATGGGCAAGACCAAGATCATGTGGCGGATCATCCTGCCGCAAGCCATGCGTGTCATCGTTCCTCCCACGGGGAACGAGACGATTGGCATGCTCAAGACCACGTCGCTGGTCCTGGCTGTTCCGTTCACCCTGGACCTGACGTTCGCCACCAATACCCTGGCGAACCGGACCTACCTCCCCGTGCCGCTGCTGATCGTGGCGGCCATCTGGTACCTGGTCATCACCAGCCTGCTGATGGTGGGCCAGCACTTCATCGAGGCCTACTACGGAAAGGGCGTGGATAACCTGGCACCCGCTGCAATAAATCCCGCCGCAGCCAAGGCCGCCGCCGCGGTAGCACCGAGCGCCTTCGCGGAGCCGACGCTGAAGATGGACTTTCCCGAGGAGGAGGCAAAATGACGATCACCGCTGAAAAACCACTGGTGAAGATCGAAGGCCTCCACAAGTTCTACGGCCACCACCACGTGCTGCGCGGCATCGACCTGACCGTCAACCAGGGCGAGGTGTCCGTGGTCATCGGTCCGTCCGGTTCGGGCAAGTCCACCATGCTTCGCTGCGTTAATCTGCTGGAGACCATCAGCGCGGGCCGCATTTCCGTCGGCGGCAACCTGATCGGCTACCGCGAGATCAACGGCAGGCTCCACGACCTCAAGACCAAGGAAATCGCCGCCCAGCGCCGCGAAATCGGCATGGTTTTCCAGAGGTTCAACCTGTTTCCGCACAAGACAGCCCTCTACAACATCATGGAGGCGCCCGTGCAGGTCAAGGGCTTGTCCCGCGACATGGCAAGGAAGCGGGCCATGGAACTGCTGGACCGGGTCGGCCTGGCTGACCGCGCCGGCCACTATCCGTCCCAGCTTTCCGGCGGCCAGCAACAGCGCGTCGCGATTGCCCGTGCCCTGGCCATGGAGCCGGAGCTCATGCTCTTCGATGAGCCAACGTCCGCCCTGGACCCGGAGCTCGTCGGCGATGTCCTGGGTGTCATGAAGGATCTGGCCAAGTCCGGCATGACCATGATCGTGGTGACCCACGAGATCGGCTTCGCGCGGGAAGTGGGCGACCGTCTGACGTTCATGGACGGCGGCGTCGTCGTCGAATCCGGTGATCCCCGGGAGGTGCTCGCCAACCCGCAGCACGCCCGCACCAAGGAGTTCCTAAGCCGGGTCCTCTGACCCGCCCAACGCGAGCCCCACCCAACGCGGGGTCACTTATCGCCCAATGTGCCGTGCATGATGGGCCGTATGTGACCCCGCGTTGCTGTTTAAGGGGTGCTTCAGCCCGCGAGCACTCCGGCGACGGCCGCGGCTACAGCGGTTTTGATCCGGCCGTGCAGGGCACGGAGGTCGTGCCGGTCCGTGCGGACTTCAACGATGGTGCGCCCCGTGAACGGCGCGGCCAGCGCTTCGGCGAGTCCCGCCGTCGTGCTCACTGAGCAATGTCCGACGCCGTACGCTGCGGCGAGTGCCGCGATGTCCACTGAGTGGGGGGTTCCAAAGAGGCGCTCGACGGCGTCTCCGTAGCCGCCTGCCTCGGCCACCGCGCCGTGCTCGAGGAGGCTGAAGATCGCGCCGCCGGAATCGTTGAGGACCACGATGCGCAGCTGCGGCTGTTCCTCGCCGGCACCAAGGAGGAGGCCGCCGGCGTCGTGCAGGAAGGTGACGTCGCCGAGCAGCACGGTGGTCTCCTGGCGGCCGCCCAGGGCGATGCCGGTGGCGGTGGAGATAGTGCCGTCGATCCCGGCGAGGCCGCGGTTGGCGAAGACCGTGGCGGACGGTTCAGTGCCGGGGTGACCGGCCAGATCGACGTCGCGGATGCCGTTGGAGGAGCCCAGCAGCAGCTGGCCGCGGGCGTGCTTCCACGCAAGAGCGCCGACTGCCGGACCGGTCGCGGCCGGCTGCGCGTCCAAAATTCCGTCCAGGGCGCGCTGGGCAGCGGACCCCGCGAGCAGCCAGGCATCCAGCCACGCGGAAGGGCCCCGGCCTGCGAAATCTGCGAGGTCTGCGAGGCTCTCCAGCGGGAGCTCGGTGCGCCGGCCGGGCTCGTACCAGGCCACCGGAACCGGCTGGTACAACGCGGACGGCACGTCGGCGCGGGCCAGCAACGAGGCAACAGGCCTGGACAGCGTGGGCCGGCCGAACACCACCACGCGCTCAATCGGCATGGCGGAATCCGGGCCGAAGTGTCCGATCAGCAGCCGGTACGGCCCCACGGCATTCGGCCCGAAGCGCGCGTTCGAGGACGGCTCGGCGAGCAACGGCAGACCGTGGGCGCGGGCGAAGGCCTCGGCGACCGGCCCGGCGTCGTGCCCTGCAAGGACCACGGTGCGCCGCTCCGGCAGGTTCTCGGAGGCAGGGGCGAGGCTCATAGTCAGCGGCTCCGTTCCAATCCGGAAACGCTGCCGGCGCGATGTCGGCGGGAGCCGCTCCTCGGGCGCCGGAACCAGCGGGTCGCGGAAGGCGAGGTTGAGCTGGACCGGGCCGGGGGCGAGGTCAGAGAAGGCGCCGGTGGCTGCGGAGAGTGCTGTCTCCACGGCGCGAAGCGGGTTGCTGCCGGCAGCGATATCTGCGGCGAAGCGTACGTGCTCACCGAACAGGTCCAGCTGGATGGTGGTCTGGTTGGCACCCGTTCCGCGCAGCTCCTCGGGCCTGTCGGCGGAGAGAATGATGACCGGTACTGCGGCGTGGTTGGCTTCCATCACGGCGGGCATCAGATTCCCGACGGCGGTCCCGGACGTGGTGAGGACAGCTGCCGGTGAGCCGGCGGACAGGGCCAGGCCGAGGGCGGTGAACCCGGCGGACCTTTCGTCGATCCTGACGAGCAGCTCGATCTGTCCGGCAGCGTCGGCTTCGGCCAGCGCGTAGGCCATGGGCGCCGAGCGCGATCCGGGCGAAACCACGACGTACTGGACTCCGCCGTCGATCAGGCCGCCGACGGCGATCCTCGCCGCCTCGACGGAGCCTAACGGAGCCTGGGCGGCGGCGTCCGAGCCGGAGGCGTCAGAAGCGGCTGCGGGGGCAGCGGCGTCAGGGGCAGGGTCGTTCACGGAAGTCACCGAACCAGTCTGCCACCCCAAACGCTCCCTCACCTTTCGCCGCCAAAACCCAAACGCTCCCTCACCTTTCGCAGAAGATGGCGCGAAACGTGAGGAGGCGTTCCCCGGAAACCCGCGAAACGTGAGGAAGCGTCCCCCCAAAACTCGCGAAACGTGAGGAAGCGTCCCCCCAAAACTCGCGAAACGTGAGGAAGCGTCCCCCAAAAACCCGCGAAAGGTGAGGGAGCGTCCCCCAAAAACCCGCGAAAGGTGAGGGAGCGTCGGGGTGCGGGAAGGGCTAGGCGTCCGTGCGGAATACCTGGACGACGGCGGGACGGGGCGCGCGCACCTGGCCGGCGACCGGCGTCGCACCTGCCGGAACGTAGTCCGGGAAGTACGAGTGCTGGTCCGCGAAGGATCCTTCCTCGCCCGGGTGCTGGACGGCCACGAATACGGTCCACTCGTCGTCGTGGATGATCGGGCCGCAGGTTTCCGCCTCGCGCGGCACGGCCAGGAACTGCTCCACCTTGCCGCGTTCGGCCCCGGCCAGGGTGACTTTGAAGAGGCCGTCGGCGTAGCCAATGCTGGACGGCGCACCGTCGGTAGCGATCCAGAGGTCGCCCACAGAGTCGAAGGCCACGTTGTCCGGGCAGGAGATCGGCGAGACCTGGTCCTTGGGGAAGCCTGCGAAGTAGGTGGAGGCGTTCTTGGCCGGATCGCCGCAGACCATCAGCAGGTTCCAGGCGAACCTGGTGGACGCCTGATCGCCCGTTTCAGTGATCTCGACGATATGGCCGTCACGGTTGAGGCTCCGCGGGTTTACCTCGGTGGGGCCTTCCTTGCCGGGCTTGCCGCGGTCGGAGTTGTTGGTGCAGACAACGTAGACCTTGCCCGTGAGCAGGCTGGGCTGGACGTCCTCGCAGCGGTCCATCTTGGTGGGGCCCACCTTGTCCGCGGCCAGGCGGGTGTAAACGAGGACCTCCTCGACCGACATGCCGTCCACCGCTGACTTTCCGCCCACCACCAGGGGAAGCCATTCGCCGGAGCCGTCGAAGGCGCCGTCGGCCGGAAGCGTGCCCGTGCCGTTGATTTCGGCGGCTGGCGAGTCGCCGGTGAACTTGGCGACGTAGAGGTCGCCGGCGGAGAGCAGCGTCATGTTGTGCTGACGGTCACCCTCGCGGTATTTGTCCTTGGAGACGAACTTGTAGAGGTAGTCGAAGCGCTCGTCGTCGCCCATGTATGCCACAACGTGGCCGGACTCGGCGATGATGACGTTGGCGCCCTCGTGCTTGAAACGGCCCATCGAGGAGTGCTTCTTCGGGGTAGAGGCAGGATCGAACGGGTCCACTTCCACAATCCAGCCGAAGCGGTTGGTCTCGTTGGCGTATCCGTCGTTGCGGGTGTCGAAGCGAGGGTCGTCCAGCTCCCATTTCCGGGCTGTGGCCGACGACGTGAGGCGGTAGCGCTTGTCACTCGCCGAGGTGCCTGCCGAGACGAAGTAGCCGTTGAAGTTCTCCTCGCCGGAAAGGATGGTCCCCCAGGGCGTGGTGCCGCCGGAGCAGTTTCCGAGCGTCCCCAGGATGGCCCGCCCGCTGGGGTCCGCCACGGTCTTGACCAGGGCCGAGCCGGCGGCCGGGCCGGTGAGTTCGTATGTGGTGTTGGTGAGGAAGCGGCGGTTCAGCGGGGCGCCCTTGACGTAGCTCCACGGCTTGTTCACGTTCTTGCGTTCCAGCTCCACGACAGTGAGCCCGTGGGCGGCGCGGCCGATTCCCCGTGCCTGGGCGGCGTCGAACGTGGCCGGAACCATGATGTTCTCGTTGGTGTACTCGTGGTTGGTGAACAGCACGGCGCGGCGATCCTTCGATCCCTCGATGGGCAGGATGTCCGTGTAGTCGTTGTTGTAACCGAACTGCCGGGACTGCGCCGCCGGGGTCTGGTTCGCCAGGTCGAAATCGGGGGAATCGTTGAACAGCGGGTCACCCCAGCGGATCACGGGCTGCCAGGTGAAGCCTTGGGGCACTGTCAGGGCGTCGACGGCGGCAGGCACCGGTGCGATGGGGGTGAAGCTCAGCTTGGACTTGCCGAACCCGTCCCTGGCCGCCGGCGAGAGGCCCGGACCGCCGGCAGTGGCCGGTTCAGCCGACGTCATGGCACTGCCGAGGACGACGGCGAGCGCACCGGCGGCGCCGAAGCCCAGAGCCGCGCGGCGCGACAGTGTGGCGGAGGCGATGTCGCGGAAGTAGCCGTTGGAACTGGTGTTGCAGACGTCGCCGGCGCAGGCGTTGTCGCATTTCAGGGCGCAGGTTACGGGGCTGCGCTTGCCCTTGGTGTGGCCGAGCATGGGCAGCAGAGAGAACTTGCGGGCGGTCGTTTCAGACATGGGGCCTCCAGGGAAATCGATGCGGTTTCCCCACCCTGTCAGCAGGTTCCTACGCGGAGCCGTCAGCCAGATGAAGTTCTCATGAACCGCCGGTGACCTGCGATAATGCGTGCACCCGGCGGAGGCGGTCCAGCCACCAGTCCCGGCGTTCCCGTGAAGCCGCGAACCGCTCCAGCAGCCCCGCGTCGGCGTGTACGTCGCGGAGCCGGATGGCGCCGTCGTCGGCCACCAGCGGATCTGCCGTGATGTCAGAGGCGAACAGGGACACAGTCCCCAGCCCGCACGCGTACGGCAGTTCCGGGAGCGCAGCGGCGAGCGCCAGCCCGGCACGGATCCCCACCGAGGTGTCCAGGGCCGAGCTCACGACGGCGGGCAGCCCCGCCTGCGCCACGATGTCCAGGGCCCGACGGACTCCCCCCAGCGGCGCCACCTTGACCACGATGAGGTCGGCCGCGCCGGCCCGCGCCACCTTGAGCGGGTCATCCTCCTTGCGCACACTCTCGTCGGCAGCGATGGGCACGGCCGTACCGGCAGCGCGCAGCCGGCGGCGCACTTCGGCGAGGCCCTCGATGGTCGGCACGGGCTGCTCGGCATATTCAAGCCCGACGGCGGCGAGCCGGGTCAGTGCGTCCACCGCCTGCTGCACGTCCCAGCCGCCGTTGGCGTCCACCCGGATGGCGGCGTCCGGCAGGGCAGCCCGGACGGCGGCGAGGCGGGCGGCGTCGTCGTCGAGGGTCTGGCCCCGTTCGGCCACCTTGACCTTGACGGCGTCCACGCGTCCGAAGCGGGCGAGAACGTCAGGGACCCGGTCCGCGGAAACCGCGGGAACGGTGGCGTTAACGGGAATGCTGGTCCGCAGGGCGGGCGGGAACCCCTGCCAGCCAGCCTCGACGGCGGCGGCGAGCCAGCGGGAAGCCTCGGCATCCGGGTACTCGGGGAACGGGCAGAATTCGCCCCAGCCGAGAGGGCCCCGCAGCAGCAGGGATTCGCGCTCCAGGATGCCCCGGAACTTCACCCGCAGCGGGATGCTGACCACGTGCGCGCCGGCCAGCAGCTCATCCACGGAGGGGAAGACAAGCGGCGAAGGGGCGTGGGCGGGCATGCGTTTCACTGTACCGGGAGCATCAGCCTGCGGCGCCGCGGGGTCCGGGGCGAAGGGCGGCGGATGCTCCTGGACGGACGGCCACGGGGCCTAGATCCATTTGTTGCGCTTGAACATCAGGTACAGGCCAAGCCCCATGGCGACCATCAGGCTCAGGGCAAAGGGGTAGCCAAAGAACCAGTTGAGTTCGGGCATGTCATGGAAATTCATGCCGTAGATCGATGCCACCAGAGTGGGCGCGAAGAGAATGGCGGCCCAGGACGAAATGCGCTTGACCTGCTCGTTCTGTTCATAACTGGATTCGGTGAGCCTCCGCATCTCGTCGTTCTGGCGCTGCGCCACGAGGGCCGCGTTGACTGCGAGCGCGTTCTGCAGCAGGGTGCGGAAGGACGCGACCCGATCGTTCAGCCTGATCACGTGGTCCAGCACGTCACGGAAGTGGTCCTGCAGTTCCTTCCCGGGCTCGCGCTCCGGAGTGCCCGCCATCAGCTCCTGAATCATGCCCACGAGCGGGCCGGTGGCCCGCTGGAAAGTGATGACCTGGCGGGAAAGCTCGTAGATCCGGCGGGAAACATCCGGATCGGCGCCGAACAGGTCGTCCTCGATCTCGTCAACGTCGTTCTCGAGTCCGGCGACGACGGGTTCATACTCGTCTACCACCTGATCCAGGATTCCGTAGAGCACCGCGTCGGGCCCCAGTGCGAGGAACCCGGGCTGGGACTCCATCCGGCTCCGCACTTTGGCCAGGTCCGGGGATTCGGCATGCCGGACGGTCACCACGTAGTCCTGGCCGGCGAACACGTGGATCTCGCCGAACTCCACTCTTTCCTCGTCGTCGAGGTAGCTGGCGGGGCGGAGCACCAGGAAGAGGCATTCGCCATAGTGTTCCAGCTTTGCCCGCTGGTGGCCGGCCAGTGCGTCCTCGACGGCCAGGGGGTTGAGGTCGAACTCCTCGGCCACGGACCGGAGTTCAGCCACATCCGGCCGGTAGAGTCCGATCCACGCCATTCCCTCCCGCTGGCGCAGGAGGAAGAAGGTCTCATCGAGGTCATCGGGATCCGCTGTCCGACGGCCGTCCACGTACACAGCGTTATTGATGATGGCCACCACAATGCCTCCTTCGAACCGGACCGGAGGGGACATGACAGGACATGACCGGAAGGTCCCCTTGGCTGTGACGTTAGACCCTCTGCCCCCGGACGCCAAGGCGCCGGGCCGGAAGCCTGAACGCAAGTCCGCGTATCAGCCGGCTTCCGGTTCTTCACGGCGATCCCGTTCGCTCCGGGCCTTCCGCACGCGCCACGCAACCAATGCGATGACCGCCAGCAAAACCACGACGACGGCGATGTCGCGCCCTGCTGCCTTCGCCACGGTCTCGTAGGAGTTGCCGGCCAGGAAGCCGAGCAGCACGAAACCTGTCCCCCAGACAATCCCTCCGGCAACGTTGAATGCGAGAAAGCGCAGATAGGGCATGCGCGCGGTGCCTGCCAGCGCAGGCATGACTGCCCGAAAGAACGCCACGAACCGTCCGAGGAAAACGGCGGCCCCTCCCCTGCGGCGGAGAAAATCCTGTGCCTCCTCGAGTTTCCTGCGCCTCTTCCGCAGGACCGGCAGGTCAAGAAACCGTGGACCGAAGTGTTTGCCCACTTCGTAGCCCACCGAGTCACCGACCACTGCCGCAAGCACTACCAGCACCATCATCAGCCACAACTGGACGTTTCCGCGGCTGGCCACTACCCCGCCCAGCACGGCGGCCGTCTCACCGGGCAGGATGAACCCGATGAACAATGCGTCCTCGGCAAATACCAGGCAGGCCACCACAACGTAGGCGAGGACCGGCGGAACGTTCAGAATGCCATCAACAAACTGGGTCAATCGGGGAACTCCTTGGCGGGCTGCGCCTGTGCCGAACCCCGGGCGGGGCACCTGGCTTGTAGCCGACAATACCCCTGCCCCCCTGAAGGCGCTCCCAGTTTTCTATGCCACCCCGACACGGGGCCGAAAGCGACTCCCAGTTTTCTGTGACACCCTTAACTGATGACCATGTCACGGCAGGCCCCGCCCCGGAGTTCACAGCGACCCGCCCCTGGCTCCGGTTTCATGTTCGCCTTCGCCACGCTGGCCTGCGTCGTGGGACTGATCGTTACCTACTACTACTTCGTCCAGACCACCACCGGCCAGTTCATCGACGAGTCCGCACTGGTTGAGGCCGTGGACATCCATGGCCCGGCAGGCAAGGCGGCCACCCAGTTCCTGGACTGGCTGCCCACCATCTCCCTGGTGATGGCCGCCGTCGTGGTTCTCTTCGTCACGGTGATCCGGCGCAGATGGGCTGCTGCGGGGATCGCCGTCGCCGCGTGCATTGGCGCAAATATCGCCACCCAGATACTCAAGGATGTACTTCCGCCCCGGCCGGACAAGGGCGTGATCACGCTGGAGCTGAACTCGCTTCCTTCCGGCCACACCACCCTCGCGGCGTCAGCGGCGGCGGCAGTGTTCCTGATGGCATCACCGCGCTGGCGCCCCATGGCAGGTTTCGTCGGCGGAACCTTTGCGATCGCGTCCGGCGTCTCCACGCTGATCAACCAGTGGCACCGCCCTGCCGATGTGGTGGCTGCGTTCCTGCTGGTGGGCGCCTTCATGATCCCGGCGGGCTGGCTGATCCTGCGGTATCACGGTTGGTGGAACGTGTGGGAGGGCTTCGGCAAGCACTGGGGGTCCGCCAAGATCTGGCTTACGCTGCCTGTGATGATCGGGCTGGCTTCCGCCGTGGTGGCGGTGTTTTCGCTGTCCAGGATGCTGCCGGGTCCCGGCCGGGAGGACAGCACCACCAACTACTTCTGGGCCGGAATCTCGCTCATCGTCATTGCCGGGTATCTGGCCACCGTCGCCACCACATCCCTCTTTGCGTACGCAGCCCGACGGCGGGTCCCGCCTTCGCTCTGACCGCTCCGGTCCTGTTTTCCTCCCCCAAGTGGGTAGCAGCAGGGGTCGTTTTGAGCGCCCAAAACGACCCCTGCTGCTACCTAGTTGGGCGTATGTGGCCCTGACCTGCGCCAATGTCCGTGAATCCTGACGGAATCTTGATGAAATACCACGGTGTTATTTGATCGAGCCCATGAATAGTGGTTCTTGCCAGCCCATGTGAGCCTGGCACACGATCGGCCCGCTGGGGGCCCGATTGGCCCGGCTGGGGCAGGGCATCTAGACACACAAAAGGACACTTCTCATGGGTATCAGCATGAAAACCACATCCGGCAAGATCCTGGCCTCCGTCGCACTGGTGGGCACTGCCGCCGCCGTCGCGGGCATGGGAACCTACGGCGCCTTCACCTCCACGACGAACGCCAGCCAGGCAGTGACCGCCGGCACCACCGTCATTAGCCTGACAGGCACCAACACCCTCGCCGTCGCCGTTACGGGCCTGCTCCCCGGTGACTCCGTTGAGAAGTTCGTGACGCTGTCCAACCCGGCGGGCAACTCGGACCTGAACGCGGTCACTCTGAGCACCACCAGCCCCACGCCTACAACGGCCAACATTCTGACCACGGACGTCACCAACGGCCTGCAGGTGACCATCGAATCCTGCACTACGGCGTGGACAGTGGTGGCCGGAGGCGCTGACACCTGTTCCGGCACACCCGCCACGGTCCTCGCCAAGACCTCCATCATCGGCGCCAACAGGACCCTGGCCAACCTTGCCGCCCTCACGGCGGCGGGCGCAGACAACCTGAAGGTCACCACTTCCCTGCCCACTACGGCTGACAACAACTTCCAGGGCCTCACCAGTACCATCGATTTCGCCTTCACGGGCACGCAGCGCACAGGCACCGTCAAGTAACAGGTACGCCGCGCACAACTCCCTGCACCACTAACCGGACTCACCTGAAGGCTTGGCAGCGATGAGCACAGTATCTGATTTCACCCCGGCACATGCTGTCGCCGCGGAAACTGAGCCGTCCCGGCGCCGCCTTGCACCTGGCAGCGGCGCCGGGACTTCCAACACCGCACCTTCCCGTGATTTCGTCAGCAACACCGAAAACACCGCAGTTCAGACCAGCCGCTCCAAGGCCGCCATACGGCGGACCGTCAGCGCCCTCACCACGGCAATGTTCGTCGTCGCGGTGGCAGCGTTCCTGGCATTCGCCGTCGGCCCCCGTGTCCTGGGCTACCAGACGTCGACTATGCTCACCGGTTCCATGGCTCCCCTGATTAACCCGGGGGAGGTCGTGGTCACGGCACCAACCGCCGTCAGCGATATCCGGGTGGGCGACATCATCACCTATCACATCCCCGTGGAGGACCAGCGGGTGGAGACCCACCGCGTCGTCGAGATCCTTACCAACCAGGACGGTACGACGTCGGTCAGCACCAAGGGGGACGCCAACAACGGCGTGGATCCGTGGACCGCAACTTTCCAGGGCAGCACCGTTGACCGGCACGTCCTCACCGTCCCCTACGCGGGGCAGGCCATCCGCGCCCTGCGCCAGCCGGCGGTACAGAACACGCTCATATACGGGGCACCTGCTGTCCTGGTGATCGGGTTACTGGCATCCATCTGGCGCAAGGACCCGGAAGCCGCTGCCAGTGAGTAGACCGGGGATCGGTTCTGCGGCCCGGGCGGTCGGCGTGGTGCTGTGCCTGATACTGGCATTGACGCTCGCGCCGGCGGCCAACGCCTCGTTCACTGGCACCGGCCAGGCCGCCACCAGTTACTCCACAGCAACGCTCCTGGCACCCGCGGAACAGCCAACGAACGTTACCATCACCTGTGACGTGCTGCTGCTCCGAGCCACCATCACTGTCAAGAACTATGGCCATGTAGCAAACGCGAACTATTACGAATTGAAGATTTTCAGCGGCACGAATCCCTCCCCGGTATACACCGCCGAACTTGGGCAGCAGCCAGCCAAGTCGCCTTACACCACTTCGTACTTGTTGTCGGACACTTGGCGAGTGGAAATCAGGGGCCAGTACAAAGTCCCCAACTCAACCAACATCTGGACCAGTCCGCCCTTGACGCGGACGCTGAGTTGTTAGTAGTTCCGGCGGTGCCGGAGCCGGGGAAGCACGACGGCGAACACGGCCGCCGCTGCGAAGCCCAGTCCCGCCGTGGCTGAGACGCCCGAACCGAGAGTTGCCACTGCCGTGACCCCGGAGAGGAGCACCGGCCCGCCGGTTGAGCCCGCATCCGAGATGAACCGCCACAGGCCCAGGAACTGGCCGCGGCCCCGGTCCGGCGAGAAGTCGGCACCGAGGGTCATGATCAGCCCCGAGCTGATGCCGTTGCCGAAGCCGATCAGCAGGGCCGCCAGCAGCAAGCCGGTGAACGACGCCGTAAAGGGAATCAGCAGCAACGCGATGCCCATGATGATGGTGGAGGGTATCGCCACCCATTGCCGACCTCGGCGGTCCATGAGCTTGCCGGCGGGGTAGAAGACCAGCATGTCGATGGCCCCGGACAGGCCGTAGATCAGCGAGGCCTGGGTGGCGTCCATGCCCAGATGATCGGCCCACAGCGGGATGACCACCTGCCGGGAGGCGCGCAGCGCGCTGAGCAGCAGGATGCCCACGCCCAGGGTCAGGAACACTCCGCCGTGGGCGACGGCGACATTCCGCAGGGTGGGTTCGGGGCCTTTGTGCCCGCCGTCGGGCGCGGGCGGAACCACCAGGTCCGGGATGGTGACGGCCAGGACTGCTGCCGCTCCCATCCCCACCACACCCACCCAGTAGGCGCCGGCGATCCCCGCGAACTGCATGGCTGCGGCCCCCACAAACGGTCCGACAAAAACGCCGATCCTGCTCACGCCGCCCAGCGTGGACAGCGCCCGCGCCCGGAATTGCACTGGTACTGCCTCGGTGAGGTACTTCTGCCGGGCCAGGCTGAAGACGCTCGCGGACATTCCGACGACGGTCATCGCCACTGCCAGCAGCCACAGTCCGTTGGGGATCAGGGAGGACATTGCCGCGGCGGCCAGCGCCAGGGCGCCCGCCGCGGCCGCGCCGACGATGGACCAGCGTTCGCCAAACTTCAGCGTGATGAGAGAAGCGGGCAGGTTGAAGAACCACGATCCCAGCCCGATCAGCGTGACGATCAATGCGGACACGGCAACGGACGCCCCGAGCTCGCGGGCCGAAAGCACCACCACCGGCAGTACGGCGCCTTCGCCAATACAGAACAACAGCGCCGGCCCGAACGCGGGAATGGCAATGTTGCGGAAGTTGAAAGGCTGCGGGCTATCTGGCAAAGTCATCAGATTTATCTTATGACCCGGGTCTGTCCAGGCAGGGCCCCGTGACGATGTGCGAGGTGCGTGCTTGCTCACGCTGATGACCCCTTGAACGCCTGAAAAGACCCTAAAGTAGGCAACAGCCACCAACACTAAGGAAGCACACGGATGAACATCGCTGTTGCCGGGGGAACCGGAACCGTTGGCCACTACGTCGTGGGCATCGCCCGGGACCGCGGTCACCAGGTGACCAGCCTATCCAGATCAGAAGGCCTGGACCTGGTCACTGGCCATGGCCTCAACCGGGCGCTGGAAGGCGTGGAAACTGTGATCGACGTCGCCAACATTCGGACGGCGGCAGAAAAGCCGGCGGTCGAGTTCTTCACAGCCACCACCAACAACCTGCTGCGTGCGGAGAAGGCCGCAGGAGTCATGCACCATCTGGCACTGTCCATCGTGGGTATCGACAAGGCAGCGACGGGGTACTACGCCGGAAAGCTGGCTCAGGAACACGCCGTCAGCAGAGGAGTGATTCCGTGGACGATCCTGCGCGCAACCCAGTTCCACGAGTTCGTCCCGCAGGTGCTTGAACGCACATCGATGGGCCCGCTGGCTCTGGTGCCCAGAATGATCACCCAGCCGGTGGCCGCCCGCGAAGTTGCCCGGGCCCTAATGGATGCGGCGGAGGCAGGCCCGCAGGGCCGGGCAGCAGATCTCGGCGGCCCACGGATGGAGCAGCTCACGGACTTGGCCCGCGCCTACGCCGGCAGGAGGCAGCGGAACAAACTGGTCCTGGGCGTCGTCGTCCCGGGACGGCTGTTCAAGGCGATGCGCAGCGGTGCCCTGGTCCCGGAGCCGGGAGCCGCCGTCGGCCGCCAGACGTTTCAGGAGTGGCTGGAAGCGGAAGCATAGCGTTGGGCAGCCCTCACAGGGGCCTTCCGGTCCCAGTACGCTGGCTGTCAGCGAGCGGGGATCGGCCGGAACTTCCACAGTTCACTAGCCTGGGAGGGAAAAGGGTATTGGATCCCCAGACTGCAGTGCCGGTGTCCGGGGTGTGACTGTTGTGGCTGCGACTCTTGCTACCGCGTATTCGTCAACCGCTTCCAGCACGGTGTCGCTGACCGCACCGCCCTTAAGCCGGCCGGATGAGTGGGAAATGCCTGATCGATCAGTGGCCATAAGGTCCGGCCGGGACCCTTGCGCTGACAGCGGTTCCGGGCATTACTCCCTCCATCAAAATGACGAATTCGGACCGCGGTGTTGCGTGGGTCACATTTGATGTCTACGCTGGACGAGGTTGCAGCGTCGCAACCACCAGGCCGCAGCGTAGCGGCCGCCGAGGAAAGCAGAATCGTTTTGACAGATAAGCTCAGTATTCTTGTCCGCGTCGATCTCGACGACGCCCGGGCCCAGGTATCAACAAAGGGCCACGTCACCGTACACAGCATCCATGCACTTTACGTCGTGGTGAAGCGTGCCAACGCGCTGCGGAAGGGCCTGAACCTCGAACTCGACATGCGGGCCGCCTATGTGGATCCGGATGCACTGCAGCAGTTGCGCGACTGCTCCAAGACCCGCCATCTTCCGGCGATCATCGATCCGCTACAGGAAGACTGCACTTTCAGCATCCTGCCGCCCCTTCAGCCGGCCGCAGCCACAGCACTCCACAAGACAGCACTCCAGAAGCTCGCCGCCTAAGACCCGGCCAGAACACCCGGCCTGAACGGTCAGGACCGAATACCCCGGCGCGAACCGGCAGATAATGCCCCGTTTACGCGTTTTTGAGGGGATTATCTGCCTGTTCGCGCAAAGTCCAGGCCGCGCACTCCGGTTCTCACGGGCCTGGCGCTCAAGATAGCCGGGCATTCAAGATAACTGCCATCGAATTTGAGGCCGCAAGACATGGGAAAGCCCCTCCTATGAGGGGCTTTCAGCGGGTTGGTCATTGAATACATGGTGTTGATCAGCGGTGATGTACTCCCCCTTCCCGAACGCCCAAGGCGTCCCCTCCGGACTATGACAAGAACCGACTCTAGTCCGCAATTTGCGGCGGGTCTAGGGGTACCGGCCAGTATTGTTAGCGATCACCAAAAGAGGATGCTGGCGCTGTTTAACGGCGCGGTATTAACGTCGCCGTATTAATCCAGTTAATCCGGTGGCATGAGCAGGGAAATCACCGGGGTTCGCACTCGGGACATCCCGGACACCAAATAGCGGCTGAATGCACCTGATGAGCCGCACGCGAAGACAGCGACCGGGCCAAAGCACTGGCGCCCACCGCAGGAAGCAGGATGGCGGCTGCCATGAGGGACAGCCCGGTCCAGCCCACATCCTGCAGGATGTTCCCCGCCGTTCGCTTTGGCCGCCCGGGCCGCCGGCGCCGTCCCCCGGCATTCATCAGATTCATCATGGTCCGAGGATAAGGACCGGGAACACCCCCGCGCACGAGTAGTCGGTACCTGTTTCGAGGACCAGGAGCACTTGGCTGCTACCCGGTCACCAGCCTCCCGATATGCGACAAGCCCTCCGTTCAGACGCCGTCGTGGATCGTGATTCTGTAGCCGTCAGGGTCGGCGAAGGTGAACGTGCGGCCGAACGGCCCGTCAAACGGCGGGGAGGTGATGGTCGTATCCGCGGCGGCAAGATCATCGTGAAGCTGCTGGGCGTCCGTGGCGCGGAGCCACAGCGCTACGCCTTCTCCTGGCTGCGGGATCGTGCCGATGTTGGTTCCTGGCAGCGGTTCGCGCACCGCGAAGGGAACAGGCCGGGTGTCGAAGACGACGGCGTGTGGCGGGCCGGCCTTAGATCGCTTCAGTCCAAGCTGCAGTTCGTAGAACGCAGCCGAGCGTTCGAGGTCCTGTACTTGCAGGGAAATAAAATCGGGCCCGATAGCGGCCATGGCATTGCCTCCTGTTTATGTCAATATGTTGACATACAAAACCTATGTCAGAATGTTGACATGCGTCAAGACGGAGCTCAAGTGGACCTCGACACCTCGCTCGGCTACCTCCTTAAGCAGGCGCACAGTGCGCTGCGGTCTGCGATGGATTCTGCGCTCCGCCCGCTGGGGATGACGGTGCCCCAGTACGCGTGCCTTGAGCTCCTTGCCCAGCGGCCGGGGCTCTCCAACTCCGAGCTGGCCCGCGGAGCCTTCGTATCCCGGCAGTCAATGAACGTGCTCCTGCAGTCGCTCGAACGTGACAACCTCGTTTCCCGGCATGAGCAGCCACCCGCCGGGCGGTCCGTCCCGGTGCAGCTCACCGCCGTCGGACGAGAGCGCCTGCAGGCCGCCAGTGCTGCTGTCAGTTCCGTGGAGAGCCGGATGCGCCAGGGACTCGATACCGGCGAACAACAGCAATTGCGTGTCCTGCTTTCATCGTGCGTAACGGCTCTGTCCGAATCCTGAGGACCGGGATGTCCCAGGGCGCCGCCGTGCTCGGCACCTCCAAGGGCCACAATTAACGGCCGGCGACCGGCTTTCCGTAAAGTGGAGTGCGGCAATGTTAAGGACGGGAGGGCGGCGACTGGCGTGAATGCCCCTTTCCGTTTCCCACGCGCCGCTGCCGTCGCCGCAGCCATCTTCGGTCTGGCTGCCGGTGCGCACATGCTGTCCGGCGGTTCCCTGCCTGGACCCGAGATCAGCTTTGGCCTGCTGGCCCTGGTGCTGGCGCCCGTCATGATTCTGACCAAAATCAGGATCACGGCACCGGTAATGATCCTGCTGCTCGGCTCCAGCCAGTTGATCCTGCACGGGGCCTTCGATGCTCTATCGGTAGATGCATTGTCGGTGCACGGCATGCCTGTGCATGCCCTGTCCGGGCCTGCTGGATTGACCCCGAGTTCCGGGCATCTCCATGGCGTTTCATTGCTCTCCCCGGCGCCCTTGACCGCTCCCTTGGAGGCGGCGCAAACAGCAGCGTCCGGGGCCTTGATGCTCATCCTTCACGCCGCGGCCACAGTGATCACCGCACTGGTCCTGGCCAGGGGCGAGGCGGCACTCTGGGCATTGGCGGCCTGGCTTCGCCCCCTTATCCAACTGCTGGCCGCACTGTTCGTCCCGGCCTGGCCGCGCCTTCCGCTTCCAGCGCCT
The DNA here is from genome assembly GCF_030816475.1 of Arthrobacter pascens. Classification (NCBI taxonomy): domain Bacteria; kingdom Bacillati; phylum Actinomycetota; class Actinomycetes; order Micrococcales; family Micrococcaceae; genus Arthrobacter; species Arthrobacter pascens. Next base: position 820,079 of record NZ_JAUSXF010000001.1, on the reverse strand, counting down.
GTTGTCATTCCTTCCCGGTGGAGGACCCTCAGGCTGCCCGCGCTGCGCGGCCCGCCGAGGTCCCGCGCCGCCCTCTGAGCGGACAAGCCATCCACCCCGCCGCCTGGACCGAATCCAGAACAAGACCGCGGTCCGTCCGCGGTCCGGCGTTTGTCTATGTTTCCCCTGCGCCACACCGGCCGTTAGAGCACTAACGACAGGCCCGCCCTAAGAGGGCGTGCCGCTGGCCGGTGCGCGCACCCTTTGCCTGGAAGGCATGATTGTGAAAACCTCCATCCGCCGTACCCTCAAGACCCTTGCCGCCGTCGCCGCTTCAACTGGCATGATCGCCATGGCCGCCACTGCGGCCTCCGCCCACGTGAAGGTCGATCCTGACAGCACCGGCGCCAACGGCTACTCGCACCTGACATTCAACGTCCCCAACGAGTCCCCCACGGCCAAGACCAGCAAGCTTGAGGTCAAACTGCCCACGAACACGCCCTTCACGTCGGTCTCGGTCAAACCTGTCGAAGGGTGGACCGCCCAGGTCATCACCAGCGACCTGCCCAAACCCGTCACCGTTTCGGGCACGACCGTTACCAAAGCGCCGACGTCGGTGATCTGGACAGCCGACTCAACGCACCAAATCGGGCAGAACGAATACCAGTCGTTCTCCCTCTCCGTGGGCAAGCTCCCCCAGGCCGGGACCACAGTGATCCTGCCCGCGGCGCAGACCTACACCGACGGAACCGTCGTCAATTGGGACGAAAAGACGGTCGACGGTCAGCCGGAGCCGAAGCATCCGGCCCCGGCCTTCACGACAACGGCCGACGGCGGCGATGCGGCCGCCGCTGCCGCGTCGCCTGCCGCTGCTTCTCCCGTCAGCCAAACCTCCTCAGATTCCAACGACGGCACGTCGGTCTGGGGCGTTGTCCTGGGCGCAGCAGGATTCGTCCTCGGCGCTGCAGCACTGGGCGTCGTCCTGGCAGGCCGGCGCACCCGGTCGGCCAAGTAAGTTCCAGCATTCAGCACTAACGGTTCCTGCGGTGGCCGGATGACTAGGTCCGGCCACCACCTGGATTGCCGCCTCCGGAAAGGACCTGTTTTGAAATCGCTTCACAGTCACCGTCTGGGATTTAGGCCCCGGGGTTTCCTGCTGATCGTGGCCACGTCACTCATGCTGGTGCTTCCCGGTGCCGCGGCACAGGCGCACGACACCCTTGAGTCAACCGATCCGGGCGCCAACTCTGTTGTTGGCAGTGTCCCGGGAAAGATCGGCCTGACCTTCAGCAACACCCCTATCGCCATCGGCTCAGTGATCCGCGTTGTGGATGCGACGGGCACCGACCAGGCCGACGGCCAGGTGTCCATCGTGGATAACCATGTCACCCAGCCGGTCAAGTCCGAGGCCCCTGCTGGGAACTACACGGTGACCTGGCGGGTGGTGTCCTCCGACGGCCACCCCATCGAAGGAACCTTCACGTTCACCGCAGGTAGCGGCAATACCAGCGGCGATACCAACGCCAGCAACAGCCCTTCGGCTACTTCGTCGACGGCATCAACGTCGCCAGCAACAGCGTCGCCGTCGGCAGCGTCCCCATCGGCAGCACCGGCCAGCAGCAGCGGAGGGCTCCCCACGGAGCTGGTCATGGCGGGCGTCGTCGCGCTGATCCTCATCGCGGGTTTCGTTGCCCTAGCCATCAGGATCAAGCGCCGTCTGGGAAGCCAGGATGCCCCTGTTGACGACGAATAAAAGCGACCCACTTCAAGATTCACGCAGCGCATGATCTAGGGCCTGATCCAGACTCAAGTCCCAACGGGATGCGGGGCTGATCCAGACTCAAGGCCCCAACAGGATGCGCGCCTGATCCAGACTCAAGGCCCCAATAGGATGCGGGCCTGATCCAGACTCAAGGCCCCAACGGGATGCCGGCCTGTTCCGTGAGTGGGTCGTGCGGATCGGGCCAGGTGGGTGGCTCCCAGTCCTGTTGTTCGCTGGGGTAGTGGCGCCCTGATGGTGCCGTCCAGCCGGGTGGTTTGTCTTTCGTGGCTGGGGTGGGTTGCCAGCGCGTAATGTGTCTCAGTTTGTGGTGCTTGCGGCAGGGTTGCCCTAGATTGCTGATGCCTGTGGTGCCACCGTGGGCCCAGGCCAGGATATGGTCGGCTTCATTGTCGAGGGAGTGGTTATTGCAGCCTGGGAACGGGCATTTGGCGTCCCGTAGATGGAGCCATTGCCGCATTGCCTTGGTGATTCGGTAGCTCTTGCGGCCGATTTCCAGCGGAGCGCCATCTCGCGGATCGGTGAGGACGCGCAGAAAGGATGTGGCGCCGTCCTTGACGAGGCGTCGGGCCATGCTGGGCGGGATCGGCCCGAATCCGTCAAGGGTGGCCGCATCGTCCGTAACTCCCAGTAACGACAGCGCCGGAACAGTGATGAGCACCTGCGCCGTCGGGGACGGGACGCAGCCGCCAAACGGGACGTGACCACCAGTGCCGGCGCTACTGCCCCTGCCGTCGCTAGCGCCCGTTCCGCCACCGGCCGTGCGCCCGGTGGTGTCGTTGGTGAGGAGCCAGGTGGCTGCCAAGTCAGCGCGCAGCTGGGTGATGGTCCGGCCCTCTTCCGGGCCCTGTAGGGTACGGGCTGCGCTGGTGATGCGGTCCCAGATTCCGGCCGCCTGATCAGCGGGAAGGTAGGCGGAGAGCCAGGCCATCCCGTCCCTGTCCGGGGCGTACTCCAGCCTCCGGTCCTGGACACCCTTCGCGTGTCGCTTTTCGATGGACACAGGATGGTGGCGTTCGCGCCAGGTCCGCGCCTTGTGCCTGAAGCGCGACGGGACGAGTTCCTCGGCCGGGCACCCCCTGGCAGGGTTTGGTGCATGCGGGTCCAGGAAATGTGCCTCCAACGCTGCTGCGCCGGCGGGGTCAAGGCTTGCGGTTTCATCGACCATGACCCGCGCGTGCTGCCACGAAATGTTCCCGGCCTGCAGTGCGGAGAGGGTGAGGGGCAGGGTGCTGACGAGCTGGTGAGACTGGGCGAGGAGTGCGCCCGCGCTGCGTTCGCTGACTGTCATAACGCACGCAACCTCTGCGACCGTGGACATTTCCTGAGCCGTAGCTTCTTGGGCGGTGGCCGCCGGGGATGAAAGGGCCTCTGAGCCCTCGATGAATGCAGCAGCGATCAGTACTTTCAGGGCCGCGGCTTTGGCCTCGAACCGGACTAGCTCGGTCAGGGCATCCAGGCAGGCATCGACCCGTCGCCGCAAGAGATCGGAGTCACGGCCGCCAGAACAAAGGCCATCCACATGGCCACCGAAATCCGGTCCGATGATCCGCCAGAGAACCGCAACGGACGCTGCGACAGAGGACAGCGCCGCGGCGGAGGCCTCAAACCCTTCGGCGGCTTCGAGCCCGCCGGCGGCTTCGAAAGCCTCCTCGTTTCCCCCTGTCCAAGCACCAGTGCTCTCCATAAGAAAAGCATCTCAGCAGGGTCTGACAATATGTCCGTCCCATTGACGAGGCGCAAGTGGAGGCAGAATCCGGAGGTGCGCCTAGGCAGGCCCGCAAAGTCGAACGAACCGCAATTCCTACCGGTACCCGTCCACAATGGCCGCGGCGATCTCCTTGTAGGCGCGCCGGGTCTCGGGCTTCAGCACCTCCAAGGTGACCAGGTCGCCGTCGGCCACTCCGCGGTCGTGGGGAACGGCGATGAGCTCGCGGCAGATGCCGGAAAGGTGCTCCTCAATGGCGTCCTTGTCCACACGGGAGGAGACCTCGTCCTTGTCCGTGATGACCACAATCGCGTCCCGGGCCAGGTCCTCGTAGCCGTGATGGGCCAGCCACTGCAGGGTGCTGCGGGCGCGCTTGGCGCCGCTAACCGCGTAGCCCGCGGCGATGACGAGGTTGTCGGCGGACTGCAGGATCCCGCTCATGGCATTGTGAGTCACGCCGGTGCCGCAGTCCGTCAGCGCCACCGAGTAGTAGCTGGAGATGAGACGGCGGATCCTCAGGTATTCGGCGGCCGTGAGCGAGTCGGAGACCTCCGGGTCCTGCTCCCCGGCGATCAGGTGTAGCCGGCCCGCGTGGTGCATGTACCGGGCAAGGGCCGTGAGGGAATCGATGGATTCGATGTTCTTGAGCAGGTCCGTGATGGTGCGGGGGCTGGCCTGCTGGTAGATGCCCTCGCCCAGCGCGCGCTCCACCAGGTCGCCCGAATCAGGGTTGGCATCAATGGCGCACGGTGCATCACCGCGGAATTCAGCCAGTGTCAGGCCGACGCCCACGGTGGTTGAAGTCTTGCCGATGCCGCCTTTGAGGCTCAGCACCGCCGTGTTGTAGCTGCCCTGCAGCTGGCGCGAGATGCGGCGGCCCAGTTCGTCTTCCTGGCGCTGCTTGGTCCCGGGGCCCAGGTTCCATGCCCCGCCAGTAAGCGAGTAAATGGCGCCGCGAAGGCCGCCCACAGGCCGGGGCTTCTGCTCGCGGACGAACAGGCCAGGCGAGCTGATGAAGTCCGGCATAGGGCTGCCGGCGATGGCGTCAGCAGTGGCCGTCCGGCTGCGGCGGAACGCAGGGGCTTCCTCAGGGGTGTCCGACGACGGCGGGGCGGGGTCGACGACGGTCCGCGTCGCTGCGGAGGTGCTTAGTTCCGGAGCAGCCGGCCGGGCTGCTTCCGAAGCGTCGAAGGCAGGGAGGGCAGCTTCCGGCTGACCGGTCTCGGGTTCGAGCGACACGGGAGCCACCGAGGGCCTGCGGGTGGGCGCCGGGACGTGGCCGGAGGTTTTTGCTGCATCGGCTGCGGCGGCCGCCTCCGCCCAGGAACTACGGCGGATGACGGGCTGGCCGGCGTCGGGCTGGCTAACGGGATCGGGAGTTACGGCTGGCATAGTTCCTGTCCGGACATCCGTCAGCCCGCCGTCAGCGCGACGGAGGTCACGGCGTCGGCGCAGCTGCGGCTGCCCTTGATCTGCATCCTGTGCAAGGGCACGTGGGTTCTTATCCGCCGGATCAGGCATATCTGTCCCCCCAGGACATCGGGCAAAAGGTTCTGCGGCACTTTACGGTCTGGTTCAAACAGTAAGTCTAGGTGCTTGGGCAGAATCCGGCTGTCAGACCCGTGTCAGGGCATGGGTCACGACGGCGGCGGTGAGGACCAGCAGCACGGCCAGGATGGCGTAGGCCTGCCATTTGGGACGGCGTTTGTGCGGGTTGATGTCGACGTAGGGCATGGCTAGGATCGGTCACTCCGGGAGACGGTAACCTGCAAAGCACGGCGCTTGAGCCGCAGCAGGCAGTACAGGACACCAAAGGGTATCAGCAGCGTACCCAGCAGCGCAGCGAGCGCGAACACAAAATTGGATAGGGCCACAACAGACCTCCATTGGCAAGCAGGGATCCCCCATACGGATCAGGAACACGCTATCCATCCGCTTCCGCAATGACAAGTCACGCTACGGTGAAAACGGGTAATCGTTTTCCTACGCCCCCAAGCTCCAACCCCCGAAGGCGGTTCAGCGCTCGAGCGCCAACAGCACCACGCCCACGGTGGCGGCCGCCAGTACGGCCAGCAAAACATAGGAAATAAGCTGCATCCGGCGGCGCCGGAGCTCCCGCCGCGAGTCGCGTGCGTACTGTGTGCCCCCAGAGATACCCATTCCGCGAGAGTACAGGCACAATGTTTCCGGCGGATCAAGTCATGCTGTATGTGACCTGGCTGCAATAGCCTTGCCGCTTGATTTTGTCCCCGGAGCCGGCAGCAGGGCGGCCCTTTACGCCACGGCTTCTAGCGGATCTCTTCGGGCTCTTCAGGTCGTCCTCTTCATCGTCGAAGGAGGGCGCAAGAGCCTGCTCGATATAGTCTGCTTCCGCAGCCTCAACTCCAGAAACACCCTCTAGTCCTGCCGGCCCGCACCACCGGGCAGCACCTCTGTGCGCTGTTCAATGACATCGGCTTCGGGGGCATCATCAGGTAGCGGCTTCATGCGCTCAAACTCATCCGAACCCTCAGGGAGGACCGGCGTCTGCTGTTCAAGGGCATCGGCATCCGGTACTTCCGGCGGCGATTCTGGCTCAGGTCCTAAATTCATCATCTTTCTCCTGTCACCATCTAATGCTTATTCTCCACGCCCTCGTTGCCTTAATGCCGCTTGGCTGGCAGGCCCCCGCCACCCAGCCCGGCTTCCGCCATCAGCTCCGTCAGCCAGGGCCGGTGTTCGCGATGGAACGTTATTCCCTCGGGCAGCCCCTGCACGGAAGGCTCTGAACCCGCGATATCGATGGTGATCCGGCCTCCCGCCATGGGTGCGTTGGTGATGTGCAGGTCGCCGTAGGACTCCGGGAGGGCCGGGTCCATCCAGAAGCCGCCCCTGGAAATATGGGCGTCATAGCGCATCAGGCTCGTCACGAGCATGATCGGCGTGGTGGCTGCCCAGGCTTGCGGGGAGCAGGCCGTGGGGTACGGCACGGGCTCGGGTATCTGGTCACGGCTGAAGCCGCAGAAGAGCTCCGGAAGCCGGCCGCCGCTGTAATCGGCCGCCTCGAAGAGGGCTGTGGAGATCCGCTGGGCCTCTTCCACGAAGCCATAGCGGATCAGGCCGGCCGCGATGACCGCGTTGTCATGCGGCCAGACCGAGCCGTTGTGGTAGCTGGCTGGGTTGTAGGCGCCCATGTCGCTGGCGAGGGTCCGCACGCCCCACCCGCTGAACATTTCGGGGGACATAAGCCGCTCAGCAACCAAGGGTGCCTTGTCCTCGTCGACGATGCCCTGCCACAGGCACTGCCCCATGTTGGACGCACACGCGTCCACCTGCCGCTTCTCGCCGTCCAGGGCGACCGCGTAGTAGCCCCTGTCCGGCATCCAGAACTCGTCGTTGAACCGTTTCTTTAACTGGGCCGCTTCCTGGGCGAGCTGCGCCGCCAGGGGCGCGTCGCCGGCGTCGTAGGCCATCCATGCCCGGGAAAGGAACGCCGAATAGACCAAAGCCTGGACTTCGCAGAGCGCGATGGGGGGCTCGGCAATACGGCCGTCGGCGAAGTTGATGCCGTCCCAGGAATCCTTCCAGCCCTGGTTGATGAGGCCCTGTTCGTTGAGGCGCTCATATTCGACGAAGCCGTCCCCGTCCTTGTCCCCGTAGTTGCGGATCCAGTCCAGGGCGCGGTCCGCATGGGGCAGGAGCGCGGCGATGGTGTCCTTGGCAAAGCCCCAGCGGCTAACGGAGCCAAGTGCCATCACGAACTGCGGCGTGGCGTCGACGCTGCCGTAGTAGACGGCCTTACCACCCAGCGAAAGCCCGCTGGAGACACCCAGGCGAACCTCGTGCAGGATCTTGCCCGGCTCCTCCTCGCTCATGGGATCCACCACGCTGCCCTGCCGGTCGGCCAGCGTCTGCAGCGTGCCGAGTGCCAGGGACGGGTCCACCGGGAGCGACATTTCCGAAGCCCAGAGCGAGTCCCGGCCGAAGAGCGTCATGAACCACGGCGCGCCGGCTGCCACCACGATCCGCTCCGGATGGGCTGGATCCTCAATGCGGAGCGCGCCCAGGTCGTCGTAGCTGCGTCTCAGAGTCCGTTCGATGGATCGGTTTGTCATATGGAGTTTGGGGATCTTCGCCACCCATTCCTGGCGGCGGCGGTCGCTGGGAGAAATCTCACCCCGCGCAGGACGCACGAACGGCGCCGCCGCTGCCGTGCCGTCGACGGTGGGCACCACGGCCAGCGCGGTGCTCCACTGCCCGTGCGGCGGGACAACGGCGCGGTAGGACAGTGCGTCCGGCGTGACGAACGCCCCGCCGGCGTTCACGACGACGCCCTTCCGGACGTCCTGCCAGACGGCCCTGATGCTCAGCGAGTCGCCATCAACGTGGCGGGCTTCTTCCCAGCGCCGCTGGACCCGCGCCTCCTTTACTTCGAACAGATCCGCAAAGTCCGATTCAACAATGAAGGTGATCACGCACTCGGCTTCATCCGAAGAGTAGTTCCGGATGGTGATCTCCTCCATGATTCCCGCCCCGACTTCCCGCAGGCGCTCCACGATCAGGGGGCTGTCCGCGTACCCATCGGAACGCGGAACACGGCCAACAAACAAGGCGCGGTAGGGTTCCTGCGTCGAAGCCGTGAGCGGCTCCAGGGGCTGCCCGTTGACCGCCAGATTCCAGCGCGACAGGATGCGGGTGTCCTCATGGAAAACGCCATGCGGATGCTCCGGATGGATGTCCCCATTCGCCAGGGAAATACAGAAGGAAGAACCTTCCACCAAGGTAACTGTGCCGGCCCCCACCGGACCGGCAGCCGTGTCAGCATTCCATCCAGCCATCCCCGCCTCCTTGCAACGGCTCAAGACCGGCGGCGTCAGGCCATTTAGCGTCCGCCGTCGATCCCCGACTTGCTCCTTGCATAGACGCTACGCCTGCACTTGGATCGACGGTAGGTACTGCGGCCCACTGAAGGTTGGCCCCATTGCGGTTGCCTTTCCGCATCCAACGCAAAGCGGACGACGGCGGGAGGTCAGTTTTTGCGCGATGGCCTGTTTGTCCCTCTCGCGGAGCTCGCCTGACCGCTGGGCATCGTCGGCAGTGGCCGCCGCGGGCCCGCTGCTGATGCAACCACCCCGGCGCCGGAGTCGGTGACGCACAGCAACGCGGCACCTGAGACACCGAGAATCGCGCCGGCCGCCCAGCGACGCGTGAAACGTATCCTGTCCACCATCCGTTCAATGACGGCGGAGGCCAATGGTGCCGAGCCGATGCGACGCGGGCTGTGACGGCACTGATGCCCACTCCGTTCCACGCGATCATGCGTGCAATCGCGAACCATATGCGGTCGATCGAACTCTTTGGCCGCCCCAGCGCTGCACTCGTCGAGCAATTCAGGGCCAAATCCAAGCTCCTGGGCAGTGGCACCGTCATTATCCGTGACCTTCATGCGGGCTTCGCCCGTCTTGGTTTGGGCTAGGACGCACCAGCGGGACTACTCCGGGCCGTAGGGCACCACGGGGGGATGGCCTTGGTGGCGTCGCTGGGGTGTCGCCTTTTACAAGTATGAGTGCCGGCAGAAACAGGTACATGGCAGGGGTCAATCCCGGAATCCAGTCCAGAACTGCAGTACCGGCCACCCATGACCCACACGGACACGCCTTCTAGGCTCCGAAGTGGGCTACTCAAGGCCCGTTGCTGTCAGTTCCGGAAGTGGGGCCCTTGAATGAAAAGCGTCAAAATCCTAATCGCTGTCTGCCTGCTTTTCGCTTGGCAAGCGGGCCCGGCCAGCGCGGGAGACACTGATGCAGGGTCACCTGTGGAGGCCGTCGTGCTGGGCAACGACATCTCCTGGCCGCAGTGCGGCAGTGACCTTCCTGCACCTCCGGATTTCGCGATCATCGGTGTGAACGGCGGACGGCCGAACACGGCCAACCCCTGTCTTGCGACGCAACTGGCCTGGGCTGCCAACACCTCAGCCGCGAAGGGCGGAACTCCGGCAGCGGTGTATGTAAACACGGCTTCCGCAGGGCCCGTCCAATCCGTATGGTGGCCTGCAACCAACACCTATCGAGGTTCGGAAGTCACTAACCCCTATGGGATGTGCGACGGCAGAGAATCCCCAGCCTGTGCCTACGTCCACGGGTACGTCATGGCCTTTGACGACGTCGAAACCGTGAGGTCAGCCAGCGATGCAGCACACCATATGTGGTGGCTGGATGTTGAAACCGGAAACAGCTGGTTATCCGACAAGGCTGCCAATGCAGCAGAGCTGGAAGGGATGACCGCGTATCTGAAGAGCACCGGGGCAGAAGTAGGCATCTATTCCACGACCTACCAGTTCGGCGAGATTGTGGGCGACGTCAATCCCAACAGCAATCTCTACGCTCTCAAGAACTGGATCGCGGGAGCAGACTCAACATCGTCGGCGCGGGCCAAGTGCGCGTCCGCTCCTCTCACACCGCGCGGGACAGTCACGCTGACGCAATTCACCGACGGGTCCCTTGACTACAACTACCAGTGCCCGGTTGCCCCACCGACCCCGAAGCCGGGTCCGCAGCCAGAGCAGGTTAGGTCCAGCGCGTACGCCGACATGCACGACGCCCAAATTTCATGAACCCTGCCTGGTTGGCGCTAGTGCTGCGGGCGGGTCTCCTGCAGGCGCTTGATGAACCAGCGGGACTGCTCCGGGCCGTAGGGCAGTACGGGGATGGCCTTGGTGGCGTCACTGGGGCTGTCGCGGATGGACTGTAGAGCCTGGCGGACGGCGGTGGTCATGGTGTTGGCCATGGTTTTCACGAACTGGTCGCTGCATGGTTTGCCGTGCCCCGGGATGAGGAATTCGTAGCGGTGACGCAGCGCGGATATGTGCCGCAGCGAGTCTGCCCATTCCTCGGGATAGGAGTCCTCGAAGGACGGGTGGGCGCCCTGTTCCACGAGGTCGCCCACGTAGAGAGTGGTGGGAGTGCCCACCAGGAGGTCGCCGCTGGTGTGGCCGCGGCCCAGGTAGAACAACGTGGCGGTCAGCCCGCCAAGGTCCACCAGCACCGGCTGGTCCTTCACGATAGCGTTGGGAACCACCAGTTCAACGTTCTCGCCTTCGCCGGTGGACATCTCCGGCTCCAGGGTGCCGACGAAGCGGCGCTGCAGGTCCCCGCGCTCGTCGATCTCAGTGGCGCAGTTCTGGTGCGCCCAGAATTCGGTGACGCCGTCGTCCGCGAAGACGGCGTTGCCGAAGAAGTGGTCATAGTGCGCGTGGGTGTTGACGACCACGAGCGGCAGCTGGGTTTTTTCCCGCACCGCGTCCAGGATTTCGCGGCCCTGCCGCGGCCCGCAGCCGGTATCGATCACCATGGCCCGCTCGGACCCGACAACCAGGCCTGTGTTCAGCAGCGAACCTTCGGTGACCAGCACATAGTTGTCCGCGCCGACTTCGAGCCATTCTGACATTGTTTCTTCATACCTCCGGGGAAGGGGTTGCGTTCGTCTTGGCCTCGATTCTACCCATGGGGTCGTGGAGTCTCCGGGACGCGGAATGTGGCTTAGCATTGGTCCAACCCGTCTGACCAGGAGGCCGCATGCCGCACGTCGTTGACTTCGAGAGCGTTTCCACTGCCGGTTTGGAATCGTCTCCGGTCGCCGAAGCCCTCGCCGGGCTGCGCGCCAACGAGGCCCGGTACTACCGGAACAAATACGGCCACGTGTTCACGGTGAGCCCGGCAAGTGAGGCGCCGGAGGCGGTCGAGTGGGTGAGCCGGATCCTCCGGGAGGAACGTGACATCGTCATCGGATCCCGCCCACTGGAGGCGACCACCTTCGACGTCGAAGGTCTCCGTATGGCATACGTCTTCTATGAGTCGGGGCTGTCCGTCAACGTCATGTACGGCATCGACGGCGGGAAGCGTGCGGTCGGGTTCAAACTTGCTGAAGGCATGGAGATTCCGGAGGAGCTGGCGCCGCGCTTCAAGTTCGCCCGCCAGAAATCTAAGCTGGCGGGCGTCATTCGCGGCTCGTACTTCGTGATCAAGGGTGAGTACTGAACAGGCTGAGCCTCAAGGTCGAGGGCAATCCCGGGCCGAGCGGATCGGGCCGAGCGGATCGGCTGACAGGATGTGGACTTCCACATTTATCCATTCGGTTGGCCATTTGTGACGTCCACCTGCGTAACATCTCCGTATGGGAACGAAACAGCACCACGCTTTCTGCCCCGAGTGCGGCAGGGTGACAAATCACGTGACTGTGTATGAAAAGGCCGACGGCGGCGGGTCACTGATTGCCAGGGTACGGTGCGCGGAGCACTCGGAGAAGGCCGCCTGATCAGGGTGACGCCGTGATTTTGCGCCGGGAGGGTGACAGGCTGGGTACCGTCATCAACGCCGACGAAGGAGAGTCACATGGCAACACCGAACCTGTTCCTCATCTATGTCACCGATGTCCAGCACTCCACCGGCTTCTACAGTGACCTGTTCGAGATGGAGCCGGTCATGGTCACCCCTCGCTACGTCCCCTTCGAAGTCGCTCCAGGCGTGCTGTTTGCTCTCTGGTCGGGACGTAGTGACGGTGTGACGCCGGCGACCCCGCGCACCAGCGAGCTGGGGCTCATGCTGCCGGGCTCCAGCGATGCAGTGGACAGCTGCTACGCCGCTTGGACTGCCAAGGGGGTTACCGTCGTCGAAGAACCCCGCGACGAAGTCTTCGGCCGCACCTTCGTGGTGGCAGATCCCGATGGAAACCTCATCCGCGTCTCCCCCACGGACTGACCACAGCTAGGATGGACGACGGCGGCCGGCTCGGCGGAGCCTGAAGAATCTGAGGGCGAGGGGGTTACCGGGTGGACGACAGGGGCGTATACGTCAGGTTCCTGAGGCTGAGGCTTCCTCCGCCAGCCACCAGCTTGAGGGACTGCTCCTCCGACTTGGGGAAGACCAGCGACGTGAGCGTCTGCTCGCCGTCGTTGACGAACACTTCGATGGAGGAGTGGTCCACGAAAACGGTCAGGTCCACCGTGCCGTTCCCGGGCGGAACCGGCGCTGTGCGCCTGTCTGTGAACAGGGGGCCAAGGTCTGCAGCAGCCGGCTGCTCCCGCGAAACGAAGGCGGCCCCGTCCTGGAAGTTGTAGCCGACGGTGGCGAAGATCGAGCCCCCACTTGCGAACTGCAGGAGCGCCTCTGATCCGCCGTCGCCGCGTTCAACAGTGAGGTCCAGCCGGTAGGCGCCGTCCCGCAGTGGAGGGAGCCCTTGAGTTCCTTCACGCGTGATGGTCTGGGGACCGGACGACGACGATTCTCCCTCGAGCCGGGCCAGGGTCTTGGAAGGAGTCGAGACGAGGGCTGCCCTGCCTTGGACAGTCTTGAGCCGGATATCCCGCACGATCGAGTCCATCCCGCCCTGCCAGTCCTGGGTGGGGAGTTTCCGGGCATAGTCCCAGTTGTTGATCCAGCCCATGGCTTGCCGCGACTGCATCCGCTGGCCTTCCGTGAGCCTGGGGTCCTCCCACGTCACGGCGGCGTAAAAGTCGGAGCCTGAGTCCATCCACTGATGCTTGTCCTCCGCAGGAGTGAAGGTGGTCCCGTCCCAGGTTCCAGTCCAGTAGGCAACGCCGGTGGTCCTGCCTTCTTCGCTTCCGTTGGCGCTCGCCGCCAGGACCCAGGTTCTCTTGGCCGGGTCGCCGTCGAGGTCCATCTGGAACAGATCCGGGCACTCAAGGATGCCCAGGCCGGAACGCTCGAAGCCTGACGCGTACCGCCAGGACTTGAGGTCCGTGGAGGTGTACATGCCCAGCTTGTGGCCCTCGGCCAGGATCATCAGCCACTGCCCGTTGGCCTCGTCCCGGACAATCTTGGGGTCGCGCCAGTGTTCCGCGCCGGGGTTCTCCATCACCGGGTTTCCGTCATAGGACCGGAAGGTGAAACCGCCGTCGGTCGAATAGAAAAGTGACTGCCGCTGGACGCCTTTGTCTTGCTGGGTCAGGACGGAGATGACTGCCCCTTTTCCGAAGCCGGCAGTGTTGTCGTAGTCCACCACGGCGCTGCCGGTTTCGATGTCGCCCAGCCCGTTTTTGTACTTCTGGATGGCTACGCCCTCGACCTTCCACGTCACCAGGTCCGTGCTGGTGAGGTGGTACCACTCGGTTCCGTTGCCGTGCGGATGGTCCGCGTTGTAGAGGTAGTAGTAGTGCCACAGCCCGTTGAGGAAAAAGGGGCGCTGGGGATCGTTCATCCAGTCCCGGTCGGGGGTGATGTGGTAGCTCGGGCGGTACTGGGAAGCACCGGCCGGCCGCCCGGCTGATGTTCCAGGTGCCGGGGACCGGTCGATTCTGCCCAAGTCACCAAGCATTGAATCAACGGCTTCAGGCGTGATGCATCCCGGCCGGCGGACTTCCCCGGCCCCTGCCTTCACTGTTGATTGGTCCAGGCTTGACCGAAGGAAGATTTCGCTGCCGGTCCGCGCCGCAGCCACCCATCCGTCGGCGCAACTGATGCTGCGCAGATCATCCACCCCGTTGGCCTGCACTATGTGGCCGGCGTCCAGGCTGTGGTCTCCGCCTGTCAGCCAGTACGAACCATATGTTCCCCGGGACGCCTTGAAGTCCGCCTGCGCGGAGGCGACGGCGTCGAGGGCCTTCTCTCCCCGGCTCCCTGCATCGTCCGGTGTGCGGAAGTTGGGGACGATGACCACCAGGGCGACCAGTAGGGCGGCCGCGGCTGCTGCCAAGGCAATCCAGGTGCTCCGCCTGCCTGGGAGCGAAGAAAGGTTCAACTTTTCGGGCATCATGGGCAATTCAGATAGGACCGGATACGGGCAAAGGAGCGGGGACGCCGTATCCGGCGCCCCCGCTTGCTACATTTCAGGTTGCCACAGCATCAAGCGGCTGCAACCCGGAAATATCGATTACTTGTAGTGTCCTTCGCCACCGACGCGGACGTTGGTGGGAAGGTAGCCGTACGGGCCGAGGCCGTTCTGGCCGAAGCTGCGGTCAACTTCGGAGATTCCGTTGCGGAAGTTGATCTTCACGGTGGGAGAAAGTGACCCGCCGCGAACGCCGTTGACGTTGTCGATGAAGGACTGCACCAAGCCGCCGGGCTGCACGTAGTGCGAGTAGGCCTGGAACTGCCGGCCGTTCTGCTGCGGAGTGGGCGCTTCCGGCGATTCGGACGGCAGGTTAAGGTCGGTCGGAGAGCCCAGGGCCAGGCCGCTGTTGTTCATCGGCTGGTAGTCGGAACGGACGCCGTCGCCGACGAAGCCATAGACGCCGTCGGGGCCGCGCATCCCTGCGGCATAGGTGAACTGGTGGCTAATGGTGAACAGATAGTACTTGTTCTTGCCGCCTTCGTTCTGGATGAAGATCTGCGGACGCTCGGTCTGGTCATTGACGCAGTTTGCCGACAGGAGCGGAGGCAGGAAGGACCACTTGGTCAGGTCCTTGTTGTCCGCCACCGCGAGTCCAACGTTGGCGGTCTGGTACCAGGCACCGGTGTTGTTGACCTGGTCCAGGCTTTCGGCGTTCGGGTCGCCCGGCTTGTAACCCAGGTCCTCTTCCTTGCAGCGGTATTCGCCGCGGGTGCCGCCGGTGTTTCCCTCGAAGACCATGAAGGTCTTGCCCGGGTGTGCCGGATCCTCGAAGGTGTAGGGGTCTCGGAAGGCGAAGCCGGGGTTCTGGTCCTTGTTCTGGTACATCTTGCCGTCCGGCTCGAGCAGCTTGGTGTGCTGGAAGCCGTCAAAGGTGACGCCGTTCTCATCGGCGTGGATGTTGCCCATGGCCTTGGCGATGGCGGCGTCAGGCGGGGCACCCCCTCCGCCTGCGTTGCGCGCAGCCACGTCTGAGAACGTGGTGGCGGTGTAGAAGACGTTGACGTGGTTGCCCTGCATCAGCCGGGTGGAACCTGACCATTCGGTGTTGCCGATGGAGGAACCATCAACAAACAGATGGCCGCCGTAGTTCCACTTGTCCTTGGCAGGATCGGCATTGGTCTTGCGGAAGAAGTATCCGATGCGGGCATTCCAGTGGCGCTGGTCAAAGCCGTAGCCGGCGTGCCGGTCCGCAACCAGCGAGAAGATCACGTCGTAACCCTTGTAGCTGATCTGGTTCGCGTTTTCGTCGGTGAGGGACCAGGTGTCCCAGACCCAGACGTCGTCATTCATAGTGGGAAAATCTTCGGGGATTTCGGGCATCGTGACGGACGGGCTCATGGAATTTTCTCCCGGAGCCACCTTGGAATCGCTCTGCGCCATGATCTGCTTGGCGTCCGCGCGGGTCCACTTGGAGGTGAAGTCCGACGCCGGGTCATGGGCCTGCTGGGTGTGCTCGGTGGGGAGCGGGAAACCGGGGGTCGGCGCCGGCATTTGCTGGCTTTCAGGCGGGTCCGACGGTTCATTCGCCTGTGCCGATGGCACGGCCAGGAATGTAGTGACGGCAAGAGCCGCCGCCACCGTCGCAGCGGCTGAGCGCTTCCGCAGCATTCGGGGTTGGTTGGGGTGCTTGTGCATATTTTCTCTTCTCGAGGAGTTTGAAACTATTCGTGGAAGATGGGCGGACGCCCGGTCCAAAACTCCGGCTACCCCTTGAACTAACAGCTATCTCAGGGACGCCTTCGTTTTGGGTGAGAAGGGACTGTTGGCCCCTAACATGGGCCGCTTGGGGTTTCCTGTGCTGCGGCCCTGAACACCCTAAGCATGCTTCGCTTTGGCTTTCAAACCTTTTTACGACGGCCAGATCGGCTGCGCGGACGAGAAGTGTAAGCGCTTGCTCCGACTATCCCTACGCGCGTTGCACAAAAAGGTGGAGAGGGTCAAATATTTCAAAAAATAGAAGGAAGCGCTCCATGCCAAAGTGCCTTGCACAAATACAAAACGTTCTGAAAGGGCTCTCCTTGGACCACACTTTTCGGCGATGTCCAGGAAAATAATCGAGTCCGCTCAGAACGGTGGCAGTGGCCATAAGCTGGAACAACGGAAAGCTTTCTGATTGGGGAACAGATATGAAGCACCGACTTAGTTTTGGCGCTGCCGCAGCCAGCATTGCTCTCGCCCTGGCGTCATGTTCTACTTCCGATGTCAGGCCGCCAGAAGATGGCGGTAGGTATGAAACTCTTGGCGACTTGAAGGACGCTGTTGAACTCGCTGGCTGGCTATGCCCGGAGCTGATCTTGCACAACGACGCCAAATACTCAGCTTCTTCGGGAAGCTGCGGCGAGGGCTTGTCTTTGGCTGTCTATGCAAATGATGCATCTTTGAAGTCACAGCTGGATTTGTGGAAGCCCATCGGCGGACTCTCAATCAATGTCGGCAAGAACTGGACTGTAGTAACCGTTGATCCGAAACTCATTCAGAAGAAGCTGGGCGGCACGGTCATTTACACAGGGCAGTAGGAGGCAGAAGGATCGCGGTATTTGCCACTTTGAACGTGATCGGACCGGTTCGATGTTGATTGAATGACAGTGTTCCCCGTGCGGAAGTCTCCCGAGGGAGCCTGACGTGTCTCTCCTGGTCTACACGGCAGAGCCGGGCTCACCCTCCGAGGAACGCCTCCGGCTCCTCGCCAGCTGGGCGGCCAGCCAAGGCGCCAGCCAAGGGCAGGAGCCTGATGCCGCCGTCGGAACGGCCCTTCACGAAACCGGCGGCAGCGCGCCATAAAGTAACGGCAACGGCGCCCGCAACAGTGAAGTTGCGGGCGCCGCTGTTTGACCGGTGGATCAGCCCCTATTGCTTGGGACTACCGGACGGCCAGGCGGACTGCATCTGCTTGACGTCCAAAGAGGTGAGGACAGCGTTTCCTCCATTGGAGTAGGCCTCAATGCCCTGGCTGGACGGGTCCGGGAAGATCTGGTCGGTCAGGACGATCTTTCCATCGTCGGTGAAGACTTCCACCGAGGACCAGTCGACAAGGATGTGCAGGGTGACCGCTCCCCCGGTTGCTTTCAACGCCGCCGTTTGGACTCCCGGGAAGCTGGAGCTGAATCCCGCCGCGCCGGACTTGGTTCGGTCGATGTACACCTGTCCGGCTTTGTTCTCATAGCCGATGAGCGTTTCCTGGCCGGAGCCGGTGCGGACTTTCAGCCCGTAGGAGCTGGCAGTGCCGGCAGCGAAGGAGGCCGTGATGTCCATGGCCTTCCCGGTGGCCGGCAGGACGGTGCTTCCGGCGGGGACGGGCATTTTCTCCTTGTGCAGGGAGGGCCCTGTGGTGAGCTGGCTGAGCTGGTTAACCGACGTCTGCGCCAGGCGCGGTGCGCCGTCGACGGTCTGGAGGGACAGCTCCCGCGGTACCGTCATGGCGCTGCGCCATGGTGAGGTGGGAATGGAGCCTGAGTAGTCCCAGTTGTTCATCCAGCCGATCATGATCCGCTTGCCGCCGGGCGCGTCGTTGAAGGTGACGCCGGCGTAGTTGTCCTTGCCGTAGTCGGCCCAGTGGGCGCGCTGGACTGAGGACTGGGCAGCTGTGTCGGAGAGATTGAACTGGTCGGCCGTGACGTGCCCCCAGCCGCCGGTGTTGTTGTCGGTGATTTCGACGTGTCCGGTTTTTCCTTGGATGTCGCTGAGGTCCCAGCTGTTCCAGTCCAGGGTTTCGCTGTCATGGCCTGTGGCGCTGCGCACCACCTGTCCGTCGACGACGAGCTTCACGGAGGTGTCGGTCGCCCGGAGCGCGACGGGCTGGTCGGCAAACGTGACCTGGTCCGCCAGGATGTGTCCCCAGCCGCTCGAATTCTGGTCCACAACCTGGATGGACGCCGTTTTGCCCTGATAGGCGCTCACGTCCCATGCAACGGTGTTCAGGGATTCGCTGTTCTGGCCGGTGGCTGTCTGAACGACCTTGCCGTCAACCACAAGATTCACTGAAGTAGGATTTGCGGCCCCCCAGGGATGGTCGCCTCCGCCCACGAGCAGGTTGATGTACTTGCTGGAAACCGTGAAAGACGGTGAGGAGATGGTCCCGGTGCTGATGTCGCCGTTGATGTATGTGTTGATCAGTTGGCTGCCCTGATAGCCGCTGACCTGCTGCTGGTTCGCCAGCGTCCCCGCGGCGGGACCGGTCCCGGTGAAGTCGCCGGTTGCCTGCCAGCCAGTGCCGTATGTGGCACCCTCGAAGTCCGCGAACGTGGTGCCGGCCGGAAGGGTGTTGCCCGTGACCGAGCCGGGGACGTACGGATGGTTGCCGCCACCCGCGAGGAAGTTGAGATGGCTGCGGTTGATCGCGAAATCGGGGGACGTCAGTGTTCCGGTGGAAGCGTCCCCGCCGTTGAAACTGTTGGCTAAGCCGGTTCCCACCCAGCCGCTGACTCCGCCCTGACCCGGCAGGTTTCCCGTGGCGGGCGCGGTGCCGAAGGCAGCCCCGGTGGCCTGCCAGCCATCGAAGCTTCCGTCATCGAAGCTCCCCACGGAGGCCCCGGCCGGCGGGATGTAGGGCTTGTCATCAGAGGTGAAGGTGGTGCCGTCGAAGTTTCCGGTGAAGTACTGGACGCCTGAGCCTCCGGCGATCCCGCCGGGGCTGATGTTGACCATCAGTACCCACTTCTGTTTGCCGGGGTTGGCCGGGTCCGGCAAGGGGAACAGATCGGGGCATTCCCAGGCGCCGCCGGTGGCACCGGCAGGTCCGAAATCACTGAGGTGGGTCCAGGTTTTCAGGTCGGGAGAGCTGTAGAAAGCCACCTTGTGCTGGTCCGACAACGCTGCAGACATCAGCCACTCATGTCCGGCCTCGTACCAGAAGACTTTCGGGTCCCTGAAATTGTTTGAGCCGATATCCAGCACGGGGTTCCCGGCGTATTTGGTGAACGTCCGTCCCTTGTCCGTGCTGTATGCAAGTGCCTGGGACTGCTTTCCGGTTGCTTTGTCGGCCGCGGTGTAGATGGCCACCATGGCAGGGTTGCCCGGCCGGCCGAAGCCTGTGGTGTTGTCCTTGTCAATGACCGCGCTGCCGGAGAAGATCATGTCCTTGTCATCCTGCGGTATCGCCAGCGGAAGCTCCGTCCAGTGCACCAGGTCGGTGCTGACGGCATGGCCCCAGGACATGTTGCCCCAGGTATCGCCGGAGGGGTTGTACTGGAAGAACATGTGGTACTCGCCCTGGTAGTACACCAGGCCGTTCGGGTCGTTCATCCAGTTCTTGGCGGGCGTGAAGTGGAACTGGGGACGGTATGTCTCGGAGTAGGGCGAGGACGTCCCGGCCGTTCCGGGGGCGGTTGATGCCCCGCCGGAGGTGTCCGCGGCCAAAGCCGGAGCGGACAGCGGAAGGCCGCACCCCGAGGCGACCACCGCCGCGAGGATCGTGGCGTTTAAGCGTCTTTTCGAGCTTGGTATGGAACCGGAATCTGTGCGGCGCACGTATTCACCTTTCATGTCGGCAGTGACAGGCAGGTAATGCCGGTTGTCGTTCGGAGGGTTTTGCAGGGCCCCATCACCCCAGTTCCTGCGCGTTATGCGCCGGATCCACCACAGCGTAGACAACGTTGTCATACGGAACTTATGGTTTGTCCATCAGACAAGTCAACGGATCCAAACAGTTTGCATAGGAAGCAAACAGTTTGCATGCCGCGCGGGAGATTTCCTGGTGTCCGGAAGCGTTGACGGCCCCGCCCTGCAGGAAGCAAACGGCCGACGACGGCGGCTCACTGACCGGCCGACGTCGGGTCTATGGAGAGCTGGGGAAGGCCGGCGGGGCTGACGCCCTTGGCGGTCAGGAGAGCAGTCAGCTCCAGCGGTCAGGACCTTGGCTGACTGGTCTTGCTGTGAGGTCTTACCTGGCAGGCTTCAGCTCTCAGGGCCGAGGTGCACGGTCACCATGGTTCCGGCGCCTGGCACGGAGCCGATCTCCAGCCGGCCACCGAAGGCGGCGGCTATCCGGGCGCAGGTAGCCAGGCCCAGTCCGGATCCTGGCGGGTCACCCGCGCGGTGCAGGCGGACCAGGGGGTCCAGGACCCGTTCGCGGTCCGCAGCGGCGATGCCTTTGCCGTTGTCCGTTACCCGCAGGACCGCTCCCCCGTCGCCGCGTTGCGCGGCGATGCGGATGACCGGCGGGATGCCCGGGCGGCGGTACGCGATGGCGTTGTGGATGAGGTTCTGCAGCAGGACCCGCATCTGCACGGGGTCGGCGAGGAACTTCAGCTCGGCACATTCGATAACGGCCCCGGACTCCTCCACGGCCGCGCCCAGGTCACTGACGACGTCGGTCACCATAGAGGACAGGGAGAGCCGGGCTGGGCGCAGGTCACCACCGGTGGTGGAGAAGGCAAGAACGTCCTCCACCATGGAGAGCATGCGGCGTCCGGTGTTGCCGACGATCCGGAAGTATTCGACGGCGTCGACGCTGTGGCCGTCCTCGGCCCCCAGTTCGCCCAGCTCGGCGTAGCCCAGGATTGAGGTCAGCGGGTTGCGGAGGTCATGGCTGATGCGGCCTGCAAACTCGGCCAGCAGCCCGTTGCTCCGCTGCGCCTCGCCCAGGGCGTCGGCAAGTTCCCGTGCGCGGTGTTCGAGTTCCAGTACGTCGACGATCTGGGCGGCAAGGATTTGCAGGCCGCGTAGCTGGGGATCGCTGAGCTGCCCGGTTTCGCGGGCACCGGCACAGAGCGTGCCCAGGACAAAGCCGTCGTCGGTAACCAGCGGCACTGAGGCGTAAAACCTGATGCTGCCACGGCGCCCGTCAACGAAGGGGTTGTTGCTGTACCGGGGATCCAGCGAGGCGTCTTCGAGAACCGTGGGCCTGCCGCTGAGGAAATTCACGGCACACATCGAGTCTTCCCGGGAGCACATATACGGTTCCATACCGGCTGAAGCCACCTGGTACTGCAGGTCCTCGGTGATGATGTTGATCGCTGTCACGGGCTGCTCGCAGACTGTCCGGGCTAGCTCCACCAGATTTTGCAAACGCTCGGACCCCATGGGAAGTGCAACCAGTGCACCCGGGCCGGCAGGGACGGGAAGTCCTACCCCTGCCAGCACGGCGTCCCGCACCCGTTCATTCACCGTCAAAACGCTGCCGCCTGTCGTCCGCATCGATACAGCATTGCAGACCGGCGGACGCAGAGGGCTTTTTTTGTGGAGATCCTGCGCGTTTCCTGCGAAGCCGCGCCGTCAGGGGATCCGGCGGTCGCCTGTCCGGTTCATCACGAACAGCGCGATGGCTACTGCTACCAGGATCGGCGCGATCCACAGGAGGAAGGCCAGGACCTTCACTACCGCGCCGACGATGATGGCAATAAGTGCCAAGGTGACAAGGACCCAAATGAGTGTTCTCATGCTGTTCCACCCTCCAAATGCAGAATGCGATGCGGATTGCCTGCGGCGGATGACTGATCTTACGGCCGCTGCCCCATCCAAACAAGCGGCCCAAACAGGCCGTTTGCAGGCGATGTGTAAGAGGTGTCTAGCGAATGTGGGTGCAGGATCACATGGGGAAGGCCCCTCCCAAGAGGGGCCCTCAACGTAGTGGTCAATTGTCTTCCGATATTGGTCAGCGGTGATGCACTCCCCCTTCCCGGACGCCCCCCGGCGCCCATCCGGACTATGACAAGAACTGACTTTAATAACCCGGGCCCCGGCCTGTAAAGGGGTCGGCACTAAATCAAGCGGCCGGCATTGAACCACTGCCAGTTCAGCTGCCGGCGCCTGTGATGGTGGTGTAAATGCCGATGCCTCCGGCCACCACCATAATTGCCGTGGTGGACCAGCCCAGGGTGGCCGCGAGCCTGCCGTTGCGGTATTCGCCCATGATCTCCTTGTCCCTTGAGATCAGCATGGTCACGATCAGGAAGGGTGCCGCCGCGACGCCGTTGATGATGGCACTGAAGATC
Source organism: Arthrobacter pascens (assembly GCF_030816475.1). Classification (NCBI taxonomy): domain Bacteria; kingdom Bacillati; phylum Actinomycetota; class Actinomycetes; order Micrococcales; family Micrococcaceae; genus Arthrobacter; species Arthrobacter pascens. The sequence goes on along the minus strand of NZ_JAUSXF010000001.1, from coordinate 797,854 downwards.
AGCAGCCCGATCGGGTCCGAGGAGAAGAAGCTGATCAGCACTCCCCCGAGAGTGCCAATACCCAGCAGTATGTAGAACGTGCGGGCGTTGCCGGGCCGCCGGTCAAAGCCCCAGTTTTTGCCGAGGAGCCCGGCGAGCCCTGCGGAACCTGAGGCGACGAGAACGGGGACGGCCAGGATGCCAGAGCCGATGAAGCCGGCCGCGAACAGGTACTTCGCTGCAGGGCCGACAATGGGCTCCAAGGCCTTGGCTGCATCGGACGCTGACTTGACGTCCGTGCCGTCCTTTCCCAGGGTCGCTGCCGTTGCGGCCATGATGGCGAACATGACCATCACGGAGAAGAACATGCCGATGAACACGTCGGCGCGTGCGTTGCGCAGCTTCCGGGCCGCGGCGGCCTGGTCCCGCTGCCTCAGTCCGATGGCGTCGTCCCCGCCGCGGTCTTCGGACCGGAGCTCCTCCACCCGGTGTGCGCTCTGCCAGAAGAACAGGTAGGGGGAGATGGTGGTGCCGAGGACCGCCACGATCAGGCCCAGGTAGTCCGGGCTGAACCGGAACTGCAGTCCCAGCAGTCCGGTCACGACGTCGGCCCAGTCGACCTTCGCGACGAAGAGAACTGCCACGTAGGTGAGCAGCGCCAGGCACAGCCACTTGAAGACCTTGGCGATGACGGTGAAGCCGCCCGCCACCAGGACGAAGGCGATCCCGATGCCAGCGACGGCGCTCCAGACGTGGTCCGGGCCCGCACCCAGCAGCTCCATGCCCTGCCCGATCGCCATCAGGTCTGCCGCTGCATTGAGCGTGTTGGCTGCAAGCAGCGCGACGATCAGGATCGCGATCACCACGCGGGGCTTGCGGGAGAACTTCCGGCGGGCAAGGGCGCCCAGACTGTCCCCGGTGGCCAATGCCGTCCGGTCGCAGATCTCCTGGACGGCCATCATCATGGGCAGGGTGGCCGGTGCTGTCCAGAGCATGCCGTTGGAGAACGTGGCGCCGGCCTGGGCGTAGGTGGCGATTCCGGACGGGTCGTCGTCGGCCGCTCCCGTCACCAAACCTGGTCCGAGCAGTCCCAGCAACCTCCGCCATGGGGCCGCTTTCTCCACTTGGGCCGGAGGTTCTCCGTTGCCTTGGTGCCCCGCCTGGCCCTCTGCGGTGCCGGTGGTCGACGCTTCGGGTTCGACGGCTTCTTCGGTGCTCAAATGGTGCCTCCTGGCTCTCCACCCTGGAAAATAATAAGCAAGCATACTATTTCTGCTTGCGCCCCGGTTAGAGTTGCCGGCGTTCGCCGCTGCCGGGCAGGCACAGGATGATGTGACCATCGCCTACAACGATGTGCTGGGCGGCGCCTCTGACGGCGACTGTGGCCGGGGACATGGTTGGCCTGACCTTGATGGAGGGCGTCTACACTTTTCACAGGTCGACGGGGACAGGCTCAGGGATGGTCCGCAGCTATTCCCTGGTCCATATAGCGAGCCAATCAACGTAAACGTGGCCACTGGTTCCGGGCAGCGGACAGGACGGCGAGCAGGACTCGGTCTGCATGATGTAGTGCATTGGCTTGGTCGGTATGAACTTAGTAGAAACACCGATCGATTTTCCATCGAGGAAGAACTCGATGCCCCCGGGACTCCACTCAGTGGTGGCTATGTGCCAGTCCCCGTATGGGACATTGGGGCGAAGGACATCATCCTCGTGTATTCCCCCCACCACGCCATGCACGGCGGCGTAGATGACCTTTGACAGGTCCCCTTCCGGATAATCGATCTCCCCGTCCTGCGGCCACTGCTTGCTGTCAGGCCAAAGCAGCCACGCCAATTTGTATCCCGCCAAAGGGTCGGCCTTAAAGCGCACAGAGTAGCGCCCGTACGTTTGGCTGTTGTAGGGCGACTGAGTGGCTCCCCCAACTATGGGACTCGGTGCTGCAGTCATTGCGATGCCGTTTTCCGAGTGCAGATACATGTCCAAAACGCCGTCATGGATACTCAAGACCTTCGAGGGGTAATAGCCGGACGTTCTCTCGCCCTTTTTTTGCTGTTGAGCAGCTGTATCCGGTGTGCCATCAGCGTAGTTCTGACTCCATCTCGCGCTGTAGGCGGGGCCTGGAAAGCCGCCAATGGCCACATTTCCCGCCGTGAAGTCCTCTGCGAAGACCTGTCTCCAACCAGGCAGGTTGCCGATCGGTATGGCCTGGGAGAGTGGAGACGGAACCTGGGCCGCTGGAGAAGGAGCTTCGGATGCTGGAGAAGGAGCCTGGGAGGCCGGAGAAGGAGCCTCGGACGTTGGAGCAGGAGCTTCAGTCGTTGGAGACGGCGTCTCGGTTGCTGGAGACGGAGTGGCCGTAGTTGGCTGTTCAGAGCCTGGCGCAGGGCTGACCGTGTCCCTGCCCTCCGTTTCAGCGCCTGGGGCCGGGGCTGAATATGAAGCAACGATGAGCGTGCCGCACACGAGAGCGGACAAAGCAATTGTCAGAACGAGGACGCGAATCCGCGCTAGCCGCTTGATTGTCTCCAATGTGTCACTCCGTCCAAAAAGGAGTTAGTGCATTTTACCGCGGCGGTCCACCAAGCGGGCCAGTTCCGGACGGCTGCTGGCAAAGTTGTCCTCCCATGCATGGTGCGGCAGGAGACCTCGGGCAAGAGCGCTGCACGACGGCGTCATCCCCTCATTCGGTTCATGATATGAGCGGAGGCGCGGCCGGTCATGAGTACGGGGTACTCAACTTTTCCGGGTTTTGCCTACGTACGGCTATCAGCGGTACCTGTTTTCACCGGTCAGCACTTCGTCTCAGCCCGCCTTCTCCTCCCACAGCGGCAGCCGGCTCGTCGTCGTCGTCGGAGGTTATCAGGATGTTGCCTTCGGCGATCGACTCGGACAGCACGTCGTGTTCGACGGCGGAGGCCAGGGGTTTTTCCTTGATGAAGAACAGCACGGTGGTGGCGAGCAGTGCCAGGGGAACCATCCAGATGAAGATGGGCGCCAGGGCGTCGTTGTAGGAGTCGATGACCAGGTCTTTGATCTCGTCCGGCAGTTTGTTGACCAGGGCGGGCGTGAAGGAGTCCGATCCTCCGGCGCCCGCCGTTGCTCCGGCGGGCAGCCGCCTGGCAAGAAGCTCAGCCAGCCTGCTGGCGAAGAGGCTTCCCACCACTGCCGACCCGAGGGTGGCGCCGATCTGGCGGAAGAAGTTGTTCGACGCCGTCGCGGTGCCCACTTCGCGTAGCGGGAAGGAGTTCTGGACGATGAGGACCAGGATCTGCATGCTCAGGCCCAGCCCCAGTCCCATCACGCCCAGGTAGACGCAGATTTCCCAGAGCGGGGATTCGGGCGTGAGCGTGGAGAGCAGCACCAGGCCCACGGCCACCAGGACGGCGCCGGTGATTGGCATCCCGGACGCCCAAACTGAATAACGCAATTTTCGTCCTAGCAGGAGCTTCTTCTGCTAGTAATTCTGTTTGGAATATCCCCGAGACGGCGCAGACACTCCCGGAAGCTCGGCAAAGGTCTCACCACCCTTACCCGGGTCACTCTTGGATCCGCCGAAATTATGGCAAGGAGACCCTGAATCTCGTCGTCCGTTGGCTGTTGGCGTTTAGGTACTTGCTCATTCCCGTCCACTTTACGATGCATTTTCTAACGCTAGGTTGAAGGGAAGAGTGTATGCCCGAGTAACCTGTACCTGTCTTTGAACCTGGGACTACTCAGTGGCAGCAGGCTGGCAATCCTCATTATGTTGTCGCGAGGGTATCCTCAAATGTCGGCAATCAGTTGGACTGGCTTTTCAACTGCATCCGCGACAAACCTCAGGAACCCAGCGGCCGTCCCGCCATCACATACGCGGTGATCGAATGTGAGCGTCAGTTCAGTGACCTTGCGAACGGCCAGTGAACCCTCCACAACCCACGGCCTGTCGATAATTCGGCCAACCCCGAGTATGGCCACCTCAGGATGATTGATGATCGCCGCCGAACCGTCCACCCCAAAGACACCGTAGTTATTGAGCGTAAAAGTACCGCTGCCGAGTTCAGTCGGAGTGGCTTTCCCCTCGCGGGCAACAGCGGTCAACCGGCGGATCTCTTCATCCAGCTCACGGGCGCTGAGCTTCTCAGCCGACCCTATGGACGGCACCACCAGCCCGCGATCCGTTTGAGCCGCAAAGCCCAGATTAATGCCCTCGAACGCGACGATCTCCTGGGAGCCGTCCGAAGAGGTTTCAATCCGAGTGTTCAGCTCCGGGTATTTCTTCAGCCCGGCGGTAACAAAGCGGGCGATGAAGGCGAGCAGGCCGGGGGCGGGGGTGCCGCTCTTCTTTAGGCCGGCGCGAAGCTCCACAAGGGCAGTGGCGTCAACGTCGACCCAGACGGTAGCTTCCGGAATCTCGGTGCGGCTCCGGGACATGTTTGCGGCCACGGCTTTGCGGACACCCTTGAGAGGCGTTCGCGATGAGATAGCCAGGCCGGTCCGGGAGTCAGTGGAACCCTGCCGGACAGAAGCTTCTGTGCCGGTGCGTTCTTCTTCCCTGGTCGCGGGCGCCGAGATCACGGCTTCGACGTCCCTGCGCATGATCAGGCCGCTCTCCCCGGATCCGTGGATCCCGCCAAGATCCACACCATGCTCCCGCGCCATCCGCCTGACGAGGGGTGAGATGACGGCACCCAGCCTGCCGGGGACCCGGGTGCGCATGAGCAGAAGGTCGTCGGCCGCCTTGTCTGCGTCGGAAACTTCGGAAATAGACCCCTCCGGCGGCGCGACGGGCCCTCCGGCTGCCGTTGAGCCGGCAGCGCGCCTGGGCGCCCTGCTCCGTCGGGCTGCTGCGCCACCGGCAGGGGTCCCGTACCCGATCAGCACACTGCCTGACCCGGCTTTCTCTTCTTCCCGGTAGATGTTGGCGGCCATCTCCACGGGTTCAACCGCCGGAGCACCTGCGGGAGCAACAGAGATCAGTGGTTTGCCAACATCCAGCGTCTGCCCGGGCTCGCCGTGCAGTTCGGTCACTGTCCCGGCGTAGGGCGACGGTACCTCCACCATCGATTTGGCCGTCTCGACTTCGGCGATTGGCTGGTCCACGCGGATCTCATCCCCTACCGAGACCAGCCAGTTCACGAGTTCGGCTTCTGTCAGGCCTTCACCGAGGTCCGGCAGCATGAATACTTTTGTTTCGGTCATGGTCAGTCTTCCCACTGGAGGTCGTCTACGGCGTCGAGGATGCGGTCCACGCCGGGCAGGTAGTAGTGCTCGAGCTTAGGCGCAGGGTACGGGACGTCGAACCCTGTCACGCGCCGGATCGGGGCTGCCAGGTAGTGGAAGCAGCGTTCCTGGACCCTTGCCACGATCTCCGAGGATACGGACGCGAAGCCGTGCGCTTCCGCGATCACTACCGCCCGCCCTGTCTTGTTGACGGAGGCAGCCACGGTTTCGTCGTCGAAGGGAACGAGCGTTCTGACGTCGATGACTTCCAGCGACCGTCCCTCTTCGGCGGCCGCAGCGGCAGCAGCGAGCGCCGTCGGCACGGACGGTCCGTAGGCGATGAGTGTTGCATCAGTTCCGGGACGTGCGACGGCGGCACGGCCTTCCGAGGATGTGCCGGCTTCCCCGTTGGCGGAGTGCTGGGCGCGCAGCTCATCGAGATCCACCAAGTCTTTGGACCAGTAGAGCTTCTTCGGTTCCATGAACATGACCGGGTCATCGGAGTCGATGGCTTCACGGAGCATGCGATAGGCATCGGCGACTGTGGCGGGGGTGAAGACCTTCAGGCCGGCCGTGTGGGCGTAGTAGGACTCGGAGGAGTCGCAGTGGTGCTCCACTCCCCCGATCCCGCCGCCGTAAGGAACGCGGATGACCATCGGCAGTGTGACTGCGCCTCTGGTGCGGTTGTGCATCTTCGCCACGTGGCTGACGATCTGCTGGAAAGCAGGATAAGCGAACGCATCGAACTGCATCTCAACTACGGGGCGCATCCCGTTCATCGCCATTCCCACGGCCATGCCGACGATGCCGGACTCGGCCAGCGGAGTGTCAAAGCAGCGCTGCTCGCCGAAGGTCTTGGTCAGGCCGTCCGTGATACGGAAGACCCCGCCCAGCAAGCCCACGTCTTCGCCGAAAACAAGGACAGAAGCATCAGCATGCATGGCATCTGCCATAGCAGTGTTGAGGGCTTTTGCCATCGTTATTGACTGTGGACCGGTTGCCTCTGCTGTGGCGGCGGCCGAGGCGGCTGCCCGGGCGGTGGCGGCGCTGACGTTACCGTTCGCTTCGGACGAGGTGGTGACGGTGGGGCTCACTTTTCGGCCTCCTCTGATGCTGCGTCGCGGGCGAGTTCGTCGGCGAGCATGGCGGACTGTTCCTTCAGCTGGGGTGTGGGCTTGGCGAAGACGTGGCGGAAGAGGCCCTGCGGGTCCACCGGTACGTCCTCGCTGAGCCCGTCACGCAGTTGGGTGGCTACGGCTTCGGCCTTTTCAAGAATCCGTGCCTCAACCTGGCCGTCCAGCAGGCCGCGGTCCGTCAGGTAGGTTTTCATCCGGCTGATGGGGTCCTTTGCCCGCCACTCGGCCACTTCGCTGTTCTCCCGGTAGCGGGTGTCGTCGTCGGCGTTGGTGTGGGCCTGCATGCGGTAAGTGTTTGCTTCAACCAGCAGGGGGCCGGACCCTTCCCTGGCGAGTTTCACTGCCCGGTCCAGGACCGCGAGGAGCGCAACGACGTCGTTGCCGTCCACGCGTTCGCCGGCCATACCGTAGCCCACTGCCTTGTGGGCGAGCGACGGCGCCACGGACTGGTGTGCCAGCGGCACCGAGATGGCGTACTTGTTGTTTTGGACGAAGAAGATCACCGGGAGGTGGAAGACGGCTGCGAAGTTCAGGGCCTCGTGGAAGTCGCCCTCGCTGGTGGCGCCGTCGCCGCACATTGCCAGCACCACGGTGTCTTCACCACGGAGCTTGGCCGCGTGCGCCACACCCACGGCATGGAGCAACTGGGTGGTCAGGGGCGTGCACTGGATGCCCACTTTGTGCTTAAGGGGGTCGAACCCGCTGTGCCAGTCACCACGGAAGATCGTCATCGCCTCCACGGGATCAACGCCGCGCGCCATCACGGCGACGGCGTCGCGGTAGGTGGGGAACATCCAGTCGCCACCGGAGAGGCAGAGCGCGGCCGCCACCTGGCAGGCTTCCTGGCCGTGGCTGGACGGGTACACTGCCATGCGTCCCTGCCGGACGAGCGCCGAGTTCTGGTCATTGACCCGGCGTCCGACGACGAGCTGCTCGTAGGCTACCATCAGTTCGTCGTCGCCGGGCAGCGGGTATTCGTGGCCGGGTTCTGTTCCCTGCTCGTCCTCGGGTTTGAGCCGGCCGTCCGGATCCACCATCTGGATCTGGTGCCTGGCGGGAAGCATGTAGTCCTCAACCGAGATGCCGAACTTACGCACGGCTTCAGCCACGGGATCGGCATCAACCGGCCGCTCTGTGTGGCCGGATGCAGTGTGGTCTGCGGAGATCGTCATTGGTCCGTCCTTCTGTAGCCACTATTCACTCCCAGTATCGCCCCGCCCGACGTTTCGTATCCAGCAGTTGTCAAAATTGTGGAGAAGGACGAACAGTAGGCCTATTCTTGGAGACGAATCGTAAACCTTAACTTCATTACGGCGAAGGGCTGTGGACAAATTGGCAAGACCGGGGTCAGAGGCTGAGCCAGTACCACTGGATGACGTGGATCGAAGGATCATTTCGGAACTCACCCGGGACGGCCGGATGTCCGTAACCCAAGTCGCGGAGAACGTCCACATTTCGCGCGCTCATGCCTACACGCGGATTGCTCGGTTGACGGGCGAGGGCGTACTGACCAAGTTCACTGCCATAGTGGATCCCATCAAGGCCGGACTCAAGTCCTCCGCCTACGTCACGCTCAAGGTGAGCCAGCACTCGTGGCGGGAACTGCGCGAGCAACTGCGAGCCATTCCGGAGGTGCACCACATCGCCTTGGTGGGCGGTGACTTTGATGTCATCCTCTTGGTCCGGGCAATCGACAACATCGACCTGCGGCGGGTCATCTTTGACCAACTGCAATCAATGCCTGGGGTGCTGGATACGCAGACGTTTCTGGTGTTTGAGGATGTTGATACGCGATGAGTTGCGCTGCGGCCTTTAAACAGCTAAGGGCCCGGCGCGTCTCTGCGGCGGGCCCGTAGGCATCTCAAGTAAGAGCAGGGCCTAGCTGACGAAGCCCTTCATCCAGGTCTTCAGGTCCTCGCCAAACTCCACACGCTCGGAGGCAAGCGTGATGACAGCCTTGAGGTAGCTGAGCTTGTCGCCGGTGTCGTAGCGGCGTCCCTTGAACACCACGCCGTACACACCTGAGCCTTCGCCCTCGCCGGCCGCCAACGTCTGAAGGGCATCCGTCAGCTGGATCTCTCCGCCACGGCCCGGCCCTGTCTCCTCCAGCACGCCAAACACGGAAGGGTGCAGCACGTACCGGCCGATCACGGCCAGGTTGGACGGCGCCTCGCCAGCAGCCGGCTTCTCCACCAGGCTGTTGACCCGAACGAACCCCTCGCCCTCAACTGGTGAAATGTCCGCGCAGCCGTAGGCGCTGATTTGGGACGGATCCACCTCGATCAGGGCGATCACGGAACCGCCGGTCATCTGCTGCACCTCCATCATGGTGGTGAGCAGGCAATCGTTCTCATCAATAAGGTCATCACCCAACAGCACGGCGAAAGGTTCATGGCCCACGTGCTGGCTAGCGCACAGCACCGCGTGTCCCAGGCCCTTCGCCTCACCCTGGCGGACGTAGTGGATAGGGCCGAGCTTGGAGGCGTACTGCACGGACTCCAGGCGCTCTCTGTCGCCCTTCTTCTCCAGAGCGGCCTCCAGGCCGGGTTCGCGGTCAAAGTGGTCTTCCAGGGCCCGCTTATTGCGGCCCGTGATCATCAGCAGGTCGGTGAGACCCGCGTTGACGGCCTCCTCCACCACGTACTGGATGGCCGGCCGGTCAACCACCGGCAACATTTCCTTCGGCATTGCCTTAGTGGCGGGCAGGAAGCGAGTCCCCAATCCGGCAGCAGGAATGACGGCTTTGGTAATAGCTTTCCCCATTGTCATAACTGAACCATACAAATGAGCACGTGAACATAGCAATCTCTGGCAGGTAAACTTTGCCTCATACTTCTCTTGAAATGGCGGGAAACCTTCGGCATAATTGTCGCTTTTACACAGCCGCCGGCGGGAGGACAACCCCGGGCGTTTGGCACGTCCATGGCGTCATTGGCTAAGCTGGGCATTCACCACTTTGACGTTGGAGACACCCTCGCATGCGCACGCCTGAAACCAAACGTACTGATCGGAACACTAGTCAACGTTTCCCACAGAGGGATACAAGGAAGAGAACGAAGGTCGCTTTGGTGGTTGCTGCGATGGTAGCGGCAGTGATCGCGGTCGTCATGGTAGTCACATGGCTAACCCCATCGAATTCGGACTCTCTGGCCAAGCCTGTTCCTACCACAATTAAGTCCCTGCCACCGGCACCGACAGTTGCCTACTACGACCAGCCTGGCCCGCCTGCAAATTCGCCATTGGAAGCAGTGGAACCGCTGAAGGTTCAGGTCACCGGAAATGAGGTCGGCACCGTCCTTAACCAGGGTATGACGGGCATTTCATTGGAAGCGACCGATCTGGGGGATGCTGCCTTAAGCAGCGCAAACACCTCCCTTGCGAAACTTCTGAGGGAGGTTGACGAACCCGTGTTGCGTTTCGGAGGGAACGCCGTGGATCGTCGCTTTTTCTGGACCTCGTCGGGCGAAGCGATCCCAAGCACGTACAAGGGTGATAATGCACATCCCGCGCGCGCTGTTGGCCCGCAAGATCTGGCCCGCGTCAATGGCTTGCTCGAAGCTGTAAACGCGAAGGTGAGCCTTACCGTCGATCTTGGCCACTTCGACCCGGCACGGGCCGCCGACATGGTGAAGCACGCTTCCGGCATCTTCGGGGACCGGCTTATCAGTGTAACGATCGGCAACGAGCCCAACGGATTCGGGGCCAACGGTGTGCGTCCCGGAGGTTACTCCACCGATGAGTACGTTGAAGAGCTAAAGGCATACGCTACGGCCATTTACGCTGCGGCACCCGGCGTCGCCATCTCCGGCCCAGGAACTTACAGTCAGGAATGGTGGCAGCCCTTCATCGGTGCCGACATTCCTCAGAAAAAGATCCTTTCGTTCCACAATTATCCGCTCCATAGTTGCAACGGGGACGACCCGAAATCGTCACCAACACTTGGAAACCTCATGAGCCCGCTCATGCACCAGCGTGCCGCTGACTATCAGAAGGCGGCCGTTCGGGCAGGGCAAGCAGCGGGACTGGAAACGTGGCTCCCGGAAACGGGTATCGCAGCATGTCCCGGCTCAAACGAGACCTCCCGTACACATGCCTCAGCTTTGTGGACGGCGGACTACTTCCTCAACGCTGCCCAGCTGGGAATAGCGCGCATCGGTTTCCACAGCTCCTTGCTGACTTGCGCGGGGGGGCCACCCATGTCCGTACTATGCAGTGGCGGCCCCTACCTTAAGCCGGATGGACAATTTTCAGGCAGGGCAAACTTCTTCGGGCTGGCCATCGTGGCTGGTCTTGAAGGCGGCAAGTTCCTTGAACTCCAGACTTCAGGAGGTGGCCTTGCATACAGCTATGCCCTACGGAACACGGATGGCAGTACCACTGTAATTCTGGTGAATCAGAACGATCCCCAAAAGGCCGCTCAGACGGAGGTAACCCTCTCCCTGCCAGGACAGCCTCTGACAGGAACTATGACCCAGCTAGCGGGCCCTAGCTACAAGGCTGAAGATCAGACGGTAATCGATGGGGCAAAGAGCGACCCTAAGCCTGTGGCGGAGCGACCAACTGTCCCTGGCTTTGCCTACGGCTCCACTACGCAAACGTTTCCGCTGACTGCCGGCACCGTGACGGTACTGAATTTTACGTACTAGACGATATGACTACAGGCATCAAGGACGAGCAGCGCCCTAGGTGTACTGCCCAGGCAGGTTGGTTAATCGGCTGATGGGCGGGCGACCTCCGATTGCGGTGGGGGGCCTGTGGTGATTGTAATGGTGTAGCCATGCCGGGAGGGCGTTTCTTCGGGCTGACTCTGTGGCGTAAAAGCGTTTGAATGCCCATCCGTCAGCGAGGGTGCGGTGGAACCGCTCGTTCTTGCCGTTTGTTTGCGGGCGGTAGGGGCGGGTCTTCTTGGCCTTGATGTTCAGTTCCCGGCAGGTATCCCGCCGCAGGTGGGACTTGTAGGCTGATCCGTTATCGGAAAGGACCCGCTCGACGGTAACGCCGCGGGAAGCAAACCAGGACACAGCCCTTTTCAGGACCGCTACTGCGGTGACCGCGGTTTCGTCGCCGTGGATCTCTGCGTAAGCGACCCGGGAATGGTCGTCGATGACCGTGTGCACATAGGCCGTGCCGATGATGGGGTGGCGGCGGCTGCCGGTTCTGACTGGTGTCGCTGCACGGTTCCGATGACCCCGCTGCCGGCCAACGTAGCGCCAGCCACCACCGTCCGGGATATTTCCGAGCTTCTTAACATCGACGTGGATCATCGCCCCCGGTTTGTCGTGCTCGTACCGGCGGATGACCTCCCCGGTGCGCTTATCCACGTGATGCAACCGGTTCAGCCTGCAACGGACCAGGACCGCGTGGACCGTGGAGGCAGGCATAGCAAGCTTCGCCCCGATCGCGATAGGCCCCAGCCTTTGCTTCCAGCGCAGATGCACGACCTTGCGGACCAGATGCTGCGGGGTCCGGTTCGCCACCCGGTGGGGACTCGAGGACCTGTCAATCATGCCCGCCTCGCCCATCGCGGCGTAGCGTTCAGACCAGCGCTTGGCGGTGGGCCAGGAGCAATTGAACTGTTCGGCAGCCCGGGACACCGGCCATCCGTGGTCAATGATCAAACGCGCGACGCGTAACCGTTGGCGTGGCGTCAAAGCGGCATTAGCGTGGGACATGAGGACCTCCTGGTCGCTTCAGCGGTTGTCTAAGCAACTCCACTGTGCAACCGGAGGTCCTCACCCATCAGTCAACGACTCCAGCGAGTCATCACATTCACCCAACCAACGTCCCTGGGCAGTACACCTAGGAGGCTGCTGAAACAGCGTGAAAGTAGCAATCTCTAGCCTGTAAACCTTGGCTCACGCTTCTCCTGAAAAGCCCGAAAACCTTCGGCATAATCATCACTTTTACAAAGCCGGGCCTGCTCGGAATTCTCCTCTTCCATGGCCTCCCAAAGGCCCAGCCGGTGGTCCCGGATGTGCGCTACCAGTTCCTTGCTGGCGTTGAACGCTCCCGTCGCCCCGGTCGCCACCTTGGCCACAATCGTCCTGGTGTCTCCCAACAGTTCATCGGCCGGCATGGCCCGGCTGAACATCCCCTGCGCCACCGCCTCCGCCCCTGAAATCAGCTCCGCCGTATAGATCAGGTCCAGCGTCCGGTGCATGCCCAGCCGCTCGGTGAAATACCAGTGCCCGCCCGAATCCAGGGTGGCACCGAGCTTCGCGAAGGGCGAGCCGAATTTGGCGTTCTCCGCCACGTACACCACGTCGGTTGCGAGCAGCAGGCCCAAGCCCACGCCCAGGCAGGCACCCTGCGCCGCCGCAAACGTCGGCGCCGGGAACGAGCTCATCTTTTTCAGCAGCGGCTGCACCAGCCCGCCCAGGTAGGCGGCGGCGTCGTCCTCCTCCGGCGTCACGCCGGAAATGTCCCGGCCCGCGCAGAAGGCGCGGCCCTCTCCCCTCAGCAGCAGCGCCCGCACCTCACCGCGGGAGGCGGCGGCAGCGGCGTCGTCGTACGCCCTCCCCAGCTCTGCGAGCGCCTGCTCATCCAGCGAATTCAGCTTGTAGGGCGCATCCAGCACCACCTCGGCAACGCCGTTGTTGATGGAGAGGGAAATCATGGGGCTCCTGTTCGTGGCGGTGAGGTGACTGAAATCCTAAACGTCGAAGTCGACGGTGACTTCCGGGGTGATGGGGTGCGACTGGCAGGTCAGCACGTAGCCCCTGTCCAGTTCATCCTGCTCCAGCGCGTAGTTCTCGTCCATGCTGACATTGCCGGTGACCAGCTTGGCCCGGCACGTGCCGCACACTCCCCCGGCGCAGGCGAACGGCACATCCGGGCGGACCCGCAGCGCGGCGTTGAGGATGGATTCGCGTGCGTGCGTGGGGCTGGCTACCTCGCCCTGCAGGCCGTCCAGCTTGAACGTGATCTTGTACGTCTCCTTGGACTCGTCCACCAGCACGGGCCGGCCGGCGTGGCCCTCGGGGCGGTCCGGCTTGCCCGACGTAAACAGCTCGAACCGGATCTGCTCAGGCTTCACGCCGCGCTCGGCCAGCGTGTCCCGGCACAGCTGCACCAGCTCGAACGGCCCGCACAGGAACCACTCATCCACGTCATCCGCGTGGATGGCGGTGCCCAGCAGCTGCTGGAGCTTCTCGGCGTCGATCCTTCCGCTCAGCAGCGGCGCGATCCGCTGCTCGCGGGACAGCACGTGGTGGATGGCCAGCCGCTGCGGGTACTTGTCCTTCAGGTCCGCCAGCTCCTCCAGGAACATCACGTCCATGGCTGCCTTGTTGGCGTAGATCAGGTCAAAGCGGGTTTCCGGGTTGGCGGCCAGCAGCGTGCGGGCGATGGCGATCACCGGCGTGATGCCGCTTCCCGCCGCGATGGCCACGAAGCTGCCTCCCCCAACGGAGGCAGCTTCCCCCGCCAGCTCCTCGGGATGGTTCATCGAGTTCATCACGTTCTGCTCCACGGCCTTGCCGTCCCGGCCGTGCTTGGACACGAACGCGCCCATGGGACTCATCACGTCCAGGGTGTCCCCCGGCTTCAGCTCCGAATTGGCCCACGTGGAGAACAGCCCGCCCAGGTCCTGCTTCACGGCCACCCGGATCTCACTGCTGCCGTCCTCAAACGTGCGCGGCTCGGCGCAAATGGAGTAGCTGCGGCGCACCTCGTGCAGTTCGCCGTTTTCATCAGGCAGCTTGGTGCGCAGGGCCACGTACTGGCCGGGCAGGTAATCGAACTGGCCGGCGAGCTCCTTCGGGACATGGAAGGAAACCTCGATGGCGTCCTCGGTCAGCCGGCGCACCTCCGCGACGGTCAGGGTGTGGAAGGACGGACGACGGCGGCCGGCGGCCTGCGCCGATTCGGCGGCGGTCTGGCGGACAACAGGCATGGGGCTTCCTTAGAGGACTTTGAAGTAGTCGAACGGTTCCTGGCAGTCCTGGCAGACGTAGAGCGCCTTGCAGGAGGTGGAGCCGAACCGCGTGAGTTCCCTGGTGTTCAGGCTGTTGCACTGCGGGCATTTCACTGCGAGGCTGAGCCGCACTTTGCCTGCGTGTCCGCCGGCTGCAGACATACCCGACGGCGGGGCGATGCCGTACTCCTGCAGCTTGGCCTTGCCGGCCTCCGTCATCCAGTCCGTGGTCCAGGCCGGGGCGAGCACCAGGTCCACGTGGACGCTGGGATAGCCTTCCCTGACGAAGGCGGCCTTGAGGTCGTCCCGGATGGCGTCCATCGCGGGGCAGCCCGAGTACGTGGGCGTAATGGTGACCAGGACGGCGGGAACCAGACCGCCGTCGTCGACTATTTTCACGTCCCGCAGGATCCCCAGATCCTCGATGGTGAGCACAGGGATCTCGGGGTCGCACACCGTGGCCGCGATGTCCCACGCCTTCTGCCGGGCGGAAACCCGTCCGGGAGCGGTTCCGGCATCTGCAACATACATGTCCATGACGGTCACCAGCTCGCCCCCGGATACTGGCGGGCCAGCACCTGCATCTCCGCGAGGATGTAGCCAAAATGCTCGGAATGCCGGCCGCGCCGGCCGCCGCCGGGGGCAGGCGGAACGTCCGGCACCTCCAGCTCCGCTTCTTTCAGGACTTCCCCGGTCAGCCGGTCAAAGTCCTCCCTCAGGCTGGAAGGCACGACGGCGGCACCGGTTTCAGCCAGGCGGGTGGCCAGCTCATCGTCCTCGAAGAGCTCCCCGACGTAGGGCCAGACCAGCTTGAGGCCGTGGATCATCCGCTTGCGTGATTCATCCGTCCCGCCGGCCAGGCGGAGGACCCACTGGGCGCTGTGGTCCCGGTGGTAGTCCACCTCCTTCACGGCTTTGGCTGCGATGGCAGCAAGCGTTTCGTCGCTTGATTCAGTGAGCCGGCGGTAGAGCTCGAACTGGTAGTAGCTCACCACGAACTGCCGGGCGATGGTCACCGCGAAGTCGCCGTTGGGCTGTTCGAAGAGGTGGGCCGAGCGGAATTCGGGCTCGCGCCGGAAGTAGGCAAGATCGTCCTCGGTCTTGGCCGGCTCCCCCTCGCCGACGAGGCCGCCGCCCGCATAACTGAGGAAGGAGCGGGCGTGGCCCAGCTGGTCCAGGGCGATGTTGCCCAGGGCCACGTCCTCCTCCAGCTCCGGGCCGCGGGAGATCCAGTGGCCCAGGCGCTGGGCCAGGATCAGGGCGTCGTCGCCCAGGCGCAGCGCATACTCGGCCACGTCCTTGCCGGGCTGGGCGAGACCGGTGCGGACCTCCAGGGCGATGTCCTCGGGGCGGAGGGCGTTGCCCGGGGTGATGCGGGTGGCCGACGCGTTCGTTTCGCTCACAGGTGTTTCACCCCTTCGCTCTTGGTGTAATACGTGGCATGCCGGTAGTCCTTGCCCTGCGGGGACTCGAAGAACGCGCCTTTGGAGTCCGGATCGCTGGCGGCTATGGCGTCTGCCGGGACCACCCAGATGGAGACGCCTTCGTTGCGGCGGGTGTAGAGGTCCCGGGCATTGCGCAGCGCCATGGCGGCATCGGGTGCGTGCAGGGAGCCGGCGTGCACGTGGCTGAGGCCGCGGCTTGACCGGACAAAGACCTCCCAGAGGCCCCAGGCGTTGCCGGTCTCGGCCGGTTCAACTGCCGGGCTCGATTTGGCCGCTTCGCGATTGATTTCGCCTGCCGAGCTGGCGGGGGCTTCCGGGTTGCCATGGGGACTCATGCTGCGTATTCCTTTGTCTTCATTGACTGTTTTGCCTGCTGTTTTGCTGCATAGGCGGCTGCTGCCTCACGGACCCAGGCCCCGTCGTCGTGCGCTTCCCTGCGGCGCTCCAGCCGCTGGGCGTTGCAGGGCCCGCGGCCGGCGAGTACTTCCTTGAATTCGTTCCAGTCCAGCGGGCCGTGCTCCCACCTTTTGGTCTCCTCGTTGAAGCGGACCTCGCTGTCCGGGAGGGTCAGGCCGAGCACGCGGACCTGCTCCACCATCATGCCCACGAAGCGGCTGCGGAGCTCGTCATTGCTGAAGCGCTTGATGTTCCAGGCCATGGACTGGCGGGAGTTGGGCGAATCGTCGTCGGGCGGGCCGAACATCATCAGCGCCGGGGCATACCAGCGGTTCACAGCGTCCTGGGCCATCTGCTTCTGCTCCGGGGTGCCGTTGGCAAGCTCAAGCAGGATCTCGAAGCCCTGCCGCTGGTGGAATGACTCCTCCTTGCAGATGCGGACCATGGCCCGGCCGTAGGGGCCGTAGGAGGCCCGGCACAGCGGCACCTGGTTGCAGATGGCGGCGCCGTCCACCAGCCAGCCGATGGCGCCCATGTCCGCCCAGGTCAGC
This sequence comes from Arthrobacter pascens, assembly GCF_030816475.1. Classification (NCBI taxonomy): domain Bacteria; kingdom Bacillati; phylum Actinomycetota; class Actinomycetes; order Micrococcales; family Micrococcaceae; genus Arthrobacter; species Arthrobacter pascens. The sequence goes on along the minus strand of NZ_JAUSXF010000001.1, from coordinate 781,230 downwards.
GCCGGGTAGTTGAAGATGCTTGAGTAGCGGGCCTTGCCGGCGATGAGGTCGGCCATCATCTTGTCGCGGGTCTGACCAAGCGTTTCTGCAGCCGAGTAGAGGTACAGCCCGTGGCCGGCCTCGTCCTGGACCTTGGCCATGAGGATGGCCTTGCGCTTGAGGCTCGGGGCGCGGGAGATCCAGTTGGCTTCCGGCTGCATGCCGATGATCTCGGAGTGGGCGTGCTGGGAGATCTGGCGTAGGAGCGTCTTGCGGTACGCGTCAGGCATCCAGTCCCGCGGCTCGATCCGCGAATCGTCGGCGATCACCCGGTCAAAGTTCGCCTTGCCCTCTGCCTCGAGCCGGGCTGCTTCTGCATCCTGCGCAGGCTGTACTGCCGGGGATGCGGGCTCCGGTGATTGTCCAGCGGGCACTGACTGCAGATTCTGCGCTGCCATGGGTTGCTCCTATGCAAAGGCCTCTGATTTCGCCGATCTTTATTTACCGACCGTTCGTTCAGGATATGCGGAAGCGGCAGAGGGCGTCAAGCAGGAGGCTTGGGCTGGATCTCCTGATCGGCTAAGCCAGATGGGGACGGCGCAGGCTATATGGGCAGGCCCGTTGCTAGCCGAGGGACCTGTCCGCGAACCAATAGCGTTTGGTGATGTGGTTGCTGGCCATCACTACAAGGCCGGTGCTGCTGTTGACGCTCTGCTTGGTGGTGGTCAGGTTGTTCAGGTTCGGTGACGCTCCGTCCTGGATCAAGGGCGTTCCACGGCCCGACGCGAAGACGGGATCGTCCATGGAGGCCGTCTTCTCATAAATGGTTCCCGCCGTGCCTGATGAGGCGCATTGAGTCCCGGCGGGTGCGGTGTGGAAGGCGTGAACCTGGTTGTTCTCGGTGTCCAGCAGGAGCTGAGGCCGCGTAACGCAATCGCCTGTCACCGCAATCGTGGACTTAGTGAACGAGCCTGTGCCCGGACGGAAGACGAGCAACAGCTCCTGCGGCAGGGTGGGGTCACTGGAAGTCTCATTGAGGCTGGTCTTCACCGCCGCGAACACCCGTCCGGCACCATCGGCCAGCAGCGCTTTGAGGTTCAGGTGGTCATCCGCAAGCCCATTGCCCCGTAGCGCGGGTTGCTGTTTCCAGGACGAGCGCGCTGTCGGGGAGGTCCCGTCGGTCCGCCACGCCCACCACACGGTCCCGGTGGTCTGGTCGCTCCACATGACGCCGATCCTGTTCTTCGCGTACGCCACCACAGCGGAAATGTCATCCGGCGCCGGGTGTGCATTGGCTACCGGCAGCACAAAGGGCGTGGACCAGCCGGCACCGCCCGGCAGGGAATTGTTGACGTAGACGGTGTTCGTAAAGCCCGACGTCGGATTGCCCGCCACCTGCGTCCAGGTGGCCCAGATCGCTCCGGTGGAATCCCTGTCAATCGTCATCGATTCACTACTGTTGTTCGTGATGATGGTCGGGAACCCGGCGTCGAGGGTGTATGTTCCTGCCGAATAGCTGTAACGGTAGAGATTCGCCGGCTGACCCGTAACCGAGGGCTCCGGCGTTTCGTTGCTGCTAATGGTGACCACGTGCGAGGCAATGTAGAGCCTGGAGCCGTCCCAGAGTGTGTCGGCGAGGGTATTGCCGCGGCTGTCATTCAGGACCCCTGTGTCCACCCAGGTGTGGGAGGCGCGGTCCAGCCGATAGATATGCCAGCCGCTGCCTGTGGTCCACATGTCCGCCCACCAGGCGCCATCATTCCACCAGAGCTTGCTCTGGGGCTTGTCGGCAGTGGGCGGGTTAGCCACTCCCCAGTAGCTGATGCTCGGGTAGCCGTAATCGGCTGCCGCATCGGCGGTGTTGGCGTAGAAAGACATTCCTGCCACTGCCAGGAGGAGGGCCACCGCCTGGCTCAGGAAGCGATGTGTCTGAGGCTTAAAGGTGGTCATCAGGTTCTCCGGGCGCTCGATCAAGTTGCCAGTGCCTGAGACCTGGGCAGCCAGAATTACTTTCGAGCGTATGCCTGTGCCGGGCCGGGGGCAATGGGTCTGGCATGTCCTTGACCACTGTTGCCCGGGCCCTGGGTGGAGTACGTTGCTCGGATGGAGGATACCTATCAGGTCATTGTGGTCGGAGGCGGTTTCGCCGGGGTTTCCGCGGCTAGGGCATTAGGCCGCAAAGGCATTCGGGTGCTGCTCATCGACGCGAACAACTACCACCAGTTCCAGCCGCTGCTGTACCAGCTGGCGACGTCACAGATCGGCGTCTCGGCCATAGCCCGGCCGCTTCGGTCCGTTTTCCGCCGGATCAGGCAGGTGAGGGTGATGACGGCCAAGGTGGCATCGCTGGATGCAGCGGAGCGTACCGTCACCACTGAGGACGGCGATACTTTCCGGGCGCAAATCCTGGTGGTTGCCGTTGGCGCGGTGCCGAACTTCTTCAACACGCCCGGCGCCGAGGAACATGCCTTCCCGTTGTATTCGGTGACGGACGCTACCAAGCTCGGCGGCAGCCTCATCCGGCTACTGGACCAGGCTGACCGGGAACCTGACAGCCCAGTGGACGTCGTCGTCGTCGGGGGCGGGCCCACGGGCGTGGAAACCGCCGGCGCCATGGCGGAAAACATCAAGTTCGTGGTGGCGAAGTACTTCTCCCCGGAGCTCGCGGCCCGCTGCCGCGTGCACCTGGTGGACATGGTTCCGGCCGTACTGAACACGTTTTCGGCAAAGTCCCAGAAATACGCCCGCGACCGGCTGGCAAAGATCGGGGTCCAGATGCATATGGGGGTGGGCGTCACCGAGATCCGTGCCGACGGCGTGACTCTGGCCGACGGGACCGACATCCCCAGCCGGATGGTGGTTTGGGCGGGTGGCCTGAAGGCCGGTAACCTCATTGCCGGATCCGGCCTGCCCCAAGGCAAAGGCGGGCGTATCGACGTCCGCCCTGACCTGACCGCCCCCGGCGTCGAAGGGGTCTACGTCATCGGCGATGCCGCCAACATCATCGATTCGAGAGGAGCCAAACTGCCGCAGCTCGGCTCCGTGGCCCAGCAGGCCGGGAAGTGGGCCGCCCGCAACATCCACGCCGACCTCACCGGCGGCGGCCGGCAGCCTTTCCGCTACCTGGACAAGGGATACATGGCGATGATCGGGCGGGGCGCTGCAGTGGCCGAGCTCGGACGCAAGCGCATCCAGCTGCAAGGATCACTCGCCTTCCTGTCCTGGCTCCTGGTGCACCTTGCCCTCCTGTCCGGATTCCAACAGAAAGTCCGCGCCCTGTTTTCCTGGCTCAACGGCTACATCATCCACAGCCCGGCGCAGGTGGTCGTCGGCTCCCCCGAGTGACCCCGCAGCCCAGCACCTTGCACCTGGGGTGACTCCCCACGGTCGGGCATTTCCGCCCTAAGGCTACCCGGCCTCCGCCCCCGGACGTACGCTTGAATCAGGCTTGCAATGACGGAAGAACGGAGTGACGTCCCATGGCTGGATACTTCGAAATATTTGAGCCCCCTGACGGCGGCTACCGCTTCCGGCTCTTCGAAGGGACGGGCAGGCTGCTCGGGGTATCGGCCCGGTTCCCCACTAAAAAGGATGCAGTGGCAGGCATTACCGTCATCAGGGAAATTGGCGCAAAAGGCCTGATCCGCGACATGACCAGGGGCATCCACGGCGAACGCATCCACCCACTGTTCACGGCGGTCCGGTCGGCGTCCAGGCACCATGGGTCCCACCTCGTGCATGAAGCCGTACGCGGGGTACACCGTTTGCGTTGACTACGGGCGCGTCAGCGCCAAATACCCGGCCGAGACCTAGCTGGCCGGATCGTAGTGGAAGGCGCGCACTTCCTGCGCGCAACGGCAGGCGACCGCCAACTTCGCAGCCCACTCCAAGGCCGAATCGTAGGAGGGCAGTTCCAGCACGCAGTACCCGCCGTCGAGCTGCGCCGTCTGGGGGTACGTGCCCTTCCGCACGGTCCCATCGCCGTCGACCATGACAGGCGGGATACTCTCATCGATGCCGCCGCCGAACACCCAGACGCCGGCGTCCTTCGCCTCCTGAACCACCGCGCGGGACGCAACCGAAGCTGCCTGCAGGTCGTCGTCAGAGAGGACCATGGCGGCGCTGGGGAACGAGATCAGGTATTTGGTCATCGCGCCGGATCCTTCTGTCAATGGAGAAGCCACGATGAATCATACTCAGCGTTTCCCCGCCCCCGCCGCAGTCTTCGGATCAAGACGCTGAAGGGCCAGGCTATGAGCTGCAGGACACCCCCGACGAGCAGCAGGAGAAGGAAAAGAACCAGGAAGGGCGAGTACAACAGGAATACTGAGATCCCGGTTGCCACGTAACCGCCAATGAAGGTGAGGACCGACTGTGTATCCACCTGGACTCCCATCAACTGCGCACCGGAGACCGATAGATAGGTAATAGCACCTGGATGTCCGGTTCACAATGGGTCCGCTGACACCGCCGACCAGGATTATCCCTTGGTCAGGGCAGGGGATGCCGCGGAGGGCATTCCTTCGGAGATCACCGGTCCGCCGAAGACCGCCGGTCCGGCGGCCGGCCGTTTCGCCTGCCGCTCTTCTTCGCTTCCACCCGGGCGGATCCGCCTGAGCACCCACGGGAAGAAGTAATTCCTGGCCCAGAGAATGTCTCCTGCCCTGGCTCGCCGCCAACTCCCCTGCAGAAGATCCTTAGGCTCCAGCGGCTGCAGCGAATGCGGAACATTCAGGGTATCCAGCACCATCATGGCCACAGTGTGATGGCCCAGCGGAGAAAGGTGCAGCCGGTCAGGGTCCCACATCCGCCGGTCCCGAAGCTGCCGCAGGGCCCACAGGTCAGCTATCACGGCGTCATAGCGGGAGGCGATGGTGTGCACATTCTCATTGAAGATGGCCACCTTTGCCCGGTTGCGGCCCAACACCGGGGTGGACCTCCAATCCGGTCCCGTAAACAGCACTATGGTCGCCCCGGATTGACTGAGCTGCCCGACGCCGCCGTCGAGTTTGTCCGCGAGTTTGTCCGGATCGCTGGCATGGAAAACCATGTCGTTCCCTCCGGCGGACAAGGTGATCAGATCCGGTTCCAGCGCCAGGGCCGGTCCCACCTGCTGGCTCAGGATTTGCTCCAGGAGGAGACCGCGCACAGCCAGGTTGGCGTAGCTGAAATCCTCCTGACCGGCCGCCAGTTCGTCAGCGACGCGGTCAGCCCAGCCACGCAGCCCGCCGGGACAGCGAGGTTCCGGATCGCCCACCCCTTCAGTGAACGAATCCCCTAGCGCGACGTACCGGCTCCAGGGGTGCAGGGGTCCCGTGTGTGAGCTGTCAGCGCTAATTTTGTCAGCGAAACTGACGGCACCGGGAAGACGACGGCCAGTGACGTCGAGATCGTTCGCGTCCACTTCGGCCACCTCCTTCTTTGGAAAAAGGTTCTTGTATGGTGATAACCAATTTGAAGGGCGCGATGTTCCCGGTTTCAGCTAGATGTTCCCGGTTTGAGAACGAGTCCTTTCCCCCTGTTTCGACGATGGACACTGGCGTTGCAGGGATCCATACTGGCTGCAGATGCAACAGAGGAGCCTTGGAGAATCGGAATGAACGGCGTGCGGGATAGGGCCAGGATCCTACAACCTGCGGGGTCCAACGGAACGAAACGTACAGGAAGGGAAAGCTCGTGACCTCAGTCTGGCTTGATCGACCCCGCACCATCCCCATCGATCCCTTTACTCCCGGAGCGGATTTTGACACCGTCGTGGCGGGTGCGGGAATCACGGGACTCGCCACCGCTGCCCTGCTGGCTCGTTCAGGACAGCGGGTGGCCGTCCTGGAGGCCAGGACCGTAGGCGCCGGAACCACAGGCAATACAACCGCGAAATTGACCCTGCTGCAGGGCACCATCCTGTCCTCGCTGCGAAGGCAGTATTCCCAGAAGATGGTCAACGCCTATGTGGAGGCCAACAGGGAAGGGCAGGCGTGGCTCCTGCGGTTCCTGGAGGCAAACGGCGTGCCGTTCCAGCGCCGCGATGCCTATACCTTCGCTGTGACAGACGACGGCGCGGATCAGGTAAGGTCCGAGCTCGAAGTCGCAAGGGCCGCGGGCCTGGATGTCAGCGGAACCACCGACTCGGAGCTGCCCTTCAGCATCCGGACCGCCGTCCGGATGCCGGACCAGGCCCAGTTCAATCCGATGGACGTGCTGGAGGCGCTGGCTGCAGACCTCCGGGCACACGGCGGCATGATCGTCGAAGGCGTCAGGCTCCTGAACGTCAAACAGGACGAGCGCGCCACCGTTCTGACCAGCGGCGGGAACGTCAGTGCTGACCGCGTGGTGCTGGCCACCGGTATCCCGGTCCTGGACCGCGGCCTGTACTTCGCCAAGCTGAAGGCCTCCCAGTCGTATGCCGCCGCGCTGCACGTTCCCGCGTCGACCCCCATTCCCCGTGGTATGTACCTCTCGGCCGAAACGCCGGGCCGCTCCCTCCGCACCTTCCCGACAGGGAACGAGGAACTGCTGGTTGTCGGCGGCAACGGGCACCAGGTGGGCAGGGAGCCTTCTCCGAAGCGCCGCCTTGACCAGTTGCTGAACTGGGGGATCCACCACTTCCCTGGCGCCGAGGTGACCCATACCTGGTCCGGCGAGGACTACCGCGCCACCAACCTGATGCCGTTCTTCGGCAAGATGCCCCGGGGCCGCGGAAAGATCTTCTTTGCCAGCGGATACAACAAATGGGGCATGACCAACGGCATTGCGGCCTCACTGGCCATCACGGCCGACATCCTGGATGGACAGCTCCCCTGGGCCGACACCATCCACAGGCGGATTACCTCACCGGCCGGCGCCGCCTCAGCGATTGCCCTTAACGCCGACGTCGCCAAAACCCTCTCCGAAAGTTGGGCAAAGGCGGAACTGGCCAAACCCGAAACTGGTACCCGGACGGTGCCCCCCGAGGGCGAAGGTACCGTGGTCCGCCAAGGCCGCAAACCCGTCGCCGTTTCCACGGTCGACGGCGTCACCTGCCGGGTCTCCGCGGTATGCACCCATCTGGGCGGACTGCTCAGCTGGAACGACGCCGAAAAGTCCTGGGACTGCCCTCTGCACGGCTCACGCTACTCACCCACCGGGGAAGTGCTCCAGGGACCGACAACCAAGGACCTCCCGGTCATGGACTAGCGCGGGCCCTCCACCCCGACGCGGGCCGGATGCCCGAAAGGAACATGGCAATGGCATCACCGACAGTTGCGGAGTATCTGCTGGACCGGCTGCGTCAATGGGGAGTGGACAAAGTGTTCGCGTATCCCGGCGACGGCATCAACGCCCTGGTGGCCGCCTTCGGCCAAGCCGGGAACGAGCCTAAATTCATCCAGTCCCGGCACGAGGAGATGTCTGCCCTGCAGGCGGTTGGCTACGCGAAATTCACCGAAAACGTCGGAGTCTGCATGGCGACCTCGGGTCCGGGAGCCATCCACCTCCTGAACGGGCTGTACGACGCCAAGCTCGACCATGCCCCCGTCGTCGCAATTGTCGGCCAGGCGGCAAGGACCGCAATGGGCGGTTCCTTCCAGCAGGAAGTGGACCTGCAGTCCCTGTTCAAGGACGTCGCATCCGACTACGTCCAGACGGTCACCGTCCCGGAACAACTGCCGAACGTCCTCGACAGAGCGATCCGCATCGCCGTAACCCGGCGCGGGCCGACCGCCGTCATCATCCCCTCTGACGTGCAGGAACTTGCGTACACCCCGCCCACGCACGCGCTGAAGATGGTTCCTTCCAGCCTGGGCATCCGGCCGCCGTCGACCCAGCCGGACATGGAAGCGATCAGGGGCGCCGCTGACCTGCTCAACCAGGGAAAGAAAGTCGCCATGCTGATCGGACACGGTGCCCGAGGGGCGTCGGCCGAAGTCCGGGAGGTGGCGGATCTGCTGGGCGCGGGCGTGGCAAAGGCACTCCTTGGCAAGGACTCCCTCCCCGATGACCTCCCCTATGTCACGGGATCCATCGGCCTGCTGGGCACCCGGCCCAGCTACGAGATGATGCTCGACTGCGACACCCTCCTCACCGTCGGCTCAAGCTTTCCCTACCCCCAGTTCATGCCAGAAGCAGGCCAGGCCCGCGGCGTCCAGATCGACATCGACCCGGCGATGATCGGGCTCCGCTATCCCTACGAATTCAACATCGTGGGCGACTCCGCCGCGACGCTGCGAGCGCTGATCCCGCACCTGCGACGGAAGGACGACCGTTCCTGGCGCGAGGATCTGGAGGGGAAAATCAGTAAGTGGTGGGAAACCATGCGTTCCGAGGCCATGGTGGAGGCCGCCCCGGTGAACCCCATGCGGCTCTTCGCCGAGCTCTCCGACAGGCTGCCGGCGAACGCCATTGTCACCGCTGATTCCGGTTCCTCCGCCAACTGGTATGCCCGGCAGCTGAAATTCGGCAGCGATACCAGAGGCTCGATCTCCGGGACTCTGGCCACCATGGGCTGCGCGGTGCCGTACGCGATCGGCGCGAAATTCGCGTACCCGGACCACCCTGTCATCGCCTTCGCGGGCGACGGCGCGATGCAGATGAACGGCCTCGCCGAACTGATCACCGTCCGGCGCTACTGGCAGGAATGGTCCGATCCCCGGCTCATCGTTGCCGTGCTGCATAACAACGACCTGAACCACGTCACCTGGGAACTGAGGGCAATGGGCGGCGCCCCCGCCTTCACCGAATCCCAGTCGCTTCCCGACGTCGATTATGCAGCCTTCGCCGCAAGCCTCGGCCTGGAAAGCATCACCGTGACCACGCCCGACGGCGTCGGGGCGGCCTGGGAGAAAGCCCTCAGTGCCGACCGCCCCACCGTCCTGGACGTGCACACCAATCCCGACATCCCGCCGATCCCTCCACACACCACCCTCGAGCAGGCACTCAACACCGCCAAAGCCCTCGCCAAAGGCGACGACAGCACCTGGGACATCATCAAAGCAACCGTCAAAACCAAAGCCCAGGAAATCCTGCCGGGCAAGGAACAGTAACAGTAGGCCTCCACATGGGGACAGGCGCCCGGCATCCTGTCTCTATGACAGAGCCGTGACGGCCAGCTTCCGCACTGTGACTGTGCCGCCCTCCGCGGACACTTCGGTGCTTTGGTTCCCTGCCAGGGGGAACACCAGATCGCTCAGGACAACCGCGCCGCCTTGGGCGAAGACCTCCACGGAGCACTGGTCGACGACGAGACGGAGTCTTAGCACACCGCCGTCGAGCTTCACCGGTGCGGACTCAGCCGACGCGAACTTGTCGTGGAAGGCGATGTTTCCGGAGTTGCGGCGATCCAGGGTGAGCCGGTCCTTCACGGTATCGAAGCTGAGAACCGTGGCGGCACTCCCGTCCTTTGCCCCAAGCAGCCTGAAAGCTACGGTCCGGGCCGTCCCTGGCAGGATCTCGGCCTCGATCAGCTGGGCTGATCCGGGGATTGCGTCGGGCAGTTGCAACCGGGAGTCGGCCAGTTCCAGGTCCTGGATGGTGCAGGCCGGCCCGCCGCCGTCCAATGGCAGCACCGGGCGCTGCACCAGGCGCGGCAAACCGTCCACCGTCGCGAGCCCGACCTCGCGGGCCAGGGACATCCCTGAGCGCCATGGAGACGTGGGCAGGGAGTTTGCGTAGTCCCAGTTGTTCATCCAGCCGATCATGATGCGGCGGTTCTCCGGGGCATTGCTGAAGGAAACCGCGGCGTAGTAGTCACGTCCCCAGTCGAGCCACAGACAGTGTCTGAGATCCGTGGTTCCGTCAGCATCCGCTGGAACGAGCGAATCAGGATCCGCGGTGAACTGCACCCCGTCGAAGTGGCCGACGAAGTACTGGCCTCCGGAGCCGCCGGCGACGGCACCCGGGTTGAGATTGACCACCAGGACCCACTTGACGTTGTCCGTGTCGCCGTCGACAGGCAACGGGAAGAGGTCGGGGCATTCCCATTCGGCTCCTATGGCGTTTGCAGGGCCGAAGGTGCTCAGGTACTCCCAGTCCTTGAGGTTGGCCGAGCGGTACAGCACCACCTGCTGATGCCGGGCCTCCACCGCCACCATGACCCAGCAGGAACCAGCCGGTCCCTCGTAGGGGAAGACCTTGGGGTCCCGGAAGTGGGCCGAGCCGCGGCCAAGCACCGGGTTGCCTGCGTATTTGGTCCACGTCATGCCGGCGTCCGTGGAGAACGCGAGGGACTGGGCCTGTGTCCCCCGGTGTGCGGAGCCTTCCTTGAAGGCGCTGGTGTAGATGGCCACCAGGGCAGGATCTTCCACCGTGCCGAATCCCGATGTATTGCCATGGTCCACCACGATGCTGCCTGAAAAGACGTCTTCTTCCTCATCGCCCGCGATGGCAACGGGGTGTTCGGTCCAGTGCAGAAGATCGGCTGAGGTGGCATGTCCCCAGGACATGTTGCCCCAGACGTTGCCGAAGGGGTTGTTTTGGTAGAAGAGATGGTAGACGTCCTGGTGCCACACGAGTCCGTTGGGGTCGTTCAGCCACGTGTTCTTGGCCGTGTAGTGGACGATGGGCCGGAAGTTGGGCGTGGTGTCTTCGGCGGGGTCCGCCGGGTGGGTTGTTGTTTCAGTCATCGGAGTTCTTTCAGGATGTCCGGGCCAGTTCCAGCGAACGGATCAGTCTTTTTGAGGGCAGGGGGCTTTTTAAGGGCAGGGGGAACCGGGGAGCTGTGTATTCAAGGTCCTTGGCAAGGCGCGTCCTCTGCCGGACGCGCCCGAGGTCAGGTGTTGGACCGTGCGGCCGAGTACGTTGCTGCTCTGCTGGAAGGGCCGTCATGTGTTGGCGAGGCGACGGAATCGCGAAGAACCATGGGACAGGGAAGTACGGTCGGGTGGGCCGCGAACAGCCGCAGGTCACTTTTTCCCTCGATGGCATCGATCAGGTTTTCGGTTGCCCATGCGCCCATTTCGTAGTGGGGCAGGGCCACTGTTGTCAGCGGCGGGTGGAGGTTTTCGGCAATCAGTTCCTGGTTGTCGAATCCGACGAAGGAAACGTCCTCCGGAATCCTCAGGCCGAGTTCCGCAGCTGCCCGGTACGCGCCCATGGCCATGCGGTCGTTGTAGCAGAACACGGCCGTGGGCCGGCTTTCGGGTTTCAGCAGGCGCAGGGCCGCCTGGTGACCGCCAGGCACCTCCGAGGGCTCGGACTGGACCAGTTCCTCGTGGAACGGAAGCCCGGCATCTGCGAGCGTGTCCTTAAAGGCCCTGAGCCGGGAGTGGGTTGCCGGCACGTCATCGGTGTTGTTGAGCATGCCGATCCGGGTGTGCCCGGCGTCGATCAGGGTCTGTACGGCCGCCCTGGCGCCGCCTACTTCGTCCGGGATGACGCAGGAAACTGTGTTACTGATGTCTTCGGAGTCCACCAGGACTGCCGGCAGTCCGGCCAGGTTCTTGGGTACGGCAAGCTTCCGGTGATACATCGTGGCATACAGGATGCCGTCCACCTGCCGATCCAGGAGGTCCGCGACTTGGCTTTCCTTGGAATCCTGGGAACCTGTGCTGGTGGAGTTGATGATCATGATCCGGTATCCCCGGGCCCGCGCCGTCTCCTCGGCACCGAGGATGATCCTGCCTGCGTGCGGAGTGGTGGCGATTTCCTCGCTGATGAACCCGATCATCCCGGAACGCTGGGTGCGCAGGGCCTGGGCAAGGCGGTTGGGCCCGTAACCCAGCCGTTGGGCCGCTTCGTGGACCCGCTGCCTCGTTCCTGCGCCCACCCGGGCGTAGGCAACATCATTGAGGACGTGGGAGACGGTCGTGACAGACACTCCGGCTGCCGCCGCCACTTCCTTGATACCGACTGTTCTATTGGTCATTGGTCTCCCACGTCCTCATGGTGTTGGTACTGATCCTACGTTCGGATTAACATCCGCCGCCTGCAAACCGACCGTAGGTGTGGCCCTCAAAGCGTTAACTGCCCTGTCTGCGATAACTTGGGCTTCACTTCCGGAGTCAAGGATCGTATTCCGAGCTGATTCGGCATCGACCATGACGGCCGTGACGGCGAGGCCTTCCGCAGCCTCAGTGGTCAACAGAGCGTCCACTTGAGCTTCGAAGCAGGAGTCGCTTGACGTGGAGTGAACGTCCATCGCCACCACATGGTTGTTGGAGACGAAGTTGCCAACCCCCGCCCGCAGCCGGATGATGACCGGCGTAGCACTTGCCGGCCGAATGCTCTGCGAGTCGATGATCTCGGAGAAGTGGTTGCCGATGACAGAGTTGTTGCTGCCGCTGACGCAGAGAAGTCCGTAGAGGTCGTTCAGTCCGTTGTCGACTCCCAGGAATGGTGTCCAGGGCTCGTGGTCACGTAAGAAGTGATTCGATGCCACGAGGTTCTCTGAACTGTTCGCAGCGAGAATCACCATCCCGGGGTAGAACGAATGCAAACGGTTGTTCGTGACGCTTGAACGCGTGACGCCGTCGAGATGGACGCTGCTCGCACCACGGGGGAAGATGTTGTTCGCGGTTATCAGGAGCCCGCCGTGGTTCTCTGCGTAGATCGAGTGACCCTTGAAGCCAGCTCCGACGAGGTTGTCGGTGATCTTTGATGCCTGTCCCCATCCGCGCAGCTCAATGCAGCTTCCGCATTCGGCGATGAAGTTGTCGTGAATTGAAAGCGCGTCCGCCTTGTAAATGGTGAGCGCGTTTTCAAGGTAGACGAACCCCATGCCGTTCACACGGAATGAGTCATTGGCGGTCGCGACATAGATGCCGGTCTTGCCGTTGACGTACGTGTTCTCCGGAGGCATCCCCGAGCCGTCCGGGTTGAAGTGCAACCCGTCGATGCAGAAGTTGGAGAACTCGACCGAGCTGATCCGCGGGCTCCCGCTTCGCTCAACGTAGAACGCGGCTCCCTTGGATTCCTCCCCGTCTGCACCTTCGTCTCCATCGAGGGGAATGTCGACGAGAATGCGGCTCCCGCCGGGCCACAGCTCATGCAAGTCTGCCCATTCGTCCTCGGGAACGTTGAACCGGATGCTCGACGACGTAAAGCCGTGTCCGGAGCCCTGGATTCGCAGGAAGCTGACGTCGATCAGCACCTGCGTCCGGAGGCGGTAGTCCCCGGGCGGAATGTAGATCACCGCGCCTGGCTTTCCACCGTTGTTCGCATCGGTGGCCGTCTGCCGGTCCTTGATGTCAGCGATGATGCTGTTGATTACTTCACCGACGTCCTCGGACGGATTGCCGACGGGCCACGTGGTCACGTCGTAGTAGTTGTTGCCTGACATTGGTTCTTCCCCTTGAGTTGTGGTTTCTCAGCCCTTGACGGCGCCAAGCGTCATGCCCGCCACGATCTTGCGCTGCAAGAGAAGCGTGAGCAGGATGACCGGGATCGAGTAGACGGCGGCCAGTGCCGTCATGGATCCCCAGTCGAGGCCGAACTGGGTCTGGAAATTCGCGATGACCACGGGGGTGGTCTGGGAGCGGATTGCCGTCATGAGGAGGGCGAAGAGGAACTCGTTCCAGGAGGCCAGGAAGGCGAAGATCGCTGTGACCGCGATGCCGCCGGAGACCACCGGGATGACCACCCGCCACAGGGCGCCGAGCCTGCTGCAGCCATCCACGGTTGCCGCTTCCTCCAGGTCCTGCGGCACAGCCTCGAAGAAGCTGGACATGAGCCAGATGGACAGGGGCAGGGAAATGGTGGTGTGGGCAATGGACAGGGCAATCGGAGTATCGGCAAGCCCGGCCGAGGCCATCATGGACGCCAGCGGGATGCCGATGGCGACTGGCGGCACCATGCGGGTGACCAGCGCGGCCATGATGAACACCCGTCCGCTGGCGGTCTTGTACCGAGTGATGCCGTAGGCAGCGGGCACTGCCAGGATCAGGGACAGCAGTGTGCTGATAATGGCCGTCTGGGTGCTGTTGATGATGGAGGCCACCACACCGCTGCGGCTGAGCGCACTGATGTAGTTCACCAGCGTCCATTCCCTGGGCAGGATGGTGGGCGGCACGGCGATCGTGTCGATGGGGGTCTTGAAGGACGTGAGCAGCAGGTAAAGGAACGGGAAGCCGTACAGCACCAGCGAGGCTGCGAGCAGGATCCACAGGACGGTGCGCGTACTGCGCTTGCCGGCCTCCAGGCCCTCACGGTTGATGTTGCGGTTCCTGCGCCTGCTGCCACCTGTGGTGATTGGCACGGAGGGACCGGCAGCCACTGAAGGTGCCTTCCCGCCGTCGTTCCTGGTTCGTTCGGCGACGCGCATCAGGTGTCCTTTCCTGGCCGCCAGATGGTGGCCACCGCGAAGAACGCGATGCCGAGCATGGCCAGCAGGTAGATGGTTCCCATGGCGCTTGCCAGTCCGGGATCGCCGAAGCGGATCATGGTCCGGTAGATGAGCAGGCTCATGGTTTCGGAGGCGGACTGGGGTCCGCCGTTGGTCTGGATGAGGATGGTGTCGAAGGCGCGGGCTGCGTCGATGCCACGGACCACCAGTGCGACGGCGATGACGGGCCGGAGCAGGGGCAGGATGATGCGGAACAGCATGGCCGGGGCGCGTGCGCCGTCAAGCCGGGCCGCTTCGATCAGGTCCCCCGGAATGTTCTGGAGGCCTGCGAACAGCACCAGGCACATGAACGAGGTGGTCAGCCAGATGTCGGGGATGGCAACGGAGAACAGGACGATGTCCGGATTCGACAGCCAGCCGATCTGGTTGGGGTCCTGCAGGATGCCGGCTTGGTGCAGAAGGGTACCCACCAGGCCGAAGTTGTCGATCATGAGGAACTTCCACAGCAGGCCGGCCACGATCGGGGCGATCATCAGCGGGTACATGAACACGGTCCGCCAAATCTGGGACTTTTTGCCCAGCGTTGTGAACAGGAGCGCCATCCCGAGGCCAAGGGCGAACTCGAGGGTCACCACCACGACGGTGTAGGCGAGGGTACGCCAGCCGGCTCCGATGAAGTCCTCGGACGTGAAGGCCCGCACGTAGTTGTCCAGGCCCACGAAGTCGCGGGGACCGCCGACGAATGGCGAGATCTTGAAGAAGCTGTCCGCGATGAGACGGAACAGCGGGTAGGCCACGAAAACTGCCAGGAACAGGGCCGCCGGGGTCATCAGATAGAGGGCGAAGCGGCGATCATTGATACGCACGGGATACTCTTCCGCTGGTTGGGTTTCCGGGCCGGCACCGCTTCTGCTGCCACTGCAGCGTCAGGCGGTGCCGGCCGCGAAGTTTCTTACTTGAGACGTTCCTACTTGACCAGGGCCTGGATCTTGGTCTTGGCCTCGGCCAGGAGGGACGCGCTGTCCCCGCCGGCCACTGCCTTCTGCAGGGTCGGAACCAGTACTGTGTCCACGATCTGCTGCCACTTCGCAGTTGCCGGGCGGGTTGCCGTGGCCTTGCCGTTGAGCGTCTCGATCAGCGGCTTGAAGCTCTCATAGCCGGGCTTGTCCTGGTACTTTTCGAAGGCCGAGATGCGGGCTGCGAGGCCAAGCTTGGACTCGATGCCCAGATCGTTGTGGTCGTAGGCGCACTTGATGAACTTCTTGGCGGCTTCTGCGTTCTTCGTCGCCTTGGGAACGGAGAGGTACCACGGTCCCGGGACACCGGCAACGCCCGCGGATCCGCCGATCATGGGCGCTGCGCCCACCTTGCCGTAGACAGCGGCGTCAGCCGGAATCTGCCGGTAGGCGTGGGCCCAGAACTTGGTCATGGCCGTCTTGCCCTGGTTGAAGAGGTTCTGCGCGGCGGCCCAGTCAACCTGCGCGGCTCCGGACGGTGCGGACTTCACGAGGCTGGTGTAGAAGTCGAGGGCCTGCTTGTGGGCCGCGTTGTCCACCACCACGTTGTTCTTGTCGTCCAGGACCATCGGGGAACCGGCCTGGAGGACGTGGGCCAGCCATTCGGTTTCGACGGCGCCCTTCACGTCGGTGCCGTACATGCCGTCCTTGGTGAAGAATTCGGAGACTTCCTGGTACTGCTTCCAGGTGGTGGGGGCTGCCAGTTCGTAGCCGTACTTTGCCTTGAAGTCGGCCTTGTTCTTGGCGTCCTCGAAGAGGTCCTTGCGGTAGAGGATGATTTCCGCGTTGGTCCAGGCGGGCATGCCGATGAAGTGGCCATCAACGTTGGCTTCCTTGACCAGGGCGGGGAAGATGTCCTTCTTGGCCTCATCGGTGAAGAGTTCGTCAATGGGCTGGACGGCGTCCTTGAAGCTGGGAAGCCAGACGGAGTCCAGGGCGGCGACGTCAAAGGAGACGGTGTTTGAAGAGAATTCGCTGGAAAGCCTGTTGAACAGGCCATCATAGGGCAGCTCGACGAAGTTGACGTCGATGCCTGCGTCCTTCTTGCAGGCCTCGGCAACTCCCGTGAGCTCGGCGTGCCCGCCGGCTTCGACGAGGACGTTGACAGTGCTGTTGCCGCTGCCTGTCGGGGCCGGTCCCCCGGCGCCGCATGCGGTGGCCGTCAGGGCCACGGCCGTGCAAAGGCCGCCAATAGTGGCGAGCCTGGAGATGGTCTTTCGAGTGGACATCGCTGTCGACTTTCTCTTGGGATGACAATGCGTTCGGAGTGAAGAATCGTTTTGCCAAAACGACTTGGCAACACCATAGGCTCATTTCCTCGCAAGTGTCAAGCGTCACAAACAGAAGCATTTTGGCCCTTGACGCGTCGGCGCCAGCCGCCCTAGAGTCATCGTCGCAGGTAGATAAACCGTTTTGGCATATTTTGGCTGATTTGGCAAGTTTTGTCATCCACTACCTGACGTCGCACCCCTCCCCTCCGCCGCAAGGCCTTTGGTGTTCGGCCCCCTTTTGAAGGGGCCGGACGGCGCCGCACGGCTGAGTGGGGATCCCACTTAAAGGAGAACGTATGAAACCCATCCCGGACATCAGCCGCCGGAGCGTGCTGCGCGCGCTCACGGCGTCGGCAACTGCGGCAGGCGCTGCCCTCACCTTCGCGGCGCCCGGCAGCGCTGTGTCAGCAGCACCTGGACAGGTGCCCGCTGCGCCCGAAGCCGGCCAGCAGCCGTCGGGACACCATCACCTGATCGGCGTCCTCTAGAAGCACCCTGCACCACCCGACGTTTCGTCCCCCAACGATGTGAGGAGAACACACTTTGACCACTGTCTACGACGTCACCGCCTGGAGCGTCCCCGGAAATCCCACGGCCACCCCGTACAACGACATCGGGCTCATCATCAACAGCATCATCGCTGACATCAAGAGCCAGCAGACCAGCCAGGCATCCAAGCCCGGAGCCGTCATCTACATCCCGCCCGGAGACTACTCCCTCAAGACCCGCGTCAACGTGGACATTAGCTTCCTGACCATCCGCGGTTCCGGCCACGGCTTCACCTCCCTCAGCATTCGCTACAACAGCAGCACCTCCGGCTGGCATGAGGTCAATCCCGGCGGCAGCCGCGTCCGGGTGGAAAATACTGACGGAAACACCGAGGCTTTCCGCGTCTACCGGGCGGGCGATCCACGGCTCAGCGCGGTGGTGTTCGAGAACTTCTGCCTGGACGGCGTCTCATTCGGGAGCAACCAGAATTCCTACGTCAATGGCAAGACGGGCATCCTGTTCGACTCGGCCAACGATTCCTGCCGCGTCGAACGCATGGGCATGGTGTATCTGGAGCACGGACTGGTGGTCAAAGACGCCGACGCCCTGAGTGTCAGCGGAAACTTCCTGGCGGAAAACGGCACCTGCGTGAAGCTCGTCGGTTCCGGCCAGGCAACCAAGGTCACGGACAACCTCATTGGTGCGGGTCACGTGGGCTTTTCGGTCTACGCGGAAAACCACTGGGGACTCCTCGTCACCGGAAACAACATCTTCCCGCGCGGCCAGAGCATGGTGCACTTCAAGAACTGCACGCGATCCTCAATCAGCGCCAACCGCCTGCACGGCTACTACCCGGGCATGGTGCACTTCGAGGGCGTCTGCACGGAAAACCTGGTCGGGGCCAACCACTTCTTCCGCGAGACCGAGAAATTCGATCCCCTGAAGCCGTACAACAATGGACGGGACGACCTCTTCGGCCTGGTGCACATCGAGGGTGGCAACAACTCCGTGATCGGAAACCACTTCAGCTACGACGTCCCCTCCGGCTCCGTTACGCCGTCGGGCCAGACGCCCACCATTATCCTGGTGGCGTCCGGAAACAACAATTACCTGGCCACCAACAACACCGTCTCGGCCACCGCGGTGCACACGGTGACCCTTGACTCATCGACCACGGGCACCAAGGTCCTGGACTGCGGATCCCTGGCCCAGTTCCAGCCGTTCCAGAGCAGCAACTCGTTCCGCGCGACGCCCTAACCGCTGCGCCATGACAACCTGCCGCATCGCGGCACTAGCAACGACGAATAACGACGACGGCGGACGCCGCCTCACGGTGCTGTCCGCCGTCGTCGTTCCCTGTACGGCACCTTCGATGTACTCAACGGCAAGCACTCTTGAAAGGTCTGTCAACGATGACCAGACGCACTAAAGCATTGCTATCACTCGGGACGGTGGTGGCCCTTACCGCCGCGTCGTTCGCCATCGCCACAAATGCTGCCCGGGCCACCGACCCCGATCCGGCTACGCAGCAATACCGGCCCTATCTTCATTACACGCCGAAGGCCAACTGGATGAATGACCCCAACGGGCTCGTCTACCACAACGGCAAGTACCACATGTTCTACCAGTACAACCCCGAGGGAACACTGTGGGGGAACATGAGTTGGGGCCACGCCTCCTCGACTGACCTCATCCACTGGGACGAACAACCGCTCGCCATCCCCCGCGGCCGCGGCGAAAACGAGCATGTCATCGAAGAAATCTTCTCCGGATCCGTGGTGGTGGACACCCTGAACACCACCGGGTTCGGGACCGTCCAGAACCCGCCCCTGGTAGCCATTTATACGAGCAATTACACAGGCGACCACCCGACCCTTGCCGGCAAACAGGCACAATCGCTGGCATACAGCGTCGACGACGGGCAAAACTGGACCAAGTATGGCAGCAACCCGGTTCTCAACCGGAACACCTCCAGCTTCCGTGACCCCAAGGTCTTCTGGTACGACAATCCGTCCGGAGCCGACTACTGGGTGATGGCCGCCGTCGAAGCCGACGAGCGCCGGGTCCTCTTGTACAAAAGCACCAACCTGAAGGACTGGAACTACCTCTCCGACTTCGGCCCGGCAAATGCCATAGGCGGGCAGTGGGAGTGCCCTGACCTGTTCCCCCTGGCCGTCGATGGGAACCCCGATAACGTCAAGTGGGTCCTGGCCGTGAACATCAACCCCGGCGCCGTGGCTGGGGGCAGCGGCGGACAATACTTCGTCGGAACCTTCAACGGCACAATATTCAACGCGGAGAACATCGATCCCGCCGACCAGCTTCCACCCGGCAACGTCCTGGCCGGCTTCAACGGCGGCAACTACAGCGGCTGGAACGTCCAGAACGATCCGTCGAACAGTTCCGGCCCCTGGGGAAGCGCCCCGGCCTCTGGAACCCTTTCAGGCCAACAGGCGATGGCGGGGAGCATCGGAGCCGGGCTAGTGAACGGCTTCCACGGCGGAGACGCTCCCGTGGGCACCATGGAATCAGCCCCCTTCACCGTGGACAAGGACTACCTCAACTTCCTGGTCGGCGGCGGGATGCATCCGCAGGAACCCGGAAAGCAGTCGGGGAACCAGGCTCCTCCCGGTTACCTGCTGTTCGACGGCTTCGACTACCCCGGAACGCTCACCCAGGCCGGCTGGCAGCTCACCGGCGACTTCCAGGCGGCACTCAACCCCTCGACGTCGGGCGGTGAATTCGCCATCGGGAAACGGATCAACACCTTCGAAGGCGGCCCGAACCAGGACAACAACGTCGGCACCATCACATCCCCGGAGTTCTACCTGACCAACACCAACATCGGCTTCCTTCTGGGCGGCGGCAGCCGCCCCGACGACCAACTCCAAGTTGAGCTGCTGGTGGGCGGCGTACCTGTCCGCAAGACAAGCGGCACCACCTCGGGAGACCTGAACTGGAAGAACTGGGACGTATCCCCTTGGTACGGGCAGATCGCCCGCATCAGAATCGTGGACAACGCAACAGGCCCGTGGGGGCATCTGACCCTGGACAACATGGTCCTCGGTTCGGAACCGGCCAAGGCCCGCAGCAGCGAAACCACAGTGAACCTGGTGGTCAACGGTCAAACAGTCCGAACGGCATCCGGCGCCAATTCCGAACGATTGGCATGGACCGCCTGGGATGTCAGCGCCTTCAAGGGCAGCCAGGCCACTATCAGGATCGTGGACAACAACCGCGGCGGATGGGGGCACATCCTGGCGGATGAGTTCGTCTCCTCGGACACATCCCGCCTTGAGCCGCACGACTGGCTGGACTGGGGCAGGGACTACTACGCCACAGTGTCCTTCAACAACGCTCCCGGCGGCAAACGCATCATGCTGGGCTGGATGAACAACTGGGATTACGGCCAGAACACCCCCACTACCACCTGGCGCGGGACCATGGCCCTGCCGCGTGAAGTTGTCCTCACCCAGACCCCCGCCGGCCCGCGCTTGCGGCAGCAGGTGGTGTCCCAAGCGGACACGCTGAAGAACACAGCCGCGACGTACACGGCGGCGGCCCAGGACATCGCGCCCGGAACAACGACACTCCCGGTGACGGGGGACGTGGTGCAGATTGACGCCGAATTCTCCCCCGGCACGGCGTCCTCGTTTGGCCTGAAAGTGCTTGGAAACGCCACCGAATCAACCAGGATCGGCTACGCCACGGCCACTCAGCGGCTCTCCATCGACAGGACCAACTCCGGCAATGAGGGCTTCCACCCGGCCTTCAGCTCAGTGGAGGATGCGCGGGTCGAATTGATCAATGGCAGGATCCGCCTGCGCCTGTACGTGGACCGCGCATCCGTGGAGCTCTTCGCCCAGGACGGCCTGACGACCATCACGGACCAGGTCTTTCCCACTGCCGGCGCGACCGACATCTCTGTCTTCTCCGAAGGAGGAACCGCCCGGCTCGAAAGCATGACAGTGACGCCCCTCAACCGGGCCATGTGGGGAGGCTGAGCCGCTTCCCGGCCTTAGACAGGTAAGCAGCACGGCCCGGCTCCAGCCCTCGGTTGCGGCTGGGGCCGTGCGCGCTCTCAACCGCACGCGGCCGCCGTGCTGGCGCGGCTCTCCACCCTGACGGATGATAGTGAGACTCCGCTGGACCGCTAGGAAGGGGGATTTCGATGGCCGAACAGCGCGCAACCATAGACGAGTACATCGCCTCCCGGCCTGCAGAGGTTCAGCCCGTTCTTCAGGAGATTCGGAACTGCATCCACGAGACGCTTCCTGATGCTGGCGAGATTATCAGTTACGGCATCCCAACGATTACGCTGGACGGCCACTACATCGTGTACTTCGCTGCTTGGAAGCACCACGTGTCTGTGTACCCCGTTCCGCACGGCGATCAAGACCTCGCGGCTGAAATGGCTCCGTACCTATCGGGGCAAGGCACCCTGAAGTTCCCGCTGAACAAGCCGGTTCCGTACGGCATCATCGCTAAGGTCGCCGGACAGCTTGGCCTAGACAGACGCAGCCCTAAGTAGCCGCTAGCTCCCTCCAAACCGCTAGTTCCGTCGCGCCGTTCAACGCTAGCGCTTGCGGTCAGCCACGGCCTGAGACAGCGAGGCCAGTCCCTTTTCGAAATCCTGTCCCACCATCTTGTCCATGTTCATGAAAAGGGCGAAGACTTTTCCGATTCCCTTGTTCTCCCCAGTCATGGTCCACGTGACCCTGGTACCGCCGCCTTCGGGGGCAAAGGTGAAGCTGGTCGGGTTCACGGATTTGAAAGGCTTAGTGAATTCGAGCCGGATACTGATATCCCTGGGCTCTGATGTGCTGACTATTTCCATGGTGCCGCTGCCTGCCTTGCGGTTGCCGCTCCACGAGTAACGTGCCCCCACTCCGGCTTCGCTGCCCGCGTAGCTTCGTTCCATTGCCGGATCCACCGTCTCCCAGGGGGACCATTTGGTCCACTCGTGAAAGTTGTTGACCAGCGGGAATATCTCCTCCGCAGCGGCGGGAATCAGGGCTGAGCGCGTAACTTCGTATGCGGCCATGGGGCCATCATAGGTCCATACTCCGGAGGGGCGGCAGAGGCCCCGCATGACACCCCGGGCCTATGGATCGGCAGCCTGTCATGCTCCCGCCCCCAACACACCGGCCCGGCACCGAGCTGCTTGGTGCCACCTGAAACCGCTGCCCGTCAATCCCTAGCGAAGGACGGGTTGCGGCGATCTGGTCCGGAGCGGAGAGATAGTCCTCCACTCTTTCGCCGTGATCCACGCAATATTTGCACGAGGGCCTCAAGACGTTGCTGGCCAAGGATCAAGTTCGGCTCAAGAACGTGGCCGCTTGACCTGCGGAAAGGTCACGTTGTCGACGAATTGCAGGTCAACCCTGGTTGGCGGACACGCCGGCAAGGCGTCGGACCAGGGTGAGTCCGGCAGGCGTACCGGGCCAGTGCCGCTCCAACGGACCGTGGCCTGCCTTGCGGATGACGGCACGAAGAACCAGCGCCACGATGATGGCGTCGTCGGCATACCCGATCACCGGGATGAAGTCCGGGACCAGATCAAAAGGAGAGGCAAGATAGAGCAGCAGCAGGACCAGCCTGACCCGGATTCCCTTTGGGAGCGACCGGTCCGCGGTCAGCCTGCGCAAGAGGGTCAAAAGGTCAGGCAGCAGGCGGAGGGCATCCCTCATGCCTACGGTCTCCGGGTGCTTACGGGCGTAGAGCACCAGGAGGACCAGCAGGACGGCGTAGATGAGGACCAGCCCGCCAATGATCGCGATCATCGCGTCCCACCAGTTCATTCGAGAACCCCTTCTTGGTTAGTTATCTGCACTTAGTGTCCGCCCGCCGTCGGCATCTCCGGCCTTGTTGGCTGTAGGCACGGAAGCAGGGCTGTCTCCGCTGCAGCCGCCAATGGTGATCTCGGATGTCAGAGCAATGGTCAGATTTCGATCGTCGGCGAGGGCAGCGCGATGGGTCTGTTGAGCTTTCCGGGGTTGGCCGCGTTGGACAGGGACCCGGTCCGTACGAACCCTATCTCCTTTACGATCCCAACGGCGAGGTGGTGTCGGAGGTCAGCAGCCAGAACTCATCGAAATCCGGGGGCGCCGTCTCGGCGCTCCCGGCCCGCGCCGACTAAGGCCGCCACGAATCAGGCCCGCGAGAGCAGGGCTTCACCCAGTTCGCCCCGCCGGTAGAAGACCTCACGACCGGAGCGCAACGACTCCGCGAGGCCGCTCCCCGAGAGCACCCTGAGATGACCGCTCACGGTCCCGGCCGCGAGGTCCAGGGCACAGGCCAGCTGAGTCGTCGTCATCGGGACGTCCAGCTGGGCGAGGATCTGAGCGCGCGTACGCCCCAACAGCGCCGAGACCGGGGATTCCGAGGTTTCCCGCACAGTCTCCCAGAGTCGCCCGACGCCGCGGGGGGCGTAGGTGATGGTGGGAACGAAGGGTTGTACATTCAAAACCAGGGTGTCCGGCCAGACGAAGACGTTCGGGACGAGCACAAGGCCCCTACCGGGGTCCGGGATACTGCTCGCGGAGTAGCAGCACCCCCGCATGATCTCCAGGCCCGTGCTGGTGGGTCGCACGCTGGGATGCAGGGTCTTGAAGACCTCCTGGATGCCGTCCCGGGCCAGCTGTTCCAGCCGGGTATCGATGTCGGCCAGCAGCACCGACCTCAGCCGCGGCCAGAAAGGCTCGACGGCGGCGGCCCAGTACCATTCGAGGGCCGCGAGGATCCGGGAGATTGCGGCGTCGATGTCGCTCAGGAGTTCGTAGATGGTGCGGTGGGACGGCCTCCCGGCCGTGAGGTCCGCCAGATGATGGAGATCACGCTCCCAGAATTCCCTCGGAACGGCCCGGATGGCCTCTAACGACTCTGCGAAGCTGTCCTGCCGTTGCTGCGTTGGGGTGAGCGAGTCGGCGATATATCCGGTCGGCAGCACAAGCGCGGTAAGGACAGTGAGGTGCTCCTGCGCCCGAGGGTCCGTAGATGCGGCGATGCGCTCCTTCACCATCTCGATCCAGGGGCGATGGACAGGCGTCCCCTTCTGCAGCGCTTTGATGCTGGTGACGGTCTCCCAGAGGGGTGAGACCTGGAAACGGACCTTGGTAAGGTCCTCGACGCCGAGCGCGATGTGCATCTCATCACTGTATTCTCCTGGCCAGAATGCTCCACGATTCGGGCTGGACCGAATCGTGGCGGGCATCCCCCGAACGGCTCACGCTGGGTACATGAGCACACACTCCCGCACCGCGCCCCTCGTTTCTGCTGGCAACCGGTCCGCCACCCCGGTCCGATCACGGAGCCGCCTCGCCTCGGGTGTCTCCGGCCCCAGTGCCACACTCCTGCGGAAGATCGGGGCCTCGCTCATCTCCATACTTCGCAGTGAAGCCCTCAGGGATGCCCGGTTCCGGGAGCGGCGCGAACACGGCCTGATGGAACTCCACCGGCTCGGCGGGGACATCCGTTACTTCTGAGCGCTCCAGTGATCAACTACCTTGAGACCACCAGTACGTTCTACAACCTATCTGAGTTGGCGAAGTGCCACGGAACTCTAGATGATCTCTTAGCTATGATCGTCGGCCGAGAAGTGGTCTTCGGAGTGCAGGGGTGTGTGAGCGCTAGGTTTGTGGGATGGAAGAAATCCTCCTGACTGGCGGCAACGCCACCGATGGTGTGGTGCGCGTCGGCTCGACGGTACGCAAACCGTGGACGGCTGCTACACCGAGTGTGCTCGCGTATATGAGGGCTATGCGCGGTGCCGGCGTTGATGTGCCTGCCGTCCATGGGCAAGACGTCCAGGGGCGACAAGTGACAGAGTTTGTCCCCGGCCGCCTTGCCATGAACTCGCGCCCGTTGTCACTCTCCGAGCTGTCCCGGGTCGGCCACCTGGTGCGCGCGATTCACGACGCGAGTGCAGCCTACGAGCCAGACTCCGGCTCAACGTGGGTCACACACATTCCGGCCCCCGGGGGCGAGCTGATCTGCCATAACGACCTGGCCCCGTGGAATCTCCTCATCGGAGACCGATGGGTATTCATCGACTGGGACGGCGCCGCGCCGAGCACGCGGCTATGGGATCTCGCGTACGCCGCACAGGCATTCACGCTGAACGACGCATCGGCGAACCCACTTGAGGCGGCGCGGGCACTGGCATCCTTCATTGATGGATATGGTGCCGACGACGAGCTCCGGGCAGCGCTCCCCGTCACTATGTGGCAACGGACAACTGCCATGTACGAACTCCTCAAGAATTCGCATGTCACGGGAGTCGAACCGTGGGGGACGATGTTCACGACCGGCCATGGTGACCACTGGCACAACGTTACGCAGTTCGTGAAGGACAACGAGTCACTTTGGGCCGATTCGGTCCGGGCAGCCCCTTAGCCCTTCGGCTTGTGGACAGCTGAGGCGCACTTGCCTTCACCCCGGTAACGACGGGTCGGAGAAGCTAGGCGGCCTGGTCTTTGAGCAAGCCGCGTTCGCCGAAGACCTTTTTGGCGATGAAGGTGGCGTTCACGGCTTTGGGCATGCCGCAGTAGACCGCGGAGTGCAGGAGCGCTTCGACGATCTCGTCCGTGGTGAGACCGACGTTGAGGGCTGCGTTGATGTGGACATCGAGCTGGGGTTCGCAGCCGCCCAGAGCGGTCAACATGCCGAGTGTGACTAGTTGGCGGTCGCGAGGGGCAATTCGGGTCGAACGTAGACCTCCCCGAAGGCCCAGGCGACGACCTGATGCCCGAGTTCAGGTGAGATATCGGCCAGGGAGTCGATGACTTTTCTGGCCGGCGGCGCCGTCGCTGGCGGTCAGGGCTTCCATCCCCCGTTCGAAGGACTCCTCCCGAGGGTGAGCCGTATTGGTTGGGGTGTTGTCGATGGTCATCGTCGGTCTACTTTCTTCTCTGAATTCAGCTGCTGCTCGTAGTGGGTGATCTTGTCGTCCAGGGCGAGTGCATTCTGTTGGAGGGCGCTGATGTGGGCGGCAAGTACCTCGGCATGGTCGCGTAGCCAAGTCAAGGTCAATCACCAAGGCGCTCTTCGACGGCAAGACGAGTGATTCCGGCAAGGGGATCGGCTAGCGGAACTCCTCACCCGCCCGATGAAGGTTCGGCGGGCTGCGGACCGGAGTTCGGAACGACTATTCCTACCCGGGCGGAGGACTTGTCGTCGTTATTCCGATTCTGACGGTTCGGTGGACGGATCCGCCCCTGGCCTACGAGGATGCCGAGGATCACGATGGTTCCGCCAATGATTTGATTCCAGTGGACTGTCTCGCCAAGAAGCAGGACACCGAGCAACACGCCGCCGATCGGCGTGAGGTAGGTGACTGTGGACGCGACGGTTGCTCCCCACGCATTGATGACGTTGGTGTACCAGACGTACGCGATGCCTGTTCCGATGCCGCCGAGGACGAGCACGCTCCCGGCAATTGCCGGGGTCAACGTGATCGTTCCGGTTCCGATGAAGGGTGTGAGCATCAGAATGATAATCGCTCCTGCACCGATCTGTGAGGCGGAAACCGTCACGGCGTCGTAGTCATAGCCGCGAATGAACCGTTTGGTGTAACTAAAACCCAGTCCATAGCACGCGGTTCCGCCAAGGCAGGCCAGCTGCGCCCAGAGGAACATGGCACTTGCAGTGTCAGCCATGGCGTTCCATGGTGCGGCGACGAGGACGACACCGGCCGCCGCGACGAAGATGCCGGCGGTCTTGATTTTGGTCAAGCGCTCATCGGGAAGGATTGCCAACGCCACGATCATGGTCGCGATCGGTGTGGTCGCGTTGAAAATGCTGGATAGCCCTGCAGGCAGATATTGGGCGGCCCAGGAGAACAGAAGGAATGGAACGACGCACATGATCGCTCCGATCGCCGTGAGATGACCCCATACACGCAACCCGCGGGGCCAGCGCCGGCGGGTGACGATCATGACAGCCGCCAGAACCACCGCACCGAAGAAAAGCCGGCCAAGGACCACCTGGGACGGTGACAGCCCGCCGACAGCAACCTTGATGAACAGGAAGCTTGCTCCCCACACAGCCGCGGCGCCCAGGTACTGGGCGCCAAGCGCAAAACCCTTCTTATCTCGCACTCTGCCCCTGCCCATTGCGCCATCCTGCTTAGACTGTCCACTTCAGTCTCGACTAGGCTGGCGTTATGAATCAAACGAAATCAACGCATGCGCTCATGCACGAAATCGATTTATGGCGGTAACGATTCGGCAGCTGGAAGTCCTCGTTGCCGTGCTGGAGCAGGGCGGATTTGGTGCCGCTGCGGATCACCTGCGGATGTGCCAGTCGGCTGTTTCGCATGCACTCGCAGCTTTGGAACAGTCCACGGGTGCGCCTTTGGTACTGCGCTCTCCTGAGATCGCAGCAACGCCTCTCGGTGATACGGTTCTCACTCATGCACGCAGTGTCCTCGCCAGCGTTCGCTCCCTTGAAGCGACCGTGGATTTGCACCACGGTCGCGCTGCGACGGGAACTGTTCGCCTCGCGGCCGGGGTAACTGTGTCCCATCGGCTCGTCCCTGGACTTCTGCGCCAATGGCGCGCGGAATTGCCTGGTCTTGATATCCGTCTCTTTGAAGGCGGCGACAATGAACTCGACGTTTGGCTCGCCACCGGAGCAGTCGATGCTGCCGTACTAGTTGACCCGGATCCGGTTCCCGATCGGGGAGTTGTCCTGGCCCGTGACGACTTCTGTGCCGTTATCCGGGCTGACCACCCTCTTGCCAGGGTCAAGCGCATCGCCCTCAATGACCTTCTCGAGGACCCGCTGTTGGTCTCAACCAGCGGCTGTGAACTCCAGATCATGGAACTGCACGAGATGACGGGATCTCCGTATGCGCCGGCGCAGCGTGTGCACGAGACCAGCACACTGCTGGGCATGGTTGAGGCGGGTCTCGGCGTCGCTATCATGCCCTCGCTGGCGCGCTCGATGCTCGACGAGAAACTAGTTATGGTCGAACTCGAGCCGCGACTCGAGCGCACTCTTGTTTTCTCTGGCCCCTCGACGCGGCCGTGGCACCCTGGTGTTGAACGTATGCGGGAGATCGCCGAACGCACGGGATCCAATATCTGATCCGTAGGGGGTTCTACGCAAGCTGGGCGATTTCGGGAGTTGAAAGGTGCAGCACTTCGTAGATCGTGGCCAATGTGGAAGGGTCAGGGCGTGATGTGCTGAGGCGGAAAATGACCCCCTGCCATGACGTCGGATCGATTGCCCAGGTGACACTGTGAGTGTCATCGTCGGCGGACCTTGAATGTGCGAGCTCTTGGAGCCTCTTAGCCTCGTCTTTCGGATCCTCCTCATCGCTCAAGGTCACCAGGGTTTTCGTTGCGAAGGTGGGCGCGAGCTCATAGCTTGATCCCCGGTAGAAGGCTCCTCCGATCCATGTCTGCACGACGGGCCGGCCGAAGTCGCTCACGATTCCGCTGAATCCCTGGCCTCCCCAGTGCAGTGCAGCAAGAGCGCCGGGCTCAGTCCAGAGATAGAAAGGTGCATAAGCGTTCGCTGAAGCGCCGCCCGCCACATCGCGGATGAGGTACGCCTTGAGGCCGAGTCCGGGGCGGGCGTCTAGGGAGTGGCCGCGGTCGGCAACTCGCTGGCGGATGATCCCCATGTCGTAGTCGGTCGGCAGTGCGATTTCGTATTGGGTTGCAATCATGGTTGACATTCCTTCTGCTGTGACGGGCTCGGTGGGTATGTTCCTGGGACGATGGGGAGCTGCCCGTACGGGTGTGAGTGCCGAATCGTGTGGGAGCCGGGAGCGTACGTGATGTTCTCGACGACGAGGCGGGACGGGTGCTCCGGTCGAGCGATTGATTGGACCCACGCTGCGCCCGCGGCCACTGATTCAGGTGCCGGGGGTGACGGTGCGGGCCGCCCCGTCACGATCAACGCGGCGTGGCTATTGCGCGGAGCAACTCGAGCGCGCCCTCAATGGCGAGGTCAAATGCTGCTGTGTCCTGGGCGGCGCGGGCGAGCACGTAGCCGCCCTGAAGTGTTGCCGCGATCATCGCGGCAACACTTGTGGCGTTGACCTCCGCAGATAACTCACCGTCGATTTGCCCCTGTTCAATGACCTCGGTGAGGCGCATCTGTAGCCACGAAAACATCTCGGACACCAGCGTGTGCAATGCTGCGGATGCCTCAACCTCGGCGTCTTGGGCAAGCTTGCCGAACCGGCAACCTCGCAGGACGTCACGCTCTCGGTGCAAGTACCCGGTAATCTTGTCGACTGCCGTCCCCGGTCCCGCGAGATCAGCATCCACCTGAATGCGCATCTCCTCTGCGTTACGCTGCATGGCTGCCCGAGCGAGATCTTCCTTGCCATGGAAGTGGTGATACATACTGCCTTGCCCAACCCCGGCCGCATCGAGAATCGCGCGCGGGCTTGTCGCCGAGTATCCGCGATCCCACAACAGCTCTCGTGTCGACTCGACAAGACGAGTTCTACTGTTTTCGGTCATGTTGTACATACTAGTAGTTACAGACATGTGGGGGAAATGGAGGTGCGATCGCTCCAGGTTCGCTCTGCGGGTCTTCGACAGGGTGATGCGCCCCCTGCAGCGGGCCAATTAGCATTTGATCCTCCTCGCGGCCCGCCCCGGAGTCAGTTGACCGGGAATGGATCGCTGACCGCTGAGGTGAGTCCGTTCGAGGTTGCGGTGAAGGTGCGGGTTCCTGATTTGCTGAGCTTGCAGCCGCTGAAGGCGCTGACCCCGGAGACGGCGGACTTGGGGTTCTGCGTACAGGTGAGAGTGGGATTGCCCTGCTGCTCGTTGATGGCAAGCGTGACCGGTGCCGTACTGGTAATGACCGTGTTGCCCCCGGCATCCTGGACGGTCACCACGGGCTGCGTGGTGAATGCGGTGTTGACGGAGCCGCCGGATGGCTGTGTGGTGAAGGCGAGCTTCGCGGCCGGGCCCACCGAGATGGTGAAGCTTGTGCTTGCCGCAGTGGTGAGTGTTCCCGACGTCGCGGTAAGGGTGTAGGTCCCCGTCTTATTCACTGCGCAGCCTGCAAACGAGGCGACTCCCGCCGTCGCCGTTTTGGGGTTGGCGGTGCACGTCAGGACGGCGCCCGACGGGGAACCGGTGATGCTGAGCGTGACCGGGGCGGTGCTGGCGCTGGTGTTGCCGGCCTCGTCCTGGATGGTGACCACCGGCTGGGTGGGGAAGGCTGTCCCGCCGGTGGAGCTCGCCGGGCTGGTGGTGAAGGCGAGCTTAGTGGCTGTTCCTCCCGCGATGACCAGCGGGGTGCTCGTCGCTGGGGTCAGCCCCGTGGAGGCCGCCGTGAGGGTATAGGTGCCGGCTTTATCGATACTGCAGCCTGTGAAACCGGCGATCCCGGAAGCGGCGCTGACCGGGTTCTGTGCACAGGTCAGGACTGCTCCGGAGGGTGTGGTGATAGTCAAGGTGACTGGCGCAGTGCTCCCGGCAATGGTGTTCCCGCCCGCGTCCTGGATAGCCACCGCGGGCTGGGTGCCGAGAGCAGTGTTGTAGGTGGCGCCGGACGGCTGGGTGGTGAAACCGAGTTTCGCCGCAGGGCCGACGGTGATGGTGAAGGTGGTGCTGGCGGCTGCGGCAAGCGACCCGGAGGTGGCCGTCAGGGTGTACGTTCCTGGTTTGTTGATGCTGCAGCCGGCAAATGTTGCCACCCCCGAGACGGCATTCTTGGGGTTCGCCGTGCAGCTGAGGACAGCACCGGACGGGGAACCCGTGATGCTCAGCGTGACGGCTGCCGTGCTGGACGTGGTGTTGCCGTTGGCATCCTGGATCGCCACCACAGGCTGCGTCGGGAAGGCAATGCCGCCGGTTGAGTCCGTGGGGCCCGTGGTGAAAGCGAGCTTGGCCGCGGTGCCGCCGGTGATGTTGAAGCTGGCGCTGATACCGGCGGCGAGCGTTCCCGAGGTGGCTGTCAGGGTCCGGGTTCCCGTTTTGCTGATCTTGCAGCCGGAGAAGGATGCGACGCCGGCGGACGCGGTTTTGGGGTTGCTGGTGCAGTTGAGGTTGGCCCCGCCGGTGGGCGCAGTGATTTTCAGCGTGATCGCGGCGGAGCTGCCGGTGATGGTGTTGCCGCCGGCGTCCTGCACTGCCACCACGGGCTGGACACTGAAGACTGCGTTCACCGAAGTGTCCGTAGGCGATGTGGTGAACCCGAGTTTAGCCGCGGGGCCGATGGTGATCGTGATGGTGGTGCTGACGGCGCTGGTGAGGGAGCTGCTCGCCGCGGTCAGTGTGTAGGTACCCGGCCTGTTGATGCTGCAGCCGGAAAACGCGCTGACACCCGCGGTGGCCGTGACGGGGTTCGTGGTGCACGTCAGTGCGGCGCCGCCCGGAGTGGTGATGGTCAGGGTGACAGGTGCAGAGCTGCTGGTAACGGTGTTGCCGCCTGCATCCTGGACAGCCACCACCGGCTGGGCGGGGAAGGCAATGCCGCCGGTGGAGCTGGTGGGGTTGGTCGTGAAGCCCAGTTTCGTTGCCGGCCCGACGAACACTGTGAAGTTCAGGCTGGTGGCGGTGAAGCCCGCTCCCGTGGCGGTCAGCGTGTACGTTCCGGCCTTGTTGATGCTGCATCCCGAGAAGGCTGCGGTCCCGGCGGCGGCCGTGACGGGGTTGGCGGCGCAGCTCAGGACTGCACCGGCAGGCGCGCCGGTGATGCTTAGGGTGACAGGAGCGGTGCTCGAGGTGGTGTTGCCACCCGCGTCCTGGATGGCCACCGAAGGCTGGGTAAGGAACGCGATGCCGCCGGTAGAGCCCGAAGGCTGAACCGTGAACCCCAGTTTGGTTGCCGCGCCCGCTGCGATCACGGTGGGGCTGCTGACGGTGAAGAGGAGCCCTGCGGAGGTGGCAGTCAGTGTGTAGGTGCCGGTTTTGTCGATACTGCAGCCCGTGAATGCGGCCACGCCATTCACAGCCGGCACGGCGAAGGCGCTGCAGCTCAGGACCGCACCCGAGCCGCCGGTGAGCGTCAGGTCAATGGTGGCTGCCGACGTCGTAACAGTGTTCCCGCCGTCGTCCTGGACACTGACGGCAGGCTGGGTGGCGAACGGTGTGCTGCCGGTGGAGCCGGACGGCTGGGTGGTGAAGGCCAGCCTGGAGGCCGGTCCCGTGGAGATGGTGAAGCTGGTGCTGGCCGCTGTGAAGCCGGCACCTGTGGCAGTCAGGGTGTAGGTTCCGGTCTTGTTGACGCTGCAGCCTGCGAAGGCCGCGATTCCGGACGCGGCCGTCACGGGGTTCCTGGTGCACGCCAGGGCCGAACCGGCAGGGGAACCTGTAATGCTCAAGGTCACCGGGCTGGAGCTGGTGGTCACGGTCCGGCCGGAACTGTCCTGGACTGCGACGGCGGGCTGGGCGTCGAAGACGGCGCCTCCGCTGGCGTCCGAGGGTGACGTGGTGAACGCGAGTTTGGCGGCGGGGCCGGCCACAGTGAAAGGTGCGCTGATGCCACTGGTCAGCGGCACGGAGGTAGCCGTCAGCGTATAGCTGCCGGCACCGGTGACGGTGCAGCCGGAGAAGGTCGCCACCCCGTTCACGGTGCTTGCCGGCAAGCACCCGGTGAGGAGGCCACCCGAGGCTGTGACGGTGACCAGCGTGGCTGCCTGGCTGGTCACGATGCTGCCGTTGACGTCGGTCACGGCGACGACAGGCTGGGTGGGCAGCGCAACTCCGCTTGAGGAGTTGCCGGGCTGGGTGATGAACACGAGCTTTGTGGGGCTGCCCGGCGGTGTGACCCCCACGCTCCCGCTCGGCGCGCTTGCCGCGGTCCAGGTCCGGTAAACCGACGTGACCGTGTACTGGTAGGTGCCGACCGGGACGGTGAGGTCGTCGCATGAAGTTCCGGTGGTGGTGGCGGTCTTGCTGGTTCCGCACGCTGCCGCGGTGGAACCGTCAGCGGCTTTGGTGCGGGTGACGTAGTAACCGGTTGGTTTTGGTGTTCCGACGGCGGCCGTCCAGGTCACGCGGACGGTACCTGTGCTGCTCCCCGGGACTGAGACGTTCGCGGGAGGCTGCAGCGTGCCCGTGGTGGCGGAGCCGGAGCCCGATACGGGACCTGTGGAATATGCGAGGGCCGGCTCTACACCCGGTACCAGCAGTGCGGAGAGGGCAACGACAATGACCGCCACGGCATGTTGCACGCGGCGTAATCCCCCCATCGCTCCCTCTGGGCGCTGGAACACAAACCCTCCGATTAGGCCGGGCCCACTGTTGGACCCTTTATCAGCGGGGACGGGCCTCCCCCAACAGGCCCGTCTCCGCCGTTGACTAGTTGGCGCTGAGCGTCAGGGTGACCGTGGCGCTCTTGCACGCGTCCTGGTTGACAGCCGTGTCAGTGAAGCCCAAAGTTCCGGAACCGGCGATGGCGACGTTCACGGCGCCTGCCGGCACTGTCGTGTTCGATACGACATTGGAGATGGTGAAGTCGGCCGGCAGGCACAAGGCATTGCTGGTGCTCACGACGTGGCTGATGGTGCCGACCTGAAGGCTGGAGGTTCCGGGGTTGCTCGCCGTATAGGTGACGGGGACGCTGGCTCCCGGCGTCAGCCCGCTCGCGAATGTGGCGGTCAGGGTGAGCGTGCCGTTGGACGCTGCGTTGGGAGCAGATCCGGTTCCGGCGCTTGTGGTGGTCCAGTATGCGTAGGCGCCGCTACCGATGATGAGGAAGGCCGCTGTGAGGCCAGCTACTGTCTTACGGCTGAGTTTCCTACTGATTTTTGTCGCTGACATGTTGTGTCCTGAGGGTTTGAGACCGAAAGTCCATGAGGCAGCTCGAAACAAACAGGCCTGCCGCCCCCACAGCAATAGGTTGGCCTGAATTATGTGTCTCGTACCTCGCCCAGGAATGGGGGACTGCTGTGAATTTAGCAGGCAATTCACAGATAAAAGCAGAAGATAGGCAGATTCTGAGCAAAAGCTGTGGAAAGGCCGCGAAAATCTTGAGCCTGGCACCCTCCTTGCAGGTCATGAGGGCGTCTAATAAGCGTGATACGCGAAAATCACTCGGCCGAAACACTCCGGCAACCTCTGCCGTGCATGCTGGCCTGACGGGGACACCACGAGCAGGAGGCGCTTTAGAAATGGAAACTCAAGGGGTACATGCGGTCCAGCTTCAGACCGGCGACTACATCGAGGCGTGGCACAATGGCAAGCTGTTCCATCAGGGCCGGGTGACCGTCGTCGTACCGAAACTCGATCTGTTCTGGATCGTGGACGCGCGGACAGGGACCCGCAGGCTGCTCGATCCCGAGGCCCTGGTGATCGTGCGGGTGTCCGAGCCGCGCGCAGGGACCCCCGGCGGCACCGCCAGCGCGGAGCCGATGCCTGCCTGAAGCCCGTCATGAGATGACTAGAGTGGGTTCCGAAGGAAGACAGGAGCCCATGACCGAAGATACGACGACCAGCATCACCGGAACGGTTCTCGGTGAGCGTTACCGGGTGGGAGAAGTGCTGGGCCACGGCGGCATGGGTAGCGTCTACCGCGGAACGGACCTGGTGCTCAACCGTGAGGTGGCACTGAAGATCTTCCGCGACGACGTCACCGACGCGGAGGACCTGGCAAGGCAGCAGGCAGAAGCCCGGACGCTCGCGCAGCTGAACCACCACGGACTTGTCACGCTGTTCGACACAGGGACCCTGCGCCGGGGCCAAAGGGAAGCGCCGTTTCTTGTCATGGAGCTGGTCCCTGGAACGGACCTTCACCGGCATCTCGCAGCCGGACCGCTGACCGGGGAAGAAGCCGCCCGGATCGGGGCCGAACTGGCTGAAGCCCTGCACTACATTCACGAACGTGGCGTGGTGCACCGCGATGTGAAGCCGGCCAACATCCTGCTGACCCGGTACGGCGCGGATTCTCCGCTGCGGCCTAAGCTCGCCGACTTCGGAATCGCCCGGATGCTCGACGGCGCCCGGCTCACGTTAACGAACATGATCCCCGGAACCGCGGCTTACCTGAGTCCGGAACAGGCCACCGGCGACAAGGTGGGACCGCAGGCCGACATCTATTCTCTGGGCCTGGTGCTGCTGGAAACCCTGACCGGGAGGGTGGCATTCCCCGGACCTCCGCTGGAAGCCGCCGTGGCCAGGCTCTCCCGGCTCCCTGACATTCCGGAGGCGCTGGGCCCGCAATGGCGATCCCTGCTTGCCGCCATGACCGCGCGGGACCCGCAGGACCGGCCGGATGCAGCAAGCGTCTCGGCGGCACTGGGTGCCGACGGGGAATGGACCATTCAAGCCAAAATTCCACAAGCCAAAATTCCGGATGGGACAGAGCCCGCCCTGCCTGCGCATTCGCCGGCGACGAGGGTCCTGGACACCGGCGGAGCCGGCAACCGTCCCCCGGTGCAGGAGGCCCGGCTGCCTGCCCTCCCGGACAGCCAGGCAACCAACGCCACCTCGTGGCGGCCTGCGCCGGACCAGCCGGCACGTGAACCGGCCTCCGCGCAGCCGGAAGAGGTCCGAGGGCGTTCCTGGAAGAAACTTGTCAGCATCCGGGGCCGCCGCCTGTGGGCGCTGGCCGCGGTTGCCGCCGTCGTCGTAATCCTCGTAGGAGTACTGCTGACGTCCGTCCAGCGGCAGGCAGCGGCGCCGGCGCCGGTGGAAACATCGCCGGCGGTTATCCCCGGCCAAATGGGCGAACACTTTAAGGAACTGGAAGAAAGCGTCACACCATGAACAGACTGCTGACAGCTACTCTGGCCGCCTGCCTTGGAGTTTCCTTGTTCGCTGCGTGCGCCGCTGCACCCGACCTGGACAAGGGGGTTGCGGGAAATCTCCAAACCCGCGTGGCCACGGCAAAGCAGCTAGCCGCGAACAAGAACTTCCCCGCAGCTCTGGCCGAGCTTCAACAACTGGGCCAGGACGTCACAACAGCTGCTGAACGGGGCCAGGTATCCCAGCAGCGCAAGACCCGGATCGAGGCCGCCATCAGCACCATCAAGAGCGACCTTGACACCGCCATGACACCGGCGCCCCAACCGGATCCGACAGCTACTCCTTCCTCGGGCAAGGACGGCAAGAAGCAGGAAGAAGACGCGAAAAAAGAGGCCGAGAACCAGAAAGACAAGGGCAAGAACTGATCACTGCCTACGCGGAGCCCGGCCACGTCCACGTCAGGCTGGCGCGGGGTTCGGGCGTCAGTCCTTCTTCAGTTCCTCGGCGAGCATCACCAGGATTCCGCTGGGACCGCGGAGGTACGTGAGTTTGTAGACGTCGCCGTAGGTCGCCACTCCGCGCAGCGGATGGCATCCGTGCTTTGCAGCTACCTCAAGGGCCATATCGATGTCGTCTACCGAGAAGGCAACACGGTGCATGCCAATGTCGTTGGGACGCGTCGGGTTCGACTCGATCGCCTCGGGGTGGATGTATTCGAAGAGCTCGAGCCGACCCTGACCGTCAGGGGTCTGGAGCATGGCGATTTTGGCGTGGTTGCCATCAAGTCCAACGGCAGTATCGGCCCACTCGCCGCTGATCGTGTCACGGCCGATGACCGTAAGACCGAGATCGCTGAAAAAGGCGATTGCCGCCTCGATGTCGCGAACAGCGATACCTACATTCTCTAATTTGATGGCCATGCGTTGAAAGCTACCAAGGCGGCGCGATTAGCTCCAGTGGCGGAGGGCGCGAGCCGGGGTCGGCTACATTTGTCGTCAGGGGTGGACACATCAATCGAACGGAAGTCAATGACAAGGAATCACCGCGCACTGAGTTCTTCCGGTCGTGTCTCGCGCAGGTCCTTTATGGCCGGCGCGTCCATCGCCCTGCCACTGGTAGCGTTCAGCGCCTCAAGTAGCTCAGCCACCACGCACAGCCTCGCCCAGCCGGGTACCGCTTCTTTGGCTACCACCCCTTCGGGCGCGACGCTGACGTATGCCCATCCCGGATTAGTGCACACGCTGTCCGATCTCGAGCGTGTCTCGACGCAGGTCGGCAGCCGCGCGCAGCCGTGGCTGGGTGGATGGGACCGCCTCGCGGCGAATGGCCGCTCCAACTCGGGGTGGCAGCCGCGCCCGCTGGATACAGTCGTCCGTGGCGGCACCGGCCAGAACTATCCGCAGTTATACCTGGATATCCATGCCGCTTACCAGAACGCCCTGCGGTGGCGGATCTCCGGCGACGCTGCCCATGGGGCGGCTGCCGTGCGGATCCTCAACGCCTGGTCCGGGATGCTGACCACAGTCAGCGGCAACGCCGACCGTTTCCTGGCAGCGGGCATCTACGGCTACCAGTTCGCGAACGCGGCCGAGCTGGTCCGGGACCACCCCGACTTCGAGTTCGAGCGGTTCCGCGGCATGCTTCTGACGGTCTTCTACCCGATGAACGAGGACTTCCTCACCAAGCACAACGGCGCCGTCATCACCAACTACTGGGCCAACTGGGACCTGTGCAATATGGCATCGGTCCTGGCGATCGGCATTTTCGCTGACCGCGCGGACCTCGTTGACCGGGCCGTTACGTACTTCCAGGGCGGCGCGGGCAACGGCTCGCTGCCGCACGCCGTGCCCTACGTTTACGAGGACCAGGGCCTGGCCCAGTGGCAGGAGAGCGGCCGCGACCAGGGCCACACGATCATGGGCATCGGGCTCATGGGCGCGTTCTGTGAAATGGCATGGAACCAGGGCATCGACTGCTACGGCCAGGACAACAACCGATTCCTCAAGGCCGCCGAGTACGTCGCAAAGTACAACCTCGGATACGACGTCCCGTTTACCCCTTACACCTGGCAGTCCGGCCCAAAGTCGACTACCGCACCCCACGCCGGCTGGAACACCCAGACGGTCCCCGGCGCGGGCGGCCGCGGGCAGGCCCGGCCGGTGTGGGACCAGGTTCTGGGGCACTACTCCGGCCGCATGGGCCTCAGTGCCCCGTGGGTGAGCCAGATCGCCGCCACCCTGCGGCCCGACGGCGGAGGCGGCGACTACGGCACGGCTTCGGGCGGATACGACGCCCTGGGATTCGGCACCCTCATGCAGTACCCGGCCCAGACCGGCAGCCACGTCTCCCGGCTGCAAACCTTCAACTTCCCGGACCGGTACATCCGGCACACAGGATCAACAGTGCGGATCGAGCCCACAACCTCGCCGCTCATGGACTCACAGTTCCGGGTGGTCCCCGGGCTGGCCGCCCAGGCGGACGGCCGTATCTCGTTCGAGTCAGTGGACATGCCCGGCCACTTCCTGCGCCACTCGTTCTACCGGATGGTGCTGGCCCCCAATGACGGCTCGGCACTGTTCAAGGCCGATGCGACCTTCCTCCCGGTCACCGGGCTCGCCCATGACCGCCTTACTTCGTTTCGAGCACACAACTACCCGGACCATTACATCCGCCACCGCAACTTCGGCGTCAGCCTGACACCGATCGTGAGTGACCTCGACCGTGCCGACGCGACATTTCGAATGGTCGATTAGGAACCCTGCCGGGCTGAACCGGCATAAGCAATTGCTAGCTGATCTTGCGGCGTTAGATGAAACGGCGGAGTCAGGCCGGCCTGATCCGGACGGCAATTTCTGCGGCCTCTTCGAAAGTGCACGGTACGTTCTGCCGGAACGCTGCGTCAGCTTCAGCGCGGCCGACATCGGAAGCCAGCACCCGCACATGGACCTGTTCCCCATGGGATTCGCTGCACGCCAGAACATCTCCCCGGCGCCGGGAATTGTTTGAAGCATCGTCGGATTCCTGGAAAATGATCCACCAGACATCCCCGGACTCATCCCTGAAGAGATAGTCGCCCGGCGGCCGGTAGGCAAAGCCGTCCACGCCGCGGCCGCCGTAACCCTCCACAAACTCACGCGCTGCAGCAAACCTCAGCCCGCCGTCGCCACGCCCTCCACGCCAGTCCATCCGCCCTTCTTCCGGCTTATGCAGACGCGTCAGCCAACGTGGACCCAGGGGCGTTTGGTGACATCGGGCTCAGCCTCCCTCAACACTTCCCGGGTGACCGGAGCGATCTCACCCTCGCCGAGGAACAGGAACCGCAGGAGGTTGGCCACCGGATTCCCTTCAGTCCAGCGGAAGTAGATGTGGGGCATCAAACCGGTGACGTCGCGGATGTGGAGCAGGACGGAGGCGATGGTGTTGGGAACGACGGGGCCGTGCACTTCCAGGATGCGGTATCCGTGGCGGGTTACGCCGCGGACTTCGAGCTCGGTTTCGAAGTCGGAGGAATCATCGACGACGACCTCCAGGAACAGGGCCTGCTGGTCCACGGGCAGGTGGCTGACCTCGATCGCTGACGAAAGCTTCGCCTTGTACGCCTCTGCGCTCAGCCGTAGGGGTTCGTGGGAAATGATCGCCAGCGGCCCGTCGAGCACCTCGGACATGAATTCCAGGGCCTGGCGGTCGAGGTGGACGTGCGTGGCGTGCAGTTCGAAGGAACGGCGCACGCGGGATAGCAGGGAGATCACGATGATGCCGAGGATGAAGATGCCGGCGATCCTGATGCCTTCCGGCCGTTCAAAGATGTTGGCCACGGTGGTGTAGGTGAACACCAGGGAAATCACGCCGAATCCGACTGTACGTTTGCGCTGGTTTTTCCGGCGCGCGGACAGCGTCACGGCAACGGCTGCGGACGTCATCAGCACCAGGACACCGGTGGCGTAGGCGCCGCCTTGGGCATCCACGTCAGCGTCAAACAGGTAGGTGATGACGAAACCGATCAGGGTGAAGACAAGAACGAGGGGACGGACGGCTTTGGCCCATCCGGGCGCCATCCCGTAGCGGGGCAGGTACCTCGGCACGAGGTTCAGCAGTCCGGCCATGGCGGAGGCGCCCGCGAACCAGAGGATGGCAATGGTGCTGATGTCGTAGACGCTGCCGAACTCTACGCCCATGTACTCATGTGCAAGGAAGGCCAGGGCACGTCCGTTTGCCTGACCGCCCGGTTCGAACTCCTGGGCCGGGATGAGGACGACGGTAATGAAGCTGGTGGCGATCAGGAAACAGCTCATGATCACCGCGGCAGTGGTCAGCATGCGCCTGGTTCCGCGGATTCGGCCGGCAGGGTTGTCCTCGGTGTCAGTCTCGTCTCCCCTGACCTGGGGCATGACGGCCACGCCCGTCTCGAAACCGGAAAGGCCGAGGGCCAGTTTGGGAAAGACCAGAAGGGCAATCGCCACGACCATAAGTGGGTCCCCGTGCGATGTCCAGAGCGTAGTCCACCAGTCTCCTAGGGCAACGGGGTGTGAGAACACCTCCATGAGCGTCACCACCACCACTACCGCATTGAGCCCAAGGTAGAGGACCACGAGGGCGACTGCGACTCCGATTGCTTCCCTGAAGCCCCGGAGGAACACCGCCGCGAGCAGCGCCAGCAGGAACAGGGTGACAAGGACGTTCTGGCCCTGCAGCCACCCGGGGGCAATCGGGTTCTGGATCAAGTGTGCGCTGGCGTCGGCGGCCGAGAGTGTCATGGTGATCATGAAGTCGGTAGCGGCGAACCCCAGGAGGATGAGGACGAAGAGCTTGCCTCCCCAGCGGGGCAGAAGCCGTTCAAGCATCGCGATGGAGCCTTCCCCGCGATGGCTCTCGCCGGCAACGCGACGGTAGACCGGCAGGGCGCCAAGCAGGGTGACGGCAACGAGCACCATGGTGGCAAGGGGCGAGATGACCCCTGCTGCCAGCGCGGCGATGGCTGGCTGGTAGCCCAGGGTGGAGAAATAGTCGACTCCGGTCAGGCACATGACCTGCCACCACGAGTGCTTCTTCAGGTGGGCGTCGCTCACCGCGCCCGGGCCCTGATGGATCCCCTTGCTGTCCTGGAGACCGAATAGCAGCCAGCCCTTAAGGGAGGTCATGCCGCCAGGCCGGGGTGCCGACGGATCTGCCGGGGGCCTGCTTAACGTGGTCATCTGTACCTTTCCGCGCAGCGCACCACGCCGCGATCACAGCCGACCGTAACACCGGCAGGGTCGCGGGATGACGCCCTTTACGGATTCTTGATGCCCGCCTGACGCATTATTAACGCCCCTCAGACAAACTTGCCGCGCGCGGGGCTAGGGGATGAACCGGTAGCCTACGCCGGCTTCGGTCAGCAGATGCCGGGGGCTGGAGGGCTCCAGTTCAAGTTTGCGCCGGAGCTGTCCCATGTAGACGCGGAGATAGTGGGTTTCTTTGACGTACGCGGGACCCCAAATGCGTGTCAGGAGCTGCTGCTGTGTGACGAGTTTTTCGGGGTTGCGTATGAGGATCTCCAGGATGCTCCACTCGATCGGCGTCAGGCGGATCTCCCGGTCGTCCCGGCTCACGCGTCGGCGGGCAAGGTCGACCGTGAATGCAGCAGTGATGATGGCTGGAACGTCATCGGCTTCGGCGGTACGGCGGGACACGGCGCGCAGCCGTGCCAGGAGCTCTTCCAGGCCAAAGGGTTTGGTGATGTAGTCATCCGCCCCGGCGTCCAGAGCGTTGACTTTATCATCGGAACCATGGCGTGCCGACAGGACGATGACCGGCGTGGGGCTCCAGCCTCGAAGCCGCCTGATCACCTCGACGCCGTCGATATCCGGGAGCCCCAGGTCCAGGATGATGACATCGACCGAGTGTTGCGCGGCTTCGTGAAGCGCCGAGGCGCCGTCATCGGCGGTGTAGACGGTGTAGCCACGGGCCTGGAGGTTGATTTGAAGCGTGCGCAGGATCTGCGCCTCGTCGTCGACGATCAGCACCGATGTCATGAAGTTTTCTTCACCTGCCCAGGCAGGTGGAGTTCAGGTTTCTTCCATGCTTTGAGCACTGATTGCGACTCGGTGGTGACAGCATCGTGTGTGCCCTCCCAGGGCGTTCCGGTGGACAGGGGCAGCCGGATGACCATGGTGAGTCCCCCGCCCGGGGTCGGCTCAGCAGTGAGTGTGCCTCCCATGGCTTCGAGGAATCCTTTGGCCACGGCAAGCCCAAGGCCTACACCAGTGACGGAGGGGATGTCGTCGAGCCGTTGGAAGGGCCTGAACATGGCTACGACGTTTTCGGCTGGCACGCCTTGTCCATGGTCGATGATGCGTAGTTCACCGGTCGGGCGGCCCTTGATGGTGGCCGTACCCAGGCCCCCGACTGTTCCGACAATGACAATGTCAGAGTTGGGGGCGTATTTGTGCGCGTTCTCGACGATATTGGCAATGACCCTCTCGAGCATCCCCGCGTCGGCGTCGATTTCGGGCATGTTGGGAGCCAGGTCCACGCGAACGCTTCCCGGAGGAACACCCTGTAAGGCGCCCGGAAGGACCTCGTACCACCGCAGCGGCCGCAGCAGCGGGTTCACCGCGTCGCTGGTAATTCGTGACATGTCCAGCAGGTTCCCGACCAGCAGATCGAGCCTGTCGGTGTAGTCCTCGATGGTGGCCAGCATCTCCTTCTCCTCTTCCTGGGTGAAACGGACACCGGTCTGACGCAGGCTGCTGACGGCGAGCTTGATGCCGGTCAAGGGCGTGCGCAGATCGTGGGATACCGCGCGGAGGATTGCCGTGCGCATGGTGTTTCCCTCGGCCAAGCGGAGATTCTCCCTCCGACTCATACTTAGTTGCTTGCGTTCCTGCAGAGCGGTTACGTGGGCAGCGAACGCGCTGAGGAGGCGCCTGTCGCTGGCGGGCAGGGTCCGGCCTGTCAGGACAAGTGCGGTGGCGGCGTCGATGCGTTCGATGTTTTCAGCGTCGGCCATCGAATCGGGCGGATTTTCGCCGGCAGCTGCAACCCTGTGCCATGACACGTCATCTCCGCCGGCGGCACCGGGATCCACGCTGGTCTCTGCGGTGAAGAGGGCCGCGCTGCGGACCTGGAATACATCCACGGCCTGATCCAGCAGCGCCGTCAAGGAATCGGCTGACCGTACGGCACCGCGCGCCAGTTCACTGAGCGTGACGGCTTCTACCCGTGCTCGGGCTGCTTCCTTTGAGCGGCGGGCTGAACGGTCAACGACCAACGCCACCGCGGTGGACACTCCGACGAACACCAGGAGGGCCAGAACGTTTTGCGGGTCGCTGATGGTCAGTGTGCCCAGCGGAGGTGTGGAGAAGTAGTTCACCAGCAGGCTGCTCCACATGGCCGCAAGGATGGCCGGCCACAATCCGCCGACCAGGGCCACAGTGACGGACCCGGTCAACTGGAGCAGCGCGGCGGTGCCGACATTGTGTTCGGGGCTTTGGCCGAGCACAACCTGCAGCAGGACCGGGAGGACGACGGCGAGTGCAAATCCGGACGCCACCCGTCGTCGGCCAAGCGCACCGCGTGGCTGGCTCCCGGTTCCTTTGGCTCCCAGCGGATGGGAGACCATGAGCACGTCGATGTCCCCGGATC
This sequence comes from Arthrobacter pascens, assembly GCF_030816475.1. NCBI lineage: Bacteria > Bacillati > Actinomycetota > Actinomycetes > Micrococcales > Micrococcaceae > Arthrobacter > Arthrobacter pascens. The sequence continues at coordinate 737,939 of NZ_JAUSXF010000001.1, read as the reverse complement.
CGCGCACCACCCGGGCACCGATGCCGGCTCCGGCGAAAAGCCGTGTCATTGCCTTGTGCTGGGAGACACCAATGACGATCTGGGTGGCGTTGACGCTCCGGGCGAAGTCCAGCAGCGCCCGGGCCGCGTCGTCGCCAGCGACGGTGTGGTAGCTGCCACCGAGGTCTGCCACCAGCTGACGCTGGGCTTCAAGTGAGCGCGGGGATTCGCTAGTTCCGCCGTCGGAGTCGCGGACGTGGACGGCGAGCAGGTCTCCGCCGCTGACCCGAGTCAGCGCCCGGGCAGCCCTGCGGATGAGCACTTCACCTTCCGTACCGCCAGTGAGCCCGACAACGATCCGCTGACGGGCAGGCCAGGTTGCGACGATATTGTTTTCAGCGCGGTAGCGGGAGAGCCCTTCGTCCACCCTGTCTGCCAGCCACAGCAGAGCCAGTTCACGGAGCGCGGTCAGGTTTCCCAGCCGGAAGTAGTTGGACAGGGCGGCGTCGATTTTGTCCGGCGCGTAGATGCTGCCTTCGCTGAGGCGCTGGCGAAGCAGTTCGGGGGATATGTCCACCAAGTCGATCTGATCGGCCCGGCGGACAATGTCATCGGGAACGGCTTCGGACTGCTTTACCCCGGCGATCGCACTGACCACATCCCCGAGCGAGGCCAGATGCTGGACGTTCACCGTGGAGTGAACGTTGATCCCGGCATCGAGAAGTTCTTCGATGTCCTGCCAGCGTTTTTCATGGCGGCTGCCCGGGATGTTGGAGTGGGCGTATTCGTCCACGATGGCCGTGGCGGGTTTGCGGGCCAGGACAGCGTCAATGTCCATCTCTTCGAAGCTGGTTCCACGGTAGCTCAGGACCTTGGGCGGGACTACCTCCAGACCGTCCAGCAGGGCCCTGGTGCCGACCCGTCCATGGTCCATCACTAGGGCGACGACCACGTCGTGGCCCTTGCCCAGCAAGCCGTGGGCCTCCTCGAGCATGGCGAAGGTCTTGCCGACCCCGGGCGCTGCCCCGAGGAAGATCCGCAGCGTTCCACGTGCCATGCCGTCATTCTTTCATTGCGTAGGCATATTGGTTGCCGAGGCCGTTACCGGGCGGCGACGTCAAGGTTCAGTGGTGACGTTCACGGATGGCTGGCCAAGCAAGGCCTCCAGCCCGGAGATGGTGTTCCGCTCCACAGGGCCAAGACAGCGTCTTGGCTCTGGACGATCAGGGCGGAGGCTGCCGGGCTTCCTGTTGCGTTCTTGATGATTGAGCCATTCGCCTGGGCGGGCTGGCCAATGCCGAAGACCGCGGCCGGGTAGAGCAGGCCCGGGACGAGGGTCGTGCCTGTCCTAGCCCGAACTGATTTGCATGTCCTTCCACCACTGACCGGTTATAGCGATGCCGAGCAGGGCGACCGGGAGGCAGAGGAAGAGTTGCAGTGGGCTAACCGTTTCGGCTGCGGCAGCACCGCCCATGCCCATCCATAGCCCGGGCGCTGCATAGGGAAACCACGCCCCGGCTCCAAACGCAGTCACCACCTGGGTGATGACCACCAGGAGCACCAGTGCGCCGACGCCGGGAAGGTAGCCGCGGGCCATGCTGGCCACGACAGCAAGGGGACAAGCCAGCAGGGCTGCGAGGACACCCCCGCACCATGCCTTCCCCGCGGCACCGAGCAGTTCAGGACCCGGCAGGCCCAGACCGATGATGACGCCTGCAAGCAAGGCAACCATTACGCTGGTCAGGCAAAGCACAAGTGACCAGAGAAGGATCACCGTAAACTTCGCGTAGGCCAGCCGCCGCCGACTGACCGGCAAGGCAAAGAGGCAGGCCTCGGTCTTTTCAGTGAACTCGCGCCCGAAGCACCAGCACACCACGAAACCAATACCCATCAGCGCCCCGACGGACAGGAGCATTCCCACTATCGCCAGATACCCGTCCCAGCCTGTACCAGTCAGCATGGCAGCAGCTTTGAGACCAATCTGGCTGGAGCCGTCAGAGGTCGCCGCGACCATGAAGGCCGCCGCGAGTACCGGAAGGGCGACACCAATCAGGACGGACACGGTCCGTACCACCGGTGCCCGGCGGAACTTCAGGGCCTCGAACTCCCTGGCCTCGGCGGAAGTGCTCACTATTGCCCCTGCTCATGCAGGTCGGAGTGCAGCACGAGATCGAAGAACCGGCGTTCAAGGTCCACTGTCCCTGGCTGCAGTGAACCGATGATCCTTCCCCGGTGAAGCACGCTAATCCTGTCTGCCATCCGTGAGACTTCATCAAGGTGGTGGCTCGAGACAAGGATGGCGGCGCCCCTGTCCCGGCACGCCTCCCGAAGTAGCCGGCGAAGAACGATGACACCGCGGGGGTCCAGGGCATTGGTCGGCTCGTCCAGGACAAGCACATCCGGTCCATGGACCAGGGCGGCCGCCAGACCGACACGCTGCCGGTTTCCAAGGGACAGCGTCCCGACACGCTGACGGGCATAGCGCTCCAGACCCAGATCAGATAATGCACGCCTCGTGGCGAGGTCGGCTGCCTCCCGGCGCATTCCATGCAACCGTGCGGAGCAGTACACGTTCTCGCGCGCAGTCAACTCCGGGTACGCGAAGGGAGTCTCCAGCATCTGTCCGACTCTTGACCATACCTGCGCAGGCGAATCGAATACCGGGATCCGCGCCAAGTGCACGGATACCCGGTCCGGTTTGAGCATGCCAAGCAGTATCCGCATCAACGTTGTCTTTCCGGCGCCGTTCAGCCCTATCAGGGCATGAATTTCCGACGGCCCCACATCAAGACACACCTCGTCCAGGACTGGAAATCCGCCTACAGCCTTCGATACCCGCTCTGCATTAACGGCAGCTGGGGTTTTCATCGGTTCGCCGCCCTGTGATCGATGATCATGGCCTCTTTCGTCGGAAGATACCGGAAGAACGCCATCAGCGAAACCCCTGCCGCCTACCAGACCTGCAGGCACCCCGAGCGGCCCCTAAGTCGCGGCCGCTCGTGCTCGTGTTTACCCTCGTGGGCCTCAGGATCATCAACATCGCGGTCGTGTTATCGTGTGCATTGTTGTGGTGTCAGCGCTGTCGCGCGTCCGGCGTTCTTTCGAGCTGTATGCCATCCGTATCCACTTGACCAGGAGGCATTGGAGTTTATGTCCTCCAACGTGGACGGGCCTCCCAGGAGATCCATAGCAGGATGTGACGGGTCTGATGCCGAACATCTGCTTCCGCTGGACGATGGAATCCCCGTCGGCCCCGGGTCTATGTAGATGAGCCGATTCAAAAGCCACGCGCAGACCGGTGGCCTTCTGCACTCCCGCACAGCGCTGTTGCTCGCCTTCGCGTTCGCAGTGATGGCTGACCCTGTTTCCTCAGTCGCCTACGCCATCGAAGCAGCCCTGCGGGCCTTGGGCGGTGACTTGGCGCTGCTGGTGCCGACGATGCTCCTTGTCGTGGCGATCATCGCGTTGGTCATCCTTAACTACAGGCAGCTGATCATCCGCTATCCGCAGGGTGGCGGTGCCGCAGCCGCAACGGGTGAAGCCTTCGGAGACGGCTGGTCCTTTATCCCCATCGGCGCGCTCGTGGTCGATTTTGTCCTCACCATTGCCATCAGCGTCTCGGCCGGCGCCTCAGCCGCGATTGCCTACTTCCCGGCCTTGGCGCCTTGGCGGGTATTGCTGGCTTTGTGCCTGGTCGTCCTCGTCGGGGGAATCACCTGGTTCGGCCACCTTGGGAGACTGGTCTTCGCTTCGATGACTCTGGCGTTCATCATCGTCGCCGCTGTCGTCCTGTTTTACGGTCTGGGCGCGACACCGCGGCCGATAGGCACCATCACCAACACACCGGGGCAGCCCCCGGCGATAGCAGTGATCCTGGCTTTTCCGGTCGCCATGGCCCTCGCCACCGGTGTCGAGGCTCCGTCCTCCGCGATCGCGCAACTGGGACAGCTGGACAACCCGGGCAGAAGCCGCTTCGGACGCGTTACCCTCTGGCTCACCCTCACCATTGTTGGAACCATTACGCTTGGCCTGGCAGCGGAAGCTGCTCTCTTGCAGGTCGGAATCCCACCCCAACACAGCACCCAGATAGCAGAACTCGCACGGCTGGCCGCGCCCGGACCCGTCTTTGCCGCCTTCCAACTCGTCACCGCCCTCCTGCTCCTGGCAGCGGCGAGTTCGTCCTTCCAGGCTGGCCCTGGTCTGCTTAAAGCGCTTGCGCGACACACCAGTCCGAAAGGAACAACCGTCGGCATACTCTCAGCCCGTCTGGGCCACACCAACACTCATCACACCCCCTATTGGGGAGTGGGCCTGTTTGCTCTCCTGGCTGGAGCGGCCACGGCTGCAGCAGGTGGAAATGATCAGGAGCTTGTCCTGTTCTACGCCGTGTCGGTCTTTCTCAGCTTCCTCGCAGGACTGATGTCCATGGCCGTCTTCTCCCGCCGTGCCCGTCACCTCGGTTATTTGATCATGAACATTGCCGGCACGCTCGTCGTCACGTTCACGCTCATCGCCAATTTATCCCGCGGTCTTCCCGTCGCAAGTCTCGCGGCTGCCCTCGCTATTGCTGGCGTCCTCTATCGGGCGTGGTCCAAGGCCGGCCGCCCGCCAGGTATCCGGAACGTGGGAGCGGAAGCAGAAGCAGAACCACTAGGAGCCGGTGCCACATGACGGACAGTCCAATCATCCGCCGGAGCCAGGTGCGAGTCTTTGCCGACGAGGGAGAGCGTTTCAAGAGAGGTCTGCTGCACCCGGTCCGCTCAGTGCCGCTGGCATTCCTGGCCGTCATCATTGTGGGGGCAATGTTGCTGATGCTGCCGATATCTCGGACAGGAGATGAGGGCGACACGTTCACAACAGCACTCTTCACCTCCGTCTCCGCGGTCTGCGTTACCGGCCTGATCACCGTTGACACGGCAACATTCTGGACCCCGTTCGGCCAAGGTGTAATCCTCGGACTCATCCAGGTCGGAGGGTTCGGGATCATGACCTTGGCAACGCTGCTGGCACTGCTTGTGCGCAAGAGCATCGGCTTAAGAGGCCAGCTCGTGGCGCAATCCGAAACCCACACGCTGAACTTTGGCGATGTCCGGGCAGTGCTGTTCCGGGTGGCCAGGATCATGCTCTTCTTCGAGGCAGCCACCGCCACCATCCTGACAGCCCGCTTCTGGATCGCCTATGACCGCAATCCCGCCACGGCGTTGTGGCACGGCATTTTCCACGCTGTTTCGGCATTCAACAATGCAGGATTCGGCCTCTACAGCGACAACCTCATCGGCTTCGCGGAAGATCCATGGATCATCGTTCCGATCTGCGCGGCCATCATTGCCGGAGGACTTGGTTTTCCTGTCATCATCCAACTCCTCAGAGGCGGGACCAGGATCAAGGACTGGAGTGTCCACCTCCGCCTCACCATCTATGGCACACTGCTGCTTCTCGTGGCGGGGATCGCCCTGTTCGCGGCGTTCGAATGGAACCGGCCGGAAACGCTGGGCCCGCTCAGCTTCGGAGGAAAGCTGCTGGGCTCCCTGGCCGGAGGGGTCTTTCCGAGGACGGCCGGTTTCAACAGCATCGACTACGGCCTCGCGTCTCCGGAAACATTGATGGTCACCAACGTCCTGATGTTCATCGGCGGCGGCAGTGCAGGTACCGCGGGAGGCATCAAGGTAACCACCTTCCTGGTGTTGGCCTTTGCGATCTGGAATGAAATCCGCGGGCGCGAACAGGTGACGATCGCGCACCGGTCGATCAGCTCGTCATCGCAACGGCAAGCGCTCACTGTTGCCCTGCTGGGCGTCGGAGCAGTGATCATGGGAACCATGCTGCTGCTGATGTTCACCGACTACAGCCTCGAAAAAGTGCTGTTTGAGTCCATCTCTGCATTCGGCACAGTCGGGCTAAGTACAGGAATCACCTACCACCTGCCGGTCAACGCCGAATGGGTCCTGATGGCTCTGATGTTTACCGGCCGTATAGGCACCGTCACGGTGGCCTCAGCCGTAGCACTTTCATCCCGGCCCAGGCTCTACCAACTGCCCGAGGAACGACCCATCATCGGCTGAACTCCGCGCGAGCGCCCGGCGATATCGCGGTGATCGCTTGCGCTCAGGCGAGGCGGCCGGCGACGCCGGCGATATCCTCGGGCGTGGTTCGGCAGCATCCGCCCACCAGCCGGGCCCCGAGTTCACGCCAGACGGCGGTACCTTCTGCCAGGCTTGCGGGCTGCCCGCCCCCGGGGACGGCGACGGCGGGCCCCCATGTTTTGGTGACCGCGTCATAGCTTTCGCCCGAATTCGGATAGGCGATGAGGGGCTTGTCCGTGGCTTCACCGAGGGCGGCCAGGGCAGGGGAAACCAGCTCCAACGGCACACAGTTCACGCCGATTGCCACGACGAGCGGCTGCTCCCCGCAGACCTTGGCCACCTGGGCCAGTGGCGTACCGTCACTGATGTGGCCGCCGTCCCGGAGCGTGAACGAGAGCCAGGACTCGACGTCGAACTCTTCCATCAGGGCCAAAAGGGCCTCTGCCTCCGGCAAAGACGGAATCGTCTCACAGGCCAGAAGGTCGGCGCCCGCCTCCACCAGTGCCGCAATCCGTGGCCGATGGAACTCCATGAACTCGTTTCGGCTGAGGCTGTAATCACCCCGGTATTCCGATCCGTCCGCGAGGTAAGCACCGTAGGGTCCCACCGAACCCGCTATCAGCAGCGGGCCAGCGTCCGGGTTTTCGGCGAGGTGCTCGCGGCGCGCTTCATCGGCCAGCTGCACACTCAACGCCACCCGTTCCAGGGCCGCCTCCTCAGAAATGCCCCGGCGGGCAAATCCGAGCGGGGTGGCCTGGTAGCTCGCTGTGATGGCGATGTTGGCCCCGGCGCGGAAGTAATCGCGGTGAACGCGTTTGACCAGCTGCGGCTGTTCCAGCAGGACCTTGGCCGACCACAAAGGGTCTTCCAGATTGCAGCCGTGCGCTTCAAGCTCCGTGGCCAGGGCGCCATCCACTGTCAGGTCGGCTCCGGCTTCGAGCAGGCGGGAAAGCTTGGTGTTACTGGGCATCGTACGGGCTCCAGGCTGTTCGATTGCTTCTCAAGGTGTGCGGGATAAGCATTTCTTGATGCTTGTAATGATCATCACTATATGCCAGCATGGCATGCAGCAGCCCGTTTGTGAACTGATCAGGAAGAGGATTCCCTTGAAGATTGAAATGAAAGCCGTGCGTAAACTGCGCGTGCACTGGCCCATAGCATCGGAAACCTTCACACGGCTCGCCGAGGGCGATGCGGGAGCACTCAAGGATGAGGCGGGCATCGTGGCCCTGCTCCAGGCCTTGGTTGACTCCCCGGCGCTGGGCGATTTTGGCAACTACCAGCACGTCTTCGAATCAAGTCTGGGTTTCGAGGGGTTTACCTGCACGGAGGGCGCCAATCCGACGCTGGGCAAGGCTGGCCAGCCGACGATCTCACCCACCTTTGTCTTCACGACATATTTCGATGCGGCGCTCGATGATGCTGACGTGGAACTCTTCGTGCAGCACATCGTGGATATCCATCCCTGGGAGGTGCCCGTCATCGAGCTGACAGGGCCGATCAGTGTCTCCAACACCGCCCTTCCGGCAGTCTTTGAAAGCCAGGCCGCATCATGACTCAAGCCACCACCACGACTGCACTGTGGGACAGCCTGGAGCTGCTCCTTGCCGGTAGGTCATTCACCGACCTGACGCACGCATTCCACCCCGGCCAGCCGCATTTCCCGGCCTTCCCCGACGAAGTCAGGGAAGCCGTCTTCGATCTGGAAAAGGGTGACGGCTTCACCGCCCACCGCTATTCCATCATCGGCCAATGGGGAACACACGTTGATCCCCCCTCGCACTTCATCCGCGGCGGACGGACCCTGGACCAGATTCCGGTGGAGGAGATGATCCTTCCGCTCGTCATCCTCGACATCTCCGGACGTGTCACCGCAGACGCCGACGCCACTCCGACGATGGCGGACGTCCAGGCATGGGAAGAGCGCAACGGTGCCATCCCTTCGGGCTCCTTCGTGGCCTTGCGGACAGGGTGGAGCCACCGGTGGCCCTATGCCGGCGCGATGGCAAACAGGGACGACGACGGCGTCAGCCACACGCCGGGGTGGTCGCACGAAGTCCTGTCATTCCTGATCGAGGAGCGTTCAGTCACCGCGGTGGGGCATGAACAAACAGACACAGACCCGGGCCTCGCCACGTCCCGGCAGGACTTCACCCTGGAGACCTACGTCCTGGCGCAGAACCGGTGGCAGATCGAGTTGATGGCGAACCTGGACGGGCTTCCGGAGGCCGGCGCGGCGCTGATCGCCAGCTGGCCCAAGCCTCTGGGCGGAAGCGGCTTTCCTGCCAGGATTGTCGCCATCCACTAGGGCTCACCCGTCCAGTGACTAGAATCGGATCCATGCCTAAAACATCCAGCATGGGCCGGGGAATCATGGCCGTCCTGGCGGTGGGCTCCCGCACCGCAGACGGCCTCCCCGGCGGGACGGTCGCTGACATAGCGGCCGATCTCGGCAAGGACCGCAGCCAGGTTTCGCGCAGCCTGCGGACCGCCCAGCAGGAAGGGTTCCTGGCACGCGGGGACCATCGGTCCTACGCCCTGGACTGGTCGCTCCTGACGGACGCGCAGCTCCTGACTGAGCAGCGCCTGCAGACTGACGGCGTGACCGCACTGGAAGGCCTGGCCGCTGAAACTGATGAAGGATGCTTCCTTGGCATTCTGAGCGGGGACAGCACCGTCACCGTCGGTGAGCGTGTCCCGGCAAGCAGCAACATGGTAGGTTCCTGGCTGGGCCGCCCCTATCCGGCCTACTGCAGCGATGCCGGCCAGGCACTGCTGTGGGAAGCGTCCGACGACGAGGTCAGGACCGTTTTCTCCGGCGTCGCCTTCGTGCGGCACGGCCCCAAGACACCTGTCGACGTCGACGATTTCCTGTCACGGCTGCGCACGGCGCGGGCACGCGGGTACTCCATCGTCGACGAGGAAGCCGAGCCCGGACTGTATTCCCTCGCCGTTCCGATTCGGGACTTCAAGGGCGACGTGGTGGCAGCGCTGCAGACCGTGGGCGCCAAGACCCGCCTGGAGCCACGGCGGGAATCCTGCGCCAAGGCGCTCCAGTCATGGGGAAAATGGCTTGAGTCGACACTGGGCCGGGCCTAGCCGCAGACCGGGCTTTACCCGGCGAGGCCCTTCCGGCCGTCGTTTTCCCGCGCGCGGCCATCGTTGGACCCCAGCCGCTGGCCTGCTGCAGTGAGTGCCGCTGCTATGTCATCGGTGCCGGACTCGATCTCGGCCCGACCACCCAGGACACTGAGGGCGGCAAGTATGGAGCCATCAGCGCGGCGGACGGGAACGGCCAGTTCATAGACTCCGTGCTCGAATTCTTCCTCCGCAAGGATGAAGCCCCGCGCCCTGTCCCGGTCCAACAGTTCGGCGACTTCCTGCGGTGAATGAGCCGCCCCGGGGCCGCCTACTCCGATGAAGTTAACGCCTTCGAGGAGGGCCTCGACGGCAGGCGTCCCGTGGTCCCACAACAAAGCGCGGCCGGAGCCCGTACACCACACCGGCGTGACCATACCGGGCTTCACGAAGCTGCCCGGCACCGCGTCATTGCTCGAGGCCCGCAGGAGAATGACGCGGAACCCCTCGCGGACGGAGACCCTGGCTCTCAGGCCGAAAGAAGCCACCAGAGCCTCCAGCTCGCTCCTGGATTCACGCACCCATCCTGTATTCAACGCTGCTGCCAGGCCGAAAAAACGCGGGCCGGTCCGGAAAGGGCCGCGTTCCACGCGTTCCAACAGGCCCAGCTCACACAGTTCCTGGGTCAGCCGGGAGACCCGGCTTTGTTCCATCTCCAGCTCGGCGGCGAGCTGGGAAACGCCAAGGAGCCGCCTGCCCCACTTCTCCCGGTCTGCAACCAGCCGGACAATCCGAAGTCCCTGGGCCATGGATGACGCTTCCGAGGAGGAATCCACGCTCTACGCTCCTTCCGGCCGACAACTACGCCTATTCTCACATGCCGTCATGGCTTGGTGGCCGGGGACGGAAGTCCCCGGCCACCAAGCCGGTCAGCCCTTCAATTTTTGATGACTGCCTTAGGCAGGCTGGCCGAAGCGTGCCTTGCGCCCGTACTTGAAGTAGAAGAAGGCGTAGCAGACACCCACAAAGGTGACTCCGAAGTAGAGTGCCGCAACCTGGTTCGGGTCATAGGCGATGCCTACCAGCGAAATAAGGCAGAGCGAAAAGGCCAGGATCGGCACCAGCGGGAACAGCGGGGCCCGGTAGGCGAGGGCAGCAACATCGCCGCCGTTCTTGACGAAGGCCCTGCGGTGGAAAAAGTGCGAGGCGGTGATGGACATCCACACTCCGACGACGGCGAATCCTGCCACTGACACCAGCGCGAGGTACACAGTTTCCGGGGCAACGACGCTGCTGATCAGCGAAGCCAGGCCGCCGAGCATGCTGACGGAGAGTGCAATCATCGGGATGCCGCGCCGGGTCAGCTTCTTCAGTGCCTGGGGAGCGTGCCCCTCATCGGCAAGGGAGTACAGCATGCGGGCGCAGGAGAAGAGACCGCTGTTTCCGGCGGAGAGGAGCGCGGTGATGATGACGAAGTTCATGATGTCGGCGGCGAACGGGATGCCGATGGATGAGAAGACCGTCACGAACGGGCTTTCATCAAGTCCGACCTGCTCGAACGGGATGGTGGCGGCGATGACAGCAATGGCCCCGACGAAGAAGATCAGGAGACGGATGACTGTGCTGCGCATAGCTTTGGGGATGCTGGTGGCGGGATCAGTTGTCTCGCCCGCTGCCACACCGATGAGTTCCGAGCCGGAGAAGGCGTAGAACACTGCAAGTGCGGTGACCAGGACCCCGGTGAAGCCGTTGGGGAAGAGACCGCCGGAGGTGTTGAAGTTCTGGAACAGGCTGGGATGGTTGGCCGCCTCGCTGAGCGGGTGGAAGCCGAACAGCGCCGCGCCACCGAAAACGATCAGGACGATGATGGCGCCGACCTTGACGATTGCAAACCAGAACTCGGATTCACCGAAGAACTTCGAAGAAACTGCGTTCAGGCCGAAGAGGACGGCCGCGAAGATGACACACCAGACCCACACGTCGACGCCCGGGAACCAGCGCTGCATCAGGAGGCCGGAGGCGGTGAACTCCGATCCGATGGCTACAGCCCAGCAGAGCCAGTAGAGCCAGGCGGTGGTGAACCCGGTTGCCGGCCCGATCGACCTCGCCGCGTAAATGTGGAAGGCGCCGGAAACCGGATAGGCAATGGCAAGTTCGCCCAGGCAGGCCATCACCAGATACACGACGAAGGCGCCAATGAGATAGGCGAGCACGGCCCCGAGCGGCCCCGCCTGGGAAATGGTGTAGCCCGAGCTGAGGAACAGCCCGGAGCCGATCACCCCGCCCATGGCGATCATCACAAGGTGTCGGGGCCCCATGGACCGCCGGAGCCCGGATTCGGTCGACGAGGATGTATCGGGCCGGGGTTCCAGCCGGACTGGTGACAAAGGTTCCATGGTTTCTCCCAGGTGAGTGGACAGGTCTTGATGCGAAAGGTGGTCACAGCCAACCGCCTGTGGGGCAGGCAATTTCGAAGCTGTGCAGTAACGGTAGTGATGAAACTAACACAGGAAGCCTCATTTGGTCATCAAAAACATTTCGTCATGCGCATGTTGAACGTCATATACGTGAAGGGCACATGTCGGATCGGCACCCAGATGGTCATTCCGCCCAGTCTTTCGGTCAGAATCACATGCACTGACGGACAAGGAATGCGGCCAGCATTGGAGGACCGATGTAACTGATGAAGGAGCACCATGACCACGTACGACATTGCACTGATCGGCTTCGGCGGCGTCAACAGGACGCTCGCCGAATTGATCCCCACTCGCGGTGAGGCACTTCGTTCCGAACTGGGCTTCGGCCTGCGGGTAGTGGCCATCACCGATCTCCGCCTCGGATCCCTGGTCCAGCCCGAAGGTATCGACCTCCCTGTGGTTCTCAACCTGGGCCAGGGCAGCGAAACCTTTGCCGAGTACGGCGGGTCCGCGGACACCAACAACGAATCAGTGATCCGCAACTGCACCGCGAATATCATCTGCGAGGCCACCTTTACGAATCCCGAGGACGGCGAACCTGCAGTCTCCCACGTCCGCTGGGCGCTCGAATCGGGAAAGAGCGTCTGCACGACAAACAAGGGCCCGGTAGCCCTGCGCGGCGCAGAGCTGACATCGCTGGCTGCCCGGAACGGCGTCCACTTTGAGTTCGAGGGCGCTGTCATGAGCGGCACTCCCGTCATCCGCCTGGCCAAGAAGATGTTCGCGGGGCTCAAGCTGAACGGCTTCGAAGGCATCCTCAACGGCACCAGCAACTACGTCCTGGGGCGGATGGAGGCCGGCCTGGATTTCGAAGCCGCCATCAGCGAGGCACAGGCGCTTGGCTACGCGGAAGCAAACCCGGCAGCAGACATCGAAGGTTACGACGTTCAGCTCAAGGTCCTCATCCTCGCCAACGAGCTGCTTGACGCCGGCCTGGAGCTCAAGGACGTTCAGCGCCAGGGGATTTCAACCGTGACGCCGGAGGATATCCGGACTGGCGCCCTTGAGGGACGCCGCTGGAAGCTCGTCGGCTCCGCCCGGCGGAACCCGGACGGGTCCGTGACGGCAGGCGTATCCCCCGTGGCACTCCCCCTCGATCATGGGCTGGCCGGGATTTCCGGCGCTACGAATGCTCTGTCCTTCGACACCGACCTCCTGGGCCCGGTAACAGTCTCGGGACCGGGAGCCGGCCGGGTGGAGACGGCCTACGCACTCCTCTCCGACATCATCACCATGCACGCAGCCAGCACGGAGGTATCCGCAAATGCCTGAATCCACCCAGTTTTCAACCCAAACGGCACTGCCGCAGTTCCGCGAAGTGATGAGCCCGTATGACGGCAGGGTGGTCGGCGTCGTTCCGCTGACCGAACCCACTGCCGGCCAGGCAGCCATCGAAAGAGCCCGCATCGGTGCCCGGAAAGCGGGGGCACTGTCGCGGAACGCACGCGGGAAAATCCTCGACGCCGCCGCAACAGAGATTGAGCAGCGCGCCGAAGAATTCGCGCAAACAATTGTCTGCGAAGCCGGGAAAACGATCCGCCAGGCGCGGAAGGAAGTACTGCGCGCCGTCAATACGCTCCGCCTCTCGGCTGCGGAGGCACGGCGGAACGCAGGCGAGGTCATCCCCTTTGACTCCTACGAGGGCTCAGAGGACCGCACCGGATGGTATTCGCGTGAACCGCTGGGCATCATTGCGGCAATCACTCCGTTCAACGATCCGCTCAACCTCGTGGCACACAAGATCGGCCCCGCCATCGCGGGAGGAAACGCCGTGATCCTCAAGCCATCTGCGCTGACTCCCCTGTCGGCCGAGTTGCTCACGGACGTCCTGGTCAGCTCCGGGCTCCCGCCGGAGGCGCTCACCATCGTGCACGGCGACCGGGAAGTGGCCGAAACCATCATCAGGTCCCGGGACGTACGGATGGTTTCCTTCACCGGCGGGTTCTCCACCGGTGAAAGTATCGCCAGGACCGCAGGCCTGAAGAAGCTGTCCATGGATCTTGGCGGAAACGCGCCCGTCATCGTCCTCGAGGATGCCCAGATCGACAAGGCGGTGGAATCCTGCGTCTCCGGAGCGTTTTGGGCCGCCGGCCAGAACTGCGTGGGCGTGCAGCGGATCCTGGTAGCCGCTCCGGTGTACGACGCGTTCCGCCGGCGCTTCCTGGCGGCAGCGGCACAGCTGGTTGCTGGAGATCCCTTCGATGAACGGACGGATGTCGGACCGATGATCAGCAGCGGCGCACTGCATGAGCTCCAGGCCAAGCTGGACCAGGCCCTCGACGCCGGCGCCGTCCTTCTCACGGGTAATGTCACGGAGGGCAATCTGCTGCACCCCACCGTCCTGGAAGCGGTCCCGGCAGACAGCCGGCTGTGGAAGGAGGAGGTATTCGGGCCTGTGGTCATGTTGCGCAGATTCGACACCTTCGAAGAAGCCATCGAAATCGCCAACGACATCGAATTCAGTCTCCATGCGGGTATCTTCACCGACTCCCTGGCCGCGGCCATGGACGCAGCCCGGCAGCTTGAAGCAGGCGGCGTGATGATCAACGACTCCTCTGACTACCGGTTCGACGGCATGCCCTTCGGCGGGGCGAAGTACGGGAGCATGGGCCGGGAGGGCGTCCGGTTCGCCTACGAGGAGATGACCCAGCCGAAGGTCGTCTGCATCCGGAACTGATGGACGGGAGGGGCACGACCAGCGTGTTGGGCCCCTCCAGTTTCTTCAACCTAGCGGCTGCCCCGCCTGATGAGGCTGGACAGCGTCATGGCCGTCACCGTGTCAGCGACACCGGGAATCGCCGCGATCTGCTCCCAGATCTCCTGGACCCTCTCCAGCGACCGGGCCTCGACCCTCACCAGCAGGTCAAAGTCACCGCTCACCACATCGCACAGAACCACTTCCGGGATCGACCTTAACACCGTGACGACGTCCGCTCCCCGCACCCTGTCCTTCCGGTAAACCATCAGGAAGGCTGACACCTGGCCCTGGGCGGAAGGACCGGCAACGATCGTGTACCCCTGGATGTAACCCTGCCGTTCCATCCGTTCCACCCGTTGCCGCACTGCATTCCTTGACAGAAGGACTTTGGCCGCCAGCTCTGCATGGCTCACGCGGGCGTTCTGCGTGAGCTCCGCAAGAATTTTTTGGTCTATCTGGTCAAGGCTCACTCGATCAATGCCTACCCTTCACCGCAACTGTCCCGCACCACCGGAACGGGACCAACTCCAAGCCCGAAAGCCCCTGAGGAAAAATGACGCTTCTGCACCAGACCCGGCTCCCTCTTAGTGACATCAGCTGCATTCTGTTCGACATGGACGGAACGCTGCTGGATTCAGCGCCCGGTGTGACAGCGAGTGCTGCCGCGGCTCTGGCGGCTGTAGGCGCGCCGGTCCCGTCGATGAAAAAACTGCGTCGCTTCGTAGGGCCGCCGATGATTGAATCCTTCAGAAAGGTTCCCAGCTGGATGACAAAACCGCCCAACGGGCCCTCCAATGCTATCGCCAAGAGTATGCCGATCACGGACGCCTCCGAGGCTTCACAGGCTGCCGCGGTGGCCCGCTCCCCCTCAGGCCTGCTGCCCCTGATCCTGAACAACCGCCGTCGGCCGGAGCAAATCTGAAGGTGCGTGGCCGAACCGTTGGCGGAAGGCCCGGCTGAAGTGCGCCGGGTCCGAGAATCCCCAGGTAACGAACAAGTCCGTCAGCGTGCCGTGATGTTTTCCGCTCAACAGACTCTCCCTGATCTGGTTCAGGCGTTGTTGCCAGACCCAGCCCATCACCGTCTCGCCATCAGCTGCGAAAGCGCGGTGGATGCTGCTCGGGGACAAGTGGAGCTCGCTTGCGATGGATTTGATACTCAGGGATTCGTCGCCCAGGTTCTGAAGGATGTGGGTCTGGATGAGCTTGCGGCGGGAGAAACGGTGCACGTCCGGGACACCTCGGGCGATGCCGCCCAGGCCGGCAACGATCAGGTGCTCCACGCCTTGGGAGACCGATAAGGCAATGTCCGGGGACAGCGCGTCGATATCGTTCGCTAAAAACTGGATTGTATTGACCAGCAGCCGTGCAGCCCCCGGGTCCGCGTTCACTGCCAGCGCCGTTAGTCCTGCAGCCTCGGGCAGGTGCCGCTCCAAAGCGGCTCTTGGCAGGCGGATCACGAGTTGCTCAAAGTGGTCGGTCAGCAGGAGTGAATACGGTCGGGTGGTGTCATAGAGCGCGAACCCGCCGTTGTGGATGGCCGCCGAACGCCCATCCTGTGTCACCAGGCATGCGCCTTCGGTTTGCATGCCCACCAGATAATAGTCATCCGAGGAAGCCCGGATGGCAGCCGGTGTGCGGTGCACGGATTGCGCGGAGGCACGCACCCGCGCCAAATCCAGTGACGCCAACGACTGGACGACTATTTCACCGTCTATTGACTCGCGTCCGTCACCCGCCCTGCATTCGAGGTCGACGAAAGTATCAGAAACGCTCTCAGTCCAGAATGAAACACTGTTCCGGGGAGACACCGCCGCTGTGCTCACAACCTTGGCCATGCCTAATCCTACTGCCCCCTTGCACCCCTTCCAGGGCCGGCTTGGCAGGGCCGATGCGGTGGAAGCAACATGACACTCGCAGTCAATGATCCTGCGATCTTCGATCAAGACCCCCTCAGGATTGAGGCCTAGCGTGGAGCACACATCCACCTTCGTGACTAGGTCACATGCTTTAGGAGATCGCCATGAACCACCCCCAGTTCAAAGCAGCAGTCGTTCAGGCAGCACCAGTATTCCTCGACCTGGACAAGACCATTGATAAAACAATTGCCCTGATCGAGGACGCCGCCCGTAACGGCGCCGGGATGATTGCGTTCCCCGAGACCTGGCTCCCGGGTTATCCGTGGTACGCCTGGCTGGATGCTCCGGCTCTGTGGCTGCCGCAGTACACGCAGCGATACTTCGATAATTCCCTCGAGTACGGAACACCGCAGGCTGAGCGGATCTCCAAGGCAGCCAAGGACAACAACATCATGGTCGGCATGGGCCTGAGCGAACGAAGCGGCGGCAGCCTGTACATCGCCCAGTGGTTCATCGACAGCGACGGGCAGACCATCTCCCAGCGGCGTAAGCTCAAGCCGACCCACGTGGAGCGCACCATCTTCGGCGAAGGCGACGGAAGCGACCTCGCCGTCTGGGACACGGCACTGGGCCGGGTGGGCGGACTCTGCTGCTGGGAGCACCTGCAGCCGCTGTCCAAATACGCCATGTACGCCCAGAACGAGCAGGTCCATGTGGCCGCATGGCCGAGTTTTTCCCTCTACGAGGGCGGCGCCTACGCCCTCGGCCCCGAGGTCAACACCTCCGCCTCGCGGATCTACGCGGTCGAGGGCCAGTGTTTCGTCCTGGCTCCGTGCGCCACCGTATCGCAGGACATGGTGGACGAAATGTGCACCACGGAACTGCAGAAGGCACTTCTGAAGACCGGCGGCGGACATGCCCGCATCTTCGGACCAGACGGCCAGCAACTCCACGAGTCCCTTCCGGCAGACGAAGAAGGCCTCGTCTATGCCGAGATCGATCTGGGCCTGATATCGGTGTCGAAGGCTGTTGGGGACCCGGCGGGCCACTACTCCCGCGCCGATGTCACGCAGCTGGTCCACAACCAGACTCCTCGACGCGCCGTCATCGAAACAGCCCCGCAGGCGGAGAAAGCATCCGCTCCGGAGATGCCGCGCAACGTCGAAGAGCCGGCCCTTCCGGCAATGGCGGGACTCTAGATGGCACCCGGGCCCGGCGGGCTGGAACCGGCCATGGAATCTTCAATCCCGGCGCACCTGACTGTCAAACGGACGCGCACTAAGCGGGTGGGCGAAAACTACACGCCTCCCTACCCGTCCTACTCCGTGCGATTCGCGGAAGGCGTCAGCAATCTTGTCTGCGCCTTCTTAGGTGTCCAAAGCAAACAACCGCTGTCCCGGGAGGCGAAGGCAGCCTCCGATGGAATGTGGGAGCTGTGCGCACGCGATGACGGACCGATATCCCGTGAGCACGCCGTCCACACGGACGAACAAGGCTTCGACAACCAGGTCATCATTGCCTATTGGGACGACGCTGAGGCCTACGGGCGATGGTTTCAGGAGCACCGCGACGCACTCATCGGCGCCGGCCTGGAGCCTGCGGGGCATGGCCGCTGGATCGAAGCATTTGCCCCGGAAGCACGCGGGTTTGAGACCCTGTACTCGTCCAACACCTTCCCGGAAGGCGCCGCCCGGGTGGCCACTGGAGCGTACAGCGGCGAAATCCAGGAACACGGCTACTGGGGAAGCATGCGTGACCGCCTGCCGATTGCGCAAACGGAAGCCCTTGAGCCTGCCGGCGACCCGTTCATCCCCGACAACTCCGGGATTGTCAGGGTGGAACCGCACCACAACCTCGCCGTCATCCGTTCCGGCCAGGACTGGAGCCTTTGTGAAGATTCAGAACTGGCATCCTATTTCGGCGACGTGGAACCCCAGCTGAAGGCCGGCATGGACTTCCTGACAACGGAGGGTGCGTCCATCGGCTGCTACGCGAACAGGTACATGACGAGCAGCGACGGGGACGGCACAGTCCTTGAACAGAGCTTCGGCCTGAGCTTCTGGCACAGCCTGGAAGACATGGAACGGTGGGCGGAATCGCATCCGACCCACGTCGCCATCTTCATGGCTGCCATGAAATTCCTGCAGGCAAACGCGGGGGCCAAGCTCCGGCTTAGCCATGAAGTGGCAGTGGTCTCACGCGACCAGCAGTACTACGAGTACAACAATTGCCACTCCACAACAGGCATTCTCGGTGCCGGCAGGGCTTTGCGAGTTGGTCACGCCTGAACCCACGGAAGTGATAACCAAGGTCCGGCATTATGCGTCCTGGTGTCATCCCTCCGGTGTTATGCCTCAGGCCGGGTGGCGTGGCCCAGGATGTGGGAAACCGGGGGAACCAGCGGGTGGACGGCGAAGCCGAAGCGCTGGTAGTCCCGGACATTGAACCCTGCTGCTGCGATGGCATTGAGGGTGTCCCGGTTGGGATGGCAGCCGCCGGCGATCGAGCCCCAGGCAGGCGTGAGGAGGTCCTCGGCTTTGCCGAGCAGCCGGTGCCCGGAGCGGACGTGTTCGTAGAAGGCCAGGGTTCCGCCGGGGCGCAGGACCCGTCGGATCTCGTTGAGGACCGCATTCTGGTCGGCGACGCTGCAGAGCACCAGGCTTGCGACGACGGCGTCCGCACTCCCGTCGTCGGCCGGGATCTGCTCCGCGGCGGCAGCCAGGACCCTGACAGGAACCGGCGCCGACGCGGCAGCCTCCGCGGCCAGGCTTCTGAGGTAGTCATCCGGCTCCAGGGCAATGACCTGGGTGACAGCCGCGGGATACAGTCCGAAGGCGGATCCGTCGCCGGAACCGATCTCGATCACGGTCCCCTGGAGCCCGGCCAGCAAGGCGCGGCGGTGTTCCGTGCCGCCGCGCCGGTTCATATTTCCCACCGCACGGGCGTAGGCGCGCGCAAAGCGGGGATGTTGCAGCCGAGAGAGATCGCCGTTATCCGTGCCCATGTTCACCCCTGATCGCCCTGCCGGACGGTACTGGCCATGCTTCCATCGTCATTCTGCTGCCACAAGTCTGCTTGCGGGCGCTAGAGCAGGCTTGCCAGGGCAAGGCCTCCGGCAGCCGCAGCGATGGCCGCAACCGCGGTGCCGATCCCGTTCAGGAGAGCCAGTCCGGTGCGGCCGGACTGGACGAGGCGTACAGTCTCGAAGCTGGCCGTGCTGAATGTGGTGTATCCGCCCAAGAACCCGGTGCCTGCAATGGCCTGGAGTTCAGGGGGTGCCGCATGGACGATCACGGCACCGGCCACCAGGCCCAGCAGGAAGGACCCCGTGACGTTGATGGCGATGGTGGCCACGGGCAGGGCGGTGCGGAGCCTGGAACGGATCAGCCCGTCGACGACAAAGCGGGTTCCGGCGCCAAGTCCCCCGGCGAGTCCCAGCAAAAGAATGGTGACGGCGTTCACTGGTTGCTCCCGGACTGGTTGGGGCGCGGCCGGTCCGGACGAACGGTTGCATCCTGGTGCCGGGCGGTCATGCTGCTGTGGTGGCCGGCGGCGGCCCGGATCCCTGCCAACGTTGCCACGGCGCCCCCGATCAACGTGGCGGCGACATAGACCAAAGCATCGGTACCCCGGCCTGCCCCTAGCAAGGTGTTCGTTTCCAGGGCCAGAGTGCTGTAGGTCGTAAATCCGCCCATGAAGCCTGTGCCCGCAAGCAGACGGATCATCCTGAGCTTGCCCGCGTCGGGACCGCGGCGGGCCAGGGCTTCAAGCAGGACGCCGAGCAGGAAGGCCCCGGCCAGGTTAATGACCAGCGTGGGCAGCGGCCAGCCGTCCGGGGAAGGCAAAACCCTGCTCAGGCCGTAACGGGCCAAGGTTCCAAACACACCCCCGGCGATGACAATCATCACGAACCCGGGGTGCAGGTGCACCGGCCGATGCGACCTTGGGGCAACGGGCGTCCCCCCGTCCTCCTCCGCGTTGGTTCCGGTATGGCTTGTCGCCGCGGCGGCCTCGGGGACTGGCGGTTCCATCAGTGGCCCTCCTGCCGCTGGTGCCTGTCATGCCCGGAGAGCGGGACGACCAGGACGGGCCGGTGCTGTTGGTGCGTGAGGTGGACCCCCACCGAACCGACGAGCAGTTCCTCGAACCTGGCTCCAAGGCCGCGTTCGCGGGTGCCCACGACGATGACAGAGGCGTCCGCTGATTCGGCCAGCCGTCCCAGGGCCCGGGCCGGGTCCCCGGCAAGCGTGCGGAAGGACCAGGTGATCCCCATACCGTCCAGGGCGTGTTGCAGGCGTTCCCTGATGCCTTGGCTGATTCCTTCGATATCGTCGTCGACGCCGTCAGGGTCGATCGGCCGGGCCTCAACGCGGCCGTCCGGTTCCTCTGAAAGGTAGGTGGTGACGTCGACGTAGGCGCAGATGAGTTTGACGTTCAGGCTGTAAGCGAGTTCAGCAGCGCGCTGCGTGACCGTCAGCGGCTGGCCGGGCACAACACCCATCAGCACCGGCCCGGTTATCCGGCGTGCGGCAATGGCTGTGTCCAAATCTGATGGGTCCATACTGCAGATTCTTGCAAACAATTCCTGCATGCACGCCCAGGAAGGCCCTTCCCCGCGGAAGCTTCGAGACTAGGCCACCTTCAAGACGGCTGCTCCCTTGCATCCGGCATCCAGCGGCATCTCCGGGCAGAGGTCCGAGATGAGGCCCATCCCTGCGCATTCACGTACGGCACTGATTCCGCGAACGGCGGCCCGCTTGTCAACGAACGGTTCTGACACCGCCATCACCGTTCCATCCGGGGCCTTAAGCCGGAAGCCGAATCCTGTAGCCCTGTCAAAAAAGAGTTCGAATGTACCAGTCAACGGACCCCCTGCTGTTTGGGCATCATCGCCCATTCCCCTAATTTTTTGCTTCATGCCGTGACACGGCCGACGCCGTTCAGGCAAAACACAGTCAACGCGTAAAACGCCGATAAACCAGCCACCGGAAGGGCGGGGTTTGTTCTTCGGATCACGCTAGCCGCAATCCTTGCCGTACCGCAAGGGTCCGGGGCGATTAGCCGGAGCTGTTCAGCTCTGGCCCTGCCCTCCCACCCGGCCGTCGCGGGCTCTTCCGGGTGCCGAAGGATCGGCCTATCATCGGATAACAAAGCGCCGCCGGGCGCCTGCCTGGATGATCAACTTCCTGGAAAGGGAATGGTCATGAAACTGAGCAACAGGGTATGTGCCATCGCCGCCGCAGTACTGCTCGCGGGACTGGCGGGGTGCGGTTCCCCCGGCGGCGGAACGGTCACGCAGACAACAACTCCGGCCAGCTCCGCCGGTGCTTCGGACGCCTCCGGCGCTGTGACTGTCACCATCAGCGGGTTCGCCTATCAGGTGCCGGCCTCGGTCAAACCCGGTGCCACCGTCACCGTGGTCAACAAGGACTCCGCCCCGCACACCGTCACCGCCAAGGACAAGGACAAGGGCGGGTTCGACGTCGAGGTGGATGGCGGGAAGACGGCCACGTTCACGGCGCCGGCGGAAGCGGGCGAGTACGCCATTATTTGCACATTCCATCCGGCAATGAGCGGGATGCTGGTGGTGAAATGAGCCGTACGACGGCGGGAGCCAGGTCCCCGTCAACGTTATGGGCGCTGCGGGTGCTGGTCGCCGCGGGCCTGGTCACCTCTGCGGTCATCCATTTTCAGCTGGCTCCCGGTTACCAGCAGGCCGCGCCGGGCGGCATCGGCCAGGGCACCTTGTTCCGCATCCAGGCCTCGGTGGCAATCCTGAGCGCCCTTTACGTCCTGGCCAGGGGATCCCGTCCCGCATTCCTGGTGGCTGCGCTGGTGGCCCTGTCCGCTTTCGCGGCCATTATTCTCTACCGCTACGTGCAGCTCCCGGCCATCGGTCCAATCCCCTCGATGTACGAGCCTGTTTGGTTCACGGAAAAAGTCGTTACCGCCGTCGTCGAAGGAATTGCCGGTGTGCTCGCGATCGCCGGATACATCCTGCTGAGCCGATCAGGAAAGGCGAAGGCCGGCTCGGCTGCCCCCGCCTCGGCCCGCTAACGGCAGCCCCCGCAGCAGCCCGCTTCCGCGTCGACTCCTGAACTGACAGCGTCAGCGGCGGCAGCACCGGCGTCGTGCTTCACGCCTGCGGAATCCGGGACCGGACAGCAGACATCACCTTTCCAGGCGCCGATGCCTTCGCGGACGGCGATCGCTGCGATGGCCAGGGCGGCGCCGGCGTCGGCCCACCACCAGCCAAGGGCGCTGTTCAGCAGCAGGCCGGCCAGTAGGACTGCGGAGAGGTAGGTGCAGAGGAGCGTCTGCTTCGAATCGGCGACGGCGGTCCTTGAGCCAAGCTCCCTGCCGGCACGGCGTTGCAGCCAGGACAGGACGGGCATGATGGCAAGGCTTAGGGCAGCAATCACAATCCCGGCGGTGGAGTGTTGCGCTTGGCCGCCGCCGGACAGTGAGCGGACCGAATCCACCGTGACGAACAGGGCGAGCGCGAAGAAGGACAGGGCAATGATCCGCAGCGTCAGTTGTTCGCGCCGTTCAGGATCCTGCGCGGAAAACTGCCAGGACAGGGCGACGGCGGAAGCAACTTCGATGACCGAATCAAGGCCGAAGCCGAGCAGCGCCGAAGAATCAGCCGCCGTGCCGGCCCAGAGCGCGACGGCGGCCTCCACGAGGTTGTAGGTGATGGTGGCCGCCGCCAACAGCCGGATGCGGCGGCCCAAAACAGCCCGCCGCTGCCCTGTGGACGACGCCTGGAGGGCCGCCGTCATGCCACGCACGTCCCGTCGGGCGCACAACAATTCGGATCGACGGCCAGCACGACGCCGATCAGGTCCCTGACTGCGTGCCCCAGCCTGGCATCCGCAAGTTCGTATTGTGTCCGCCGGCCGGCCGGAACGGCCACCACCAGGCCGCAGCCGCGCAGGCAGGCCAGATGATTCGACATGCTCTGCCGTGATACCCCAAGGGCATCAGCCAGGTCAGACGGAAAGGCAGGTTCGGCTGCGAGGGCAAGCAGGATCCGGGCCCGGGTAGGGTCCGAAACCGCGTAGCCGAACCGCGCCAGGACCGGCGCATGCGTGAGGGTCTCCATCAGACAAGAGTACATCGAAGGATGTACTGACCTGCCCCACCCCACGGCGGGACCGGGATTCTGGAGGCTGCTACTGGCGCCGGGCGGAATTGCCCTTGGGCGCTGCCCCCTCCCGGATAGCCCGCACTGCCGATTCCAGCCGTTCCGTTCCGTCCGGTTTATCGAACAGGCGCACAAGGTCCGCGGCAACAACGCAGATCTTGCGGTTTCTGTGGCTGCTGTAGTCAACGAGCAGCTGAAAGGCCGCGTCGGAACTGATGAGCAGCCTGCCCATCAGGATGCCCCGGGCCTGGTCAATGACGGAGCGTGTGGCCGTGGCCCCTTCAACGGCGTCGTGGGCAGTCTGCTCCGTCTCCCGCCGCAGGGTTGCCGTCAGATCCAGCATGAGGCCGTCGACGGCGGTCACGTTCCCTTCGCTGTCAGTTATTCCCTCCCCTGATGTCAGCACCCGGTGAACGCGGTTCCGGGCATCGATGAGCCGGTGGTAAATGCAGTAGCGCCCTCCCGTGCGGATAACCTCAGCCAGTATCTCCCCGGCCCGCGCCCGGTCATCGGGATGCTTATGGGACAGCAACAGCTCAACCGTGGGCACTACCTCACCGCGCTCGTAGCCGTGCAGCTGGTACAGCCCGTCCGACCATTCCAATTGCCGGGTGGCCACGTCAAGGTGGAACGTTCCGGCCGGAAGATCACCGTCACCGAGCGCGCTGGAATAGGTGAAAGGGCTACTCAAGCGTGGCACCGCAGCACCTCCCGGCATCGTCCAGGACCCACCGCGGGCGCCTGGGATACCTCAAGTATGAGGACTTCACTGGCCTCTTTTGAAGACCTTTGGGTCAGGACTGTGGTAACCCGCATAGGAAAAGAAACGACAGCTGACCCTGGTGATCTTCTTAGGTAAGAGACCGGACAACATTGGGACGGGGTTCCTTGCCGTCAGGGTTGACGGCGATCCCGGCTTCCAGAAGCTCACGCAATCCGCTGCGGAACCCTTCCTTGCCTCCGTGCGCTGGATGCCGCACTTTGGGCACGGACCTTCCGGTGGCGAGAATGCCGCGGTAGGCCACGTTCCCGACGGCCACCACAGATGTGATGGCGAACAAACGGGTCAAGTCGAGCCAAAAGTGTTGACCCGCGATGGCCTCAGCGGCGGTGGGGGTGCGATTCGATAGGTGTCGGTTCGGAAGGTGGGGATGGAGCGGGTAGGCGCTCCAAAGCAGAGGCAGGAAATCAAGCTCCTCGAGAACCTTCCACATCACCGTGGCTGTCGGTTCAGCTGCTAAGACCGTTCCTGGCGGAACCATGTAACCCTTTCCGGGCCCGAATAGTCCAAAGTGGTTGGACCCGACGTCGAGAATGGCCGTGTTAGTGAACGGGACGCCGGTAACCCGCATTCCTCGAAATCCGGGCGCCTCCCCCAAGAGGAGAACAGTTGGTTCCCTCAGAACCATCTCCTGCAGATACAGCTCCAAATTACTTCGGCGGGCGGCGTTCTCCGGATTGGTGAAATCGAAGAAGTTGTCGCTATTCCCACCGGCTTTGGTTTCAGCGAGCCCTTGCACGAACGTGTGGATGGAAAGGGCGGCCATGCATCCCCTTATTGTTCCGGGCCTCCTTTTTAGTTCCGGACCTGTTCATCCGAACCATCGGGAGGGAGCCCCTTGTTCAAAACGTGAATCTGTGGTCAAGGACGGTGGTGGCTGCGATGTTCCGGTTGTCCGATCCTGGACCGGCGCTGTAGCTGCCCATTCGCGTACCAGGCGCATGGCCGCTTCGGCCGAATCCTTATCGCTGTAGGTTCCGGACACGGCCAATACTTTCCCGTGGTGGGAGAGCAGCCTGAACGCAAAGGCTCCGCGGCTGGGTTCCACCAGTTCGAATATTCCTGTCACGGCCGCATCCTCCCAGGGATAGTTTCGGTTGAGTATGAAGTGTCAAGCGTGCTTCGTTGGTTTGGGCCCGGCAAAGCGGCCAGCTAAGCCCCTCTCCACGAGAAGGTAGGAACCAGTTCCCATCAGCAGGAAACCGCCGATCCCGACGAGGATGATTTGGGCCGCAATTCCGGCGATGAGCAACACAACCCCGATCAGGAACGACATGGCACCGAAGTAGGAGCGGGCCCTAAAGCTCTGTCCAACAGAACCCGACGAGAGTTGCCGGGCCAGACGTGGATCCTCACTGGCCAGGTCCAGCTCCAGTTCTTCAAGTACTTTCCGCTCTCGGTCCGACAACGGCATCACGAACCTCCTCTGGAAACCCCTCCTCCACTGTCGGATGGGCCTTGCCGCGCACACTCACTGTGCGCTGCAACTCTAAATTTAACATCTCTAATGTTAGTATCAACCGACCATAATTTGGTTCCCGAGGTAAGTCAAGGAGGCCTCTTGCCCAGGCATACCCTGCTGCAAAAGGGGCCCGACGCTGCTCTATCGGGACGCCTCGGGTCGGGAACCCGGGCGCCGGAGGCTCTCCTGGATCAATTTGCTGAGTACTGCTGCCTCACTGATCCCCGGCTCCCTGGTTGCGGTTAACAGTGTCAAGGGACACTGGCGCGCAAGGTCGCCGAGCCGATCGAGGGCTGCTGCCGGCTCGGGTTCCTGGAGTTCTTTGCGATAGCGGCGGCTGAAATCTTCGAAGAGGTCCGGGTCGTGGCCGTACCACTTTCGCAGCTCAGGTGACGGCGCTACCGTTTTGCACCATTCGTCGATGTGCGCCTTTTCCTTGCTGAGGCCACGTGGCCAGAGCCGGTCCACGAGGATGCGCATTCCGTCCGTCTTAAGAGGCTCTTCACAGATCCGCCGCACTTTCACTTCATAGGGGGTTGTCATCGTGCTCTTTCCTCCCGCCTTCCAGTCGAGATGTGCGGAGGGCAAGGGCTGCCTGGACGAGCGCGGCGTGGGTGAGGGCCTGTGGAAAGTTCCCCAGGAGGACTCCGGTGGCGGGATCGATTTCTTCGCTGTAAAGCCCGAGCACCGTGGCTCTGTCCAGGAGCGCGGTGAAAAGTTCTGTGGCTTCATCGTGCCTTTCGGTGAGCGCGAGGGCCTGCACGAGCCAGAATGAACAAGGCAGGAATGCGCCTTCGGTTCCGGGCAGCCCGTCCCGCCCGGGCGGGTAACGGTAGAGGAAGGGGAATCCTGCGGACAGTTCCTCCCTGACTGCATCCACTGTTCCCCTGATACGTGGCGAAGCGGCGTCTTCGAGGCCGATGACGGGCAGGACCAGAAGTGCGGCGTCCAGGTCGGAGGATCCGTAAGTGCGGGTAAAGGTGTTCCGGGCTGGGTCGAAGCCCTCAGCCCTGATCTCGGCGGCGATATTTTCCTTGGCGGTCTGCCATCGCTGTCGCTGCCGTGATCCAAGGCGGTGGGTCCGTCCGATGCGAAGTGCGCGGTCCAGCGCGAGCCAGCCCATCATTTTGGAGTGGACGTGATGGGCGGCATCGGCACGCAGCTCCCAGATTCCCGCGTCCGGCTCCTGCCACCGCCGGGCTACAAAGTCAGCGAACCCGCGCATGGCACGCCACGTCTCTGAGTAGAGCCGGTGCCGGCCCTGCACCAGGACCCACGCGGCGTCGAGGACCCATCCGTAGCCGTCGAGCTGATGCTGGTGGGCGGCGCCGTTGCCGGTGCGCACGGGCGCGCTCCCGGCGTATCCCGGCCAGCCATTGAGGGTGCGCTCCGCGGGCACATGTCCGCCGGCAAGGGTCAGCAGCGCCGGCAGGCGGGGCCGTTCGAGCCTGCTGGCGTGCAGCAGCCAACCGAGGAAGTTCAGCGCCTCAGCTGATTTGCCGACCCCCAGGAAGGAACCGACGCCGATGCTGGCGTCCCGCGGCCAGGCATATCTGTAATCCCAGTTGCGTATCCCTCCCGGGTACTCCGGCAGGGACGTGGTCGGAGCTGCGACGGGCGCGCCGCAGGGGGAATACGTCAGCAGCCGAAGCGTCAACAGGCTCCGGAGGACGGCCTCCCGAAAGGGAATGTCATTATCGACGTCGTCAGTCCAGTCCCGCCAGCGGGCCTCGTCATCCTCGACGAGGCCCCACGCAGTTGCCGGATCGAGGTGAATGATCGGTTCGCCGAAGGCCACGGAGAGTACGAGGGTAACGGGCTGGCCGGGTTCGACCGTCAGGTAGGTCCGGCGGCCTGGTTCAATATCCGTCTCAGGGCTGCAGTGAAGGGACAGTGCCAGCGGACCCCAGTCGCAGACCATGTCTCGCCCGCGGCGGACGCGTGGGCGCCGGTGCCGTTCGCCCAGCCTGGGATCAAAGTAGATCACAGCGGGCACGGGAGCGCCCTCTGCCGTGAGGCGCCTGATGAGGACGGTGGTGGGCAGCAGCCGGCCGGCAACGTCAGCCACCATCGCTTCCGTTAGGATGAGGCGGCCTTCGCCTGTTGACCAGGCTGTTTCCAGGGTTGCGCTATGGTGACGATACCGGCGCATGACCCGCTGTGCAGGCAGGACCGGTCCGGCCAGAAAGGTTCCGGCCTCAGGGCCGCCCAGGAGTGCGCCGAAGACCGGCTCGCCGTCGAACGCGGGGGCGCAGAGCCAGTCCACCGCCCCGTCCGCGGAGACAAGGGCTGCGGTGCGGGTGTCACCGAGCAGCCCGTAGTCCGCGATGGGTGAGGGCTCCCAGTGCGGGGCTGCAGCGGGCGACTCCTCGCGCATTTCGGCTTCAGCTTCCCTCGGGGTTCTCATGATGCCCTCAGCAGCAGTCCGAGCACCATGCCGTAAACCACGTGGGCGACAATGGCGACGGCGGGTGTCTGGATTCCGTAGTTCAGGCCGAGCAGCCCGGGTGGTTCAAGTGCAGCCCGGTTGGCGGGCCCGGCCCTTGTAGAGGCCATCCGCGGGTGGACCCCGGGCAGCAGCGGCAGGATCACCGTCAAAGCAACGGCGACGTGGACCAGCCCCAACAAAGCCCCGAGCCACCAGGTGGCCTGGCCCAGCAGGGCAAAGGTAGCCGCATATCCCAGGGCGAAAACCTGGCCGGCAACAAGGTGAATGAAGAATCCCGCGACGCGCGCCCGATCCGGGTCCGGGGTCACCAGGGTGCCGAGCACCAGCGGCAGGTCAAGACGGGTCCAGCCGGCCATCTGGGCCGCGATCATGACAACCGTCAGCACGGTGGTGGCCAGGAGGCCGAATAAGGCCCAACCCTGCCAGTCCATCTCAGCCCGCCTCAGGAGGCTTTCGCCCGGGATGATCACGCCGTGCAGAGAGCTGCCTGCGAAGCGAAGGAGGGAATGGCATTCATGCCGCCTTCTAAAGTTGGTTCTATTGAATTTAGAACGTAGACTGGGGTGCGTCAAGTCCTCTCGGAGGTGGTTGAATTTGCCCATGGAACCTTCGGGGTCTTCCGCCCGGGAGCCGGGTGTCGCAGTGCTGGCCGATCCGGTTCGTCGCTCACTTTATCGGGCACTCGTGCGCAGCCCCGCCCCACTTTCCCGGGATCAGCTGGCCAGGATGTTGAACGTCGCGCCGAGCACAGCAGCCTTCCATCTCGAGAAGATGGTCCGTGAGGGCCTGCTGGAAACCGAGAGCAAGAAAATGGGAACGCGCACCGGCCCCGGATCGGGAAGGCCGGCGAAGCTGTACAAGCCGGTATTTGACGAGGTCAGCGTCTCGTTTCCATCCCGAGAATATGAACTCGCGGCCCGTGTGCTCGCTTCCGCGATTGAAGCGTCCATGGTTACCGGCGAACGTGTCGAGGAAGCCCTTCACACCGTTGCCTACCGGGAAGGGCAAAAACTAGGGCTGCTTGCAGGAAACACCGCGCAAGCGCTGGCAGACAACGGATTTGAACCGGAGGCCGACGCACAGGGGCTTTCCCTGGGAAATTGCCCGTTCCACCGCCTCGCTAAGGACCACATCGGCCTCATCTGCGGCCTCAATGTCTCGCTCCTCCAGGGAACACTGGACGGCTGCAACGACACACAGCACCGGGTTGAGGACGCACCCGAAAGTGCGCCCTGCTGCGCCCGGCTGACAGTGGCGACGGAATAAGCCGGCACGCAGCTAAAAGCCCCCGCTGACCACACAGCCGGGCCCCGGCGTCGCGATTGGCTTCAGGCTGTTTTTGGAAGGCTTGCTGCTAACGTCTCGGCAGGAGAACCCGAACCTGCTCCGAAATTTCGGAGACGATTTCATCAACCGAGCGGGAGATGTTGATCGTGGCCGCCAGGCTGAGGAACATGATCGCCGAGACAACATGCCCGAGCACGGCAGCGCTCCGTGGCTCCAGCCCCGGGTCGCGCGCCAGTACGTCAGCAATCGCCTGCTCGGTCTGGACAGTCAAAGTGAGGGCTTCCCGGTGGTGGGGTTCTTCGGGGTCGCCGAACACGAGCTCTCGAAGATAGGTCCGGCCGTTATCGATTTGTTTGCGGTTGCACTCCACCACCGGACGAACGATTGCCATCACAGCCTCGAACACATCGGGGATTGCTTCGGCAGCGGCCCGACCGGCGACGAGCGCCTCGGCATAGGTGGAGTTCTGCACAAGCAGGAGCAACTCACCCTTGGTCTTTGCGTACAGAAACAGGGTCCCCGTACCAATATCAGCCTTGTCGGCGATCTGCTGCGTGGTGACGTCATCCACGCCATGCTCCGAGAAGAGCTCCCGGGCGGCAGCCGTGATCCGGTCGAGCTTGTTCTGCTTGTTCCGCTCGCGCCGTCCGACCGCTTGAGGGGCGACTGACATTACGTTTCCTCCGGGAATACATTCTGACCACACTCACTTATGAGTATAGTCACTCCTGTGTGAGCTCAGTACTTTTATTCTCCCATGAGGTGACTCCTCGACACGATGCGCGCTGACCGGCGCGGATTATCCCGACAAGAAAGTCCAAGAAAATGCCCTCACTTAATGGAGCCGTCGTACTCGTCACCGGAGCAAACGGCGGCATCGGAACGCACTTCGTCCACGACGCCCTCACCCGCGGCGCCAGCAAGGTCTACGCCACCGCCCGCACCCCCCGGACCTGGGAGGACGAGCGCATCATCCCGCTCACCCTCGACGTCACAGACCCGGCTTCCATCCAGGCAGCTGTTGAGGCGGCGGGCGACGTCACGGTGTTGGTCAACAACGCCGGCGCGTCCGTGGCCAGCTTCGGCATCCTTACCCAGACCGATGAGGAAATCCGGAACAACGTGGAGACGAACTTTCTCGGCCCGCTATTCCTCGCCCGCGCGTTCGCACCGATCCTCTCAGCGAAGGACGACTCTGTCATCATCGACATCCACTCCGCACTGAGCTGGTACGCCGTCGCAGGCATCTACAGCGCCACCAAGGCTGCACTCTGGTCAGCCACCAACTCTCTGCGCCTGGAACTCGCCCCCGAAGGCGTCCATGTGGTGGGTGTGCACGTCGGGTGGGTTGACACCGCAATGGCCGCGCACACTACCGACCCCAAAACGGACCCGGCTGATCTGGTCCGCATCGTATTGGATGCCGTCGAAGCCGGAGAGTATGAAGTGCTCGCGGATGAGACATCCGTCCAGCTCAAGGCCGGGCTCAGCGCTCCCATCGAAGCTCTTTACCCGCAGTTGCAGGGCACGAACGTCACGAGCCAGTCATGACAGCAACTCAGCAGGTCGCCCTCATGACGGGTGCCTTCTCAGGCATCGGCAAAGCGGCAGCGGTCGCTCTACCGGGCTGACGCTCACCGTCGAAGTGGCGTGGAATGCATGAGGGCCGCAGCAAATGCTGCGGCCCTCACTCGTGGTAACTGGTGTCAGCGTCGCTGATTGGCGATGCCGATGTACTCGCCGAGTCGGTATTCCAACTCGATGCCGGCCTGCTCTGCCAGCGCCTGGCTGCCTGCGGCGCGAGCGAGGAATCCAGGCAGGGTGAGGGAGTGCGCGAACTCACGGTAAGCGGCGGCGAGGTCCGCGTCCGGCGGTAGCGAGGCCCTGTTGATCATCGACTTGGCGGACGCCAGGGATGTGCGGTCGAAGGAGGCCAGCCGGGCGACGATGCTCTCGACGAAGGCATCCAGCTCGGCGTCAGGCAGGGCGCGGGTGACCCAGCCCCATTGCTCGGCGGTGGAGGCGTCGTAGTCGGCGCTGGTGAGGATAACCTCCAGTGCCCGGTCACGACCGATGGTGCGTGGAAGCCGTTCCGTCCCGCCACCACCGGGCAGCAGGCCGCTGCCGACCTCGGGCTGCCCGAAAATCGCCTTCTCACGGCTGGCGTAGCGCAGGTCGAACGCTAGTGCGAGCTCGTTGCCTCCGCCACGGGTGCGGCCTCGGATGGTGGCGATGCTGATGTAGGGGGCCTTGGAAAGCCTCAGGACCAGGTCGGTCCACACCGGCAATGTCTTCTCGTCTTCGGGGGCGGGAAAGTCGGCAGCCGCGGCCAGGTCGAAGTGGTTGTAGAAGAAGTCGGGCACGCTGCTGTCGAACACGACGACCTGGATGTCGGGATCGGTCGCCAACTCGTCGACGATCCCGGTGAGGCGGAGGACGGTCTCGCCGGCGATCAGGTTCACGGGCGGGTTCGCAAAGGTGATCTTCGCGACCTGTGGTGAGGTGCGTTCGTAGTGGATGGTGCTCTGCTCGGTCATGTTCTGCTCCAAAGATGCATCGATATCGGGATAGGTGGGAGTTCCTGCTCGTCCGTTCGGCGAGTTTCAAGTGCCGTCAGCGGGCGAGGAACTCGACGGCGACCGGGGCGAACTTGTCGTGGAACTGGAAGATGCCTCCGTGGCCGGAGCCGGGGTAGATGATCAGCTCGGAACCGTTAATGCGGCGGTGCAGATCCTCGGAGAGAACAGAGGGGACCATCCGGTCATTGTCCCCGTTGGCGATCAGGGTGGGTTGGGTGATCCTGGACAGGTCAGCAGACTTTCCGCGCCCCCAATTCCTGATGGCCTTCAGTTGGGTCCGGAAGGCTTTGATCTTGATGGGCGCATCGCGGTCCGCGGTGCGCTCCTCCAGCCGTTTCACGAAGGCTTTGGCGGCCTGTTTGCCTGCGCTGTCCCGGTTGAAGAACAGGAATTCCTTGGCGTCGGACCGGGTCAGGGCAGCGCGAAGTATGTCGTAGTAGGTAGTTCCGATGACCTTGTCCATGTCTTTGCCGCCCCGGGGTCCCGTGCCGGTGAGGATGAGCTTCCGGACGAGCTCCGGGTGCTTGAGGATCAGCGCCTGGGCAACCATGCCGCCGAGGGAGAACGAGAAGACGTCGATCTTTCCGAATCCGAGTGCCTTGATGAAACTGTAGGCGTCGTCTGCCATCGCCTCGATACTGTCGGGCACCTGGCCGGTGGAGGCGCCGACACCCTTGTTGTTGAACGTGATGACGTGGTGGTTCTTCGCGATGAGGTCAATGATGCGCGGATCCCAGTTATCCAGGGTCGCCGCGAGATGGACAAAGAAAATGACGGGGACCCCGCCCTTAGGTCCGAGTTCCCGATATGCGTAGCTGGTGCCTCCGGCATTGATGGTGCGGGACGGCGCTTTGGCGTAGGACGTGATGACGGGTTCTTTCGAAGGCTCACGCGTATTCATGATGGTGCTCCCGTAAGTGTTGTTGAAGTGGGGTTAAGGTTGTTCAGCTGCCCGCTGCGCTCAGGGATTGCTGATGACGGCTTTGCCACGGATGCCGCCCATTTCCAGCCCCTGGAGGGCTTCGGCGGTCTGATCGAAGGGGAAGACCCGTCCGACGACAGGGCGCAGAGAGCCGTTGTCGATGAGTGCTGTGATGTGACGCAGCTGGTCGCCGCTGGCGCGCATGAACAGGAACTCGTAGCTCACGCCAAGTTTCTTCGCTTGACGGCGGACGCCTGCACTAAGGCCCGCAACGGCCAGCCGCAATAGTGGATTCATGCCTGCTTCCCGTGCAAAGGCCGGGTCCGGAGGTCCGGAGATCCCGATGGCTTTGCCGCCGGGCTTGAGGACGCGCAGGGACTTTTGCAGGTTTTGTCCGCCCAGGCTGTCCAGCACCAGGTCGTAGCCGCTCAGGAGCTGTTCGAAGTCCTGGCTGCGGTAATCGATGACAATGTCGGCACCTAGCTCCCGGACGAAATCCAGGTTTCCGGCACTCGCTGTTGTGGCGACCGTGGCACCGAGGTGCTTCGCGAGCTGGATCGCGATGGACCCGACTCCGCCAGCGCCGGCGTGGATAAGGACCTTCTGTCCTGGCTGCACGTTGCCGAGCTCAACGAGGGCCTGCCACGCGGTCAATGCGACCAAGGGCAGGGAACCTGCCTCCTCCATAGTGATCGAGGCCGGCTTCAGGGCCAGATCGGCCTCGTCGACGGCGATCCGCTCGGCGAACGTACCGATGCGGTCCTGGTGGGGCCGTGCATAGACCTCGTCGCCGGGATTGAAGGCGCGGACCTTCGAGCCGACACGGATGACGGTTCCGGCGACATCGTTGCCAGGGATTAAGGGAAGCTTGTAGGGCAGGACCTGCTTGAACTCGCCTGCGCGGATCTTCGCATCGAGCACGTTCAGGCCTGCGGCCTGCACCTGTACGAGCACGTCACGCTCCCCAACCGTTGGCTCGGGGACATCTGATTCCTGCAGCGGGCCCTTGTACTTGTTGATGACGAAGGCTCTCATATTTGTTGCTCCTATTTCTGTGTGAAGTGCTTGGTTTTCCGTTATCGGCGGAGGAAGACGCGGGCCGCGTCGATGAACGCGGAATGGTGTTGGAAGGCGGCGCCATGACCGGAATCCGGGAAAAGAGTGAGTGCCGCGGTTGGTAGCTGCCCTGTGAGGGCGGTGGCGTTCGCGGGCGGAACCATGAGGTCGCTGTCCCCGTGGAAAATGAGCGCCGGGCCAGCGAACTGCGAACGACCGGCCGGCTGCTGCAGGCCCCATCGGCGCACCGCGGCCAATTGGGCGCGGTAGACCCTCGGGGTGACTGGCCTATCGCGTCCGGTAGTGCGCTCCTTCAACCGGGCGAGATACTCGCCCGCTGCCTTCTTCCCGGCGGGGGTGCGGGTGAAAAACAGCAGCGTCCTTGGATCCTGGAAGGTGATGGCTGCCCGCAAGGCCGTCTTCATGAAGACGCGGGTCATCGCGGTGAGCCCCGGTCCCCCGGCGGGGCCGGAGCCGGCCAGGATGAGCCGGTCGATCAGCTCCGGCATCTCTGCGGCCATCGCCTGGCCGACCATGCCGCCCATTGACAGCCCGAACAGATCGATCCGGTCGTATCCGAGGGCATGGATCACTGCGGCCATGTCCTCAGCCATGTCCTCGATGGAGTCGCGAACCTTACCTGTGGAGTTGCCCACCCCGCGGTAGTCAAGGGCAATCACGCGGCGGTCCTCAGCCAAGCCGTCGAGGAGCCGTGGATCCCAGCTATCCAGATTGGCGGCCAGATGAGTCAGGACAACCAACGGGATGTCTGTCCGGGAGCCAAGTTCACGATAGGCGAATTTTGTCCCTGCCACCGAGATACTCAACGTCGGCGCAGTTCGCTGGCTCGGGGTGCAGAGTAGCTCTGTCATTCCTGGCTCCTAATGGCTTTCCTCGATTTACCGAGTAAACTCAATTATGAGCGCACTCAGTAATGATGTCAAGAGAGGTTGCCATGTGCAGTGAAAGCCGGGCGCCCGGGCGCCGTGAGCGCGGAAAGCAGGACAAACGGGAACGCATCATGCTCGCCGCCAGGGATCTCTTCGCGCTGCATGGCGTGAGACGGGTGACAACGCAGCAGATTGCCGACCAGGCCGACGTCGCCATCGGAACCCTGTACCTGTACGCCGCGACAAAAGCGGAATTGCTGATCATGGTGCAAAACCGGAAGTTCGCCGCGGCGCTCGATGAGGGCGTGGCAGGGGCGGACAAGGCCAAGGACAAAGCGAGGGACGAGGAGGGGGACAACACCGGGACCGTGGATGAACTACTGGCACTGATGCAACCAGTGGTGGCGTGCCTGCGCGAGCACCTCGAGAACGGCCCCACCTATCTGCACGAACTCGTTTTCGGTGATCCCGGAGAGCCTTATCGGCGTGAAGGACTCATGCTGGCCGCTCGTTTGGAGGACGCTGTCTCAAACGTGCTCTCTCGTCGCGATGGAATCAGTTCAAAGGATGCCCGGACGCTAGCCCGGGTGATCTCAGCCATCCTGCACCTGAGCACCACCGCCGCTGTCTATATTGACCGTTCCGTGGAGGAGGTCCTCGCGGACATTAGTGAGCAAACCCGCTCTATCCTGGCTCAGCATCAGCCGGAAAGTACGACGGCGGCACACGGCTTGGGCAGTAGCCGCACCTTCACGTGTTAAGTTGAAAAGTGCGGACCAGACAGGTCCGGCGCACCGGCTGGAAAGAGTACTTCTTGGAATCCCCCGCATTCGCCCCCGCACACGTGAGGATCCTGACTGTCTGCACAGGCAACATCTGCCGCTCCCCTGCGGCGGAGCGGCTGCTGCAGGCGGGACTGGACCAGGTGGTGCCGGGAGGATTCGTTGTGACGAGCGCCGGCACGCGCGCCATGGTGGGCGAGCCCATGCAGCCGCCTTCAGCGGATATGGTCAGGACCTTCGGCGGCAATCCCGAGAACTTCGCCGCTCGGCAGCTGACCAGCAGGATCCTGCGCGGCGTGGACCTGGTCCTCACTATGACCTCCGGCCACCGCGGCGACGTGCTTCAGCTCGACGCCTCCCTTCTGAAACGCACCTTCACCATCCGCGAGTTCGCCCGGATGCTGGATGTCCTGGACGATCGCGCCGCTGCTTCCTCCCCTGCTTCAGCCCCGTTGGCGCAGGAGGAAGCAGACCCGATGGCCGCCCACGTCGACTTCTGGCGGGGGCTACCTGCCCGCGCTGCGTCGGTCCGGCACCTGTCACTGCCGGCTGACCCTTCCGAGAACGACATCATTGACCCGTACCGCCGCGGACCGGAAACCTACCGCCAGATGGAAGACGAACTGGCCCCCGCGATCGTCTCCATCCTGCGCCACGCACGGCTGAACGCCCCCGCCTGAAAGCGTGCCGCCGTCGTCGTCCGGCTGACTGTGGTTTATTGTGCGGGTTTTCTGCGGATTCCCCTGATGTGGGGGCCCCGACGCCGGTGCTAATTTTCCCCAATGGGCACCACGTCCGAGCACGCCAGCACCGCCACTCCGGGCGATTCTGCGCGCCGCCGCCGTCCGCTCCGGACAGTCCTGCTGGTGCTCCTGGCCCTGGTGCTGCTCATTCCGGCGTCGGCAGGAGCCTACCTTTTCAGCCTGGGCCGCATCTTCGATTCAGAGACCACCAAGATCGATAACGCCTTCCCCGACGAATCCACCAGGCCGCAGCCAGCCGCTCTCCAAGGGCCGGGGCCGAACGGGGCAGGAAGCGTGGCCGGCGCGGTTCCGCCCGCCACAACGGGTGACCCGGGCTCACGCCGGCCGATGAACATCCTGGTCATGGGAAGTGACAGCCGCGGCGCTACCCCGCAGGAGGCCGTATCCGGAGCCGGATCCAACCAGCGCGCCGATACCCTCATGCTGGTTCACATCCCCGCCGACCGCTCCAAGATCTACTCCATCTCCCTGATGCGGGACCTGTGGGTAGCGATCCCCGGTCATGGCCAGGCCAAGATCAACGCCGCACTGGCCTACGGCGGCGTGCCCCTCATGGTGCAGACCGTTGAATCCATCTTCGGCCAGCGGATCGACCACGTGGCCATGATCGACTTCGAAGGCTTCGTCGGTATGACGGATGCCCTGGGCGGGGTGGAAGTGGACATCCGGCAGCCGTTCGTGTCCTTCCACGACGAGGTCTCCTTCCCGGCGGGCAAGAACACCCTCGACGGCAAGCACGCCCTGGAGTTCGTCCGCGAGCGCTATGCGTTCGCGGACGGCGACTACCAGCGGGTACGCAACCAACAGGCTTTCGTGCAGGCGCTGCTGGCTAAGAACCTGAGCGCCGACACGCTGCTCAACCCGCTCAAAGTCCACGGAGTTGTCAGCGCCATCGCCCCGTTCATCAGCGTGGACTCCGGCCTGGATGCTGCCGCCCTCGCCGGACTGGCGATAGAACTGAAGGACGTGCGGCGCCAGGACATGGTGATGTTCACGCTCCCCACGCTGGGCACCGGCACCTCCGCCGATGGCCAGTCAATCGTGCTGACTGATCCGCTGGCCATAGGCGCCATCTCCCAGGCCATGGAAACCGACACGCTGCGCGGCTATGTAGCGGCGAACGGCCTCCAGGGCGGAAACTGATGCCATGGAGGCACCGTGAGCACCCCGACCGGCCCAGAACCATCCGGCCGAGAACCATCCGCCCCCGGACCGTCCGGCCCGCCCGGGCCGGATGCGGGCGTTCGACGACGGCGCCTTATCGCTGCTCTCCTGACACTTGTCCTGGTGGTCGGGGTTGCCGTGGCCGCCTTGGTCTTCAACCGTCCGGCGTCCACCTCGACGAGTGCCGCCGCCCAAACCGTCCAGCCTACCGAAACCCCGACTCCGACTCCGTCCGAGACTCCGACGCCGGAGCCGACGCCCGCCCCTCCCCCGCCGCCGGAGCCCATCCCGGAGCTTGCGCCGGGAGACATGAACATCCTGATCATCGGCAGCGACAGCCGCGGTAATGCCCGCGAGCAGGCAGCCCAAACCCTGGCCACGGGCGAGTCCCAGGACCACCGCTCGGACGCCCTCATGGTGGTCCACGTCCCGGCGGACCACCGCACCATACAGGTCGTTTCCATCATGCGGGACCTGTGGGTGAACATCCCCGGGTACGGGGCTTCCAAGATCAACACGGGACTCCAAGTGGGCGGCATACCAATGACGGTGCGGACCGTTGAGTCCTTGATGGGCACGCACATAGATCACACCGTGATGCTGGACTTCGGCGGCTTTAGGGCCCTGACTGACGCGCTTGGCGGCATTGACGTGGATGTCCCCATCCCCTTCCAGGCCAGCTTCGAGACCCACCATGTCTTCAATCAGGGCCTGAATCATCTGGACGGACAGGCGGCGCTCGAGTTTGTCCGCGAACGCTATTCGTTCGTTGACGGCGACTATCAGCGGGTACGCAACCAACAGACGTTCCTCCGCGCCCTGCTTGCGAAGCTGACCAGCGGCGGACACTTGAACGACCCCAATGTTGTCCGTAGCCTGGTGGCTCTGTCCGGGCCATGGCTTACCGTGGACCAGGGCTTCGATGCCATGACAGTGGCAATCCTCGCGTACGGCATGCGCGGTCTGGACTACAATGCCAGCACCTTTGTCACACTACCGACAGCGGGGGTTGGCACCATTGGCGGGGCATCGGTGGTGTTGCCCGACTATGGAAGGATCGCCGGCGTCGCCGCCGCGCTCAGGGAAGGCCGGCTTGCCCAGTACGCTGCCGCCAACGGCCTGTGATAGCTGCAGGCCTGCCGACACCCACGGCGTACTGTCAGCCTTCCCGCCACTGGTGTTCGGTGATGTGCGAGCCGGCCTGCGGACCCATCTGGAGCATGCCGCCGTCGACCGCCCACGACGCCCCGGTGACATAGCTTGAGGCCGGAGATGCCAGGAACGCGATGACGGCGGCGACCTCGCGGGCATCACCGGGCCTGCCCAGCGGAACACCGGGCCGGTCCTTTTCAGTAGGATCCTCGTCCGTCTGCCCCGTCATTGGCGTCGCAATCTCACCCGGCGCCACACTGTTGGCTGTGATGCCGTATTCCGCGAGTTCCAGGGCCATGGTCTTGATGAGCCCGCCGAGACCGTGCTTTGACGCGTCGTAGGCCGACGAGCCGACGCGAGGCTGGAATTCGTGGACGCTTGTGACCGCCACAATGCGGCCGCCCTTGCCTGTTTTGACCATGCTGCGTGCGGCCGCCTGCATGCAGGCAAATGCGCCGTTGAGGTTGGTATCCAGGGTGCCCATCCAGGTTTCGACGTCGAGGTCCAGGAACTTCGTGTTGTCGCCTGTCCCCGCGTTGTTGACGAAGACGTCCACGCCTCCCAGCTCCTCGGCGAGTTCCTCGATGACCTTGGCCGCTCCGGGGACATCGGTGGTGTCCAGTTGCCGCACCACAGCATTCCGGCCCAGGCTGCGCACTTCTTCGGCGGTGTCTTCCGCGCCTTGCCGGTCAGAGTGCCAGGTGATTCCGATGTCCAGCCCGGACTTGGCGAGGGCCACCGCGGTGGCCCTCCCGATGCCCGAATCCGAGCCGGTGACGATTGCTGTGACAGGCGAAAATCCTGTGGTGTCTTGCATGCCGGGAACCTTTCGGGCGTGAACTATCAGGGGTGAAGTATCGGTCAAATATCGTTATGGACTGATTGTCTGGGACTGCAGGTGCCGGTCATCCGGCCTTTGGAAGGTCTTCCTGCGGGGCCAGGGCATCAGCCTTCCGGAGTGGCGGGACGGCGAAAGTCACCACCAGCCGGCCTCCGTCGGTTGACCTGATGGTCAGGCTCCTCGTTCCAGGCGGCACGGTAGGGGTAAAGACCTGCAGGTTCCTGGATCCCACTGTGGCGGAGCCATGCAGGGAATACTCCGTGCCCTGATGGTCCTCAACGGCAATCTCCGGCAATGACTTGCCGTTAGCTGATGCCACCTGGATGTTGATGACGATCCCGGTTGTCCAGACTTCAACGGAAAGCACCGTAAATTCTGCCGCCTGCGTGGCATGCAGCCCGAACGTCGGCGGCAACAGCATGTGCCGCAACGAGCCGCTGGGTATCAGGTCCTGCACAGTCATTTCCTACTCCTTGGGGCGTGCCTGCCCGCGGTTTTACCGCACCGGCTAGGCGTCTTCCCGGCCCGGGTTCTCGAGCCGGAAGAAATTGGACTGCTGGCCGTCGCTACGCTGCTCCTGGTAGATGAAGTTCAGCCCGCGGGCGTCGAAGGTTTCGAACCATTCCTCCCAGCTGACGTGGCGGAGCTTCTTGTCATCGCCGCCAAAGTCGATCCGGAGCACCCCCAGATGGTCATCGTGCTCAGTACCTTCCACAGTTGCCGGGACACCGTTCCGTGCCTCGGCCCATTCCCTGATGACTTCGTGATGAGTGGTGGCCAGGCTCCTCCCCTCACGTTCAGGCTCATCGTCGGTTGAGGTCACTTCCTGCGAATAGTCCAGGGACTTGGACGACTCGGGCCCGCGTCGGATCTTCCCGCCCTCGGGGCCGGCTCCCAGATCTTCAGGGGTATCCGTGGCCTGGTTGCTCTTGTCGTCTGCCATGGTGTCCGTCCTTTCGCAGCGGTTAATTACTAAGGCTACTTATTAAGTAGCCAACGATCCGGTCCTACTGTCAAGTGCCTTTCAGGGGCCGTACAACCCCTGCCGCCGCGACCTGAAACTTGCCCTTGCGCAAGGCGGCCCTCCGCCGTCGGCCGTTATTTTCTTCCCCCCGCGGGTACGCGGCTAGTAGTGTCTTAGTTCTTGGAGGATAGGACTGCGGAAACCTGGCAGCGGGGTGAAATCTCTTGGGAAACGATGGAATGACGCAGGCGGTCCGGGAAGCGGGGGCCGTGGAGCTCATCCTGATCCGCCACGGCGAGAGCCTGGGAAATGTGGCCGCCTCCGAGGCTCAGCTGGCCGGGGTGGAACTGATCGACGTCCCTGCCCGGGACGCCGACGTCATCCTGTCACCCACCGGCCAGGAACAGGCGCTCGCGCTGGGCAGGGCCCTTGCCTCCTTTCCGGCCGAGTCAAGGCCCGACGCGGTGGTCTCCTCGCCGTATGTCCGCGCCCGCCAGACCGCTGAGATCGCCGTTGAAACCTCAGGCTGGCAGCTTGCCGTCCGCACCGACGAACGGCTGCGGGACCGTGAGCTCGGCATCCTTGACATGCTCACATGGCAAGGCGTCCAGCAGCGTTTCCCTGAAGAAGCGGAACGACGGCGCTGGCTGGGCAAGTTCTACTATCGGCCACCGGGGGGTGAATCGTGGGCCGATGTAGCGCTCCGGCTGCGCTCCGTGCTGAGCGAACTGAACAGCCTGGGCATGGGGCACCGCGTGATGCTGGTGTGCCATGATGCCGTGATCCTGCTGTTCCGCTACATCCTGGAAGGCATGACCGAACAGGAGGTGCTGGACGTCGCCGCCGGCACGTCGGTGCTGAACGCCTCCATCACCCGCTATGTCCGCCCTGAAGGCGCGGGGCCCTGGACCCTCGAGAGCTTCAATCAGGCGGACCATCTCAGCGAACAGGGTGTCGAAGTGACTGAGCACGCGGGGGACGCCAGTGTCCGGCCGCGGTGACGGGCCGAATCCTGGTTCCGGCGGTTCGCGGGCAGTGCCCGTTACGCCGTCGCTGCTGCGGAACTGGCCGCTCCCGCCAGCCGGCGAGGACAAGTATTCGCGCGGCACCGTGCTGGTGATCGGCGGAGCCCGCAGCACTCCCGGCGCCGCCCTGCTGGCAGGCACCGCGGCCCTGCGCGCCGGGGCTGGGAAGCTCATGCTGGCTGTGGCCGAATCCGCGGCCGTGCAGGTCGCCGTCGCCCTCCCTGAAGCTGGAGTCACCGGCCTCGCCGAGACCACCGAAGGCTCCGTGAGCGGATCCGGGCTGGAACGGATCTTCGCCGACCTGGACGCGGCCGACGTCGTGCTCATTGGCCCGGGCCTGGACGACATGGGACACGCCGAGGAGCTGCTCCGGGTACTGCTGGCCCGGGCCTCCGGCGGGGCCACCGGCGGGGCTTCAGGCGGGGCCACGATCGTCCTGGACGCCTACGCCCTCGGGTGCCTGCCCAGGATCGAGGACGAGCTGCGCCCCTGGCGCGGCCGGCTGATCCTGACTCCGAACCCCACGGAGGCCGGCATCCTGCTGGGCCGCGAGGTCGATGCCCTGGAGTCCGACGTCGCCGTGATCGCGGACAAGTACCAGGCAGTGGTGAGCTGTCAGGGCTTCATTGCCCGGCCCTCGGGCGATGATGCACCCGAGGACTCCGAACTCTGGGAAATCGGCACGGGTTACGGCGGCCTCGGCACATCAGGCAGCGGCGACATCCTGGCCGGAGCCATCGCCGGGCTCAGCGCCCGTGGAGCCACGGCAGCACAGGCGGCCTGTTGGGGCTCGCACCTGCACGCGGCCGCGGCGGACCGGCTGGCCAGCAGGCTGGGGCCCCTCGGCTTTCTGGCCCGCGAACTCGCGGATGAACTGCCTGCCCTCATGATGGAACTCGACACCTGACCCCCTTCCCAAAAAGCAACGCGGGGTCACTTACGGCCCATGCGGGTGGTCAGGATGGGCCGTAAGTGACTCCGCGTTGGTTGGCCAGGGATGGCGCGCACACATGGGGCAGCCCCCGGCGAATGCCGGGGGCTGCCTTAAGGGAGGAACGGACTCCTACTGCCGATGCGCTGTCTGGCGCTGTGGCGTGCACAGAATGGCTATTCGCCCCAAAGAGGCAGTCAACATTATGTCCGGACCTCCCGGTCCTGTGCTGAAACTAGGCGGCAATCTCGTGATGCGCCTCCTTGGTTTCAATCTCGATCTTGCGCGGCTTGGCCTGCTCGGCGACTGGAATCCGCAGTGTCAGGACACCGCCGTCGTACGTTGCTTTGACCTTATCGGTATCCAGGCTGTCTCCGAGGATCACCTGGCGGCTAAAAACGCCGTATGGGCGCTCGGAAATGATCAGCTCAGTGTCCTTGCCTGCCGGTTCAGGCCGCTCGGCCCGTACCGTCAAGACATCCCGTTCCACATTCAGATCCACTGAATCCG
This sequence comes from Arthrobacter pascens, assembly GCF_030816475.1. Classification (NCBI taxonomy): domain Bacteria; kingdom Bacillati; phylum Actinomycetota; class Actinomycetes; order Micrococcales; family Micrococcaceae; genus Arthrobacter; species Arthrobacter pascens. The sequence continues at coordinate 695,060 of NZ_JAUSXF010000001.1, read as the reverse complement.
CTGCGACGCCTGGCAGATCAAAGGCGACTACGAATTCCTGGTCCTCCCGCCACGCGTCCATGGGCATCGCTGCCGGACGCGCTGCCGTGCCGAGGACTTGCTGGGCCAGCCTGTCCAGCTCGCGGAACGGATCGGTTCGCATCAACATGGCTTCCCTCCTCGTAAGAGACGGTCCAACACATTTCCTTCTCAGCCGATCTATGTTGGCTGATATAGATTTTCTAGCACCGACGGAGGTGTCACGCAAGGGGTTTGGCGGGCCGAATTGGATGGTTTTTTGATCCGGTCTTTTCAGATACTAAGCCTGCTTAGCATAATTATTGTGTCGGCACAGTGGGAAAGCGAGCGGGCTCTGGGCGCCGCGGATCCCCGGCTGGCGCACATCGGAATCAGCCAAATTCAAGGAAGCAAGGCGGCACCGAGGGCGCCGCCTCGATGGTTGGGAGAAGTGAAATGTCCACCACGGCACGTGACATCATGACCGGCAGCGTCGAATGCATCGGCGAGAACGAAACGCTGGAGCAGGCCGCCCGGAAAATGAAAGACCTCGACGTCGGCTCTCTGCCGATCTGCGGAGAAGACAACAGGCTGAAAGGGATGATTACGGACCGCGACATCGTGGTGAAGTGCCTTGCTACGGGCGGCGACCCCCGCACGGCCACTGCCGGCCAGTTCGCAGAGGGCAAGCCCGTGACCATCGGCGCCGACGACACCATCGAAGAAGCCATCCGCACCATGCAGGACCACCAAGTACGCCGGCTTCCGGTGATCGATGGCCATGACCTGGTGGGCGTGGTCAGCCAGGCCGACATCGCCCGCAACTACCCCGAAGACCGTGTGGGTGAACTGGTGGAGTTTATTTCGTACTGACGTCCTTGAACCGTGGCACAGTGTCCTCGGCCCAGCGGAAAGCCGGCCCCGCCCAGCGGCGGGGCCGGCTTTGTGGCTTCAGCTCCTGGTGGGGTCAGGTCGCAGGGGCGTCGGACCTGGGTCGGGAACCGGCAGGGGCCCTGGGGGTTCAGGTGTGGGCACCGGGCTGGGTCTGGCCGGGCCCGGATGTCCGGGCGACGTGGGATCAGGAGACATGGGGTCCGGTCCGGGCTCGGGCGGAAACGGCTCGGGTTCGTGCACTGGCGGAATGGTCATTGAATTTACCTCTCACGCTGGGCGGATGTTCTCTCGCGTGATCAGGATACGCCTACCGGCATGTCCCAACTAGGCTGCGGCTTGGCATGCTTCCTCACCTTTCGCAGCCTCCCCCAGCGTTGGGACCTGAGGAAGGGTCCCGGGAAAAGCCGCAGGATGTGAGAGAGGGTTTGGGGTGGGCTACCCCGGTAGCGAACGCGGCTCCCTTTGTCGGCGGGGCTCTATATATTGAAGGCATGACCCAGACTCCGCTGCAGGATTCCGCCAGCAACTCCGCCACGACTGCTTCAGCCCGGCCGCCGGTAGCCAAGAAGGTCCCGACGGAGCGCACGCATCACGGCGACACTTTCGTGGACAACTACGAGTGGCTGCGGGAGAAGGATTCCCCGGAAGTGGTGGAGCACCTCAAGGCCGAGAACGCCTACCAGGAAGCAGTCACGGCACACCAGGAACCGCTGCGCGAGGCCATATTCCAGGAAATCAAGGGCCGGACCCAGGAGACAGACCTGTCCGTTCCGAACCGCAAGGACGACTGGTGGTACTTCAGCCGCTCGGTGGAAGGCAAGGAGTACGGCATCCAGTGCCGCGTCAAGGCCTCAAGCACCGGCGATCCGGTGGCCGACTGGACTCCCCCGGCGGTGGAGGCCGGCGTCGAAATTCCGGGCGAGGAAGTCCTGCTGGACGGCAACATCGAGGCCGAGGGTAAGCCCTTCTTCTCCATCGGGGGCTCAGCAGTCACTGTGGACGGGAATCTGTACGCGTACGCCGTGGACAACTCCGGCGACGAACGCTTCACCCTCCACATCAAGGACCTCAGGACCGGCGAACCGTTGCCGGATGTCATTGAGAACATCTTCTACGGCATCTCCTTCTCGCCCGACGGCAGCCGGATCTTCTACACGGTGGTGGATGATTCCTGGCGGCCGTACCAGGTCAAGTCCCATGTCCTGGGCACTCCGGTCACCGACGATGAGGTGATTTACCAGGAGGACGACGCCGCCATGTGGCTGGGTTTCGAGCTCTCCGCGGACAGGCGTTACCTCGTGCTGGGCATCGGCTGCTCCGAATACAGCGAAACCCGCCTGCTGCGCTTCGATGATCCCACCGCCGCCCTGACTACGGTCATTTCACGAAATGAACGCGTCCTGTATGAAGCGGAGCCCTTCCTGCTGGCCGGCCCCGACGGCGAAAAATCCGAGCGGATCCTCCTGACGCACAACCGGGGCGCCATCAACTCCATGGTCTCCCTGGCGGACCCCGCCCAGCTCAGCAAGCCGCTGGCGGAGCAGCACTGGGACACCGTCGTCGAGCATTCCGACGACGTCCGGGTCAACGGCGCCGGTGTCACGTCCACGCACCTCATCGTGTCCGTCCGTAAGGACACCATCGAGCGGGTGCAGGTGCTTGGCCTCGAGGGCCTGGGCACCTCCGGGCAGCAGGCCCCCGTCGAGCCGGCTTTCGACGAGGAGCTCTATACCGCCGGGGTGGGCGGCTCAGACTTCGAGGCTCCCGTGATCAGGCTCGGCTACACTTCCTACTTCACGCCGTCGCGCGTGTACGACTTTGTGCTGCCCACGCCGGAAAAGCCCGCCGGGGAACTGCTGCTTCGCAAGGAGAGCCCGGTACTGGGCGGCTACTCGGCGGACGATTACGTGGCAACCCGGGAGTGGGCCGACGCCGCGGACGGCACCAGGATCCCGCTGTCGGTGCTGCGGCACAAGGCCGTCAAGCAGGATTCGACGGCGGCCGGGCTGGTTTACGGCTACGGCTCCTACGAGCTGAGCATGGATCCAGGATTTGGAATTGCGCGGCTGTCGCTGCTGGACCGGGGCGTAGTATTCGTGATCGCCCACATCCGCGGCGGCGGTGAGCTCGGCAGGCACTGGTACGAGGACGGCAAGAAGCTAGCCAAGCACAACACTTTCACCGACTTCATAGCCGCCACCGACTGGCTGGCGGACTCGGGATGGGTGGACCCGTCCCGGATTGCGGCGCTGGGCGGCTCCGCCGGCGGGCTCCTCATGGGCGCCGTGGCGAATCTCGCCCCGGAAAAGTACGCCGCAGTCGTGGCCCAGGTACCGTTCGTGGACCCCCTCACCAGCATCCTGGACCCTGACCTGCCGCTCTCCGCCCTGGAATGGGAGGAGTGGGGCAACCCCATCACGGATCCCCAGGTGTACGCCTACATGAAGTCATATTCGCCCTACGAAAACGTGCAGGAGGTGGCCTACCCGAAGATCGCCGCTGTCACGTCGTTCAACGACACCCGGGTCCTGTATGTAGAGCCTGCCAAATGGGTCCAGGAGCTGCGTAACAAGACCACCGGGGACCAGCCAGTCGTCATGAAGATCGAGATGGAAGGCGGCCACGGCGGCGCCTCCGGACGGTATGTGCAGTGGCGCGAGCGTGCCTGGGACTACGCATTCATCGCAGATTCGCTGGGCGCGAGGGAGCTGCTTCCCGGAGCCGGACTGAAGTAGGGCGCGGAAGCTTCCTTGCTCTGAGCCTCGCGCTAGCCTTCCTCGCTGCCGAGCTCAGGGTGCTCAGTCAGCAACTCGGATAGCGTCTCAAGGTTGGCGCGGACAGTACGGGCCTGGGCGCTCTCCACGAAACGGTCAGCGAGCTTTCCGAACACCCCGCCCAGCCCGGATGCAGCATCGATCCTGAAGGTCAGGCGCGTACCGTCGCCTTCGGGTTCCAGGGTGTTGGTAACCGTGAAGTCCAGCTGTCCCTCCACGGACTTTGACGTGAAGCGACGGGGAGGATCGAATTCTGTCACCTCGGTGGTCCAGTCGAATTTCCGTCCGACTACCTTGCTGGTGCCCTGGGCGCGCGTGCCCAGTCCGACGGGATCGTCCCCGACCGTTTCGACATGCAGAGCAGAGGAATCCCAGACGGGGATGTTCTCGCTCTTTGCCAGGAAATTGAAGACCTCCTGTGGAGGACGGGCAATGAAAATACTCTCTTCTACCGTGGGCATCGGGTTCTCCTTAGAAACGCCCGGCGCCGGAGCGGCTCTGCCGGTACCTGGGCACAGCGCCAGTTTGGCCCCGGCGCCGCGGGCCGTCAACGGTCTCCGGAGCCTTCAGGCAGAGCGACTGTCTGGCCGTGACAGCGGTGGGCTACAGGGCTCCCGGTTTGGCGGTATACGAGTTGATGGGGCGCCCGGTGGTCCCGTAGGCAAGATCGAGGTCTATCAGTCCCTTGCGTTCAAGGGCTCCCAGGTAGCGCTGCGCCGTCGGGCGGCTCACTCCCAGCTTCTCGGCGATGTCCGCCGCGCCCACCGGTTTTGGCGACGACCGCACAGCGTCAAAAACCTTCTGCATGGTGGGCTGCAGCCGGGGTGTCGGGCCGGCTGGTGGTTGGACGACGGCACGCCGCAGGTTGTAAAGGCTGTCAACGGTGGCCTGGTCACCGCGGGCAGATGACGCCAGTTCGTCCCGCCAGCGTCGGTAGGCCTCAAGCTGGATGCGCAACTGGTCGAAACTGAAGGGCTTGACCAGGTAGTAGACGGCTCCGCTGCTCATCGCCGAGCGGACGGTGGCAAGGTCCCGCGCAGCGGTAATGATGATGCAATCAACCTGGCTGCCCGCAGCCTGCAGGGAACGCAGGAGTGAAATCCCGTCCTCGTCCGGAAGATGGACGTCCAACAGGAGCAATTCCGGGGCCAGACGGTCGATGGCCTCACGTGCGGCAGCGGCGGTGTACACCTCACCGACGCATTCGAAACCATCAACCCTGCCCAACCGCGCGGCGTGGATGGCGGCCACCCGGAAATCATCATCGACTACCAGGGTTCTGATCATGAAGCGTCCTCATCGTTCAGGTAAATAGCGTGCGGGTCGGCCGGGAGCCAGACTTCGAAATGTCCGCCGGGGCCGGGAAAAATATCCAGGGTTCCCTCCGCTCGCCGGACAATCCGGCTCACGAGCGCCAGTCCAATCCCCCGCCTCATGCCGGGCAGTGCTTCCTTGGTGGAATAGCCATCAACCAGGACTTTTTCGATGCTGTGGGAAGGAACGCCCGGTCCGTTGTCGCGCACGGCGATGAAGACACCGTCCGCATCATCGAACTGGATCGTCACCACCCGCGGACCGGGAGTGTTCGACAGCGCGTCGACGGCGTTGTCCAGGAGGTTGCCAACGATGGTCAGCAGGGACTGGGAGCTGGCCGAGGTCTGGTCCAGGCGCGAGTCCTCCGTCACCGTGATCAGCACGTCCTGTTCGGCGGCAACAGTGATCTTGGCCAGCAGCAGGGCGGCAAGTTCCGGAGGTTCAACCCGGCCGCGGAGTCCCTCACCAAGGGAGCGCGACGTGTCGGAAATCCTGGAGACAAAGCTCCGCGCCTGGTTCACGTCACCCATCTCCAGGAGTCCGTCCACGACATGAAGCCGGTTGGCATACTCGTGTTCCTGCGCCCTCAACGCTTCCGTCAGGCCCCGGAGGGAGCTCAGATCCCGCACCAGCGCCTCAACCTCAGTGCGGTCCCGCATGGTCACCACGGCGCCGATGCTTCTGCCGGCGAGGTTGACGGGCATACGGTTGACCACCAGGAGCGCGTCGTCGGTAATGACCACCTCATCGGCGCCGTCAACATGACCGGTGAGGAGATCCCTGAGCCGTCCGGCGGGAAGGAGGTCCTCCAGGGGCTCACCTAGGACGCTGCGTCCTTCAAGGCGAAGCAGGCGGCGTGCCTCCTCATTGATCACTGTCACGCGTCCGTCGTCATCGACGCCGACCATTGCTTCGCGGATGCCGTGCAGCAGGGCTTCGCGTTCCTGCAGCAAGGAGGCGATTTCGGCCGGTTCGAGATCGAAAGTCACCCTCTTGATGCGGCGGCCCAGCACGAGTGACCCGGAGGCGCTGATGAGCAGCACCACCAGCGAATATCCTGCGATGACCCAAATCTGCTGCGCCACCTCCGTGTACTCGACGGTTTCCAGGATGCCTACCGACACCTGGCCGATCACGGTGCCATCTGCCGCGCGGATCGGCGCTTTGGCGTTTACGGATGCCCCCAGGCTGCCTTGGTCGGTTCCTACGTGGTTCTGGCCGTCCAGCACTGCCACCGGCTCTTCCAGGGTCCGTCCGATCAGCTCGGGGTTCGGGTGGGAGTAGCGGATACCGTTCCTGTCGGCAACCACCACGTAATCGGGCCGGGCCTCGGTCTGGACACGCATGGCTAGGGCCTGGATCGAGTGTCCGGGGTCCCCTGATTCCAGGGCTTGAACCACCTCAGGCATCTGGGCAACTGTGACGGCAATCCCCAGCGCTCGCAACTGGTACTGACGGTCCAGTGTCTGGTTACTGATCAGAGTGAAGAGGATAGCGCCCGTGGTCACCGTGAGCACCAGGATCGACAGGATCCAGACCAGTATCTGCGCGGTCAGGGTCCGGGTCCGCCTCCGGGCAGAGAGCAGGTCCCCGATCCGGGGCAATCTCACAGAACGCGGCCGGGATGGCCGAGGTGAAGGGCATCCGCCGTCGGGTACTTGAACAAAACGCACAAAACCTGCAACATTGCGGCTATTTTGCAGAACTTACAGAAGTGTTTCAGCACCTGCCATCTCTTTCTAGGCTCAACACAGCTTAGGTGATCCACTTCACCCAAGCCAGATAACTGAGGAGAGGATTCGAGTGACGACGGTGTCCGAATCACGAACGAATGGCCGGGCGGCAGCTACGTCCGCGGCTATCGAAATGACAGCAGCTACGAAGAGATTCAGGACCCCCGACGGGTCCAGCTACACGGCCCTGAAAAATCTTGACCTGCGGGTGGAGCGCGGAGAGTTCTGCGCCATCGTCGGACCGACAGGCTGCGGCAAATCAACTGCCCTGACCCTGGCTGCGGGCATGGAAAAGGCATCCGAGGGCTCCGTGCGTGTCTTCGGCAAAGAAGTACAGGGCATCACCCCCAAGGCCGGCTTCATGTTCCAGACCGACGCGATCCTGCCCTGGCAGTCCGTCCTGGAAAACGTTGCCGCAGGTCCCAGGTACCGTGGCGTGGCCAAGGCCACGGCCTACCGCGATGCCCGCGACTGGATCCGGAGAGTCGGTCTGGCGGGATTTGAAAGCAACTTTCCGCACCAGCTATCCGGCGGGATGCGCAAACGCGTGGCGCTGGCCCAGAACCTGATCAACGAGCCCGAGCTGCTGCTGATGGATGAACCGTTCAGCGCGCTGGACGTTCAGACGAGGGCCAAGATGAGCACCGAACTGCTGAACCTGTGGGAGCAAAGCAAACCAGCTGTGGTGTTCGTGACCCACGACCTCGAGGAAGCCATTGCCCTCGCAGACAAGGTCGTGGTCCTGACCGCCGGTCCGGCCGCCTCAATCAAGGCGACCTTCACCATTGACCTTCCCCGGCCGAGGGTCGTGCAGGAAATCCGGTTCGACAAGAAATTCAACGAGATCTACCAGAACATCTGGGAAGCCCTCCGGGAGGAAGTGGACATCGCCTACGCCCAGACGACCCGGAGCGTCGCCCCGGACGGAAAGGAAGCAGAATGACCACCGCCAGCCTGGAAAACAACGTCTCCGCCAAGGAACAGCTCCCGTCCGCCCAAGCACGGTCCGAGGGGCGAAGGAAATCCCTCAACCAACGCAGGCTGAAGGTTCTGGCAGTCCAGCTTGGCATCGTCGTCGTGCTGCTGGGCAGCTGGGAACTGCTGGTCCGCGGCGGAGTGCTCGATGCTCTGCTGTACGGCCAGCCGAGCCTCATCGTGAGCCAGCTCTACATCTGGGTCACGCAGGGGACCGACAACGGCTCACTGGGCCAGCAAATCACGGTGACCATAGAGGAAGCCCTCATCGGCTTCTTCATCGGTACCGCCCTCGGCATCGTCTTCGGCGTCGCCATGGGCCGGATCCAGTTCCTGTCCGAAGTCATCGGCCCCTTCCTCAAGGTCATCAACGCGGTTCCCCGCATCGTGCTCGGATCCTCCTTCGTGGTCATGTTTGGCCTGGGCCTGATGTCCAAAGTCATGCTGGTCATCGTCCTGGTGTTCTTCGGAGTGTTCTTCAACGCCTTCCAGGGAACCAGGGAAGTGGACAAGAACTTCATCGCCAATGCGGAGATCCTCGGCGCCAGCAAATGGCAGGTCACCCGCCAGGTGGTCATCCCCTCTGCCTTCTCCTGGATCATTGCCAGCCTCCATGTGGCCTTCGGCTTCGCGCTGATCGGTGCCATCGTCGGGGAGTTCCTGGGGTCCCAGGAGGGCCTCGGCAACCTGATCCGGCAGGCGCAGGGAAACCTCAACCAGAACGGCATCTGGGCGGCCATGATCATCATGGCCGGCGTCGCGCTCATCGCCGAGTGGCTGATAACCAAGCTGGAAAACAGGCTGCTGCGCTGGCGGCCGCCGCAGCACAGCTCAGCAGCCGAAGCGTGACCGCCGAACAAACCAGCCTCACCGCCACCGGCCACCAGAGTGCCCGGGGCACCATCATCTCAAAGAGGAGAACAATGTTTACGAAAAAAGTGATCGCCGGAGCAGGCATGGCGATAGCCCTGGTGGCGGGGATGACCGCCTGCGCGAACACAGCCAGCACAGCAGGACAGGCACCCCAGCAGGCAGGGGATGCCAGCGGACAGCAAGTGAAGATCATGGTGGGCGGCCTGAACAAGCAGATCTACCTACCCTTCAAGCTGGCCGACCAGCTGGGCTACTACAAGGACGCCGGCCTGAATGTCCAGCTTTCGGACGAACCGGCGGGTGTGGATGCGGAGACCAACATGATTTCCGGACAGGTCGACGGCGTGGGCGGGTTCTATGACCACAACCAGGTCCTGCAGGCCAAAGGAAAGTCAACGGAGGCAGTAGTGACCATGCTCCAGGTACCCGGAGAAGTCGAGCTCTGCCGGACCGATCTCAAGGACCAGATCAAGTCCGCGGCCGATTGGAAGGGACGCAACCTGGGGATCACCGACCTCGGATCATCCACCGACTACCTGACCCAGTACATCGGCCAGAAGAACGGCGTCGCACCCACGGATACGCACCGCATCGGCGTTCAGTCCGGGGCAACCCTCATCGCGGCCATGGACCATAAGAACATTGACTGTGCCATGACTACCGAACCGACCGTCTCGCAGCTGGTCAGCACCAACAAGGCCTTCATCCTCTACGACTCACGGACCCTTGACGGTGCGAACCAGACGTTCGGAGGCGCCTACCCCGCATCCTCGCTGTACATGACAACCGCCTATGTCGACGCACACAAGGATATTGTCCAGAAACTGGCCAACGTCTACGTGAAGACGCTCAAATACATCCAGGACCACACCGCTGCCGAAATCACTGACAAAGTTCCCGCCGACTACTACGCCGGCGTGGGGAAGGACGCCTATATCAAGGCGCTGGACTCAGAAAAGGGCATCTACAGCCCCACCGGCCTCATGCCGGACGACGGCCCCAAGATTGTCAACGACGTCCTGCAGACCAACGCCGACGTCAAGGGCAAGACCATCGACCTAGCGAAGACGTTTACCAACGAATTCGTCCACGCCGCGAAGTAATCCTCCGGCCACACAGCAAGGCGGCGGTCATGTCTACAGACGTGGCCGCCGTCTTGTTGTGCATCAGTTGGTGTTGAAGATATCCGGTCCGAATCTACTGAGCCGGCATCAAGTGCTGTTCGAAGCACCGGTGATACACAAAAAAGCTAATCATGCTTACTATTGTCTGGCGCTGGCCTGCCCGCTGGGGGCAGGCCGACCCGCGCCGGACTGGAGGTTGCGCGAACATGGAACACGAACAGAATCCATTGACTGACGACGAACTCGAAGCAGAGCAGGCCACAGCATTGCCGGACAAGGAAGTGGCATCCGTTCTGGACCTGAACGCGGATCTGGACCTCGGCATTGATGCCGCGGCCCCCATCGACCTGGCGGTTGCAGCCAATGCGAACGTGGCAGCACCCATTGATGCTGCGGCCTCGGCCAACATCCTGTCCTTCGGTTCCGAGTCCCAGGCGCTGGCGGATCAGGGCGTCATGATCGACCAGGGCATCGTGGCGGACGCGTCCGCCGACTCCGTCCAGGACAGCACGATCGGCCAGGGCAACGACGCTGTCGGCGGCACTGAACCCGCCGCAGGAACCACGGACAGTACGTTGCCTGGCGCTACAACGCCCGACGTCGGTGCGCTGCCGGTCGATCCTGCCGCGGCACTTGACGGAGACCTCCTTAATGTCAACGTTGACCTCGCCGCCGACGCTGACATCGCTGCCCCGATCAACGGCGCGGTGGCCGCCAATGCCAACGTGGCTGCCCCGATCGACGCGGCCGTGGCGGCCAACATCGGCTCCATAGACAGCCAGTCCTACGCGGTGGCAGACCAGGACGCCATCCTTTCGCAGCACATCGAGGGCGGAGCCACAGCCTCGGCCGACCAGCAGTCCGATCTCGAACAGTAAGCCCGGATGACCACCGCGCACGGCGGGCCGCGCCCTCAGGCGGACCCGCCGTCGTTCTCTCCTGCAGGCGTCCCTGCAGTCGTCGCTGGTTCGAACCAGGTGCCGATGCGGGCAGACGGCGTCCAGCTCATCGGCCGGTCCCGGGGTTCGGGCTACCGCGAACCGCCGTCGCTGGTCCGCCGCGCCGACGGCCAGACGCTCCAGCTGACCCCGCTGCTCTACCTGATGCTGGAAGCCGCGGACGGAACCCGGGACGTGGAGGAGATCGCCGATTACGCCAGCGCCGGTTCCGGCAGGGTGGTCAGCGCGGACAATGTCCGCAGGCTGATCAGTTCCCGGCTGCTTCCCATGGGCCTGGTCCGGCGGTCCGACGGGTCTCAGCCGGAGGTGAAGAAGGCCGACCCGCTCCTGGGGATGCGGTTCCGGTACACCGTGACGGATCCGGAACATACCAGCCGGATCACCGCGCCGTTCGCTGTGCTCTTCAACCCGCTGATAGTGGTGGCGGTAACGGCGGCGTTCCTGGCTGCCTGCTGGTGGGTTCTGATGGTGAAAGGACTGGGCTCGGCCACCCATGAGGCCTTCGCCAACCCCGCCCTGGTGCTGCTGGTCTTCGCGGTCACACTCGTGTCCGCGGGCTTCCACGAGTTCGGGCACGCGGCCGCAGCGAGGAAAGGCGGCGCGACGCCAGGGGCGATGGGCGCAGGACTCTACCTGATCTGGCCGGCTTTCTATACCGACGTCACCGATTCCTACCGCCTGGGCCGCATCGGCCGGCTCCGGACCGATCTGGGCGGCCTGTATTTCAACGCCGTCGTGGCGGTGGCGATCACGGGCGTTTGGTGGGCCACGGGTCTTGACGCCCTGCTCCTGGTGGTGGTCACCCAGATCCTGCAGATGCTCCGTCAGCTGCTGCCCCTGCTCCGGTATGACGGCTACCATATCCTGGCCGACGCAACAGGCGTCCCGGACCTCTTCCAGCGCATCCGGCCCACCCTCCGGGGAATGCTGCCGTGGCGCTGGCGCGATCCCGAGGCGAACGCCCTCAAGCCGTGGGCACGCGCCGTCGTGACGTTGTGGGTCCTTGTCACAGTGCCGCTGCTGCTGCTCAGCATGGCCATGATGGTCATTTCCCTGCCGCGGCTGCTGGGCACGGCCTGGGCCAGCGTGGTCAAGCAGCAGGCCGCACTCGCCGGAAGCCTCTCCGCCGGTGATCTGGCGGGTGTGGCCGTACGTGTCCTGGCGATCGCCGCCGTCGCCCTTCCCATGGCGGGCGTGGCCTACATGGTCATCCGTCTCCTGCGGCAACTCACTATCGGCATGTGGCAGAAGACCCGCGGCAAGGGGCTGCAGCGTGCCGCGGCGATGGCAGTCGTTGCGGCGCTGCTGGCAAGCCTCGGCTGGGCATGGTGGCCCGACGGCGGGACGTACCGTCCGGTCCAGCCTTACGAACGCGGGACCCTCGCGGATGCCTCTGCCTCTGTTTTCCCGCGGACCGGATCCACGTTGCAGGAAGGCCAGTCCGGCGACACAGTGGCATTGTGGCCGGCCGGCACCGAGATGCCGACCAGGGAGAGCCCGCGGCTCAGCATGCTTCTGGTGCCAAGGGATAGTGCCGCTGCCGTCCCGGCCGGCGCCACCGGTTCCGGCCCGTCCGATTCCAGTGCGACGGCGCCGTCCTGGGTGTTTCCCTTCAACAGGCCTGGCGCCCCCAAGCCGGACGGCAACCAGGCCCTGGCAGTGAATACGACGGACGGTTCCGTTGTCTATGACGTGGCCTTCGCGCTCGTGTGGGCCGAGGAGGGGGAGCCTGTCGACACCAGGAACGAGGCGTATGCCTTTGCCAGCTGCCAGGGCTGCGCGGCGGTGGCCGTGGGATTCCAGGTAGTGCTGATTGTCGGCCAGGCGGACGTCGTGGTGCCGGAGAACCTGTCCGCAGCGGCAAACTACAACTGCCTCGACTGCCTCACGTATGCGCTTGCCAGCCAACTTGTCCTCACCCTGGACGGCCCGCTCAGCGATGGCGGCATGGCCAGGCTGGAGGCGCTCTGGGACGAGATCGCCGACTACGGCCAGAACATCCAGAACATGCCCCTCTCCGAGATCCAATCGAAGCTGTCCGAATACAAGGACCGGATTGCCGCCATCATCCGGGCGGACCCGAGCACGTCACAGACGGGAGGAACCGGCTCCAGCGGGGCAACGCCGTCAACTGAAGGACCGGCTTCGACGCCCTCCCCCGGTTCCACTGGCCCGGCACCTGGTCCGGCAGGTACCGGGACCGCCACCACCCCTGCCACGGTCCAGGCAACCCAAGGCGCCCCGCCGCCGTCGCCGGCTCCCACAGGCGCCGCCCCAACAGGTGCCGTGACCTCAGGTGCCGTTCCGACGGGGACGGCCGGGACCGGAGGGGTTGAAACGGTACCGGCTGTGGAGCCCCAGCCGAGCGTTGCGCCCAGCTGATCTGGGAGTCTCGGGCCGTTGGGTGAGGAGCCTTTGCTCAGCGGGCCAGCCCGAGGGTTACCGGCAGCGCCACTCCATGTCGAGGATGGCGTAGACCAGTTCGGTGGCCCACTGGCCCTTGTAATGCCACTTGTCCACCAGGCGGGCTTCCAGCCGCATGGTCAGCCGTTCACATAGCGCGGCGGAACCGGCATTGAGGGCATCGAGCCTCGCCTCGATCCGGTGCAGCCCGAGTTCCCCGAACCCCAGATCCAGCACGGCCTCTGCGGCCTCGGTGGCATAGCCCTGGCCCCGTGCCCCGGGAGCCAGGGACCAGCCCAGCTCGCCCTGTCCGAGGCCCGGGAGCCACTTCAGCACCACCTCGCCCAGCAGCTCCGGCGAGTCCTTGGCTTCGATGGCAAGGCAAACCCAGTCGCCTTCCTTTTCATAGACAAAGTTGGCGTATTTGCCCACGCGTTCCATGGACTGGGTGTAGCTCTTCGGCGGTCCGGGCAGGAAACGGGCCGTCTCCGGAAGGGAATGGTAGGCGTGGAAGGCGTCCAGGTCGCGGCCTTCAAAGCGGCGCAGGATCAGCCGTTTGGTGCTGATGGGCAGTCGTATTTCAGGCATGGTCCGCTAGGGAGCAACCGATGAATGGACGACGGCGGCTGTTGCCTCCGCGATGGCCTGCTCTTCGTCGGTGGGCACCACCAGGACGGGAATGCGGGAGTCCGGGGTGGAAATAACCCTGGGTTCCGCCGACCGCTCACTGTTCAGGCCGGCGTCGACCTCTATGCCCAGCGCTCCCAGCCGGTCCGCGACCATGGTGCGGAACTGGGAGGAGTTCTCGCCAATGCCCGCGGTGAAGACCAGTGCCTTGGCCCCGCCGACGGCCACGTGGTACCCGCCGATGTACTTCGCCAGCCGGTAGGAGGCCACGGCGAGCGCCAGCGAGGCTTTGGCGTCTCCGGCCTCGGCGGCTTCCACTACCGAGCGCATGTCGTTGTTGCCGGCCAGCCCCTTCAGGCCGGATTCGCGGTTGAGCATGGAGTCGATGTCCTCAGGGGTCCAGCCGGCCCGGCCCAGGAACACCAGGATGGACGGGTCCAGGTCGCCGGAGCGGGTGCCCATCACGAGGCCCTCCAGCGGAGTGAAGCCCATGGACGTGTCCACGGAGTGGCCGCCCCGAACGGCCGTGATGGAGGCGCCGTTCCCGAGGTGGGCGATCACGCCGTCGAACGCTTCCAGCGAAAGGCCCAGCAGCGCGGCTGCGCGGTGTGTCACGTATTCGTGCGAGGTGCCGTGGAAGCCGTAGCGGCGGATCCCGTAGCTGGTGTAGAGCTCATCCGGCACGGCGTAGCGCCAGGCGTGCTCGGGCAGCGTGCGGTGGAAGGCGGTGTCGAAGACTGCCACCTGCGGCAGCTCCGGCCACTTCCTGGTGATGGCCCGGATACCCAGGACATTTGCGGGGTTGTGCAGCGGCGCCAGCGGGTTAAGCCGCTCGATGGCGCGGGTGATTTCATTGTCGATCAGGACCGGCTCGGCAAACCGCTCGCCGCCATGCACGACGCGGTGCCCCACCGCCGCCAGTTCAAGGTCCCCGAGTTCCGCGTGGATGGCTGCATCCACCTGTTCCAGCGCCTCCGCGTGGTCCCGCGGGCCTTCAATCTCGCCATCCCCGTCACCGCCGTTGCCCATGCCGATCTTTTCGATCAAGCCCTCGGTCAGCACACTGCCTGCGGCGACATCACGCACCTGGTACTTGAGCGAGGACGATCCGGAATTGATGACGAGCACAAGCATGGGGGCCTCCTAAGCCTTGCTGCTGCGGTTCAAACCCCACTATATGCGCCGCGGCGGGCAGGGACTTTCCTTGCGGAAGGGAGCCGGCTGTGCCTAGAGTCGGCAGACAGGCTGGACCACGCCCGAGAGGACATTCACATGACGAACGAGCCCGCTTCGATCGACGAGAACGACCCCACCAACACCGGATCCAGCAGCACGGCGCCCCTCAACGCGAAGGCGGACACTGACGCCGGCACCGGGTCGGGGGCCGGCACCAAGTCCGGCGCCAAGGATCCCACCGTGGTGGAGGGTGCCAACCCCGCGCTGGACGACACCGGCCACATGAAAGCCGAGGAAACCGGCGAAGCCCCGCAGGCACCGGAGAACACCGAAGACCTGGATCTGACCCCGCAGGGCCTCTCCGATGAGCCGGCCAAGCAGGAGGACCCGGAGAGCCTGGCCAAGCCGGACAACAGCTGACCACTCCACAACCCAACGCGGGGTCACTCCGCGCCCAATGCTGGCCCCGGATTGGGCGCGGAGTGACCCCGCGTTGCGGTGTGCGAGGGCGGATCTAGAGAGCTGGGGCCCGGGCCGTCGTCACCGCTTGAGTCGGTACCGGCGCCTGCGCCTGGATGGCCGTGATGGCCACGGTGTTCACGATGTCCTCCACCGTGCAGCCGCGGGAGAGATCGTTGACAGGCTTCCTCAGCCCCTGCAGCACAGGTCCGACGGCGACGGCTCCGGAGCTCTGCTGCACTGCCTTGTAGGTGTTGTTGCCGGTGTTCAGGTCCGGGAAGATGAATACCGTCGCCTGCCCGGCGACAGTCGAACCGGGCATTTTGGATCGGGCAATGGAAGCGTCCACGGCGGCGTCGTACTGGATGGGGCCTTCGACGGCGAGATCGGGCCGGAGCCGGCGGACGAGTTCGGTGGCCTGCCGCACTTTGTCCACGGCCTCCCCCGAGCCGGACCCGCCGGTTGAATAGGACAACATGGCCACCCGCGGTTCCACGCCGAACTGAATCGCCGTTTCCGCCGAGGCCAGGGCAATGTCCGCCAGCTGCTCAGCATTCGGGTCAGGGTTCACTGCACAGTCGCCGTACACGAGCACCCGGTCCGGCATCAGCATGAGGAACACCGAGGACACAATCTTTACGCCGTCGCGGGTCTTCACAAACTCCAGCGCCGGACGGATGGTATGCGCGGTGGTGTGCGCGGCGCCGGACACCATCCCGTCCACCACCCCCAGCTGCACCATCATGGTGCCGAAGTAGCTGCCGTCCTGCATGATCTCCAGCGCCTTGGCCAGGTCCACGCCCTTATGCGCCCGCAGCTCTGCATACTTCTCCGCGAAAGCCTGGCGCAGGCCGGACGTTGCCGGGTCCACGATGTTGATCCCGGACAGGTCGATGCCCCGGGCCGCAGCGGCTTCGCGGACCTCCGACTCGTGGCCCAGGAGGGTGAGGTCGCAGACATCGCGGCGCTGCAGAATCTCGGCCGCCCTGAGGATCCGGACGTCGGTGCCTTCAGGCAGCACCACGTGTCGGCGCTGGGACCGCGCACGTTCGATGAGATCATGCAGGAACCTCAGGGGCGTCATGCGCTCAGCCCGCGGCAGGTGCAGGCGCTCCACGAGTTCGGCCTCGTCCACGCGCCTGGACCACAGGCCGAGCGCTGATGCCACCTTGCGCCGGTGCCCGGACCAGATCTCGCTCCGCACCTCGGAGACCTTGCGTGCAGTGGTGTAGGTGTCCTCGCTGGAGGCGAACACAGGAAAAGGTGCCTGCGCCAGGAGCGGATAAATGTTGGCGTCAGGCGCCAGGCCGCCGGTCAGGATCAGCGCCGACGGCACCGGGAATTCGGGGGAGAACGACGACGCCAGGCATGCCACCATCACGTCCGCACGGTCCCCCGGGACAATCACCAGGGCCCCCTCGTTCAACACATGCAGG
Source organism: Arthrobacter pascens (assembly GCF_030816475.1). Lineage (NCBI taxonomy): Bacteria > Bacillati > Actinomycetota > Actinomycetes > Micrococcales > Micrococcaceae > Arthrobacter > Arthrobacter pascens. The sequence goes on along the minus strand of NZ_JAUSXF010000001.1, from coordinate 678,316 downwards.
AAGTTGCCCACATTCATGGCGGCCACCTTGATGTCCCGCACGTCACGTTCCATGTCCGCGCGTCCGGCGATCTGGCGCACGCCAAGGGCATTGGCTACCTCCCCCGTGGTGGGCCGGGCAATCTCCTCCAGCTCCGGCAGTACGTAGACGGGCCGGCCGGAGGCACCCGGTTTCACCTCCGCCGCGATAGCCTCCACATCGGCGGGGTCGGCGCGGTTCACCATGATCGCCAGCAGCGCGCACTTCTCCGCGGCCAGTTCCTTGCGGGCCACTTCGACGGCGGCCGCTGCCTCGGCAACGGTACGCCCCTTCGCGCTTACCACTGCCACAACAGGGGCGGCCAGGTTGTTGGCCAGCCGGGCGTTGAGGTCAAACTCGACGGCGGCGTCCTGGCCGGTGAGGTCAGTCCCCTCCACGATCACGACGTCGCAGAGCCGGCCCATCTCGGCAAAGATCTCCACGCACCGGGCATCAATCTCGGCCCGCTTTCCTTCAGCGAGCAATGAGCGCACCTCGGCGAAGGTCAGGCCGGCACGGCAGCGGCCGTCGTCGAGCGCGAAGCGTGCTTTCATGAGCGCCACCATGGGGTCATCGGCCACGTCGGGGCCGAGCACCACGGGCTTGAAGAAGCCGATTCGGTCGGCATGCCGGTGCAGGGTGTCTGCCAGGCCCAGTGCCACAAGCGATTTGCCTGAGCCCGGGGTGGTTGCGCTGACGTAAATGCCTTTAGCCATGGTCCGCCCTTTGCTGTGCTTGGTGCCGGTCTCCCCATCCTGTCACTTCCCGGCCGGGTGCGGCTTTCGTTGGGCGGCGTGACCGGTGGGGCGGGCCACAATGTGAATGTGCCGCAGGTTACCGGATTTTTCGGCTCACCCGTTCGAGGATAAGCTCGACCACGTCAATGCGTGGGTCCCTGCTCCGCGGGGCAGCCGACCCCCGAAGGTCGGTATCGTTGGGGAAGGCGGACGCGAGGAATGACGCGCGAGGAAAATATCATGCGGACGGGGCGCCCTATCGCCTGGAGCGCCGTCGCCTGGAGACTGCCGGACCGCGCATTTCTGCTCACCTGGGTCCTTCCTCTGGCTGCCATCCTGGGCATCCTCGCCGTTTATGTCGCCGGCGAGCACCGCATCTACTTCTACGATCCCCGGGGCTTTCAGGAAGTCTCAATGGGCGCGTCCTCGGCGCTTCGCCGCGGACCGCACGCGCTGTACGACTGGCTGACGGCGCAATCGCTGACTGAATACCCGCCGTACTGGTCACTGCCGCTGGCGGTGCTGCCGCCCGGACTCCTCAACCTCCGCGTGCCGTACGAGGTCGCCATGGGCCTGCTCGGCCTGCTGCCGCTGACCGTGTTCACGACAAAAATCGCCTGCCGCATCTTCGGACTGCGGGTCTCACCGTGGATGGTCCTGGTGGCGGGACTCAACCCTGTGGCGTTCCTTGTGTGCGTGCAGGGAGTGCCCGACCTGATCGGGATGTCCTTCATCCTGGCGGCGATCTGGATCCTGGTCTCCCGTCCGATGCAGCGCTCTACGCTGTTCTGGGCACTGGTGGTGGGTGCGATCGCGCTTCTGGTCAAGAAGAACTTCCTCTTTGACCTCGCCGCCGTGATCGGCTGCTATCTCATCGCCTATGCAGTTGCCGCCATTCGGTACCGGCGCCCGCCGGAGCGATGGCTGAAGCTGCTGAAGGAAGTGCTGAGCCTGCGGGTGCTTCTTGGCCTGGCTGTCGCCATCGGGGGTATCACCATCCTCACCCCCGGGACTGTGTCGTCCATCTTCGGGCGTGATAACTCCCTGTTCTACATCAGCTTCCAGATTTCGGTGGCGGATGCGCTCGCCAGCAACCTGTCCTACGCCGGAGGCATCGTGGGGCTTGCGGTCGCCGTCGCGGCCATCGTGTCGCTTGTGGTGGTCATTGTCCGCAGGACATCGCCCACGGTCACGCGCAACGCCGTCTTTGTCTCCGCCTTCCTGGCCGTCTCCGAGCTCCTATGGGCGGTCGTCCAGAGGCAGGGCGGCATCATCCACCAGGTGCACGTCTGGCCCCTGCTGATGACGCTGGGCCTCGCCGGGCTGGTGCGCATGGTGCCCCGCTTGCGCCAGCATGCCCGCCAACTTGTCGCCCTGGGGCTGGCCGCGGCCCTGTTTGTGTTCATGTTCGCGCCAATATCGTTCCTGGCGGCACCGCGGTCCGTAGCCTCGGAACTGCCGGGCGGAATGTCCCCGAATGTCACCCAGCCGTTCGTCCAGGAGAACTTCGACAACCTCGTCAACATTGCCAAGACCGTCCGGCCCCTGTCCCAAACCAACGGGCCCTTGGTGGTTGCGACCGCATCCGGCTCGTTGAACTCGAGCATCCTTTACCAGGCCTACGTCCAGCAGGCAGGTTACCCGCTTCCGGACATATACCAGCTTCCACAGGTGGATCTGCGGGATGCGCAGCCCTGGAGCGGCCTCATCGGCGACGACGGGCGTACTGTGCTGACCTCCCGGCAGTGGGTCCCCGACCTGGCTGACGGGCACCGCAACCTGCAGGCTATAAACGAGTTCCTTGACTCGCCCGCCGCCCAGCGGTGGATCAGGTCCTCCCAGCCCCTGGACGCAGGAGTTAAGGGGGAACTGGCCGATCTGCACGTCATCCACCTCGTGATCCCGGAATCCGATGCCATTGCCTTCGCAACCGCCATCCGGTCCTACCTGCCTGTCACTCCCGGCCACGGCCTGCAGGGGGCGGTGGCACTGCTTACCGACCAGGACCGGCGGACGGAAGGTCCAAGCGCTCAGACACCCTCGGCGTGGGCGACGACAGCAGGCCCGCTGTCTGCGCCGACGCAGCTGCTGGTCAACGGCACGGCCGCACATTCAATCTCCCTCACCCCGGCAGCCACAGGCTGCGACGGTCTCGAGTACCGCTGGACTGCCCTCGGAACGGCGACGGCGGACTCCACAGTCACAGCCCCGTCCTCGGACGCCGGTCAGGGAGCGCTTCAGCCAGGCGCCGCTCAGACCCTCCCCGTCCCGGCTTCCGACACCGGCGCCTGGAGCCACGTGCTGACGCTGGGCGTCAACGGCAACGCCACGGCCGCCTGCCAGGTCACCGTCAGCGCACAAAGCTGACCGCAGCCGGGGGTCCAAGTGGACCCCTGGCCGGCGGTGGCCCATGGGTCCTGGCGGCCCTTTCGAACCTCCAAGCCTTGACAGCGACCCCCTGCATGGGATTACCTAATGAACATTCGGTAAATAAAGCTGGAGGCAATGACGCATGGCTGAAGCAATCCTTTCCGGGGCATCGCACCCGATCCTGGAAAACGACTACGCCTCCGAATGGATGGGCATCCAGGTCCTCGCCCTCAGTGACGGTCACGCCACCATCCGGATGAAGTTGCGGCAGGAAATGCTCAACGGCTTCGGCATGGCCCACGGCGGAATGATCTTCGCTTTCGCCGACTCCGCTTTCGCCCTGGCGTGCAATCCGGTCAACCCGGCACCCGGCGAGGAAGACACCATCACCGTGGCCGCCGGCGTCGACATCAACTTCCTCAAACCTGCCTACCGCGGCCAGGTGATCACCGCCGTCGCCGACCGCCGCACCAGTGCAGGACGCAGCGGCCTTTATGACATCCAGATTTTCGCCGCCGACCCCGACGCCCAGCCCAATTCCCAGAATCCGGGCGAACTCATCGCAGAGTTCCGCGGACGCAGCCGGACCATCCCCAAGAAGTAGGAAGCCATGACCCTCCACACCCCTGAAACCCCCGTAACCCCGCCGCCCGCCAAGGCAAGCGACCCGGGACTGGACCGCGAGGAAACCATCTCCCGCGATGAACTCGAGGCCCTGCAGCTTAGCCGCCTGCAGCACACCGTAGCTTATGCCTACGACCGGGTGCCGTTGTACAAACGCAAGTTCGACGACGCCGGAATCCATCCAGCGGACCTCCGCGAACTCGACGATCTTGGCAACTTCCCGTTCACTACCAAGGACGATCTGCGCGCCGAATACCCGTTCGGGATGTTCGCCGTGCCGCAGACCGAAGTAGCCCGCGTCCATGCCAGCTCAGGCACCACCGGCCGGCCCACCGTCGTCGGCTACACGAAGCAGGACCTGGCCGACTGGGCCAAGCTGGTTGCCCGATCACTCCGGGCCTCCGGTGTGCGGCCGGGAATGAAGGTCCACAACGCGTACGGCTACGGCTTGTTCACCGGTGGCCTGGGCGCACACGCAGGCGCCGAAGCATTGGGCTGCACCGTTATTCCCATGTCCGGAGGGCAGACCGAACGCCAGATCCAGCTCATTCAGGACTTCCAGCCCGACGCTATCCTCTGCACCCCCACGTACCTACTCACGATCGCCGATGCCATGGCGCACATGGGCATCGACCCGACCTCCACGTCACTGAAGTACGCGGTGCTGGGCGCGGAGCCATGGACCGAGGAGATGCGGCACGAGCTCGAAGTCACCCTCGACATCAAGGCGTGCGACATCTACGGGCTCTCCGAGGTGATGGGCCCCGGCGTCGCGGGCGAGGCAGTGGAGACGCAGGACGGCAGCCACATCTGGGAGGACCACTTCAGTCCCGAAATCATCGATGCCTTCAACCCGGTGGTGGGCAAGGAGAACGTGCTGCGCGACGGTGAGCACGGCGAACTGGTCTTCACCTCACTGACGAAAGAAGCGCTGCCGATCATTCGCTACCGCACCAAGGACCTCACCCGCCTGCTGCCAGGGACCGCCCGCCCGGCACATCGGCGGATGGGCCGCATCACGGGGCGCAGCGATGACATGATCATCCTGCGCGGAGTGAACCTCTTCCCGTCCCAGATCGAGGAAATCGCCCTCCGCATCCCCGAGCTCAGCCCGCATTTCCAGCTGGAACTCACCCGCCCCGAGGGCCAGCGGATGGACCAGCTCATCGTCCGGATCGAACGCCGGGACGCCCTGACGCCCGAGCAGAGTTCGACGGCGGCACGCACCTTGAAGGAACAGATCAAGATCCATGTGGGTTCCTCGTGCGAGGTGGACGTGGTGGAACCGGGCTCGCTGGAACGGTCCAACGGCAAGCTGCGCCGGATTTACGACCTGCGGCCCAAGGCGTAGCCTCCACCGAGCCTGCGGAGCCTGACCGACCGTTCGTGAGAAACTTGCCACTATGCCCAGCACCAGCGAAATGTCCAGCACAACACCGACCAAACGCGGCCGCCCCGGCTACGACCAGCAGTCGGTGCTGCTGATCGCTGTCGACGTCTTCAACCGGCATGGCTACGACGCCACGTCCATGGGCATCCTGGCCGAGAACCTGGGCATTTCGAAGTCTGCGATCTACCACCATGTCCCGTCGAAGGGCGACCTCCTGAAGCTGGCTCTGGACCATGCCCTGGGCGGCCTGGAGGCCATCCTGGAGCAGCCGGAGGCCACCTCCGGCGCGGCAGACGCACGGCTCGAGTTTGTCCTGCGGCAGACCGTGGCAGTACTGGTGGACCGGCTGCCGTTCGTCACGTTGCTGCTCCGGCTCCGCGGCAACACGGAGATTGAGCGGAACGCGCTGGAACGGCGGCGCGCGTTCGACCACAAGGTGGCCGGCCTGATTTCCGCAGCCCGCGATGAAGGCTCCCTGCGCCAGGACATCGACCCCCGTACGGTCACCCGGCTGCTGTTCGGCACCATCAACTCCATCGTCGAGTGGTACAAGCCCGGAGGTTCCCTCTCCCCCGAAAAGCTGGCCGACGACGTCATCACCATCGCGTTCGACGGGCTGCACGCGAAGTCTTGAGCCTTTCCCTGCCGCCGGGGATCCTGCCAGCGTGATCGCTGCAATATAATAAGGGTGCTTACTACCGGTGATCGGGGTGTTCCCCGTATTCGGTGGTAAGGAACAGCCAGCATCCGCAGGGAGATTGTCGATGAGCCCGTCCGCCAGTCCAGTAAACGTCCGCAGCCGCCGCCGGGCAACGCTGTGGACCTTACTGTTCAGCGCAGCGCTTGCCGTGGCGTCCTGCACCGCTCCGGCCCCCGGCCCGGGACCCGGTCAAACATCGCTGTCGCCAACGTCCGGCAGCAGCGCCTCACAGAGCCCTGGTACGCAAAGCCCGGGCACGCAGAGCCCCGGGCCTACGACGCCGGCGCAGGATGTGGCGGGGGGCATCCCGCAGATCGTTGAGAACCTGGCGCCGTCAGTGGTCACCATCTTTACCGAGGGCGGCCTGGGCAGCGGCGTGGTGTACTCCGCGGACGGACTGATCCTCACCAACGAACACGTGGTCAGCGGTGCAACCCGGGTGGACGTGGGCTTCGCTGACGGCCAGCGGGTGGAGGGAGCTGTCAAGGCAACCGACGCGGTCACCGACCTTGCCCTGGTCCAGGCCAAACGCACCGGACTACCCAAGCCCACGTACCAGCCAATGCTGCCGAAGGTAGGCGAGGGCGCCACCGTGCTTGGCTCTCCCCTGGGCTTTGAAAACACTGCCACAGCCGGCATCATCTCAGGTCTTCACAGGTCCATTCCGGACTCGGCCTCCACCAGTCTTTCCCTGGTGGACCTGATCCAGACAGATGCTCCCATCTCCCCGGGGAACTCCGGCGGCGCCGTGATCAACATGCGCGGCGAAGTCATCGGCATCAGCGAGGCCTACATTCCACCCTCAGCCGGTGCAGTGGCCCTCGGCTTTGCCATCCCTGCGGCCACCGCCATCGAAGTGGCCGACGAGCTTCTGGCGAACGGCACTGCCAAGCACGCGTACCTCGGACTGACACCGGGCGAACTGACACCACAGATCGCCGAACAGCTGGGCATCGAAGCGACCGGCGGCGTCGTCGTCCTGTCCGTTGATGAAGCCGGCCCGGCCGGACGTGCCGGGATCCGCCCGGGCGATGTCCTGGAGTCCATGGAAGGGGTGGAACTCAACAGTCCTGAAAAGCTCCTGTCCGAACTCAGGAACCGCGACCCGGGCGACAATGTCGGGCTCAAGGTCAAGCGGGGAGACCAGAGCATGGACATAAAAGTTGAACTCATCGAACGGCCCGCAAGCAACCCCACCAGATAGTCAGCACCAGAGAGGACGGCTAGGCCATGAACCACCCCAAGGAAGAACCGGACCAGGGATTCATCGTCCCTGACCCTTCGGCATTCCGGGAGGATATCCCGGGAGACGCAGGCGATGAAGCGAATGAGATCCGGTTCAGCGAAGAGCAGGCGCTGATCGAGGAGCAGGCCCATGGCATCCGACCGGACACGTACAGCGTCCCGTCCGGCGGGCCCACCATGGACGAAGCCCGGGGCAACATGGACCTGTCCGACCAGACCGGGACCGCTGCCTCGGATGACAGCAGCGACGACGGCCTGCATGGGGGTGCTGAAGCCTAGCACCACCCTGGCCTCAACGATAAAGGGGCGCCGCCGGCTCGGGACGCCCCTTGGTTCGCATGACTTCAGAGCTGATACTCAGCCTGCATGCCCTTGGTCTCGTGGATGCAGAGGATGTTGTGCTCGGTGTCCATGAACCATGCGCACTTCTCGGAATCGGTGGTACAGATGTGGTTTTCCGTCTTCATGTTCGGCAGGTCATAATCCTGGAACCGAACGCCCTTGGCCTCCATTTCCTGAACTGTCCGCTCGATGTCGTGCACCTCGAAGCTCAGGGCGGTGTGCTCTGAGTGTTTGCCGTCCGAGACCGGCATCAGCTGCAGCATTGGGCCGCCGTCGGTGCCGAGTAATTCGCTTCCATCATCTGTCATACCGCGGTGCGGGAGTCCCAGTGTTTCCGTATAGAAACTGCGGGCGCGGGCTGCATCATCGACTGGCAGGATGGTTGTGGCTGTGTTCATTGCTAGGGTCATTTGGCCACCTCCTACGGGGAAAATTTTACGCCCGGCAGGGCTGAAAGACCCGGCCTTCCCCCAACCCTCCCTCACCTTTCGCAGCCAAAACACAAACCCTCTCGCACCTACTGGAGGGAGTTGAGGGATGGCCTACTTTTCGACGAGGGTGAGGACGTCGTAGGTGGCCACGATCTCGTCGTTCTGGTTGGTAAGTACAGCGTCCCAGGAAACCTCGCCGTATTCCTCCGTCTCGCGGGGGGTGATCCGCTTGGCCGTGAGGGTCACGCGGATGGAATCACCAGCCGCCACCGGGGTAACGAAACGAAGGTTCTCCAAACCGTAATTGGCTAGGACCGGCCCGGGAGCCGGCTCCACGAACAGCCCCGCGGCCCAGGCGATCAGCAGGTAGCCGTGTGCCACGATGCCCGGGAAGAACGGGTTTGCCTCCGCTGCCTCCTGATTGGTGTGTGCGTAGAACGTGTCCCCGGTGGAATTGGCGAACGCCGTGATGTCCTCCAGCGTGACCTCGCGCAGCTCCGACCGGACCGCGTCGCCGATCCGCAGCGTCTCCAGCGATTTCCGGAACGGATGAGTCCCTTCGGTCTCCACAGTGAAGTTCCGGTCCGCACCCGTGTGCCAGACACCGGTGACCGCCGTGAGCATGTTGGGCGAGCCCTGGATCGCCGTGCGCTGCATGTGGTGCATGACCGAGCGGATGCCACCCAGTTCCTCGCCGCCACCGGCCCTGCCCGGCCCGCCGTGGACCAGGTGCGGCACAGGCGAGCCGTGGCCTGTCGAGCTGCGGGCGTCCTCCCGGTTGAGCATCAGGACCCGGCCGTGGTGGGCGGCAATGCCCATCACCAGTTCCTGCGCCACGGAAGGATCGTTGGTGCACACGGAGGCCACGAGCGAGCCGCTCCCCCGGGCGGCCAGCCGGACGGCGTCGGGAATGTCCTCGTATCCAATCACCGACGAAACCGGACCGAACGCCTCCAGCGAGTGGACTTCTTCGGCCAGCGGGTCCTGCCAATTCAGCAGGACCGGCGCCATAAAAGCTCCGCCCTCCACAACACCGGTGGAACCGTCGGCGGAGGTGACCGACGGCGAATCGAGGGTTCCGTACGCAAGCTCACCGCCGGCGTCGAGCATTGACTGCACTGCGGCACGGACGTCCTCCAGCTGTTCGACGGAGGCGAGGGCACCCATCGTGACGCCCTCCGCGCGGGGGTCGCCGAGGACAACGCGTTCGGAGAGGCGCCTGCCGATGGCCGCAGACACCGCGGGAACCAGCTCCCGCGGCACGATGGCGCGGCGGATGGCGGTGCACTTCTGCCCCGCCTTGGCCGTCATTTCGGTGACCACGGACTTGATAAACGCGTCGAACTCGGGCGTGCCCTCCACCGCGTCGGGACCCAGGATCGCTGCGTTCAAGGAGTCCGTTTCGGAAGTGAAGCGGACACCGCCCTGCACCACGTTGGGGTGCGATTTCAAGGACAGCGCAGTCGAGGCCGATCCGGTGAAGGCCACCAGGTCACGGTAATCCAGGACGTCCAGGAGCCCGCGGACCGAGCCGGAAATCAGCTGCAGCGAGCCCTTGGGCAGGATGTTTGACTCGATTATCGCCTTGACCACCGCCGCAGCCACATAGCCGGTAGGGGTGGCCGGCTTGACGATGGTGGGGACTCCGGCGATGAACGCAGGTGCCAGCTTTTCGAGCATCCCCCAGACCGGAAAGTTGAAGGCGTTGATCTGCACCGCAACCCCGGGAATGCGCGTATAGATGTGCTCCCCCGCAAACGAACCGTCCTTGGAAAGCACTTCCATGGGCCCGTCCACCACCACCTGCGCGTTGGGCAGTTCACGCCGGCCCTTGGACCCGAACGTGAAAAGTACGCCGATGCCGCCGTCAATGTCGATCATGGAGTCGACCTTGGTGGCCCCGGTCTGGGCGGAGAAGCCGTAGAAATGCTCACGCCGGACATTCAGGTACTGCGCCAGCTCCTTGAGCTTGAGGGCACGCTGATGGAAGGTCAGCCTGCCCAGTTCCTCCTGACCGGTGGTCCTGCCGTAGTCCACGACGGCGGCCAGGTCCAGGCCGTCCGTGCTCACCTTGGCCAGGATTTCGCCCGTGCTCGCATCACGTACGGGCACAGCGGAAGCCGCCAAGCCGGCGTCGGGCGTCCACCAGGCATCCTGCACGAAACTGGGGACTGTCTCTACCGTGTCGAGTGTGGGTTGGGCAGTTGCAGTGGTGGTCATCGTTGACGGTCCTTCCAACGCGGGAACAAACAAGCCGGAGCAAACAAGGGCGGCCATCATTACTGACCGTCCGTTCGGTAATATGACTACAGTACATGAATGTCCGGTGCTGCACACTAGAAGTCCAGCCACATCCAAAGGAGAGCCCATGACCGCCGAGGCCGAAGACACGGCATCCGTCGAACCGCAGGACGCCGCCCTGTGGAAGATCACGCTGGGAGAGCTTGACGAGAAGATGGGCGTGAAGATCGTGGAGGAGTCAGTGCAGCGGGTGGTGGCCACCATGCCTGTGGAGGGAAACAGGCAGTCGTTCGGGCTGCTCCATGGGGGCGCGTCCTTGGCGGTGGGCGAGGCTGTAGGTTCCTGGGCGGCCGTCATCCACGCCAGCACCATGGGCAAGACTGCCGTGGGCGTGGACGTTTCGGCCACCCATCACCGGTCCGCCCGGGAAGGCCGGATCACCATCACGGCAACCCCCATATACCTGGGCGGCACGCTGACCACGCACGAGGTGCTGATCACCAACGACGACGGCGAGCGGCTTTGCACTGTCCGCATCACCAACCTGCTTGTGGACCGGAAGGACTAGCTTTCCTGCCCTGAGTTGCGCCGCTTCCGCCGTCTGGCCATCACCATCAGCAGTCCGCCGACGGCGAGCGCCGCCGCCGCGAGACCCGTGGCTGCCAGAGTCCCGGTTGCCCCGGTGTTGGCCAGGCTGGCCGGCGGCTGGCCGACCGCGGTGAGGTCACCGGAGGGGAGAACGGCAGCGCCCGACGGCGGCCCTGATACGGGCGGCGGGACGGCAGCTGGTGGCGCCGGAACCGCGGGCGGGGCGGGTGCCGGCGGAGCAGGCGGCTGTGGGGCAGCCGGCTGCGGGGTAGGCGCTTGCGGTGCGGCCGGCGCAAGTTCGACATTGCTGGCACCCGAGAAACTGAAGCCGTTGACAGTCTCCGCACTGAACCGCAGAGCTCCCGGTTGTTCCGGGGCGGTGAAGGACCAGTTGCCGGAGGCGTCCACGGGAACCTCGAACGGCGCCTGGCCCGCCTCGGTGATCCTGACCTTCGATCCGGCCGCCACAGCGGAGGCTGGTGCAGCCGGCACCCGCCCGGTAATGGTCTGGCCCGGCACCAGGGGCGCGCTGGGGGCGGGCGAGGTGACCACCGGCTTGTTGAGGAAGAGCTCCAGCTGGTATCCGGGAAGAACGGCCAGGTCATCATCCAGCGTGGAGGCGATGGCGAAATTTCGGATGACGCTGCCGTTTGCATCCGGAACGTCCCCTGCACTGTGGATGCCGACCGCGTAGTTCCCGCTGAGCCATGGACCCCCTGAATCGCCTCCGCTGGACTGGACGCCGAAAGACAGGAAGCCGTTGAAGGCCCTCAGGTCAGCGGGGTCAGCGGTGCGCCCGTGGACGACGTAGATGCCCACCTCGTCGATGATTCCGCAGGACCAGGCGGACGTCCGTCCTGACCGGCAGACAGGCTCCCCCACCACGGGTTGTGCAGTGCCGATAATTTTGACGTCCGGGCCGGCCTGGGAAGGATCATTCCAGGTGCTGGCGGCCGGCTGGGGATCCAGGCCGGCGCGGATCGAACCAATCACAGCCACGTCGGCGCCAGCATTCCCGGGGTTCTGCGGGTCCAACGGGTTTGAAACAGGAGTGTTGCCAGGGCCGCCGAACTGGCTGAACCCGAAGATGCCCAGCAGACCCGCGCGGTTCCACTGGGGAAATTCCAGGGTAGCCTGGTGCGCGGCTCCGTCGTCCGCACAGTGGCCGGCCGTCAGGATCGTCGGAAGGCCTGCCGGATCAAAGGCCGAGAATCCTGTTGAACAGATCTCGCCGGTGTCGGCAAAATACCCCTGGCCGCCCACAACGTCCGCCTCCGGCGTGAGGGCCGGGCCGTCGTCGAGCTTTACGTTCGCATATCGGGCAACAAACTCGGCTGCGGACACCTTGCCGCTGGAAGCGCTGGCAACAGGGTCAGTGGCGCCGTTGCCGGCACTGCTGACTCCGCCTGTACCGGCCGATGAGTCTTGCGGCGCCGCCTGGGAAGCATTGGTGCCACCCGTCCGGATGACGAAGCTGCCACCCGAGTAAGCCACCGCCTGAAGGCCCTCAGGCCCCACTTCGCGGAGGTATGCCTCATAGAGCTGCCGGGTGCTGGATGCCAGCTCCTTGCCGCTGGCCGCCGCTGCTGCTGTCGGAGTTGCTTTGGCCTTCCCGGCGTCTGCCGGTGGTGCCTGCAGTGTCAGGGCCGGGATGGCCTGTTTGAGCCCGGCGACCTTCGCTTCCAGCTCCGCTCCGCTGCCGGTGACCAGGATCCTGCCGCCGTCCAGGCGTGTTCCGACGTACCCTTGCACGTCCCGGAGTGCCGCCACAGCGTTTGCAGCCTGCCTGCCCAGCTCGCCGGCGGCGTTGAATTGTTCAGGAGTGAGGCCGAGATCTCGCCGGACAGCCTCGGCAAGCCCGGCGTCCGAGGGTCCTGAAGCGGGCGTTGGAAGGCCCGTCGCGGGAACTACCGGCGTTGTACCAGCCGGTGCCGTTTCGGCCGACGCCGGACCGCCTGGGGCAGCAGATGCCGGCACGGCACCGAATCCTGCCACCAGGGCCAAGCCGGCAACGGCTCCGAAAGAGAGCATCCGGCGCTGGCCGCCACCCTGTTTTTTCCAGCTATTCATCAGCCCGCCCCTCCCAGACACACGGCTACACCTCGGACCGAATTCACAGCACCGCCGGAACGCCCAGCAGGGAACGAACCGCATCCAGTTCAGGTTCCGTGAGACCGTGCCGCAGCAGGAAACCACCGGTATCCAGTTCCCGGACGAAACCCGCAACTGCCCGGCCGCGCTCTGCCAGCAAGGGCGCCAGTTCCGTTTCCACAAGATAGCGTTCCTGATCATGCGGAGGCCCATGGGTAAGGTACCGCTCGTTGATTCCCCGCGCGGCCCGTTCGTAACCCCTGGCAATATCCTGATCGGAATCTCCCGCAAGGTCCTGGAGCATCGCCGCCACCATGCCGCTGCGGTCGCGCCCGGCCGCACAGTGGATCACCACGCCGCCGGTCGCAGCGTCGGCGAGCGCGCGGAATATCGCGACGAATTTTTCCGGATACAGCCGAACGTTGTGCAGGTAGTGGGCGGGATCCTTGAGGTACGGTCCGGAAACGTTGGTGACCCTGGGATCGTCGGTGTCTTCTGTGGGGACAGACATAATCGTGACGCCGGACCAGGCCTCTTTAGGCACGTCGGGGTCCGTGTCCCGGCGCCGGGCTTCATGGGGATTCCGGAGGTCAATCACAGTGCGGACGCCGTCGTCCAACGCCTGGCGCCAGCCGGCCTCCGTGAGCCACTCCCGGCGCCCCATCCGGTACACACCGCCGGCGACGTGCCAGGCGTTCACGGCTCCGTCCCAGTTCAGGGGCCCGCCAGGTTTCTCCATCCGACCAGCTAATCACAAGAGACAGCATGCCGCACATATAGGCAACAGGAGCGGGAGTACAGAAAACAGGTACACCCAACCAGTGACCCCTTCCTTTCGTGGGCGTACGGTGTCATGTACATGTCCAATTCATTCCAGCGAATTGATGTACAAAGGGGAAATCAATGACAAAACCAGCAGGACGACGGCGCCGCTCGGCTTTTGCAGCCAGCCTCGCAACCATGGCCATGGCGATCGGGATGGCGTCCATCCCCGCTGAGGCAGCGCCGCCTCCGCGGGTGGATTACGTCGCGCTGGGCGACTCCTACACAGCGGGCACCGGAGCCGTAGAAGCATTACGGCCTGCTAATACCCCATGCTGGCAGAGTCACCCCGGATATGTTGATGTTGCGGGGAACACGGGCCGGGTGACCCTGGTGGCTAACGCGGCCTGCCACGGCGCCGTTCTCAGCACCGCCAGCCCCCGTTACGACACCACCATCTACACCCCCACTGTTGAACAGCAGCTCTACGCACTGGCCTCCCAAGGGAAAATCTCGCCGGACACCGAGCTTGTCAGTATTACCGCCGGTGCCAATGACCTGGGCTTTTCCTACGTCATAGGCGCCTGCGCGGCATACCCGCAGGACGTGTGTGCGGGGGTCCTGCAACAGGCAACCTCGCCGGCAGCCCTGCAGGCCCTCCACGCCGGCCTGGTGCAGACGTACGCTGCCATTCACTCCGTGGCACCTCGTGCACGGATTGCCGTGATGGGGTACCCCCTACTCTTTGACCCGGCCAGCGCATTCGCGCCCATTCCGCCAGCCAACCAGGCACTGATCAACCAGGCAGCCCAGGCCCTGAACTCCACCCTGGCCACAGCTGCGGCCACGGCAAACGGGCTTTACCAAGCCAACACGCAGTACGTTGATGTGTCAGCCAGGTTCACCGGGCATGCAGTCAATTCCGCTGATCCCTGGCTGCAACTGAACCCGAATCAGCCCTTGGCAGACTACAACTTCCATCCGAATCAGGCCGGCCACGCCCTGGGCTACGCCGCTGCACTGTTGGCCGCGGTGAAGCCGGCGCAGCTTGCGCGGAACTGAGTGACTTACGGCTCGCCAGGCGCCCCTATCGGCGCTTGGCGAGCCGGTATTCCAGCCCTGCCCTGACCATGGGCCACTCGTGCTCAAGGATGGAGAACACCACGGTGTCCCGCAGCACCCCGTCCTGGGTGCGCGAATGGTTTCGCAGCACGCCGTCCTGCTTGGCTCCGAGGCGGGCAATGGCTTCCCGGGACTGGTGGTTGAGCCAGTGCGTCCGGAATTCCACTGCCGGGCAGCCGAGGGTCTCAAACGCGTGGCGCAGGAGCATCAGCTTGGACTCGGCGTTGGTCCCAGTGCCCTGCGAAGAAGCCGCGTTCCAGGTTGAGCCGATTTCCACGCGGGGCGTGCCGGCGTCGATGTTCATGTAGGTGGTCATGCCGATGATCCTGCCCGGGCCGCCGGTGGCCGGATCGGCCAGCCGAGCAGTGAACGGAAGCATGGACCCACGGTCCTGGAGGCTGAGGCGGCGGTCGATCTCGGCTTCCATGCCGGCCGGGGCGGGCACGGAGGTGTACCAGAGGTTCCAGAGCTCGCCGTCCTGCGCGGCCTCCACCAGGCCGTCGTGATGGGCTTGGCTGAGCGGTTCCAGGATGACACGCTGTCCGGTTAATGTGATGGGTTTAATCGAGGTCACCCGACAAAGCTTACCCAGCCCAGTCGAAGAAGCCCTTGCCTGTCTTGCGTCCAAGCTCGCCGCGGGCCACTTTGTCCTTCAGGATCTGCGGCGGCGCGAACCGCTCCCCCAAGGTGGAATGCAGGTATTCGGCGATGCCCAGCCGCACGTCAAGGCCCACGATGTCCGTGGTCCTGAGCGGGCCGGTGGGGTGCTTGTAGCCAAGGACCATGGCGGCGTCGATGTCCTCGGCCGACGCTACGCCCTCTTCAACCATGCGCATGGCCTCCAGTGCAATGGCCACGCCAAGCCGCGATGACGCAAAGCCCGGAGCGTCGTTGACCACCACAGCGGTCTTGCCGAGCGCTTCCACCCAGTCTTTCGCCGCGGCCGCCAGCTCCCCGCTGGTGTGCTCACCGAGCACCACCTCAACAAGGGTGGAGGCGGGCACGGGATTGAAGAAGTGCAGGCCGAGGAAATTCCGGGGCCTCTTCAGTTCCCGGGCCAGGCCGTTGACCGACAGGGAGGAGGTGTTGGTCGCGAGGTACGCATCCGCGGTCAGGCGCTCCTCGATCCCCCGCAGCGAGGCCACCTTCAGGTCCCAGTCCTCGGGGACTGCCTCCACCACCAGCTGGCGGTCCCTGAAGTCGTCGTAGTCCACGCCAACGCTGAGGCGGGACG
This sequence comes from Arthrobacter pascens, assembly GCF_030816475.1. NCBI lineage: Bacteria > Bacillati > Actinomycetota > Actinomycetes > Micrococcales > Micrococcaceae > Arthrobacter > Arthrobacter pascens. The sequence continues at coordinate 662,421 of NZ_JAUSXF010000001.1, read as the reverse complement.
CCATTTCATCGAGGTTGGCGTCCGTGACCCCGCGCTCGATGCTCTTGGCCGCCGCAGACTCCACCCGCTCCCGTGCAGCCTCGGCGGACTCCTCGTCGCGCTCCACTACCAGGACGTCGGCGCCCTTGACCAGGAAGGCATGGGCGATGCCGGCACCCATCCGGCCGCCACCCAGCACACCGACGGATCCGGGGAGCCCGGCAGGACGTACAGGGTTGCTCATGAGTTCTGCTTTCCGTCGGCGCTTTCGGCGGCGTTGTTTGCGGCCTTCGCGGACCCCTTTTTGTCTATGAAGTCCTGCATGCGGTCAAATTTGGCCTGGGATTCAAAGAGGATTCCCTGCGCCAGCTGGTCGATCAACGGGTGTGCCTCGGCGGGAGCGTGGAACACGGACTTGGTGATCCGCACGGCGAGCGGGTCCTGGAGGCCGATCTTGTCCGCCAGGTTGTGCGCGGCCTCCATCAGGACCGCGGCCTCGTGGATTTCCGTAATCAGGTTGACGGCCAATGCCTCTTCAGCCCGGAGCACGTGCCCGGCAAGCAGGATCTGCTTGGCGACAGGTTCGCCCACCAGTTCCTTCAACCGCCAGCTGCCACCGGCCGCAGCCAGGATTCCCAGACCCGTTTCCGGGTTGCCGATCCGCACATCAGGGGTGCCGATGCGGAAGTCAGCGGCATAGGCAAGCTCCGCGCCCCCGCCCAGGCAATAACCGTCCAGCGCGGCGATCACGGGCATGGGAAGCCGGGCTATCCGAATGAAGATCGTGGAGTTGATCCCCTGCAGCGCGTCGTCCCGGCGCCGCTCCCGCAATTGGGCAATATCTGCCCCGGAGGCAAACACCCCGTCCACGCCCGCAATAATCAGCACCTTCGGGGTCCGCTCCAGCGCGGCGCAGACCAGGTGCAGCTCGTCCACCATCTGCTGGTCGATGGCATTCCTGACTTCCGGCCGGTTGAGCAGCACCACTACCCGGTCCTCCCGCTCCTCTACCAGGAGGGTGGTGAAGTGTTCTTGGGCGAGATCCGGCCCCGCCATCACACACGCTCCAGCAGCATCGCGGTGCCCTGGCCGACGCCGACGCACATGGTGGCCAGCCCGATCCGGGCGTCCTCGCGTTCCATCCGGCCCAGCAGGGTGATGGTGAGCCGGGAACCGCTGGAACCGAGCGGATGCCCCAGAGAGATGGCCCCGCCGTCGTTGTTCACAATGTCAGGGTCCAGTCCCAGGCGGCGGATGCAGGCGAGCGATTGCGTGGCAAACGCTTCATTAAGTTCGACGGCGCCAAGGTCACCAACGCTCAGCCCGCTCCTTTTGAGGACCTTCTGGGTGGCGGGGACCGGGCCGATGCCCATGATTTCAGGTTCGCAGCCGGCCGAGGCGCCGTCGATGATGCGGGCGCGGGGGGTCAGGCCCAGCCGTTCGATGGCTGCCTCGGACGCGACGATGATCGCAGAGGCGCCGTCGTTCAGGGAGGAGGAGTTGCCGGCGGTGACCACTGAACCGCCGGTAACCACGGGCCGGAGGCCGGCGAGAACGTCCATGCTGGTATCGGCGCGCGGACCTTCGTCGGTGTCCACCACGGTTTCCGCTTTGCGGGTCTTGACCGTCACCGGAACGATCTCGTCCTGGAACCGGCCTCCGGCGATGGCGGCAAGGGACCGCTCATGGGAGCGGACCGCGAAGGCGTCAGCATCCTCCCGGGTGATGCCGTCCATCCGTGCCACTTCCTCGGCAGTTTCGGGCATGGAGTAGGTCATCTTGCCGTCGCGGGCGAGACCGCCCTTCTGGAAAAGCGGGTTGACGAAGCGCCAGCCAATGGACGTGTCGAAAATCTGGCCCGGCTTGGCGAAGGCGGCGGAAGGCTTCTCCTGGACCCATGGAGCGCGGCTCATGGATTCCACACCGCCGGCCACGACGACATCCGCGGCGCCGGACTTGATCATCTGGCTGGCCTGGATGATGGCACTCAGCCCTGAGGCGCAGAGCCGGTTCACCGTGATGCCGGGGATGTGGACGGGAAGTCCGGCCAGGAGAGTCGCCATCCGGGCGACATTCCGGTTCTCCTCCCCCGCTCCATTGGCGTTGCCCAGGATGACTTCATCGATACTGTCCGGGTCCAGCCCGGTCCGGGATACGGCCTCCCGAATGACCAGGGCGGCGAGATCGTCGGGACGGACCGCCGAGAGCGCGCCGCCGTACCTGCCTACCGGGGTCCGGACACCGCCAACAAGAAAAGCCTCGACCATGAGAACATCCTTACGCAGGGAGCTGGGCCGGCCGGAGCGTCAAGGACCGCCACTTACCGACCGTTCGTTCTGTAAAGACTACACTGCAGGCGCAAGAGGCACCAAGCGCTCCTTTTCGCGGTTCCTGGGCCAGCGGGCGGGGCTTAAGAGCCAGCAAGGGTCAGGCGACGGTCAGGCCGAGGTGCCCGGCCAGGAGCGGGGCCAGGAGGCCAAGCTGGTAGTCGTCGATCACCACGCCGGACAGGCTCCCGAGCCCACTGATGGTACGGAAATCCGTGCCGCGGAGGTCAAAGTCCTTCAACTTGGCCCCTTGCAGGTCCAGCGTGCCGATGGTGCAGTTTTTCAGCACCACCCGGGTTCCGGCAGCTGAACCAAGGTCCAGTTCATTGATAATGCAGCCGCTGATCAGGACGTCCGTCAGCTTGGAACCCCGGAGGTTGAGGAAGTCAAGCTTGCCGCCGTCAATCCGGACCGACTGCCAGCCGCTCTCATACAGTTCCGCGGAGCCCAGCCGGGGGTTGCTGATCTGTACGTCACGCCACGTGGAGCGGGCCGCAGTGAACACCGGAGCGTAAAGCTCCGACAGGATGCAGTCACGGAAGGTGGCTCCGCGGAGCTGGGTGTCATTGAACGACACGCCCTGGAACTCGCACTCGGCGAAGTCTGTGCCGCTCAACTCCAGGCCGTCCGCAGCCGCCCGGCTGTACCTCACGCCGTCGTACCTTTCACCCCGCCGGAAGTCCGGCGCGGGATCATCCTTGAGGTCTTCGAGGCTGACGTCCGAGAGCCTCGGCGCCGTTATCTTGGATGCCTTGGCGGCCACTAGAGTGATTCTGCTTTGGCTGCGATCTCGGCGAGATCCCTGGCCAGCGCTTTGCGCGTGACCGCCATGCCGATCTTGCCGAACAAGGCCATCGTGATCCGGCTGAACGCCGTGGGCCTGACCACCTCCGCGCCGAAGGTCAGGGTCAGATCCGTCCCGCCGTTGCGTTCCGCAAGACTGAAACGTGACGTGTAATCCGCGCCGCCCTGGAGGGCCTTGACCGTGGTGGTGCGGGGCGGATCCGCCTGGGCCACCCACATCTCCACGGTTTCCGACCTGCCCATCATGGTGCGGGTCTCCTTCCAGCGCGTTCCTTCGCCGTAGGGGCCTTCACTGAGCAGCTGCACGGAATCGACACCGGACAAGGTGGCCGCCGAACCTGGAATGTCCGAAATAACAGACCAGACCTTTTCAGGCGAGGCGTGGATGTGCTGGGTGAGGCTGGTGGTGTGATCCATGGTTCGAGCCTAGCCCGGGGCAGGGACAATCAACAGGCAGCGGATGTGCCCGGGCTTGAAACAGTAAGCAAGCTTCGTGTTACGGTGAAATGGCATTGTTTGATCAACCGGAAACGAAG